>BREX01000009.1 GCA_023708985.1 Collinsella sp.
AGCTGCGGAAACGCGGGGCCCGTTCAGGCTGTTGCGTTGAGATTGAAAATCAACCCTCCCCTGGAAGTACGCATGTAATACACTCACCTTTATAGCTTCTAGAGAATAATTCCAACCTGCCAAAACCCCTGCAATACACCCGTATTGCAGGGCCTATGCTCAAGTTTGCCCCTTGCAACTGCGTATATTTAACCTGTATATCGTTGGAGGAATTCTATCGAAGTGCCTGTTTCGCCGCATGCACTCGATACGCCGATGCCGGACCACGGGCGGTTCGGGGCAACGTCGGCAGGGTCTCTCCGGCATGGGATTCAGGAGGGAGTGAACAACATGGGCAATAAACGAGTCGTGGCTGATTCTTCACGCTGCATTGGGTGCCAAACCTGTATGGCGGCGTGCATCGAGGCACACGATATTCCCGGCAACATCGCCGCACCTCGCTTGCGCGTAACGCGCACCTACGAGATCTCCGCGCCGGTGGCATGTCACCACTGCGAGGACGCTCCGTGCGCGAAGGCCTGTCCTACGGGCGCCTTGTTCTTTGATCCAAAGAACCATCGTATCGGCGTCAACGAGGACAACTGCATCGGCTGCAAGAGCTGCGTTATGGCATGCCCCTTTGGCGCCGTGAGCGTGGCGACCACGCAGGTCCCCGTCTTGATGGGTGACGTTCGCGTGGGTTCGCAGACTAAGAGCTTCGTGCTCAAGTGCGACCTGTGCGTGGACCGTCCCGGCGGTCCGGCGTGTGCCGAGGCGTGCCCGACCAAGGGCCTCACCCTGGTAGACGAGGAGCGTCTGGCAGAACTGACTGCCGAGCGTGCCCGCGCCACCATCGAAAACGAGGCGTAAGTGTTGGGGCGACAGGCCCAATGATTGTCAAATACGTACCGATTAATCGGTAGCAGAGAAAGGAAGGAGGGTGTCATGGAGAAGCATAAAGTGATCTGCCCGTACTGCGGCGCCGGTTGCCAGTTTAACCTCCTGGTCCAAAACGGCCAGGTCGTGGGTACCGAACCGCTCAACGGCATCACCAACCAGAGCGAGCTGTGCCTTAAGGGCATGAGCGGCTACGACTTCATCAACGACACCAAGATCTTGACTCCTCGCGTACTGCACCCGATGATCCGCCGCACCAAGGGCGCGGATCTTGAGCGCGTAAGCTGGGACGAGGCACTGGATTTCACCGCATCTAAGATGCAGGCCATAATTGACGAATATGGTCCTAACGCTGTCATGACCACCGGCTCTTCGCGAGGCGGCGGCAATGAAGCGAACTACGTCATGCAGAAGTTTACGCGTGCGTGCATCGGCACCCACAGCGTGGACAACTGCGCCCGTACTTGACACGGCCCTACTGTCCTCGGTCTGATGGACACGGTTGGTTCAGGTTGTATGTCATGCTCCATCCCCGGTATGGAGGATGCGGGCTGCATTTTCCTCTTCGGCTATAACCCTGCCGATTCGCACCCCATCGTCGCAAGGCGTATCGTGCGAGCCAAAGAAAAGGGTTGCAAGATCATCGTCGCCGACCCGCGCCATATCGAAACCGCGCGTATCGCCGATATCTACCTTCCGATCAAGAACGGTTGCAACGTCGCGTTCCTCAACGCCTTTGCCAACTGTCTTGTCAACGATGGCCTCTACGACAAGGAATTCGTCGCCGAGCACACGAACGGCTTTGACGAGTGGTGGGAGACCATTAAGAACTACACTCCCGAATCCGTACAGGACATCACGGGTGTCGAGCCCGCGTTGATCCACCAAGCTGCCGAGATGTACGCCACGGCGAAGCCCTCTGCCATCATTGGCTGGGGCATGGGCGTATGCCAGCAGAAGCAGAACCTGAAGACGGTGCACACCATCGCCTCCATCGCCTGCGTTGCCGGCCAGATCGGCAAACCCAATTCCGGCCTCGCGCCCGTGCGCGGTCAGAATAACGTTCAGGGCTCCTGCGATATGGGCATGCTGCCCAACCTGTACCCTGGCTACCAGAAAGTCACCGACCCCGCCGCTCGCGCCAAGTTTGCCAAGGCTTGGGGCGTCCCCGAGGAAAAGCTCCCGCTCGAGGAGGGCTATAAGCTCACCGACCTGGGCCACCTGGTCGACGAGGGCAAGGTGCACTGCTTCTACAACTACGGCGAGGACCCGGTGCAGACCGAGCCCGATTCGGCCGGTATGCGCAAGACGCTCTCCGAGCTGGACCTGTTCATTTGCCAGGACATCTTTATGACGCAGACGACCATGCTCGCCGACGTCATCCTGCCCGCTACCTCTTGGGGCGAGCACGAGGGTGTCTTTACCGCATCCGACCGTAGCTTCCAGCACTTTGACGCGGCCGTTCCGCCCAAGGGCGAGTGCCGTCACGACTGGGAGATCTTCGCGGACCTGTCCACGCGTATGGGCTATCCCATGCACTACGACAACACCGAGCAGATCTGGAACGAGTGCATTAGCCTGTGCCCCAACTTTGTGGGCGCGACCTACGAGAAGATGGCTCCCGAGGGCGGCTACGCCCAGTGGCCCGTCAAGAGCACCGATGTGAACGACCACGGCACGGCCGACATGTTCGCTGGTGGCAAGTTCACCACCAAGGACGGCCGCGCCAACCTGATGGCGCACGACTGGGAGGCGCCCTCCGAGCTTCCCGACGATGAGTACCCGCTCATCCTGTGCACCGTCCGCGAGGTCGGCCACTACAGCTGCCGCTCGATGACCGGCAACTGCAAGACGTTGGCGCTGCTCGCCGACGAGCCCGGCTTTGTCCGCATGAATCCCGCGGACGCCGAGGCGCGCGGCATCAAGAACGGCGACATCGTCTCGATTCACAGCCGCCGCGGCCAGGTATACAGCCGCGCCGACGTGAGCGACCGCATCAACAAGGGCACGGTCTATATGACCTACCAGTGGTGGATCGGCAAGTGCAACGAGCTGACCATGCACAAGGTCGACCCAGTCTCGCATACGCCCGAGGACAAGTTCTCCGCCTGCCAGGTCGACGCTATCGCCGACCAGGTCTGGGCCGAGGGCGAGGTCGAGCGTCAGTACACCGAGCTCAAGCAGGCTCTGGTGGACGCCGCCGCTCCCCAGGACGTTGAGCCTGGCGCCGCCAAGTTCGACGACGAGACGCACGTGAATCAAATCGTGTAGTCCCGTTCTCGTTGGCTTTTTGGGCCGGGCGTCCCGTACGTTCGGGAGCCCGGCCCGTTATTTTGAAAGGAAGTGGGGATGAACCGCTTCATCGACATCAACCCGGAGAGGTGCATCGGTTGCGGAACATGCCAGTCCGCCTGTGCCGACGCCCACCGGATGCAGGGTCTTCAGGATACGCCGCGCCTGGCGCTCGTGAAGACCGGCGGTATTTCGGCCGCCCTTGCCTGCCACCATTGCGAGGGTGCCCCCTGCGCCGAGGTCTGCCCGGTGAATGCCATCGAGCACGATGGCGATCGCATCCACGTCAAGGAGCAGGAGTGCATCGGGTGCAGGCTGTGCGCCATCGCGTGCCCCTTCGGAGCCATCCATCCCGATGGCACGTCTATCGCCGGTGTCGCAGGCATGTGCGACCCGACGCCTTCGTATCCTAAGTCCCTGAGCAGCCTGCTTACGTGGGCTCCCGGCCAGTACACCTGCGCTGTTAAGTGCGACCTGTGCGCCTTCGATCCGGACGGTCCGCATTGTGTGGCGGCGTGCCCCACCAAGGCGCTGACTGTCATGGGCGGCGCGGCCGATCGCGAGCTCGACGAGGCCAAGCGCCTGCGCTCGATCGAAAACGGTCCGGTCGTCGACGTTACCGCTGTGGCCCAGGGTCTGTCCGAGAAAGCAGAAGGGAGCGTAAACAATGGATAGCATGACGCTGTTTATCGCATCGCTTGCCGTCTCGTGCATCGGTGCGCTCGCCTCGGTTCTGCTGATTAAGGCCGACAACGCCGCCAAGACCGCCGGCTGCCTGATCGGCGCCGTCGCGGCCGTGCTGTCGTTCGTCGCGGGCCTCGAGGCCGTGCTTGGCGACGTTTCGTCCCTCAACACGGTCTTCTTCTTCCCGTTCGCCCGTCTCGAGCTCTTGCTCAACGGCCTTGCGGGCCTGATCGTGGTCCTCATCTCGATTCTCGCCTTTGCGGGCTTCATCTACGGTCTGTCCTACTTCGACGAGTACCCGGGCAAGGTCGGGCGCGCCGGCTTCTTTATGAACACCTTCGTCGCCTCGATGATGCTCGTCATCACCGCCGACAACGTGTTCTGGTTCCTGGTCGCCTTTGAGCTCATGTCCCTTACGAGCTACTTCCTTGTCGTTATCGAGGAGAACAAGAACTCCATTAGGGGCGGTTGGCTCTACTTCGTCATCGCGCACGTCGGCTTCGTTCTCATCATGGCGAGCTTCCTGCTCATGACCAACGGCGTGGGCGGTTCCTTCAGCTTCAGTGATTTCCGTACGCATGACTTTGGACCCGCCGTCTCCTCCGCGTGCTTCGTCCTCGCGTTCTTCGGATTTGGCGCGAAGGCCGGTATCATTCCGCTGCACTCCTGGCTGCCCCAGGCGCACCCCGAGGCGCCGTCCAACGTGTCCGCCCTCATGTCCGGCGGCATGATCAAGATCGGCATCCTGGGAATCCTCAAGGTCGGTCTCGACCTGCTCGCGGGTTCGGGCGTCCAGCTCTGGTGGGGCCTCATGGTCCTGGTCTTCGGATCCATCTCGTCGGTCCTGGGTGTCGTCTACGCCCTCCACGAGCACGACATCAAGCGCCTGCTTGCCTATCACTCCGTCGAGAACATCGGCATCATCTTGCTCGGTGTCGGCGCGTCCATGACGGCGCACGCCCTGGGCAACGACGTCATCGCGACGATCGCGCTCATGGCCGCCCTCTACCACACGCTCAACCACGCCATGTTCAAGGGCGAGCTGTTCCTCGGCGCGGGCTCCCTGCTCTATGCCACGGGTACGCGCAACATGGAGAAGATGGGCGGTCTGTTCCGCCGCATGCCGGTCACGGCCGTCTGCTTCCTCATCGGTGCCCTTGCCATCTCGGCCATCCCGCCGCTCAACGGCTTCGTTTCCGAGTGGTTCACCTACCAGTCCCTGTTCAACATCTCGACGCTCTCCGACCCGGTCGTCATGGTGTTCGCCGTCGCCTCCGCGGCCGCCCTCGCCATCACCGGTGCCCTGGCCGTCACGTGCTTCGTGAAGGCATACGGCGTTTCGTTCGCGAGCAGCCCTCGTTCCCAGGAGGCCGCGAACGCCAAGGAGTCCCCGGCTCCGATGTTGTTCTCGCAGATGCTCCTCGCGGCCATCTGCGTGGTGCTGGGAATCGGCTCTCCCGTCATCGCCCCGGTTCTGGGCGACGTCGCCCAGAGCGTGCTTGCCGGCTCCGCCGTCACGGCCACCTCGGGCGTGTCTCTGGTGAACGAGATTTCCGGTGCCGCCACCTCCACCCCCGCGATCGCCATCGCGCTCGTGGTCCTCACCGGCCTCGCGTTTGCGTTGAGGTCCTGCCTCGGCACCAAGGCCCCCGCTAAGAAGACCGACCCTTGGGCGTGCGGCTACGAGCCCAACGAGCACATGCCCGTCGTCGCCACGAGCTTCGCATCCGACGTCGAGATCTTCATGGGCCCGCTCTACACCCTGCGCGAGGTATGCACCAAGATCTGCTGGTCCATCGCGCACGTGTTCCAGAAGCTCACCGGTGTCGCCCAGGGCGTCGAGCCCCTGCCCGACCGTTTCCTGGTCGATGCACCGAGCGAGGGTGCCGACAAGCTGGCCGGCCTCGCCTCCAAGATCGAGGGCGGCAACTACTCCGTATACATCTGCTACATCGTCGCGGCGCTCGTGGTCTTCCTCGTGCTCGCCGTGGTCATGGTCTAGAGAGGGGAGAGGATATTATGAACATCGTTCTTGCGATAGCGCAGGGCCTCGTGGTCATGCTGGTCGCGCCCTTCTTCTCCGGCCTCGCCCGTGTGATTCGCGCGAAGATGCACAATCGCCGCGGTCCGTCCATCCTTCAGGATTACCGGGACCTCGCGAAGCTCATGGCGCGTCCCGAGTCCGTGAGTTCCGACTCGAGCTTCGTGCTGCGCATCATGCCGCCGCTGTTCCTCGCGGTGTCGTTCATGCTCGCCATGGGCCTGCCCATGTTCACGCTCGAGAGCCCCATGCCCGTCTTTGGTGACGCCATCACCATCATGTACGCGCTCGCGCTGTCCCGCTTCTTCTTCGCGCTGTCCGGCGTGGATTCCTCCAACGCCTACGCGGGCTTCGGCGGTATCCGCGAGCTCCTCATGAGCGTGCTCATCGAGCCGTCCATGCTCATCGCTCTGTTTACCGTCGCCATCGTGTGCGGCTCCACGGACATTGCGACCATGGGTCAGCACATCGTTACGGGCAACGTCTCGAGCGTCGTCGCCGTTATCCTCGCTGGTGTCGCCTTCGCGGCCGCCTGTTACATGGAGCTCGGCAAGCTTCCGTTCGATCAGGCCGAAGCCGAGCAGGAGCTCCAGGAGGGCCCGCTCGCCGAGCTCTCCGGCCCGTCCCTGGCCATGATGAAGCTCGCCATGGGCATGAAGCAGGTCGTGGTCGTCGCTTGGTTCACCTCCATCTTCATCCCCTGGGGAGAGCCCGCGACCATCGGCGTCACCGCTCTCGTGGGTGCCGTCGTCTTCCTCGTCAAGTGCCTGGTCGATTTCGTCGTCTGCGGCGTGCTCGAGAACTCCGTTTCCCGTTCGCGCTTCAAGGTGCTCGGTAACCAGACCTGGGCCGTCGTCGGCATCGCGGTCCTCGCGTTCGTCTTCGTCGTCGTAGGCGTGTAGGGAGAAGGGAGAAACTATGTCAATCGAATCGAGCTTGTCCCTCTTTGCCATGGTGGCGATCGCCGTCCCCATGCTGGGCTCCCTGCTCATCGTCATGCTGCCGCGTCCCTACGCTAAATGGATCTGCGCCTTCGCCGGCGGCATCGCCACGGTCGCTTCCGTTGGCTTGGCCGCGACGTTTGCCGGAAACGGCATGAACGCGGTCGATGTAACCTGGGCGAGTATGGGTCAGACCTTGGTCATGGGCTTCATATTCGACCGGATGAGCACGCTACTCGCACCCGCGTTCGTCGCTATCGGTCTGCTCGTCGTCATCTATTCGTTCCCGTATATGAGCGATAAGAACAAGGAGCATCCCGACGCGCCCCGTCGTCGCTTCTACGTGTACTTCTCCACGTTCATCGGCGCCATGGCCGGTCTCGCCTACAGCTCCACCATCGTCGGCCAGCTCGTTTTCTTCGAGATCACCGGCGTGTGCTCCTGGGGCCTCATCAGCTACTACATGACGCCCACGGCCAAGAAGGCTGGTATGAAGGCGCTCATCATCACTCACATCGGCGCTCTGGGACTCTACATCGGCGCGGCCTTCCTGTTCGCCGGAACCGGCACGTTCGCGCTGAGCGCGATCTCCCAGCTCGATTCCGGTATGAAGACCGTCGTGCTGCTGCTCATCCTGTTCGCCGCTTGGGCCAAGTCCGCCCAGTTCCCGCTCTACATGTGGCTGCCCTCCGCAATGGAGGCCCCCACGCCCGTTTCCGCCTACCTCCATGGCGCGTCCATGGTTAAGGTCGGCGTGTGCGTGTTCGCCCGCGCTCTTGCGAGTGCCGGCGATATCCCCGAGATCGTCGGTTGGGTCGCCATTATCGATGCCGTCGTGACCATGCTCTTCGGCTTCCTCATGTACCTGCCCCAGAAGGATATGAAGCGCCTGCTCGCCTTCTCGACGATCGCGCAGCTCGCCTACGTGTTCTTCGGCCTGGGCCTCTCCGTGTTCGGAAGCCAGATGGCGTTCAACGGCGCCGTCGAGCACATCTTCAACCACGCGTTCACCAAGACCCTGTTCTTCCTCATCGCCGGCTCCCTCAGCTTCACGCTGGGAACCCGTATGTTGCCCAAGATCCAGGGCCTCATGAAGAAGTACCCGGTCACGGGCGTGGGCTTCGCGGTCGCCGCGACCGCTATCGCCGGCGTGCCCCCCATGAGCACGTTCTTCTCCAAGTTCCAGATTATTTCCGGTGGCTTCGCGGTTGGTGCTTCCAACACGGTCATCTTCGTCCTCGTGTGCGTCATGGTCGTCGAGACCGTCGCCACCTTCGCATGGTTCCTGCGTTGGATGGGTAAGGTCCTGCCCGGTGAGCCGAGCGAGACCGTGGCCGCCGGCCAGCCCCTTCCGCGCGCCATGGCGTTCGTGTTCGTCGTCCTCATGATCATGGTCGTCGTCGCCGGTCCTCTGTCCTCTAGTTGGATGGGTTAGGAGGTAGGACATGGGTTATTCGTTAGTCAATATCCTGGGCGGTCTTCTGATCGTGACCTCCACCATGGTGGTCGTCTCGAAGACCATCCCGTCCGCCATCAAGTGGTACGCGATCCAGTCGGTTGTTCTGGTGGGCGTGCTGCTCACCCTGGGCCTCACCACCGGTGCCACCGAGCTTCTCATGTGGGCCGCGTCGGCCTTCGTCACCAAGGTGATCCTCGTTCCGTTCATTCTCAACCGTGCCTACAAAAAGATGGGTTCGCCTGCCGATAGCACGCTGACCTCCTCCATCAAGCCGGCCTGGACCATCATCCTCACCGGTCTGGAGGTGGCCATCTGCTTCGCGGTTGTCACGCGCCTGAGTCTGCCCACCGCCGAGGTGGCTACTCCGGCCCTCGCCATCAGCTTCGCGCACTTCTTCGTCGGCCTCACGTGCATCATCTCCCAGCGCAACATCCTCAAGCAGATCTTCGGGTACTGCCTTATGGAGAACGGTAGCCACGTGACGCTCGCCCTGCTCGCGCCCACGGCCCCCGAGATCATCGAGATCGGCATCGCTACCGACGCCATTTTCGCCGTCATCATCATGTCCGCCGTCGTCGTGAGGATCTGGAACGACACCAAGTCGCTCGACTCCCACGACCTTACCGAATTGAAGGGGTAGGCCATGGATGTTTCAATGCTGACGGTCGCCCTGCTCGCTTGTCCCCTCGTGTTCTCCCTGATTATGGCTGCGCTCCCCAAGACGACGTCCTACAGCGTCTTCGCGGGGCTCAACACCATCTCCGTCGCGGCGACCCTCGTCCTTTCGGTCGTCACCGCGGGAACCATGCTTTCGAGCGGGCAGAATATCGACGCTTTGGGCCTGTGGCTCCATCTCGATTCGCTCTCGTCGATCTTCGTCCTTCTGGTAGGCATCATCGGGTTCATCACCGGCGTGTACTCCATCTCCTATATCAAGATCGATATCGAGGAGAAGACCATGCCGGCCGAGCGCACCAAGCAGTACTACGCGCTGTTTAGCCTGTTCGTCTTCACGATGCTGCTCGCCTGCCTGTCCAACAACATCATCCTCACCTGGGCGGCGGTCGAGGCCACCACGCTGTCGACCGTGTTCCTCGTGGGCATCTACAAGAACAAGCAGGCGCTCGAGGCGTCTTGGAAGTACGCGATGGTCTGCACCGCCGGCGTGGCCTTCGGCCTGTTCGGCACGCTGCTCATCTACGCGAATGCCGCCGATATCATGCCCAACGCGCATGAGGCAGCCTTCCTCACCTCCATCATGCCCTACGCCGACCAGTTCGACCCGATGCTCGTGCGCCTCGCGTTCGCGTTCATCGTCATCGGCTTCGGCACCAAGGCGGGCCTGTTCCCCATGCACACCTGGCTGCCCGACGCGCACTCCCAGGCTCCGAGCCCGGTCTCCGCGCTGCTCTCGGGCGTGCTGCTCAAGTGCGCCATGCTGGTGATCATCCGCTTCTACTCCCTGTCCATCATCACGGTGGGCGACACCTATCCGCGTACGCTCCTGCTCATCCTGGGCACGCTGTCCATCCTGGTGGCCGCCCTGTGCATCTTTAAGCAGGACGATATCAAGCGCCGCTTCGCGTACTCCTCCGTCGACAACGTCGGCGTGGTCGCGCTGTGCCTGGGTATCGGTGGTCCGCTCGGTATCGCCGCCTGCCTGCTGCACTGCATCTTCCACGGTTTCACGAAGGCGCTCGCCTTCTGCATGGCCGGTAACATCCAGCACATCTACCACACCCGCGACCTGAACAAGATCAAGGGCGTCGTCGAGATCGCTCCCGTCACGGCAGCGCTCACCATCATCGCCCTGCTCGCGCTCGCCGCCTTCCCGCCGTTCGCCCTGTTCATCTCCGAGTTCCTCACCTTCGTGGCCGGCATCCAGTCCGGTCCCATCTGGGTGGTCGTGCTCGTGGCCATTGGCCTCACCGGCGTGTACTTTGCCCTTACCGGCATTGCGCTCAAGTCCATCTTCGGCAAGGCGCCCGAGGGCATGAAGCGCCACGAGGTGCCCGCCCTCATGATCATCCCCGAGATCGCCCTCGCGATCGTGGTCATGTGGTTCGGTATCGCCACCCCGGTCGCCATTACGAGCGGCGTCGAGGATGCAACGTCCGTCGTTTTGAACCAGAGCGTCGAAGAGCTCCACGAGGCCCCTCTCTACCGCATGGTGTTCAGCTCCCAGACCAAGACAAGCGAGGTGAATTAGCACCATGGCAGAACCTGAAAAGAAGGACTACGCTCGTCGCTGCGAAAGCCACGTCGAGGCCCTGCGCGCCGCAGTGCCGGGCGCTATCGAGAAGGTCGAATGGCAGTGCGAGGACCAGCTGACGATTACCGTCAAGCTGGACCGTCTGCCCGAGGCCGTCCACTACCTGTACTACGAGCGCTACGGCTGGATTCCCGTGATTGTCGGCAACGACGAGCGCAGCCTGTGCGGTCGCTACGCCGTGTACTACGTCATTTCCATGGAGGGCGAGGACCCCGGCTGGGTGACCGTCCGCGCCGAGGTCGACCCCGCCAAGATGACGTTCCCGAGCGTGACCCCGTTCGTCCCCGCCTGCGTGTGGGGCGAGCGCGAGCTGCGCGATATGTTCGGCCTGATTCCCGAGGGTCTGCCCGATCGCCGTCGCCTGGTGCTTCCCGACGATTGGCCCAGTGGGCTGTACCCGTTGCGCAAGGATTCGATGGATTACCGTTTCCGCCCCGCCCCCGCGAGCGACATGGAAAACTACGAATTCCTGGCCGACACCAAGGGCAAGGAGACCACGCTCGTCCCCATGGGACCGCTGCACATCACCTCCGACGAGCCCGGCCACTTCCGCCTGTTCGTCGAGGGCGAGACGATCGTGGACGCTGACTACCGTCTGTTCTACGTGCACCGCGGTATGGAGAAGGTCGCCGAGACGCGCCTGAACTATGACGCCGTGACGTTCCTCGCCGACCGCATCTGCGGCATCTGCGGATGCGCCCACTCGGTGGCCTACGCCGAGGCCGTCGAGCGCGCTCAGGGCATCCATGTCCCGCCGCGCGCCCAGTACATCCGCGCTATCATGCTCGAGGTCGAGCGCCTGCACTCGCATCTGCTCAACATTGGCCTGGCGTCGCACTACACCGGCTTCGACTCCGGCTTCCAGCAGTTCTTCCGCGTCCGCGAGAAGTCCATGGACCTGGCCGAGAAACTCTCCGGTCACCGCAAGACCTACGGCCTCAACGTGATCGGCGGCGTGCGTCGCGACATTTTGGCCGAGCAGAAGCTCTCCACGCTCACGACCATCCACCAGCTGCGCTCCGAGGTTCAGGAACTCGTCGACGTCTTGCTCTCCACGCCCAACTTTATCGAGCGTACGAGCGGTATCGGCATCTTGGACCGCAAGATCGCACGCGACTTCTCGCCGGTCGGCCCGCTCATGCGTGGCTCTGGCTATGCCCGCGACGTGCGCTTTGACCATCCCTTCGACGGCTATGCCGATCCGGACGTCCAAAAGATGCATGCCGCCACGGCCGACACCTGCGATGCCTTCGGCCGTACCGCCGTTCGCATCCAGGAGGTCTACGATTCGATCGACATGATCGAGACCATGCTCGAGAACTGCCCGTCGGGCCCCATCCTCACCACGGATTGGGAGTACACCCCGCACAAGTACGCCATCGGCGCCACCGAGGCGCCGCGCGGCGAGGACGTGCACTGGGCGATGCTCGGCAACAACCAGAAGTGCTACCGCTGGCGCGCCAAGGCGGCCACGTACAGCAACTGGCCGGTCCTGCGCTACATGTTCCGCGGCAACACCGTGGGCGACGCTGCGCTGATCGTCGGTTCGCTCGACCCGTGCTACTCCTGCACCGACCGCGTGACGGTGACCGATGTCGCCGCCAAGCGCGACCACGTGCTCGACAAGGAGCAGTTCGAGAACGTTTGGCGCGACAAGTCGCCGCTTGCGGGCGAGGGCACCATGGCCGCTCCGCTCGATGAGGAGGCGCTCTAATATGCTGAAGCTTTGGAAGGTCAACGCCAAGGCCGGCGACGCGACGGTCAAGTACCCGTTTGCGCCGTTCCCCACCAACAAGGACATGCGCGGCAAGCCCGAGCACAACGCGGAGCTCTGCATCGCCTGCGGTGCCTGCGGCGTGGCGTGCCCGGCCGATGCCATTCGCATGGACACCGACCTTGCGGCCGATACCATCACCTGGTCGATCGACTACGGTCGCTGCATCTTCTGCGGCCGCTGCGAGGAAGCCTGCCCCATGGAGGCCATCAAGCTCACCGAGGAGTTTGAGCTGGCCGTCATGAGCAAGGATGACCTCACCAGCAAGAGCGTCTATACGCTCGAGCACTGCTCGCGCTGCGGCAAGCCGTTTGCCCCGCATAAGGAGATCGACTACGCCAAGCGCCTGCTGCAAAAGACCGGCGGCATGGAGGCCATCCAGGCCGCCCGTACTGTCGGTATGTGCCAGGAGTGTAAGCGCGAGCTCGACGCCCTGCGCGCCGCCTCGGCCGTAAAGACCGGCAACGCGCGCGGCATGGCTGCCAACGAGACGCTTGCGTCCGGCGAGCCCCAGGGCCCCGGCATGGAGTATCTGGGCGGCCACGGCGTGAACCCCGAGTATGTCGACCGCGAGCTCAACCCCGATGCGCCCGAGATTCCCGCCGGTCCTGCGCCGGTCGAGGGCATCATCATGGATTTTGATACGAAGGAGGAGTAACCATGGCCGAACCCACGCTTTTACCCGAGCGGCTTCAGTACCGCCCGACCAAGATCGAGCTCGACGAGAGCATCGAGAAGGCCAAGGCGACCCTTCTTAAGAAGATCAAGCGCTCGGTGTACGTCTACCGTGTTGACTGCGGCGGCTGCAACGGCTGCGAGATCGAGATCTTCGGTTCCATCACGCCCGTCTTCGACGTCGAGCGCTTTGGTATCAAGGTCGTGCCCTCGCCCCGTCACGCCGATGTGCTGCTGTACACCGGCGCCGTGACGCGCGCCATGCGCATGCCGGCGCTGCGCGCCTTTGAGGCCGCACCCGATCCCAAGATCGTGGTGTCCTATGGCGCGTGCGGCTGCACCGGCGGCATCTTCTACGACAACTACTGCGTCTGGGGCGGCACGGACAAGATTCTGCCGGTCGATGTCTACATCCCCGGCTGCCCGCCCAGCCCCGCGCAGACCGTCTACGGCTTTGCCATGGCACTTGGCCTGCTGGACCAAAAGCTCCATGCCGAGACCACGGTGGAGGCTACCGGCGAGCAGGCCGATATCCTGCACCCCGGCGTGCCGTACAAGCTGCGTGTTGCCATTGAGCGCGAGGCTCGCGCCATGAGCGGCTACCGTTACGGCCGCGACCTGGCCAACGAGTTTATGGATACGCTCGAGGGCGCACCCAAGGGTGATATTCGCGGTGCCATGGCGCTGCTCATCGATAAGCAGGACGATCCGCGCCGCGTCGAGGTGTACTCGGCGCTGCAAGATCTGGTGCTGGCCGGAGGTCGCTAGATGGAACTCACGGACCGCTCTGGTTACTTTGCGGGCCCCGGTATGCTCGGTGGCTCCTTTGGCGATGCCTCGCGCGCAAGCGACGAGGCCGCCGAGGGCGTCGCCGACCCCTGCCTGGGCCATGCGCCCGACCAGGTGGTCTTTTACGAGCTCACGCGTAAGTTTGTGGAGACCGAGGAAGACGTTCCCCAGGAGGCCTGCGACGTGCTGTACTACACACTCGCCGTGGGCCACCACACTGGCGTGCTCGACTGCTTTGAGCCGCGCCTGTCGGTGCCGGTGGATGTGTTCTATACGCTTATCAACGCGCTGCCGGAGGGGGAGGCCAAAACCAAGTTTGAGGCCATCCGCTCCTTTGGTGAGTGCCAGCTCGACAAGGCGGCGGTACCGTCGCTGCTCGAGGCCTGCGACACGCTGCTCGACGAGCGCGGTTTTCGCGGGTCGGCCAAGGCCGGCATCTCGGTGTTCGACGACGACTTTGGCCTGCATGCCCAGCAGGTCGCGTTCTTAATGAAGTTTCGCGATCTGGTGGAGCGCGTGCGCGATGTGTCGGGCGTGTATCTGACGGGGAGGTTGCAGTAATGGGTCGCGTTGTGGATGGACGTGTGAACGGCGCCCCGTTTGCGGGCATTGTGCTCACGGCGGGAAGCGTGCTGCGTGCCGACGATGCCGCCGGCCCTGTGCTCTCCAAAAAGATGGAGGACGCGCCGCTTGCCGGCTGGTACACCATCGATGGCGGTCAGACACCCGAGGACGACATCATCGAGGTCAAGCGCGAGCGTCCGCCGCGTCTGGTCTTGGTCGATGCTGCCGACATGGCGCTGCCCGTCGGGTCCATCCGTTTGCTCGACAAGCGCGATGTGGCCCGCAAGTCGATGTTCACCACGCATTCGCTTCCTTTGTCGATTCTGATCGAGGAAATCGAGCAATCGTGCGATGATATCGTCTTCGTCGGGATTCAGCCGGGCGACACGGAGTTCTACAACCCCATGTCCCCGGAAGTCTTTGACGCCGTCGACGCCGTGTACGACGCCGTGGCCGCCAACGACTTTTCCCACTTTGTTCGCTTGGGGCAAGAGCAATAGGAGTGCTTGTCTCTGCTGATTAGGAAAGAAGTGATTGACATGGCAGATTCCAAGGTGGAGTACCCCGCTCCCGATTGCCTGGCGCCCGCTGCGATCGAGGCCAAGACCGAGGCCGCCGGCGTGACCAAGGCCAACCTGCCGGTCGCAAAGGCCTTTCTGTTGGCAATGTTCGCCGGCGCGTTCATCGCCTTCGGCGGCCTGTTCTTTACGGTGTTCTTGAGCGATAGCACGCTCGGCTGGGGCGCTCAGCGCGTCGTGGGCGGTCTGTGCTTTTGCCTGGGCCTGGTGCTGGTGCTGGTGTGCGGCGCCGAGCTGTTCACCGGCAATTCTCTTATGGTCTGCGCGCTCAAGAGCAAAAAGATCACCCTGGCTCAGATGCTCAAGGCCTGGGTCGTCGTGTGGGTCGGCAATTTTGTCGGCGCTCTGTTCATCGTCTTTTTGGTGTACATGGCCTGCATTTACAAGCTCAACGGCGAGGCGGTCGCCAATTCCATGGTGAGCGTCGCCGCCGGCAAGGTGACGATCGACTGGGTGACGATCTTCTTCCGTGGCATCCTGTGCAACATCTTTGTGTGCCTGGCCGTGTGGATTGGTACCGCCGGCAAGACCGTGGTCGATAAGGTTGTGGGCATTCTGCTGCCGATCGCTGCCTTTGTGGCCTGCGGTTTTGAGCACTGCGTTGCCAATATGTACTTTTTGCCCATGGGTGCCGTGATGCACGCGTGCGGCTATGGCGCCGACGTCGCCGGCGCCGATGCGCTCAACGTCGCGGGCATTGCGTTTAACCTGTCCGCCGCCACGCTGGGTAACATTGTGGGCGGCGCGGTTCTGATCGCGCTCGGCTACTGGTTTATCTACGCCAAGAAGTCCGAGGCGTAAGGTACCGTCTGTTTGACGTTGGGCCTCCCGCGGGGCGTTGCCGTGCGGGAGGCTTTTTTGGCCTGGGACTCGTTGCCGGGCTGTTGGCCTGTTGTGTTTGGCTGATGAAAGGGGTAATCGAGATGGCATCTGCTGTGAAGCGTGACGGTCGCGCCGTGGTGACTACATGCGGGGGATGCTATGCCGATTGCGCCTTTGCGGCACGCGTTGAGGACGGTCGCGTGGTGGCCGAGCTGCCGGTTGTGGGGCATCCGTGCGCGGCGCGTGCCCTGTGCGCCCGCGGTCGGCATCGCCTGTCTATGCCGTTTGACGAGCGCGATCGCATTGTGCACCCCATGCGCCGACGAGCTGATGGCTCGGGGTTCGATGCGATTTCGTGGGACGAAGCGTTTGCCCAGATTGCCGAGCGTCTTTTGGGGATTGTTGACGAGTGTGGTCCGCGTGCGCTGGGCATGACGCTCGGCGTGCCCTCGTTCGACCGCTACTGGGCATATCGCTTTATGCATGCGCAGGGCTCGCCCAACGTGTATGGTGCCGACGGTGCCTGCGAGGTAAGCCGACTTACCGGTTGGGAGCACAGCCTAGGCTACAGCCCCGCCTCCGACCTGGCACATACCGATTGCATCATGTACCTGGGGCGTTCCATTGTCGATTCGTCGACGATGGGGGCTGTTGATGCGCTCAACGATGCCCGTCGCCGTGGGGCGAAGATTTTCGTTGTCGACCCCCGGCGCAGCGGCTCGGCTGCGCTTGCCGACCGCTGGCTGCGCGTGCGCCCGGGCTGCGACCTGGCCTTGCTGCTGGGCATTGCCCATGTCTTGATTGCCGAGGACCTGTACGATCACGAGTTTGTTGCCCGCTATACCACGGGTTTTGACGAGCTGGCGCAGGCGGCTTCTGCCTGGACGCCCGAGTGGGCTGAGTCGATGTGCGACGTGCCGGCCGCAGAGATTGTCGCCACGGCGCGCGATCTCGCTGCCGCCGCGCCTGCCGCTGTGGTGGATGCGGGCTTTCATGGTGGCATCGGTATCGCGTATGCCAATAGCACCCAGACCGCGCGTGCTATCTGCTTGGTCGATGTGCTGCTGGGCTGCATCGGGCATGTAGGCGGCGCGCTCAATCCGCCCACGCCGCTTGTGTTGGGCGACCTCGATCCCGCGCGCTTTGCGACGCCGCCGGTGCCTCGCGGGCCCAAGCTGGGGTCCGAGCGCTATCCACTGGTCGATCCGGTGCGCGGCCTGTGCACGACCATCGGTCAGTCGATACTGGCCGGCGATTTGCGTGGGCTCATCGTCTATGCTAGCAATCCCGGGGCAGGCTATGGCAACGCCGGAGCGTGGTTGGGTATTTTGCAGCAGCTCGACTTGCTCGTGACGATTGATATCCGCTGGTCCGAGACAGCGCGCGCTTCTGACTTCGTGCTGCCCGATGTGACGTATCTGGAGGCCGACCGCGGTGTGGGCACAGTCGTGGGTGCCAACGATTCGCGGGTGTTCTACCGCAACGCCGTGCTGCCTGTGCAGCATGACGACACACGTCCCGGTCGGGAGATTTTTGCCGGTCTGGCGCAGGCGTGTGGGGCTGGCGAGTACTTCCAGTTTACGTCTGACGACCTGGCGGCTGCCCAGGTGGCGCCTTTTGGGATCGATCTGGACGAGCTCAAGGAGCGCGGCTGGGCCGACACGGGTGCTGCGTTGCCGTCGCGTACGGGCGAGCCGGCGATTCCCTTGGATGGCGGCAAAATTGCGCTGGCAAGCAACGTATGGGAACGAGCCGGCCTGGGTCGTGTACCCAATTGGATCGCCCCCATGGTGGAGCCGGGCCCGGGGATGTTTCGCCTCATTAGCGGCAACCGTCCCTTTGAGTCGCATACTTCGCGAAGGCTTGCAGCCCAAGGTGCCGCCGAGGCTGGGTCGGACCTGGATGCCGTGCAGATGAATGCTGATGCCGCTGCGCACATGGGCATCGCCGACGGCGAGGTCGTCGAACTCGTGAGTGATATGGGCCGCGACCGCGTGCGCGTGGAGACAACGCCTTATCTGCATCCGGCGTGCATCTTTACGTCGGCCGCCCCCGGCGGGCGTTCGCTTGGCGCCGATGCCGGTGGCGCTCAAGCCTTGGGCGTGGGCCCGCTCGACCATACGCCGTTGCGTTGGGACCCGTTGACGGGCGCCGCGCTCACCCAGGAAAACGCCGTTCGCGTGGAAAAGATCGTCGCGCGCGGGGATAATGACGAGTAATTGACTCAGCTGATGTATTCGACTGATCCACGTTTCTTTTGAAAGGCCGCACATGAGCGATAGCCAGAACATGTCCGATGAGGTGCGCGCCCGCCTGCGCGCCATTCCTTCCGTCAACGAGCTGCTTGCCGAGTGGCCGGTGGTGAAGGCGGCGGGGGAGACCTGCGACGCGGTGGTCCATGCTGCCGTGACGGCCGAGCTCGACGAGGAGCGCGCCGCCATTCGCGCCGGTGCCGCCCCGCGCTCTAAGCGCGACCTGGCCTCGGCCATCGAGTGGCGTGCGCATCGCTCCGCGCTGCCGAGCCTGCGCCCCGCCGTCAACGCCACGGGTGTGGTCATCCATACCAATCTGGGCCGTGCCCCGCTTGCGGAGTCGGCGGCAAAGGCCGTGGCCAAGGTTGCGCGCGGGTATAGCACGCTCGAGTACAGCGTCGACACCTGTTCGCGCGGGTCGCGCAAGGAGCACGCCGCGCAACTGATCAGCTCGCTCACCGGTGCCGAGGACGCGCTGGTCGTCAACAACAATGCCGCCGCGGTGCTGCTGGTGCTTGCCACCCATGCCGCGGGCAAAGAGGTCATCGTGAGCCGTGGCGAGCTCGTCGAGATCGGTGGCAGCTTCCGTATTCCCGACGTCATGGCGGCTTCGGGCGCCAAACTCGTCGAGGTCGGCGCCACCAACCGCACGCATCTGGTCGACTACGAGCGCGCCATCACGCCCGATACGGCCATGATCCTTAAGGTCCATCCTTCTAACTATCGCATCGAGGGTTTCCACGAGGAGGTGGGTTCTCGGGAGCTTGCGGCGCTTGCTCACAAGCATGGCCTGCTGTTCTACGAGGACCAGGGTTCGGGCGCGCTGCTGCCCGATGACATCTTGGTGCGCGGCGGCGAGGAACCCACGCCGGCTTCGGTTTCGGCGGGGCTCGATGTGGTGTCGTGCTCGGGCGATAAGCTGCTCGGTGCCGCACAGGCGGGCATTATCATGGGCCGTCGCGATCTGGTCCAGGCCTGCGGCGCACATCCGCTCATGCGCGCTCTTCGTCCGGGCAAGTTGGCGCTCACGGCGCTCGAGGCCACACTTCGCATCTACATGGACGGCGCCGACGTGGCCCATCGCGATATTCCGGTGCTCAGCATGCTCACGCTGCCGCAGGCCCATTTGGAACGACGCGCCCGCAAGCTGCGCGATCGTATGGTCGCCGGGCTCGATAAGGCTGGCTGCCCGTGTGCCGTGCAGGTGGAAATCGTCGAGGAATCGTCGACCCCCGGTGGCGGCTCGCTGCCTACCGTGGAGTTGCCCACGATGTGCGTTGCCGTGCGTCTTGTTGACGAGCGCCTGTCCGTCGACGCGCTCAAACGCTCGCTCGTTCAAGACTTCGATACGCCGGTCGTCACGCGCGCCTCGCACGACCGCATTCTGTTTGATGTGCGCACGCTCGTGGGCGACCGCGATATCGAGACGGCGGCATCGACGCTCGTCGCGTGCGTTGAGAAGGCGATTGCTCGATGAGTGAGGTTCAAGCACTGGTGGAGTGTCCCGTTATCGTAGGTACGGCGGGACATGTTGACCACGGTAAGTCGGCGCTCATCGAGGCGCTGACGGGTAAAAACCCCGACCGCCTGGAAGTTGAACGTCGTCGCGGCATGACCGTTGAGCTTGGCTTTGGTGAGCTGGCGCTGCCGAGTGGCAAGATCGTTGGCCTGGTCGACGTGCCGGGCCATGCGCATTACTTGCGTGCCATGGTGCAGGGCGCCACGGGTATCGACGTGGCCGTGCTGGTGGTTTCGGCCGTCGAGGGCGTGATGCCGCAGACCCGCGAGCACGTGCATGTGCTGGAGCTGCTGGGCGTCACACACATGGTGGTGGCGCTGACTATGTGCGACCTGGCCGATGCCGAGATGACCGAGCTTGCCGAGCTCGATGTCGATGACTTTTTGTCGGGTACCGTGTTTGCGGACGCGCCGATCGTGCCCGTGTCATCCAAGACCGGCGCGGGTATCGATGACCTACTGGCTGCGCTCGACGAGCAGGTTGCCGCTTGCTGGGATTCCTGCCGTGCCCGTGCCGAGCTCACCGATGCCGCACCGCGTCTGCCCATCGACCGCTGCTTTACGATCAAGGGCGCCGGTACCGTGGTGACGGGAACGTTGCACGATGCGCCCGTCGCGGTGGGCGATGAGCTCGTCGCGCTGCCGTCGCGTACGGTCTGCCGCGTGCGCGGGATCCAAGTGCATGGCGACACGCAGCAGGCACTGCCCGGTCAGCGCGTGGCGCTCAATTTGGCGGGCGACGGTGTCGCCGCGCTCGATCGCGGTGAGATGCTCGGCGTGGCGGGCCGCTTTGGCCAGACGATGCGCTTTATGATGACGTTTACGTATTTGGGCCGCGAGGGCGCCAAGCCGCGCGTGCTCGAGTCGGGCGCGCGTGTGCATGTGATGGCCGGCACGGCCGAGGTCGTCGGCCGCATCATGCTCATGGAGGGCGAGGCCCCCATGGCGGTGGGCGAGACCCGTACCGTACAGGTGCGCTTGGAGGAGCCGCTGCCGCTGCGAGCCGGAGACCATGCCGTGGTGCTGTCCTATTCGCCCATTATGCTCATTGGCGGCGGGCGCGTGCTGCTTTCGCGCTGCCGTCGCTCGCGCGAGCTTTCGGCCGGCGAGCGCGCACTGTTTGCGGCGCTCGAGTCCGGCGATATCGCGGGCGGTGTGGGCGCTTGGCTGGCGCTGCAGATGCTGCCGGTTACGGCGGCTGATGTTGCCGAGGCTTTGGATCTTGGTGTCGGCGAGGTCGATGCCGCACTGCGCGGGTTGGTGTCGCAGGGCTCTGTTCGCAAGCTTGACGCGGGTGATGCTGACCTCTTGGCGGACGCCGTGGTGCTCGACGCCGCGATGGATGCACTGGCGGCGACCCTGTCAGCCATGCATGCGGCGTCTCCCAAGGAGACGGGCTTTACGCCCGGCGCCGTTGCCCATGCTGCGTGGCCTACCGCTGATGAAGGCGTTGCCGCGGCTCTGATTGCCGAGGGCTGCTCGCGTGGCGTGTGTGCCTCCGAGGGCGCCGAGGTATTCGACCCGCACTCCGCTGCCGCCGCGGCGCGTGTGGTGCGCGAGGCCTGCGAACGTATCGTTGCCTTGCTGGACGAAGCCGGCCTCGATGCACCGACATTGCCCGAGGTGGGCGAACAGCTGCAGCTCGATCGCGACGTCATGACGCGCGCCCTGCGCGAGCTTTCGCTCAACCGCTCGATCGTTAAGGTCGAGCGCGACGTTGCCCTGTCTGCTGCCGCTGAGGCCCGCGCGCGTGATCTTGTCGCCTCTGCCATTGGCGACGCCGGTGGCGCTGCTACCACGAGCGCCCTGCGCGAGGCCCTTGGTGTGTCGCGCAAACGCGCCATCAGCATCTTGGAACACCTGGATGCCGTACGTTTTACGGTGCTCGACAAGGACGCCGGCGGCCTGAGGTCCCTACGCTAGGCCGGTCACTCGCTTCCGCCTCCTCAGTTGCGGTGGAATAGTTCCTGTTTTCGGCATCTAACGCCAAACCAGGAACTATTCCACCGCAACTTCTTGCTCGTCTTTTTGGGATGGGGCCTGTTCGGTTTGGTAAAATACCGCCGCACTTGGGAACGGATGGGCTCCGGTGGGCTCCGCGGTCCTCAAAACCGTTGCGAGGCGTGCAAAACGTCTTGGATGTGTTCGATTCACATACGTTCCCGCCATACGCTACCAGCGCTTTTGTGCTCGCGGTCTTGCTGCGTGCCGCAAAGGCGCTGTTTTGTTTTTGCGCGAGCTTTTCGTAGTGTCGCTATTTCGGCGGCTGTATTTAGCTTCGTGCACCGGGTTTCGAGCATGCCGATGGAGGTGGTTTGCCGTATGACTACCGTAAGACGTGCCGATCTTTCTTGCGTCGTCCAGGCGGGCGGGTTGTCGTCGCGTATGGGCTGCGATAAGGCTCGCATGGCGTTTTGCGGCGAGCCGCTCATCGAGCGCGTGCTGGGTCGGCTGGCGCCAATTGCCGGCGAGTTGGTTGTGACGACTTCACGTCCCAGCGAGCTTGCCTATCTTGAGGAACTTATGTTTGATGGCCTGCGCCCCCGCGTGGTGATGGACGTCGACGGTCCCGCCGGTGCCATGCGCGGCATCGCGAGCTCGTTGGCCGCGGCCCGATTGCCGCTCGTGGCGATCGTCGCCTGCGACATGCCGTTTGTCTCGCCGGAACTGATCGGCGCGCTTGCCGATCGTGTTGAGGCCGAGGCGCTCGATGCGTGCGTGCCGCGCGAGGAGCGGGGGATTGAGCCGCTTTGCGCCGTCTGGCGCCGTGACGCATGTGCGCCGGCCGCCCAAGAGCTGCTTGCCTGCGACCGCCAGCGCATTCGCTGCCTGATCAATCGCGTTCAGGCTGGTTATATGGATGAGCCGCAGATCGTTAAGGCCGCGGGCTCGACGCTCTGCTTCGAGAACGTCAATACACCCGAAGAGTTTGCGGCAGCCGAGCTGCTTGCCTAGACGATTGGAGTTGCCATGTCTCACGATATTTGTCCCGACACGGGAGAACCTTGCACTTGCGACGGGTCCGAACCCTGTACCTGCGGCTGCGGAGGCTGCGGGCATACCGCGGAAGAGGAAGCGACCGCCGCGGCGTATCGTGAGGCACACCGCGAAGGCCCGTCCGGTGATGCCCTCGACCACGAACGCAAGATCATCGTATCGTTCGACAGCACGTTCGATGTGATGGAATGCGAGCAGCTGTGCCTGGATGCCGGCGTGCCCGGGCGCATTATGCCATTGCCAGGCTCCATTACCGCTGGCTGCGGGCTGTGCTGGGCCATGCCGTTCTCGGGCGATGCGCTCGCCGTATTCCGTGCCGCCACCGAAGGCCGCATAACTCCCGCCGACTACCATCAGCTCGTCCTTTAACCACCAACACCACCACATTGGGGACAGGCCCCTTTGTGGTGGTTTGGAACACGTGGACGAAACAGGTTTGAAACACGGGTTTTGCACGTCAGGCACTCAAAAACGCCTCTACCTGCATCGTAATCAAAACGAAACATCTGCTCGTCTGCTTATGCGAAACTTTCCCGCAACAGTGCGATATTATCCATACACGATAAAGTTCGCGGCGCACAGGGTGCCGCGACCGACACTTTTCGTTTCCTATCATTGGAGGAAGCATGAGCTACACGCAGAAAGTTCTCGACGAGCTCAAGGCCCGCTATCCCGAGCAGCCTGAGTTCATCCAGGCCGCGACCGAGATCCTCGGCACCATCCAGCCGGCGCTCGACGCCCATCCCGAGTACGAGGAGGCCGCCCTGCTTGAGCGCCTCGTCGAGCCCGAGCGCATCGTTATGTTCCGTGTCCCCTGGGTCGATGACCAGGGCAAGGTCCAGGTCAACCGCGGCTATCGTGTCGAGTTCAACTCTGCCATTGGACCCTACAAGGGCGGTCTGCGCTTTAACCCGACGGTCACCCTGGGTATGCTCAAGTTCCTGGGCTTGGAGCAGATCCTCAAGAACAGCCTGACCACCCTTCCCATGGGCGGCGGCAAGGGCGGCTCCGACTTTGACCCCAAGGGCAAGTCCAACAACGAGATCATGCACTTCTGCCAGTCCTTCATGACCGAGCTCTATCGCCATATTGGCCCCAATACCGACGTTCCCGCCGGCGACCTGGGCGTTGGCGGCCGCGAGGTTGCCTACATGTTCGGTCAGTACAAGCGCCTGACCAACGAGTGGACCGGCGTCCTTACCGGCAAGGGCCTCTCCTTTGGCGGCTCGCTCGCCCGTACCGAGGCCACCGGCTACGGTCTGGTCTACTTTGTGGACGAGTACCTCAAGAGCCGCGGCGAGTCCTTCGAGGGCAAGAACGTCGTCGTTCACGGCTCCGGTAACGTCGCCATCTACGCGGTCCAGAAGGTCGCCCA
This sequence comes from Collinsella sp., assembly GCA_023708985.1. Taxonomy (GTDB): domain Bacteria; phylum Actinomycetota; class Coriobacteriia; order Coriobacteriales; family Coriobacteriaceae; genus Collinsella. The sequence continues at coordinate 23,910 of BREX01000009.1, forward strand.
GCTCGGCGGCAAGGTGCTGGCCTGCTCCGACACCCACGGCTGGGTCGAGGACCCCGACGGCATCGACTACACCGTGCTCGAGCATGTCTATAACAAGAAGCGCTCTGGCCACGACAAGGGCGTCACGCTCGCTATGTACGTCGACGAGAAGCCCAATGCCACGTGGCACGAGGGCGACGGCCGTGGCGTGTGGCAGCTGCCCTGCGACATCGCGCTGCCCTGCGCTCGCGAGAACACGCTGCTGCTCGAGGATGCCCAGGCGCTCGTCGCCAACGGCTGCAAGGTGGTCGGCGAGGGCGCGAACATGCCCACGACCATCGAGGCCACGACCTACTTCCAGGAGAACGGCGTCGCCTTTATGCCCGGTAAGGCTGCCAACGCCGGTGGCGTGCTCGTGTCCGGCCTGGAGATGAGCCAGAACGCCGAGCACCTGTCCTGGACCTTCGAGGAGGTCGACGGCAAGCTCGAGCAGCTCATGCGCGGCATGTTCCACAACGTGGACGACACCGCCAAGGAGTACGGCGAGGAGGGCAACTTCGTCATGGGCGCCAACATCGCCGGCTTCCTGAAGGTCGCCGACGCCATGCTCGCCCAGGGCGTCTGCTAAATCCAGCTCGACATAGCAACTGATGAGGCTCCCAGCATTTATGCCGGGAGCCTTTTTCTATGGTGGTGAGGGCCGTGCGCCCTCGTTTGGTACACTAGAGGACACTGGACAAGTGAAGAGATGGGGGAGAACGTGCTCAAGTTCGGTACCTACGTCCGTGTTGGAAACGCGGCCGAAGCCTATGAGCTCCTGCAGAAGAACCGCAACAACAAGATTGTGGGCGGCGGCATCTGGATGCGCCTGGGTTCGCGTCGTGTGGCGACGGCGATTGACCTTTCGGCCTGCGGACTCGATCAGATCGAGGAGACCGAGACCGAGTTTCGCATCGGTGCCATGTGCACCCTGCGCCAGCTCGAGCGCCATGCCGAGCTCAACGCGCTTGTCAATAATGTCTTTGAGTTCGCCGTCCACGACATCGTGGGCGTGCAGCTGCGCAACACCGCCACGGTGGGCGGCAGCATCTACGGCCGCTTTGGCTTCTCGGACGTTCTCTCCGCCTTTCTCGCGCTCGATTCCTATGTTGAGCTGACGGGCGCCGGTCGCGTGCCGCTCGCGGAGTTCGTGCGGATGGGCTACGTGCGCGACGTGATCGAGCACGTCGTGGTCGTCAAGCACGACTACCGCGCAAGCTACGAGGCCGTACGCAAGGCCGCGACCGACTTCCCCTCCTTAAACGTCACCGCCGCCTGGTGGGATAACAGCTGGCATGTCACCGTGGGCGCCCGCCCGTTGCGTGCGACCCTGCTGCAGGGCGAGGCATGCGGCCTTGTCGGCGAGCGGCCTTCCGAGGACGAGCTGCGCGCCCTGGCCTCGTCCGTGTGCGCGCTGAGCTATGGCACCAACATGTGGGGCTCGGCCGAGTACCGCCGCCGCATCTCGGCCCCGTTGGCGATTCAGGCCGTGCGCCGCGCCGCCGGCATCGAGCTTTCGGCCGCGCTTGCCCGCGAGCTCGAGACCGTTCAGGTCCCCAAATATGCCACGGACGAGTATTCTTGCCGCCGCGTGCCCGGCGTCGATTCTAGCGAGGTGCGCTAATGGCTACCAAACTCATCGATCTTTCCTTTACGCTCAACGGCCGCAAGGTCAAGGTTCAGATTGCCCCCGATACCATGCTCTTTGCGCTGCTGCGCGAGCAGGGTTGCGCGTCGGTGCGCTGCGCCTGCGAGACCACCAACTGCGGCCTGTGCACGGTGTGGCTCGATGGCGATCCGGTGCTGAGCTGCTCGGTTCCCGCCGCGCGCGTCGAGGGCCGCTCCGTCACCACGCTCGAGGGTCTCAAGGCCGAGTCCGAGGCGCTTGCTCGCGCCATGGCCGCCGAAGGCGCCGAGCAGTGCGGTTTTTGCGCCCCCGGCCTCATCATGAACGTGCTCGCGCTTGCCCGCGCCGCCAAGGAGGACCCGAGCCTCGTCGCCACGCGCGAGGAGCTCTCTCGCCAGCTGGCCGGCAACCTCTGCCGTTGCAGCGGCTACGAGAGCCAGTTGCGCGCCATCGTGCGCTTCCTCAACGAGTCTGGCGTGCAGGTGGGCTTCGAGATGCCCGAGCTGCCCGTCAACGACACGAGCTCCGACGGTGTCTCCTACAAGCAGATCACCCATAAGCAGCCCAAGAAGGACTCGAAGGCCCTGCTCGAGGGTCGTCCCGTCTACACCGGCGATATGGTGCCCGCCGGTGCGCTCATCGTCAAACTCAAGCGCAGCCCCTATGCCCGCGCCAAGATCCGCTCCATCGATACGTCGCGCGCCCTGAAAGTGCCCGGTGTGGTGGGCGTCTACACCTACGAGGACGTGCCCAAGCGCCGCTTTACCATCGCCGGCCAGAGCTATCCGCAGCCGAGTCCCTACGACCGCCTGATCCTCGAGAACCTCGTGCGCTACCAAAACGAGGAGGTGGCGATCGTCGCCGCCGAGACCGAGGAGGCCGCCGACAAGGCGCTCAAGCTCATCAAGGTCGACTACGAGGTACTCGAGCCCCTGCTCGACTTTACCCAGGCGCTCGATAACGACATCGTGGTCCACCCCGAGGGCGACGTGACCTTTATGTTCCCGCAGGGCGGCGATGTCCCGCGCAACCTGGTGTGCAGCGGTACCAGCGATTATGGCGACCTGGACGAGGCCTTTGCCCAGAGCGACATCGTCTTCACCCGCACCTACACCAGCCAGGCCACGCAGACCGCGCCCATGGAAACCTTCCGCGCCTTCGCGACGACCGACGCGTTCGGGCGTATCTCGGTGACCACCTCCACGCAGGTGCCCTTCCACGTGCGCCGCATGGTCGCGCAGTCGCTCGACATTCCGCAGTCGCAGGTGCAGGTCATTAAGCCGCGCATCGGCGGCGGCTTTGGCTCCAAGCAGACGGGCTGCTGCGAGATCTTTGTTGCGTTTGTGACCCAGCAGACCGGCCGTCCGAGTTACTGCTGCTACACCCGTGAGGAGACCATCACCGCGGGCAACTCGCGCCATCAGATGCAGATGACCGTTAAGCTGGGCGCCATGAACGACGGCACCATCACGGCCATCGACCTGCATACGCTGTCCAACGCTGGTGCGTATGGCGAGCATGCCACCACGACAATCGGCCTTTCGGGCCACAAGAGCCTGCCCATCTACAACCACGTGAAGGCGAGCCGCTTTAGCTGGGACGCCGTCTACACCAATACCAACCGCGGCGGCGCGTATCGTGGCTACGGTGCCACCCAGGGCCAGTTTGCCGTGGAGAGCGCCGTCAACGAGCTCGCCGACATGCTGCACATGGATCCCGCCGACCTGCGCCTTAAGAACATCGTGCGCGAGGGCGAGACCATGCCGCAGTACTACAACGAGAAGCTCAGCGCCTGCGCACTCGACCGCTGCCTGCTGCGTGCGATGGACATGATCGGCTGGCGCGATAAGCCGCTGGCCGTCGACCTGGGCGACCGCGTGCGCGCCCTGGGCTGCGCGCTCACCATGCAGGGCTCGGGCATCTCCAACGTGGACATCGCCGGCATCGACATGCGCCTGGAAGAGGACGGCTTCATTACCATCGGCACCGGCGCCACTGATAACGGCATGGGCGTCGACACGATCCTGGCGCAGATTGCCGCCGAGGAGCTGGGCGTGGAGAGTTCAATGATCGTGGTACGCGGCGTGGACACCGACGTGTCGCCGTTCGATGCCGGCTCGTACGCGAGCTCGGGTACGTACGTGACGGGCCTTGCCGCCAAGAACGCCGCGACCGAGCTGCGTGAGAAGATTTGCGCCAAGGCAGCCCAGATGTGGGACGTGGACGCCGCCGACGTGGTCTTCGATGGCCAGTACGTGCGTCTGTCCGACGAGCGTGCCGCGCGCGAGCAGAACCGTTACCTTACGCTGCGCGACTTTGCCAACCTGTGCGTCAAGAACATCGCGGGCGGCGACGCGCTGACCTCGCATGCCTCTGCCTGCCTGCCCGTTTCGCCTCCGCCGTTTATGGCCGGCATTGCCGAGGTCGAGGTCGACAAGGCCACCGGCAAGGTGACCGTGGTGGACTACGCGGCGGCTGTGGACTGCGGCACCGTGATCAACGAGGCGCTCGCGCGCGTCCAGGCCGAGGGCGGCATTGCCCAGGGTATCGGTCACGCGCTCTACGAGATCGTCGAGCATGATGACCGCGGTCGCCTGCGCACCGGCAACTTTATGAGCTACAAGCTGCCCACGCGCCTGGATATCGGCAGCATTCGCGTGGCCTTTGAGCCGAGCTACGAGCCGACGGGCCCGTTTGGCGCCAAGTCGATCGGCGAGGTCGTCATCAACACGCCACTCGCCGCCGTTGCCTCGGCCGTGGCGCACGCCACTGGCCATCAGGTTCGCTCACTGCCCATCACGCCCGAGAAGGCCCTGCTGGGGGAGTAGACGAGCAGGCCGCCGCTCTTTGCCTAGCCCGGGGAAACTGCAGCCCACTTTTCGACCGAATGTTGGGCTGCAGTTTCCGTTTGAGGCCCCTGGCGGAAAGTGCATCCCGGAATAGGGGCTCAAAACGGGTTGCAGTTTCCGGTTGATGGCTATAGCGGAAATTACATCCCATTCCGAGGCCCCAAACCGGGACACGCTTTCCGGCGCATGGCCAGCATCGCCAGGCTGCCGAGTCCCGCCGAAGTTGCGGTGGAATAGGGACTGTTTTGGAGGACTGGAGCCCCAAACAGTCCCTATTCCACCGCAACTTCGATGGGGCGGCGGGGGATCCGATGCGTACTCGTGGTGAGGTCGTGAGCCTGTAAAAGGTGTGCGTGCGCTTGTCGTTCGTATCTGCTATCATTCCTAGTCTGTGCGCTCATGCGGGCGTGGCGGAATTGGTAGACGCGCCAGATTTAGGTTCTGGTGGGATTCCCGTGAAGGTTCGAGTCCTTTCGCCCGCACCAACGCATCTGCGTCGGCTTCGGCCGTCGCGACTCTTTGTTGCATAAAGGTACCAGCACCTCAGATAAGCTGGGCAGTATGAGGAGGAACGTGTTGAACATCACCGCTTCTGACGTCAAGGACGCCAAGCTCACCGCTACGGTCACCATCCCGGCCGCCGACGTCGACGCCGCGATCAAGAAGGCCTACAAGGACACCGCCAAGAAGTACCGCTTCCCGGGCTTCCGTGCCGGTAAGGCTCCCCGTCCGGTCATCGATTCCGCTCTTGGCGCCGAGGCTACCCTCGCTCAGGCCACCAACGACCTGATCGCCGCCAACGAGCCCGCCGTCCTCAACGAGCTGGACATCGTCCCCACCAAGAGCGGTGACTACAAGGAGCTCGACCTCGCCAAGGATCACGAGGACTACACCTACACCGTCGAGTTCTCCCTGCGTCCTGCTGCCGAGCTCTCCTCCTTCGACGCCGTCGAGATCGAGATGCCCCCCGCGGAGGTCACCGAGTCCGAGATCAACAACCAGGTCGAGATGCTCCTCAACTACCGTGCCACCTTCGAGGACGTCGAGGGTCGCGCCGTCGAGGCCGAGGACTACGTCACCGTCGACCTCAAGGCCGTCGAGAACGCCGACAACTTTGCCGCCGAGGGCCGCATGCTCATCGCCGGTAGCGACAGCAACCCCGTCGAGTTCAACGAGGCCCTGATCGGCGCTAACGTCGACGACGTCAAGACCGTCACCTGGACCGACGAGGTCGAGGAGGGCGAGGAGGCCGAGACCCACACCGTCGAGGTCACCGTCAAGGGCATCAAGGTCCGCAACACCCCCGAGCTCACCGATGAGCTCGTCAAGTCCGACTTTGGCTTTGACAGCATCGACGCCATGCGCGACGCCATCAAGATCGAGATCGAGCAGGACAAGGCTTCCCGCCTGCCGGCCGAGAAGGAGAACCGTTGCGTCTCCGCTCTCGCCGAGCGCCTGCAGCTCGACGAGATGGATGCTGACTACGAGCAGTCCGTCTTTGAGGAGCTTGGCCAGAACTTCCTGTCCAACCTCGTTGCCCGCGGCATGACGCTGGACACCTGGCTGCCCGCTTCCGGCCTAACCATGGAGCAGTTCATCGGCGACCTGCACAAGCAGGCCAACGACGTTGCCCGTGAGTCCCTGGCTCTCGACGCCCTCGCCCGTGAGCTCAAGATTGAGGTCACCGAGGACGACGTCAACGCCGAGTTCGAGAAGGCCGGCGTCAAGGACGTCGAGGCTTCCAAGGCCGAGTTCATCGCCGATGGCCGCATGCCTGCCGTCCGCGAGTCCATCCGTCGCTCCAAGGCCGTTGACCACCTGGTCGAGAACGCCAAGGTGACCGAGGTCGACGAGACCGCCAAGGACGCCGAGTAATTCTCGCCACCTTGCCCGCGAGCGCATGCGTGCGCCCGTGATGGGGTAAAGTTATACACCGGTTATCCGGTTGCTTCGTACGGTGCCAGCCAATGCATAGCATGCGGGCACCGTACGTTTATCTAGAACCACTATTGGTCCGTAAGAGAAATGGAGATGCGTATGATCGCTAAGTTCGATTCCGCCCTCGTGCCATACGTTATCGAGCAGACGCCGCGCGGCGAGCGCAGCTACGATATCTATTCGCGCCTGCTCAACGACCGCATCATCTTCTTGGGCGAGGAGATCAACTCCGTCAGCGCCAACCTGGTCGTTGCCCAGCTGCTGCATCTTGAGAGCCAGGATGCCGAGAAGGATATCTCGCTCTACATCAATTCGCCCGGTGGCGAGGTCTACTCCGGCCTGGCGATTCTTGACACCATGAACTTCATCAAGCCGCAGGTCTCCACCATCTGCGTCGGTATGGCCGCGTCCATGGCTGCCGTGCTGCTTTCGGCCGGCGCTAAGGGCAAGCGCTTCTGCCTGCCGCACTCCAAGGTCATGATTCACCAGCCCAGCGGCGGTGCCCAGGGTCAGCAAACCGAGATTGAGATCGTTGCCGAGGAGATCAAGAAGACTCGCCGCGAGCTCAACCAGATCCTGTCCGACGCCTCGGGCCAGCCCATCGAGAAGGTCCAGGCCGACACCGAGCGCGACAATTACCTGACCGCTTCCGAGGCCCTCGACTACGGCCTGATCGACCGTATCGTCACCTCGCGCGACCTCGCCGCGAAGGACGCCTAGGATGGCAGGTAACATGCAGGACAACTTTGACGAGAACGGCAACCCCATCCGCTGCTCCTTCTGCGGAAAAGAGCAGGGCCAGGTCCGTCGCCTCGTAAAGGGCCCGACCAACATCTTTATCTGTGACGAGTGCGTCGCCGCTTGCTCCGAGATTCTGGAGGAGTCGCTTGCTTCGGACTTTATGGACGCCGCCCGCAACGGCAAGCTGCCGGGCTTCCTCAACGACCACGGCCAGACTGCATCCCAGCCCGCCGTGGATCCCGAGACCGAGGGCTTTGAGCTCGAGGACGACGCCCGCCAGGTCATTACGCATGTGCCGACGCCGCACGAGATCTATGACGAGCTTTCGGCCTATGTTATGGGCCAGGAGGACGCCAAGCGTGCCATGTCGGTTGCCGTGTACAACCATTACCGCCGCGTGATCGAGGGTGGCGCTGCGCTTTCGGCCTTTGACGACGGCTTGGACTCGCAGCTCGACAATGATATGGACGAGGTAGAGCTCGCCAAGTCCAACATTTTGCTGCTCGGTCCCACCGGTACCGGTAAGACGCTGCTCGCCCAGACGCTCGCACGTATCCTCGAGGTGCCGTTTGCCATCGCCGACGCCACCGCGCTCACCGAGGCCGGTTACGTGGGCGAGGATGTGGAGAACATCCTGCTCAAGCTCATCAATGCCGCCGATGGCGATATTGAGCGCGCGCAGGTCGGCATTATCTACGTGGACGAGATCGACAAGATCGCCCGCAAGGCCGAGAACCTCTCCATCACCCGCGATGTTTCGGGCGAGGGCGTTCAGCAGGCGCTGCTTAAGATTCTTGAAGGTACGGTGGCAAGCGTTCCGCCCACCGGCGGCCGCAAGCATCCCCAGCAGGAGCTGCTGCAGATCGATACGACCAACATCCTGTTTATCTGCGGCGGTGCCTTTGTGGGTCTGGACAAGATCATCGCCGACCGCGTGGGCAACAAGGGCGTGGGCTTTAACTCCGAGATCGCCGGCCCCACCTCGGTCGACGAGAACGACCTGCTGCGCCAGGTGCTCCCGCAGGACCTCAACGCCTTTGGCATGATCCCCGAGTTTGTGGGACGTACGCCCGTCGTCACCCAGACGCAGGCGCTCGACGAGGACGACCTGGTGTCGATCCTGACCGAGCCCAAGAACGCCGTGGTGCGTCAGTACCGCAAGATGTTCCAGCTCGAGGACGTTGAGCTCGAGTTTGAGGATGCCGCCCTGCACGAGATCGCCCGCATGGCGCTCGCCCGCAAGACCGGCGCCCGCGGCCTGCGTTCCATCTGCGAGGACGTGTTGCAGCAGACGATGTTCGACCTGCCCAGCGAGGAGGGCGTTTCCAAGGTCATCGTGACCGAAGCCTCCGTAAAGGGCGAAGAACAGCCCCAGCGCATCTACGGCTAAACCAGCCAAAAACGTGCTTGCAAATAGCCTCCGACCACCCGCGGTCGGAGGCTATTTTATATATACGCGATAACCCCAACTACCTGTGTTATTCTGTGTGTTTGTTTAAGCCTCAGCGAAGTCATATCAGACTGAAGGAATCGATACCTAAGGGGAGGAATGTAGGCCCTGGCGGGCCTACATTCCTCCCCGGCGGGACAGGGAGAGATATATGGAAGAGATGCCCAAGAACTACGATCCGTCGACCAACGAGCCGGCGATCCTGCAGAAGTGGCTCGACGGCGGCTACTACAAGCGCCGTGAAGGCGTGGGCGACTGCACCGTCACCATTCCGCCTCCCAACGTGACTGGCAAGCTCCACATGGGCCACGCCACCGATGACTCCATCCAGGATGCCATTGTCCGTATGGCCCGCATGCGCGGCAAGTCCACGCGCTGGGTGCTGGGCACCGACCACGCCGGTATCGCCACGCAGACCAAGGTCGACAAGAAGCTCAAGAGTGAGGGCATCAGCCGCCTGGAGATCGGTCGCGACAAGTTTGTCGACGCCTGCTGGGACTGGACCCACGAGTACGGCGGCATCATCGTCGAGCAGATCAAGCGCATGGGCTGCTCCGTCGACTTCGACAACGAGCGCTTCACCATGGACGAGGATTACGCACAGGCCGTGCGCAAGGTCTTCTGCGATTGGTACCACGACGGCCTGATCTACCGTGGCAAGCGTATCGTTAACTGGTGCCCCAACTGCACCACCGCCATCTCGGACGACGAGGCCGAATATAAGGACGAGAAGGGCCACCTGTGGCACCTGCGCTACCCGCTGACCGAGCCGGTCAACGGCCAGGATTACATCGTCGTCGCCACCACGCGCCCCGAGACCATGCTCGGCGACACGGGCGTCGCCGTCTCCCCGAAGGACCCCGAGAAGGCCGCTTTTGTGGGTAAGACCGTCAAGCTCCCCATCGTGGACCGCGAGATCCCCATCTTTGAGGATTGGCACGTCGATGCCAACTTTGGCTCCGGCTTCGTCAAGGTCACCCCGGCTCACGACCCCAACGATTACGCCATGGGTCAGGCCCACGACCTGCCTCAGATTAATATCTTCGATGAGCACGCGGTGGTCGTCGAGGGCTACGGCGAGTTCACCGGCATGACCCGCGAGGAGTGCCGCGAGGCCGTCATCAAGTGGTTCGAGGAGCACGACCTGCTCGACCACGTCGAGGACCTCGATCACTCCGTCATGCACTGCTACCGTTGCGACGCCGCGCTGGAGCCGTGGCTGTCCGAGCAGTGGTTCGTCGCCGTCGATAAGCTCAAGGGGCCGGCGCTCGACGCCGTCAACTCTGGCAAGGTCACCTTCCACCCCGCGCGCTGGACGCAGACCTACACCACCTGGATGGAGAACCTCAAGGACTGGTGCATCTCGCGCCAGCTTTGGTGGGGCCACCGTATCCCCGTGTTCTACTGCGAGGATTGCGGCTGGGAGGACGCCCTTACCGAGGACACCGATGTGTGCCCCAAGTGCGGCGGTCATCACGTGCACCAGGACGAGAACGTGCTGGACACTTGGTTCAGCTCGCAGCTGTGGACCTTCGCCACGCAGGGCTGGCCGCAAAAGCCGGAGCTGCTCGAGGGCCATCACCCCACGACGGCGCTGGTCACCGCGCGCGACATCATCGCGCTGTGGGTCGCCCGCATGGTCATGAGCTCGCTGTACTTCCTGGACGAGGTGCCGTTTAAGGACGTCGTCATCTACCCGACGATTCTGGCCAAGGACGGCAGCCGCATGTCCAAGTCCAAGGGCAACGGCGTTGACCCCATGGACCTCATTGGCATGTACGGCGCCGACGCCATGCGCTACAACCTGCTTACGCTGTGCACCAACAACCAGGATGTTAAGTTCGACGCGAACATCGACAAGAAGACCAAGAAGCTTATCGACAGCCCGCGTACCGAGCAGGCCAAGTCGTTTGTGACCAAGATCTGGAACGCTAGCCGCTTCCTGCTCATGAACATGGAGGGCTACACGCCCGGCGAGCCTGCCGTGGAGACGCCGGCCGACGCTTGGATGTTCAGCCGCTTGGCCAAGGCCGTGAAGATGGTCACCGAGGGCATTGAGAACTACACCTTTGGCGACATGGCCCGCGGCGTGCAGCAGTTCTTCTGGAACGAGGTCTGCGACTGGTACGTCGAGGTCACCAAGGCCCGCCTGAAGGGCGAGGGCCGTCTGCAGGCGCAGCGCAACCTGATCTTTGTGCTCGACACCTCCATTCGCCTGATGCACCCGCTTATGCCGTTTGTCACCGAGGAGATCTGGGACAACATGCCGGCGAGCGTGCTCGATCTGGACGCCGAGGGCAACGTTGACCGCGCCGAGGCGCTCATGATCGCCAAGTGGCCTGAGCCCGCCGACTACGCCAAGTATGTCGATGAGCCCGCCGAGCGCGCATTTGAGCTGTGCCGCACTGTCGTTTCCGCCGCCCGCGCCACGCGTTCGCGTTACCGCTTGAGCCCCAAGGCCGAGCTCGACGTGGTCGTGCGCGCCGGTGCCGAGGACATCGAGAAGCTCGAGAGCCTGCGCTCGACGATTGAGCCGCTGGCTAACACCGCCTCGCTGGTCATGGGTACCGACGTTGAGAAGCCTGCCGCGAGCATCGCCGTGGTCGACAGCGGCGTCGAGGTCTTTGTGGTGCTCGAGGGCAAGGTTGATCTTTCGGCCGAGAAGGCGCGTCTGGAGAAGGAGATCGCCGCGGCCCAGAAGGAGCTCGCCGGCTGCGAGAAGACGCTGGCCAATGAGGGTTTTGTGGCCAAGGCTGCGCCCGCGGTGGTCCAGAAGAAGAGGGACCGTGCAGCTGAGCTCAAGGAGATCCTGGCGGCGCTGAACTCGCAGGTTGCTGACTTCTCGTAGGTCTAACTTGGGGGCGCGTCCCGATGCTTTGCTCTCCGCTGCGGACGCCTATTCCGCCGTTCTAACGAACGGCGGCTGACTCGACGCTGCAAACGCCTCTGATGGCCAATCTGCCGTTCAACTTCGGGCGCATGGGCATAAGCCCTATGCGCCCTTGTTTCACGGCACCTTGGCTCATCAGAGGCGTTTTCGCTGACTATCCTCAACCTATACTGTTTTATTTTTCTATGAATGGCGGTTCTAAAAATGCCTAAGCGTTCTGGCTTGTATACCGTTCCTTTTGAGTTTGATTTGCTTTCGTTTGATGATGCTGTTGGGCTGGCTGCTGATACGGGGCGGATTTCTGGGGATGCTGGGCCTTTGCTCGAGACGGTTGTCGATATGCTCGATGAACTGGGACGTCCGGACGAGTATTTTGATTGCATTCAGGTTGCCGGCACCAATGGCAAGACTTCGACTACGCGTTTTTCGGCTGCTATCCTTCGCGGCGAGGGGCTCAAGACCGCGCTGTATACGTCGCCGCAGCTTGTGCGCTATCCCGAGCGCATGGAGGTCGATGGACGCGTCGTGAGCGATGAGGCCTTTGCCCGCGGTGTTTCTGCCGCCGTTGAGGCGGGACATCGCGTGAATGCCCGTCGTGTGGCGGCGGGGGAGTGCGCCTATTCCATCACGCCGTTTGACCTGCTGACGGCTGCCGCACTTGTCGTGTTTGCCGAGGCCGCGGTGGATGTTGCCGTGCTCGAGGTTGGTATGGGCGGACGTTGGGACGCCACGAGTGCGACAGATCCCGTTGCCGTTGCCATTACGGGCATCGGGCTCGATCACACGCGCATTCTGGGCGACACGCTTGAGGCCATTGCGGGGGAGAAGGCTGCGGTTATTAAGCCTGGGCGCCTGGTTGTTTTGGGCGAAGGCACGCATGAGGCGAGCGTTCAGCGCGTGATGGATGCCCGTTGTCGCGCGTGCGGCATCGTGCCGCTCGTGGTGAGCCATGCCACGACCAAGGTGCCGGCGTATGTAGGCGACGCGGTGGAGTTTAGCTGTACTACGCCGCGTGCCATCTATACGTCGAGTATGGTTAAACCGGCGTATCAGCCGCAGAATGCCGCGTGCGCGATTATGCTGTGCGAGGGGTATCTGGGTCGCGAGCTCGATCATGACGAGCTCGATGCGTCGCTTATGGGCTGCCCCACGCCGGGTCGCTTTGATGTGCTGGGAACCGATCCGCTCAAGCTGATCGACGCCTGCCATAACCCTCAGAGCTGCGAGAACTTTGTGAGCGCACTGGACGAGATCGATCCGTGCGTGGAGAACCGCCCCACGCTGCTGTGTGCCGCGCTGGCCGATAAGGACGTGGCGGGCATCGTTGACGTTCTGGTTCCGGCCTTTCCGCGCGTGGTCGTGACGCAGACCGATTCCGATCGCGCCCTGCCGGCAGAGGAGCTCGCTGGTCTTGTGGACGCCGATAGGCTCGCGGGCGTATATCCCAGCGTGTCCGGGGCCCTCGCAGCTTTCGAGGCCGCGGGCGAGCCCTTCGTAGCAGCAGGCACCATCACACTAGCCGGCGAAGTAGCGGGCCTGCTCCGTTAACCCATCCCCACATCAGTTGCGGTGAAAACGGACTGTTTTACAAGCAAGAAGCCTCAAACAGTCCGTATATCACCGCAACTCAAAAGCAGTCAATTTGGGACGGGGCTTTTTGGCTGCCCTGTGCCCCGAGTTGACTCGCTTGCCACGGAATGGGCCTATCTACTACGTTTTACCGACTACCCCCGACCACACCGAGAATTGCGAAATGAAAACCGCAGGTAGATGGCTTACCAGTTTTGCGAAAACACGGGTATGGTCGACCCATGCGGGCTAAACGTAGTAGATAGGCCGTTTTTGTGGCGGCATTCATGTGATGCGGCAAAGGGACAGCCCCTTTGCCACATTGCCTAGTCTAGGCGGACCGGATCGTGGGGGTAGGCGTTGAGAATCTCGACGCCGGACTCGGTAACCAGGACCAAGTCCTCGATGCGGATGCCGGTGCGGCCGGGGAGGTAGATGCCCGGTTCGATGGAGAACGTCATGCCTGGCTCTACGACCTGCTCGTTGACCAGCGAGACGTCGCCCGGCTCGTGGTCCTGTAGGCCGATCGAGTGACCCAGGCGATGCGTAAAGTATTTGCCGTAGCCCGCGTCCTCAATCACGTCGCGCGCGGCACGGTCCAGGTCGCACATGCGCACGCCCGGTGCGATGAGTGCCTCGGCGGCCTCGTTGGCGCGGCGAACGATATCGTAGATGCGTGCGGTCTCCTCGTCCGGCTCGCCCCAAAAGAATGTGCGTGTCATATCCGAGCAGTAGTTGCGATGACGTCCGCCAATGTCGAACAGCACCACGTCGCCACGTTTGAGCACGGTGTCGTCGGGTTCATGATGCGGGTCGCCGGCGTTGGCGCCAAAGCTCACGATCGGAGGAAAGCTAAAGCCCTCGCAGCCGTGCTTGCGGTACAAGCCGAGCATCTGGTCGGCAATCTCGCGCTCCGTCACACCCTCGTGGACGAGTTTGATGGCGTCGGCCATCACAGCGTCGTTAGCTGCCGAGGACATGCGCATGAGTTCCTGCTCGGCGGCGTCTTTGTAGGTTCGCGCTGCGGTCACGGCAAAATCGCCCAGGAAAAACTCGCTGGCGGCGTGGCGCTCCATGAGCGGCATCAAAAAGCCGGAGCGCATGACGGTGTCGATGCCGAGCGGCTTGGTTGGGTCGATCTCACTCGCGATGGCGTCGGTCACGACGTCGGTATCGGTGTGGTAGGCGACGCGGGCATTGTCGTATTCCGGCAGCTGGTGTAGAGCGTTGACTAGGATCACTGGCTCGGCATCGCGCGCGAGCAGCACACCGCAAAAACGCTCGAACATATCGGCATAAAAGCCGGTCAGATAATAAATCGACCACGGGTCGTTTACGAGCAACTGCGCGCCGGGGTGCTGAGCCTCGAGTGCATCGAGCACGCGCGCCACACGCTGGTTATCGACATGTGCCATACATCGTCCTTTCGCTAGGCTGCCACCATGGTATCCCAAGCCCGGCACATAGGGACGTTCCTTTTCCTCCGGCACTCCGGGACACTCCTTTGCATGACCAGCCTATCAAGCAGTAAAAGTTGTCAAAAGAGGCCCGTCCCAAATGGGCTGGTTTCAAAAGTATGGCGGATTACGGGGCTGGACCCGTATTACTTAACCATGGGAAAAATCGCGAAATTAAAACCCCAGGTAGACGGCTTATCGAAAATCGAAAAGTGTCGGCAAGGATAGGGGTCTCCGAATCAGCCCCGTAATCCGGCATAGTTTTGAAATGGCACTATAGTAGGCACAAGCTAAATACCGATCCCAAGGCAAGTTGCGGTGGAATAGTTCCTGGATGCCGGGGTTTTGGTGGAAATCAGGAACTATTTCACCGCAATTGAGGAGGGGCGGGGTGGATGGCTGGGTAGCTAAAAGAGCCCCGTCCCAAATTAGCTGCTTAGGCTAGGTCGATGTCCATGCTGGCGATGAGGTCGATGTTGGTGTCTAGGAGGTTCTCCAGCACGACGTCGCCCATGCGGATGGGGGCGTTGACGACTAGGCCGCGGATGAGGTCCATGGCCTGGGCGTGGAGTTCTAGCGGGATGGCTTCGGCCGTGCGGACGGGGAGTAGGGCTTCGTCGCCGCCGGAGACGGCCACGGTCGTTGTGAGCACGCGCATGGGGCAGGTGAGCTCCTGATGTGCGAACGTATCGCCGCGCGGGCAGTTGTTACCGGTTACGGAGCGCACTTCCACCACGGTGCCATTGGCGTCGCGCTCCACCTCTACGGTCAGGAGGCACTCGGATGGGCAGGTGGTGCAGTTGAACTGCAGCGTCTCGGTCACATTCGTACTCATGAGCTATGCCTCCTCAACGGGATCGACGGACAGGACGATTTCGCTGGCACCCAGGTCGAGTGCGCGTTGAATCACCTTTGCCGGCAGCGGGAAGCTTTCCATAACGCTCGGCTTAAACGCGCGGACCTTGCCGGCGAACAGTTCCTCGCCGTCGGCCAAGATCCTCACGCAGGCGGCATCGACCGGCCTGCGCACGCGGAAGTTGAGCTTGGTGAGTGCCACAGCCGTAATGCGGCCCGGCAGTGCGTAGCCTGCGATGCCGGCGGGGGAGACCGTGAGTTTGCAACCCGTGCCCGCAGCGTTTGCCCCGGCGTCGCCGCCCAACGCCCGCGCCGCTGCGGCTGCACCGGCGCGTTCGGACTCGGTCGTCACGTTGTCGGCCAGGTCGTGCACGTGCAGCACGTTGCCACACGCAAAGATGCCCGGCACGCCCGTCTGCAGGCTCTGGTCCACCACGGCGCCGCGTGTGCGTGGGTCCAGCTCCACGCCCGCGGCAACCGAAAGCTCGTTCTCGGGAATCAGGCCCACCGAAAGCAGCAACGTGTCGCACGGAACAACGCGCTCGGTCCCCGGAATGGGCGCCAGGCGCTCGTCGACCTGACTCACCTCGACGGCTTCCACGCGATCGTGCCCAATTACACGCGTCACGGTGGTGGACAGGTGCAGCGGAATGCCAAAGTCGTCCAGACAGTTCTTCACATTGCGGCGCAGCCCGTTGACGTACGGCATGAGCTCGTACACGCCCTCGACCGAAATCTCCTCGAGCGAGCAGCGACGTGCCATGATGAGCCCGATATCGCCCGAACCCAAAATGACGGCGCGCGAGCCGGGTTTGAGATTTTCGATATTGATGTATCGCTGCGCCAGGCCGGCCGTAAACACGCCGGCGGGACGGCTACCGGGAATCTTGATCTCGCTGCGGGTGCGCTCGCGGCATCCCATGGCAAGGACGACCGCGCGTCCGGTGAGCTGTAGCATGCCGGCGGGGCTCATGAGCGTGACGGTGTGGAGTGCTGCGTCTTCCGTAGGCTCGCCTGAATCAATCCCAATCACCATGCTGTTCAGGAACAGCGCAATGTCGGTTGCCCGCACCTGGTCGATAAAGCGCTGCGCGTACTCGGGACCGGTGAGCTCCTGCTTAAAGTGTGAAAGGCCAAATCCGGGGTGGATGCACTGGCGCAGGATGCCGCCCAGGTGCTGTTCGCGCTCCACGACGGCCACGCGCGCGCCTGTTTTATGCGCGGCCAGCGCGGCCGCCATGCCGGCGGGGCCGCCGCCGATAACGACCACGTCAAAGACTTGCGTTTGTACGTCTTCCACGACGCCGCAATCAATCGCGCTCGATCCGAATTCCGCCATCCTAGCGCACCCCCTTCAGCGGTCCCTCGACCAACCAAGATCCGGCATCTTCCAACAGCACTTTGCTGGGGTCGCAGCCCAGCTCGCGCGCCAGGATCGCCACCACACGGCTCTGGCAAAAGCCGCTTTGGCACCGACCCATGCCGGCACGACAGCGGCGCTTGACGCCCTCGACCGAAACCGCGCCCGGGCGGCGCCGAATCGCGGCCACGATCTCGGCCTCGGGCACCGTCTCGCAGCGGCAGACAATCTGTCCCCACGCGGGATCCGACTCGATCAGTTCCTCCTTGCGCGCCAGCGGTGCGCGGTCAAAGTCGTCCGGCTCGCGGCGAATTGGATTCCAGTCCGCCCGCTCGCGCAGCTCCACGCCTGACTCACGCATCACAAGTTCTATACGCTCGGCAATGGCAGGCGCGCTCGCCACGCCTGGGGACTGAATGCCCGCCGCTTGGAAGAGCCCCGGCACCACGGCCGACTGTCCAATAAAGAAGTCGTTCGTTCCCCGAATGACCGGACTCCCGCCGGCAAACGCACGCACCACGCGGTGCGTCTCCAGGTCGGGCACCAGCTTGCGCGCGCCGGTCAGCAGCGCGTTGACATCGGTCGCGTAGGTTTGTGTATCGCCCGGCTCGCGCACGGCAGCCGTGGCGGTGATCACGGTGTTGCCATGTACGGTACCCGTGACGATAACGCCCTTGGACACTGGCGTGGGAACAGGGTAGAGCGGCATGAGCGTGCGCGGTTCCTTGTCCAGCACCACGATGTTGCCCTGGCGCCATACCATCTGGAACTCCTCGGCGCCTGCCATATGCGAGATGTCTGCGGCGCCGTTGCCCGCGGCGTTGATCAGGTAACGGCAGCGCACGTTGCCAGCGGGGGTCGCCAACGTAAAGTGCGCGTCTCCGCCCGACCCCGCGACTTCAATCACCTTCACGGGTGCGGAGCGCATAAACGTCACCCCGTTGGCCACGGCGTTCTCCAGTGCGGCGATGGCAACCTCAAACGGGTCGACAAACCCAGTCGAGGGACACCACAACGCGCACGTTGCATCGGCACTGGCGCGCGGCTCTAATTCGTGGATGCGGTCGGGTCCGACGATTGACAGCTCGGGCACCCCGTTGGTCAGGCCATTCTGGCGCAGCTTTTCCAGATGCGCGCGGTCCTCGTCGTTAAAGCCCAACACCATCGACCCGGTGCGGCGGAACAGAAAGCCCAGCTCCTGCGCCCACGTACCGTACAACTCGCAGCCACGGGCGTTGACCTGCGCCTTTACGGTGCCCGGCGCCGGATCGTAGCCAGCGTGCACCAGGCCGCCGTTGGCCTTCGACGCGCCCAGCGCAATATCGTTAGCCGCCTCGACCACGCAAATGGACAGGTCATAGCGCGCGAGCTGCCGCGCGATGGCGCATCCGGTGATGCCCGCGCCGACAATCGCGATATCAAACGTTTCTGTCACAGTGCCTCCCAGACAAGTTGACAGGCTGTCAATAAGACTATCCTACGGTCTGCGCGTCCCCAGAGCGGCGTCAATGCGGCGAACAGCCCCGCAACACCCGCCAACGGCAGACGAGGCGAGACCCGGTAACGTCGACAACCTCGTCTGCCGACAACTACGGCAACCGTTCGTCTCGATCTGTAACAGTTAGACGAGGATTTGGGTCCCAGTTGTTACAGATTGAGACATTTGCCATGCGGGTCCTCCGTTTGTCTCGATCTGTAACATCTGGACCCGGATTCCGCTCCCACCTGTTACAGATTGAGATGTTTGTGTCCGCGCCAGCCTCGCCCCTAGCCGTGGTCCCATATAAACAAACCCCGTGGTAAACTTGACCGAACTGTTAATATTCCGAAAGGTACCCGTAATGTCCAAGTACATCTCCGAGCTCATGTCGCCGCAGCTTATGGGCGTCGTCTATGCCTTCGTTGGCTTTATCATCGCCCTGTATGTGCTGTCGGTCGTCTATGTGTTCATCGACGCTCGCCGCCGCGGCGCCAGCGCCTACGTGGCATGGGGCATCATCGCCCTCATCCCGTTCGTAGGCCTCATTGCCTACCTGGTCCTGCGCCCGCACTCCTACGCGTCCGACCGCGAGGAGCAGGAGCTGGACATGGCCCTGCGTGAGCGCCAGCTTGCCCAGTACGGCACCTGCCCGCAGTGCGGCGCCCCCATCGAGAAGGACTTCGTCGTCTGCCCGGTGTGCGACACTCAGGTTCGCAACGTCTGCCCCAGCTGCCATCGCCCGCTCGATGCGCACTGGAAGGTCTGCCCCTACTGCCGAACTCGCATCCAGTAACGCATCCATCGCCGGGCCGGCCGCAAGCTGCGGGCACGCCGCAAGCCACATGCGCACCCCGCCCCACACGATGGAGCATGCGTAGAAAATCGCCCGCCGTGCCATTAAGGTGCGGCGGGCGCTTGTATACCAAGGCAACCTGCCTATAATGATGCAAGTTAAAACGCCGAGCTCATCGCACGCACTTGCATCAGGCATCCGAGAGGAGAAAACATACCCATGAAGGCACTCTACAATGACGGTTCGGTGGCCGAGCTCCCGCAGGACGAGGTCACGCACGTCATCCGCCACTCCGCCGCGCACATCATGGCGCAGGCCATCAAGCGCCTCTATCCCGAGGCCGACTTTGCCTACGGTCCCGCGACCGACAACGGTTTTTACTACGACGTCGACCTGCCCGAGGGCGTCAAGATCAGCGAGGACGACTTCCCCGCGATCGAGGCCGAGATGAAAAAGATCGTCAAGGAGAACCTTAAGTTCTCCGTGTACGAGAAGCCCCGCGCCGAGGCCATCGCCCTTATGGAGGAGCGCGGCGAGAAGTACAAGGTCGAGCACATCGGCGACCTGGACGACGACGCCCGCATCACCTTCTACCAGCAGGGCGACTACATCGACATGTGTGTCGGTCCCCACATCTGCTACACCAAGGCCCTCAAGGCCTTTAAGCTCACCGGCGTCTCGGGCGCCTACTGGAAGGGCGACAAGGACAACAAGATGCTCACCCGCATCAACGGCGTCGCCTTTGCCACCAAGGAAGAGCTCGACGAGCACATGCACATGCTGGAGGAGGCCAAGAAGCGCGACCACCGCAAGATCGGCCGCGAGATGGACCTCTTTATGATGCGCGACGAGGCCCCCGGCTTCCCGTTCTTCCTGCCCAACGGCATGATCCTTAAGAACACGCTGCTGGACTACTGGCGCGAGATCCACCACAAGGCCGGCTACGTGGAGATCTCCACGCCGCTCATCATGAACAAGCAGCTGTGGAAGACCTCGGGCCACTGGGACCACTACAAGGACAACATGTACTCCACCGTCATCGACGACGAAGAGTACTGTATTAAGCCCATGAACTGCCCGGGCGGCGTGCTGGTGTACGCCTCCAAGCCGCACTCCTACCGCGAGCTGCCCATCCGCGCCGGTGAGATTGGCCTGGTGCATCGCCACGAGCTGCGCGGCGCCCTGCACGGCCTGTTCCGCGTGCGCTGCTTTAACCAGGACGACGCCCACCTGTTTGTGCGTCCCGACCAGCTGACCGACGAGATCGTGGGTGTGGTCAACCTGATCGACTCCGTGTACCAGAAGTTTGGCTTTAAGTACCACGTTGAGCTTTCCACCCGCCCCGAGGACTCCATGGGTTCGGACGAGGACTGGGCGCGCGCCGAGGAGGGCCTGCGCACCGCTCTGGAGAAGCTGGGCATGGACTACGAGGTCAACGAGGGCGACGGCGCCTTCTACGGCCCCAAGATCGACTTCCACCTGGAGGACTCGCTCGGCCGTACCTGGCAGTGCGGTACCGTGCAGCTCGACTTCCAGATGCCGCTCAACTTTGACCTGGAGTACGTGGATGCCGACGGCACCAAGAAGCGCCCCATCATGCTGCACCGCGTATGCTTTGGCTCCATCGAGCGCTTTATCGGTATTCTGATTGAGCACTTTGCGGGTAAGTTCCCCACCTGGCTGGCTCCCGTGCAGGTCAAGGCGCTTCCGGTTTCCGAGAAGAGCCGCGACTACGCCCACGAGGTGTGCGCCAAGCTGGAGGAGGCCGGCATTCGCGTGGTCTGCGACGACCGCGACGAGAAGATCGGCTACAAGATCCGCGAGGCCCGCAGCATCGACCGCGTTCCCTACATGCTCATCCTGGGCGAGAAGGAGGTCGAGGCCGGCAACATTTCCGTCCGCGATCGCTCCAACGAGACCGTTCAGATGAGCGTTGACGAGTTTGTTGCGAAGGTGCTCGAGGAGATCAAGACTCGCGCCTAAGGCAAGCTTCACAACAATTATCAAAGGCGACCGCCCACAAAGGGCGGTCGCCTTTTTTCTTACCAAAATAAGAAAAGCCGCTGGTTGAGCGGCTTTTTTTGTTGCACAAAAAGGTACAGGTTTTTGTAGAGGGGTATGGAGATGCACCTACTGGCAGTACATTTGCGTAATCTGGGCAAACGCTGATTAATTGCTCGTATAATGTCATCTGTCGAAAGATACAAAAACCTGTACTTTTGCGACTGCGCCTAGCTGCGAGCGAGAAGCCTGTTCTAAACGCCCCTGCATTTGCGTGCATCGCAAAGCCAAAAGAGGGGGCGAGAACATGGAACAGACGGCGCGGCGCCAAGAGCAGCTGCCGGGCGCTTTTAACGGCGCTACCACCAACAGCCAGCACGGCCGCGTCCGCTGGTATCTGGTCCACACCCCCAATGGAAAAGAGCGCGAGACCTGCGAAAAGGTCCGCTGCATTATCCCGCACGAGTTGATGCAGGACGCTTTTGTGATGCAAAAGGAGTTCTGGTTTAAGCGGGACGGCGCCTGGTCGCTCCAAACCAAACCCATGTACAAGGAATATTTCTTCGTCGCTACGCACGATGCCGCCGCGCTCGATAGGGCTTTGGCCCAGTTGAGCTTTGGCTGTCGCATCGCCGGCAGTAGGGAGCGGGCGTACATGCCCATGCCGGACGATGCGCAGGACTGGTACCGCAGCGTGTTGGACGACGACGGTGTTGTGCGCAACAGCGTAGCGCGCATAGAAGACGGCGTGTTGCACATAGAGCAGGGTCCCTTGGTGGGGCAAGAGGCCCGCGTTAAAAAGATCGACCGCCATAAACGCTGGTGCCTGGTAGACGTGGGCGAAGGTGACTCCGCATTTAGGGAGCTGCTACCGCTCGACGTTCCTAGCAAAACGTAAGGGAGACGTCGCACCAGCTATTCGTTCGCATTTTTGAATTTACCGATTGGGGGATCCCTGGGGAACTGGGACGTAAGTTTGACTGTGACTGCTAAAGAAGTAACAGAGAGCAATGCGCCCGTGGGGGCGGCGCTGATTGCTCAGGCGATGGACCGGCGTGAGGGCGTCGGCCGCTACAAGGCCATGCAATCCATCATGGACTGGGATCGCTCGCGCCTTGTCTATAGGGCTGTGAAGCGCACGTTCGACATCGTGTTCAGCGGTGCCGCGCTCGTCCTCATCGCGATCCCCGGCCTCGTACTCGCCGCTGCCATCCGCCTGGAGAGCGAGGGGAGCCCCTTCTATAGCCAGATCCGCGTGGGCCGCACCCGTTCCGACGGTAGTTTAACCACTTTTCGCATGTGGAAGTTCCGCAGCATGTACAGAGATGCCGACGAGCGCCTCGCTGAGCTCAAGGAGCAGAACGAGATCGCAGGCGCCATGTTCAAGATGAAGAACGATCCGCGCGTTACCAAGATCGGGAAGTTCATCCGCAAGCACTCTATCGACGAGTTCCCGCAGTTCCTCAACGTGTTCCTGGGCCAGATGTCCGTCGTCGGCCCGCGCCCACCGTTGCCGAATGAGGTGGCGCAGTACACCGAGTACGACCTGCAGCGCCTGGCAGTGAAGCCAGGTATTACCGGCTGGTGGCAGGTGACTGACCGCAACGATACCGACTTCGACGGCATGGTCCGCCGCGACCTGGAGTACATCGCCAAGAGGGGCGTTCTAACCGATATCAAGATTGTGCTGCTCACGGTAGTCGAGGTTATTACCGGCGGCGGCGCTAGCTAATTCCTTACGTTTTTGAAGATAGGTTCTTGAGACATGATTATCACTCGTACACCCTTCCGTATGTCGTTCTTTGGCGGCGGCACCGACATGCCCGAGTTCTTCAACGAGCACGGCGGCTCGGTCATCTCGACCACGTTCGACAAGTACTGCTACGTCACGACGCGCCACCTGCCGCGCTTCTTCGACTACTCCACGGAGCTTGTCTACTCCAAGATTGAGAGGGTCTCCGACCCCTCCGAGCTCGAGCACCCCGCGGTGCGCAACGCCATGCAGATGCTCGATATGCGCGAGATGCGTATCACCTACGAGGCGGACCTTCCCGCACGCTCGGGCTTGGGCACCTCATCGTCCTTCGCCGTGGGCATGCTCAACGCGTTCCACTGCATGAAGGGCACCTACGCCTCCAAGGACCGACTCGCCAGGGAGGCCATCAGGCTCGAGCGCGAGCTATGTGCCGAGGCCGGCGGCTGGCAGGACCAGATCGCCGCGGCGTTCGGCGGCCTCAACCGAATCGACTTCGCCGACGGCGACTTCTCGGTACGCCCGGTCGTCATCTCGCCCGAGCGCAAGCGCGAGCTCAACTCCAACCTGATGATGTTCTTCACCGGCTTCACCCGCTTCTCCTCGGACATGCAGAAGGCCAACCGCGTCGCGGACAAGACGGCCCAGCTCAAGGAGATGCTGGCGCTGGTCGACGTGGCCGAGGGCGTCCTCACCGACAAGTCGGCGGACCTCTCCGAGTTCGGCCGCCTGCTCGACACCACCTGGCGCCTCAAGCGCGGCACGGGCTCGCAGATATCCACAGGCTCCATCGATGCCCTCTACGAGCGCGGCATGAACGCCGGAGCGCTGGGCGGCAAGCTGCTGGGCGCCGGCGGGGGAGGGTTCCTCGTCTTCTACGTCGAGCCCGACGCGCGGGAGTCCGTGCGACGCGCCATGTCCGACCTTCTCTACATTCCGTTCGAGTTCGAGGACGGCGGCACCTCCGTCGCCTACTACGGGCCCGAGGACTACGACCTGGAGGGATCGCGCTAATGGATACCAAGTGCCCCCAGACGGGCGACGAGTGCCTGTCCACCTTCTTCGAGAACTACCCCGAGATGCTGGCCTGCGAGGCGGAGGTCCGCGTGGCCCGCAAGCTGATCGCCGGGTCCTTCCGTGCTGGCGGGAAGCTGCTCGTGTGCGGCAACGGCGGCTCCGCGGCCGACTCCGAGCACACGGTCGGCGAGCTCATGAAGAGCTTCCGCTTCAAGCGCCCGGTCGACGTCGCGTTCTCCGAGGCGTACCGCGAGGTCAACGGCGCCGACGCCCCCGCATGGCTCGAGGGCTCCCTTCCCGCCATCTCGCTCGTCTCCCAGACGGCGCTCTCCACCGCTTTCGGTAACGACGAGGCGGCCGTGGGCGTCTTCGCCCAGCAGGTCTACGGATACGGCGAGCCCGGCGACGTCCTGCTCGCCGTCTCGACCTCGGGCAACTCCGCCAACGTCGTCGAGGCCGCCAAGGTCGCCCGCGCCAAGGGCGTGCGCGTGGTCTCGCTCACCGGCTCAAAGGAATCAAAGCTCACCGGCATCTCCGACGTGTGCGTCCGCGTGCCGCGCGACGAGGTCTTCCGCGTCCAGGAGCTGCATTTGCCCACCTACCATGTCCTCTGCGCCGCGGTGGAGGCGGACATGTTCGGGGGTGCCGAGTAGATGCGCCCCTACCGCGAGGCCATCGTGCTGGCGGGCGGCTTCGGCACCAGGCTCGCCCACGTCGTGCCCGACGTCTGCAAGCCCATGGCGCCCGTCGCCGGCAGGCCGTTCCTGCGCTTCATAATGGACCAGCTGGCGGCAGCGGGATTCGACCGCGCGGTCGTGGCCGACGGCTACCGCCGCGAGCAGATCGAGGGCTTCTTCGGCCCCGCGTACCGCGGCATGGCAATCGAATACAGCCCCGAGGAGACGCCGCTCCTCACGGGCGGCGCCGTCAAGAGGGCCTTGAGCAGGTGTCAGTCAGATTGGGTCTTCGTCCTGAACGGGGACACCTGGCTCGACGTCGACTTCGCCGCCATGGAGGCCGGCGCTGCCGATGCGCCCGAGAACGCCACGGCCGTCATCGCCGTCAAGCGCATGCGCGACTTCGAGCGCTACGGCACGGTCGACGTTGACGCCGGCGGCTCCCTGACCGCGTTCCACGAGAAGCGCCCGTGCGAGGAGGGCCTCATCAACGCGGGCGTCTACCTGCTGCGCAGGGACGCCCTGAATAACATGCCTGAGAAGTTCTCCCTGGAGAGCGACTACTTCGAGCATGTCGTCGGCGACGGGGCACTATATGCCGCGGAATGCTCCGGCGGCTTCATCGACATCGGCGTTCCCGGGGACTACGAGCTCGCGCAGACTATGCTCGCGCCGCTCGCAAAGTCGTGGAAGCTCGCCATGTTCGACCGCGACGGCACGATCAACGTGGACACGGGGCACCTGCACGAGCCGGAGAAGCTGGAGCTGATCCCCTCCACGGTCGACATCATGCGCGGTTACTCCGACGACCCCGACTTCAAGGTCGTCGTCGTGACCAACCAGGCCGGCATCGCCAAGGGCCTTTACACCGAGTCCGACATGCGTCGTCTCCATCGCTACATGGAAGATGAGCTGGAGAGGCTCGGCGTCCATGTGGACGCTTGGTACTTCTGTCCGCACCACCCCGACTACACGGGGCCGTGCGAATGCCGTAAGCCCGCACCAGGAATGCTGCAGGCTGCTATGCGTGACTTTGACGCAAATTCAGCTGGATGCGTAATGTTCGGAGACAAGACCAGCGACGAAGTGGCCGCCAAGGCCGCGTGTGTTGCGTTTGAGTGGGCGGGGGAGGCGCTTTCGTTTGACAAGCATATTTGATGATAAACGATATGACTTCCTCGGGGTGCCCGTGGATGCTCTCACGAGCGACGAAGCCCTCGAGCTCGTTAGGGAGCTAGCCCGGGACGCTGAGCCTTCGCATGTGCTCTTCCTCAACGTTGACGTGATGGTTAAAGCGGATAAGAACCCCGCCCTGAAGGATGCCATCGCACACTGCGATCTCTCTCTTATGGACGGCAAGCCGCCTCTGAAGGTTGCACAGAAGCGTGGCATCCCGTTGCCCGAGAAGGTTTCGGGCAGCGACTTCGTGCCCGCTGTATGTGCTATGGCCGAGCGTGAGGGGTTTTCGGTGTTTATCTTGGGCGGTAAAGATGGCGTTCCTGAGGTGGCGCGCGATAATCTGGTCGCCGAGCATCCCGGCCTTAAGGTCGTGGGGGCGTATTCGCCAATGTTTGGCTTCGAGAAGGACTCTGCCGAGCTCGAGAAAATCAATAAAATGCTTGTCGAGGCTAAGCCGGATATCCTTCTGGCGTGTCTTTCTTGCCCTAAGCAGGAGATCTTCGTTGAGGGCAACCGCGACATTTACAGGGCTCCTGTTTCCATCTCTTGTGGCGCTACGGTGGACTTTCTTGCCGGTAATGTACAACGTGCGCCCGAATGGGTGAGTCGCGCAGGTATTGAGTGGCTGTATCGCTTCCTTAAGGAGCCGAAACGCCTGTTCAGGCGCTACTTTATTGACAGTTGGCATTTTCTTGCGATGTGCTTTAAGCGCTCGGCGCAGTGATGTACTTCCGGTGAGTAGAAATATATGGGAGAGAGCGGATGGGACTCAAGACATATGCGCTCAAGGCGCTCAATAGCTACTACTGGTGGCTGGACAAGCTTAATAAGCCGGCTTTTATTCGCCAATACCCAAAGTTTCTCCGAAAGCTGGGTGTAAAGATTAATGAAAAGCCTGGTGACTGCTGGATCAGCCCGACTGTTTTTTTGGATTCGTCGGGCTATGACATGATTGAAATCGGTGATGATTGCACCATTTCATTCGATGTGGTCGTGCTCGTTCATGACTACAGCATTAACAATGCATTTAGGGCAGTGGGTATCGATGCCGCGGAGCGCCATAGGGTCATCAGACGCCCTGTCAAAATCGGCAGTAACTGCTTTATCGGTGCGCGGTCAATCATCATGCCTGGGGCCGTTTTAGGCGATAACTGCATTGTGGGCTCAGGGGCCGTGGTGCGGGGGAGTATCCCGGCTGGATCTATCGTTAGCGGCAATCCCGCAACGGTTATATCCGATGTTCACGGCTTTGCAAAGAAGCACTCCGAGCGACAAGATTTCGATTTGGACGAAAGGTAGCCCGTGAAGGTTCTAGAGCTTGTCCTCAAATGGAGCGGCGGCGGTGTCGAGCGGTATGTCGAGGACTTGGTTGCCGTAGCAAGCGCTAATGGAATTGACTGCAGTGTGGTCTCAGTGACTACGGCGGTTGATAGCATTCGCGTCGCCGGCGCTGGCCCATTAGTCTCTGGTGGGGTTAAGGGAGCTCTTATCAGCGGTACTGCTGTCTCAGCGTTTGTTGCTGACGGGGGTTATGACATCGTCCATATTCACGGCAACAATGGGCTAGTATTCCATTTTGCTCATCTAACTGTTAAAGCTGGAGCTAAGGCGATTGTTCATTCGCACAACAGCTCTTTCGGTAATAGGTCGAGAGGCGCAAAGAATCTTTTCACTAACATTGAGCGAAAGCTGTATCTAAAAGATTGTTCGGGGAAGCTAGCTTGTTCACATGCAGCAGGTGATTTTCTATTTGCTGGTGGTGAATATCATGTAGCCTTCAATGGGATTGATGTCAGTCGTTTCGAATTTAATGAAGCCTCTCGCTCTGAGGTACGTCAAGCGTATGGAATCCCTGAAAACGCTCCGGTTCTTGGTTTCGCGGCAAGTTTTGTCGATGCCAAGAATCCTTTATTTGTTCTAAATATATTTGAAGAGTATGCAAAGCGGAATTCTGATGCTTTCCTGCTTGTTTGTGGCGATGGGGAGCTGTTCGATAGCTTTAAGTGCCATGCGGCAGGATTGATTAGCGAGGGTCGCTGCATTTGTGCTGGTCGCGTTGACGATGTTGAGCGTTATTATTGCGCGATGGATGTCCTCTTCGCTCCCTCTAAATATGAAGGACTGCCGATTAACCTTATCGAGGCCCAAGCGACTGGGCTTGCGGTTGTTATGAGCAACGCGATAACCAATGAGGTCGTGATTGCCCCTGAGCTTTGCTCACGTCTTTCCTTAGATGACGGCGAGTTTTGTTGGGCAAATGCTGCAGATGGTTTCTTGGTTCGCATGCGATCGCGTTCGATTCGCAATGTAGACGTGGTAGAAAAAGCGGGTTACTCGCAGCCGGCTTGTTTTGATTCTGTTCTCAATATGTACGAGGAGCTTGCTGGCTGATGAATTCTGCATTGAAGATAACTGTCATTATTCCCGTGTATAACGTGGAACATTATCTCGAGCGGTGCGTTCGCTCCATTCTTGAGCAGTCGTACTCGGTGTTCGAGATACTGCTCGTCGACGACGGATCGACCGACGGGTCAGGTGAGCTGTGCGAGCGCCTATCCGCCGAAAACGATTGCGTTCGGACGGTGCACAAGGAGAACGCGGGTTTGGGCTTCGCGCGCAACACGGGGCTCGACAGCCTGCGCTCTGAGACCACGCACGTGATGTTTGTTGACTCTGACGACTGGCTCGAACCTGGCATGGTCGCGACGTTTGTCCGCGCTATAGAGGATACCGGGGCGGACTGCGTGCTGGGCGGGTTCACCAAGCGCGACGGCGAGGGGAACTCCCAGTTCGAATTCAAGCTCGAGGATGCCGTGTGGGAGGGCAATGAGCTGGCGATGAAGTTCATCCCCCGCGTTTGTGGAAGCGCCCCCGAAGCGTCTGACTCGATTCCGATGTCGGCATGTTCGTCCTTGTTCGCAAAGACGAACATAGACGAGTACGACCTCCGCTTCCCCTCGGAGCGCGAGGTGATTAGCGAGGACTTTGTTTTCAAGTTCATGTTTCTGCGAACCTGCAGCAAGGTGGCGACGACGAGCTGCGTGGGCTATTCGTACCGCACTAATCTTTCGTCCCTCACGACCTCGTACAGGCCGGACCGCTTCGAGGCGTGCCTGTACTTCTTTGACTACGCTCTCCGGCTCGTGGCGAACTCGCCCGCTGAGGCGGATTGCGTTTTGAGACTGACGAAGACGCTGTTCATCTATATGAAGATGTGCATCTCGCAGGAAGTATCCCGTGTGAGCGGCAAGAGCCGACACGACGCTTGCAGTGCCATACGGAAGATGGCAGGCGATCAGCGGCTGCTGAGGGTGATAGACGAATATCCGAGCAAGAGACTTGGTTTTGCGCAGAGGGCCTTTGTGGAGCTGCTGAAGCGGAGAGCCGCGAACGTTCTCTATATGGCTGCGGCGCTCGGTTTTTTCTAGATTGGAGTTGCAAGAATGGCTTTGAAAGATGTTGTGAGGAAGGTTTACAACAAACTTCTTGTGAATAACGAGGGTTACTTGAAATACCTGCGCTCGTGCGGGGTCACTATCGGGGAGGACGTTACGTTTCATTGTCCGGGAGAAACGCATGTCGACGTGACCGATCCACACCTTTTGACCATTGGAGATCACGTTAATCTCACCGGACCGATTACTATCCTGACTCATGACTTCAGTTGGTCTGTTGTAAAGGGCAAGACTGGTGAGGTTCTGGGTAACGAGAAGCCGGTTACCATCGGCAACAATGTTTTCGTCGGATGGGGCGCCACCATTCTGTGCGGTACGACTATTGAGGATAACGTGATCATCGGTGCCCATGCTGTGGTGAGCGGCCATGTCGAGGGAGATTCGGTTTGGGGGGGGTGCCCGCTCGGCGGATTTGCTCGCTCGAACACTACCGGGAGAAGCGTGCCGCCGCACAGGTCGAGGAGGCCAAGGAGTATGTGCGTTGCTTCCGGGCGAAGCTGGATCGCGATCCCAAGCCAGAGGAGATTCGCGAGTACTTCCCGCTGTTCGCGGATCCCGAGCATCTCTGCGGTGTGCATGAGTCGCAGACGAGGCTAATGGGCACATGGGATAAGAGCTTAAAGTGGATGAAGGATGCGAGGACCTACAGGAACTATGGGGAATTTCTTGATGATTGCTAATGCTAACAAGGCGGATTAGATGACGACCGACATGATTAAAGAGACGACAATTCCAAAGACCATACATTACTGCTGGTTCGGGGGTAATCCTTTGGGCCCTGACGAGATGGCATGTATTGAATCGTGGAAGAAATATCTTCCTGGTTATGAAATAAAACTTTGGAATGAAAGCAATTGGGATGTTGATTGTTGCGATTATGTTCGTGAAGCATATTCTGCTAAGAAATGGGCTTTTGTCTCCGATTACGCAAGGCTGGATATTATTAGCCGCTATGGTGGCATCTACTTCGACACTGATGTCGAAGTCGTTAATGCCATTGATGACATCTTAGAACGCGGGCCCTTTCTTGGCATGGAGACGATGGGATTAGACGGAGGTCTGGGTACAGTAAATCCTGGACTTGGATTTGCCTCGCGTCCAAATGATCCTTTGTTGGATGAGGTGCTTGCCGAGTATGCGGGAGAGCATTTTATTAAGTCTGATGGCTCCTATAATGATAAGACTATCGTCGACCGTACGACCGAGATCGTTAATAGATACGCCCGGATCTTCCCTGATGGATTCTGGCATGCGAATGGTTTTACGGTTTATCCAGTAGAATATTTCAATCCAAAAGATTACCTTACAGGCTCTATTGTTCTAACAGATAACACCCGCTGCATCCATCATTTCTCAATGTCATGGTTTACCCCAAGGCGCAAATATAAACATGCAGTCTATTCAAGGCTTCTTTCTAAGGGAGTCCCTGAGCGAGTCGCAAATTGCGTGGCCGTTTTTTTCGCCACGGTGAAGTTTAAGAGCTTTCATTAACGGACAAACAGGTAGGTTATATGAACTCAGAATCGCAGAAAAGGCTAACGCTCAGGATCATCATCCTCTGCTTTGCCTCTTATTGCTTCTTCCCCCAGTTCATACCGGAGAAGATTCAGCTCGGCTTGCTGCTTCTCGGTACGTTCTTGGCTATGGCTTACAGTTTCAAAAGTGGCTTTCTCACAGAAGTCAAACTTCAGAATATCTCGCTTCTCTTGGTGTGGGTGTTGTTTTCCTTGTTTGCTTTGGTCAGCTGCCTGACGCATCACGGTCTGCGCCCAGAGCTGACACTTGCCCTCGTTTTGTTTGCTATTGTGATGCTGTTTGCTTCCATTGGGACGGGCTGGATTGATGAGACGGCCTGGATTTGCATCCTGCTACTGTCGGTCTATTCCATCTCAACTATAGTGCTATGCGTCTTCCCTGACCTCTATGCGCCCATAAAGGCTGCCTTTTTCCCCATGGAAGTTAATGCAACTGACTACCGCTCGGGTTTGACGACTCACTACAGCAACAACGGTACGTACAATGCCCTGGGTTTTATTATCGCTAGCTGCTCTTTTCTGTTCTTCAAAAATCGCCCCAAGCACAAGATAATCGGTGTATTGGCCATGGTTTTCTTTGTGGCGCTTTTTTTGACCACCAAGAGGGCTCACCTTATGTTCAGCATAGTTGCTGTGCTCTTTGTCTATCTTGCATCGTCCTCGAATAAGGGCAGATTTGGAAAAGCCTTGCTCGTAGCCGTGATTACCCTGGGCGTAATTGAGGTGGCGTCTGCGTATATCCCAGCAATTGCTGACACTATTGCTAGGTTCACCGATACGTTTGCAGCCAACAATCTCGACGACGTCGATTCTGGACGTCACCTGCTCTGGGACTTTGCCCTATCGGGCTGGGAACGCAGCCCGATATTCGGCAATGGCTGGACAACCTATTTTTATGTTTGGGCTGACGGGTTCACGACGACCATTATTGCCCATAACGAGCTATATAACCTCCTATATGAGACGGGAATCGTAGGGGCTGCTTTTGCGATTTTACTTATTTGTGCCAGCCTTATTGTTACCTTCTATCTTTCAATCAAAAGCAAATCAATTGAGTGCTCCGGCCATTTGAAGACTTCGCTTTGTTTACAGATTTTCGCTTTAATTTATGGGTTCAGCTCTGGATCGCTATTCGGCTCGCAGTACTACTTTATGCCTTATTTGCTTGCGGTTGGAATAACCGTTTCGGTCTCCTTGGACCTGCGCGCATCTATGCCATCGGAGCTGTCTGCAAGCAATAAGGAGGTATCCTCTGTTGGATAAGGATATTTCAGTTGTGATTCCTGCCTATAATGCTGAGCGTACTGTGGAGCGAGCCATCAATAGCGTCCTGGATTTCGACACTGCCCTTCAATGGGAGATCATCGTCGTGAACGACGGTTCCACTGATGAGACTCAAGCTGTCGTTGAAAAACTGGAACAATCTCATGCGAATATTCTTCTGATTAATCAGAAGAATAAAGGTAGATCTGAAGCTAGGAATACTGGCGTTTCCTTTGCGACCGCGCGGTGGGTCATGTTTCTAGATTCTGATGATGTGCTGTTAAACTCCGGCGCACCTTCGCTAGTGTCTGCGGCTCGTGATACGTCTGCGCAGCTGCATGTGTTTCCCATGTTGGTCTCGGATGATGGGGTGACTTCGGAAGCTCCACAGGATTCTTGCGCAGCTTTCAGTTTCGAGGTCAGTGCTCGTGAGATAGTTGAAAGCATGGCAACTGCGGCTGGATTTCCACGGACTGTAACTTTACCAGGTACTTTCTTTGAAGTTAATTCCCCATGTGCCAGGCTCTATCAGAGGAGTTTTTTGCAGTCTCTGGTTGATTCCGGGCTCTCTGGATTTGGTCCATTTCCGAGAGGCGTTCGTTTTTCGGAGGACAGGCTTTTCAACATCGCCTACCTCACTTTCCCCGGTGTAAGTAGAGTGCTATTTTGGCCCTCATCGCCCATTTATTGTTGGGATCTTGGTGAGTCTTCGACCGTTGGGAAAGTGAATCCCGAGGATGGTGCTGATATTCCTCTATTTGCCACGAGGTCTTTTGAGCTTGTCGATGATGGAAAAGTGACCGTGAAAACAGCTGATAAGCTGGTTTTGAGGGAGATTCTGACTAAGCTGCTGAGAGCGGGCTCTTTGACTGGCGTTGAGCAAACGAGAGAGGCGATTAGCACTTGGCGCAGCGTTGCACTTGACTCCTGTATTATGCACTGTTTGGAAAGGTGCAGGGGAAACGTCGTCTTGATTGGCTACAAGCGACGTTTCCAGCCCATGATGAACGCTTTGGTGAGAGGCGATGCTGAAACCGCTTTCCTGTGGGCTAGGTTATGGGCCACGTTACATAAATGGGCAGATTTCTTTAAGCGTAATTTGAGAGGTTCAAGTGATGTTAATTAATCGTAAAGATAGTGACCGGGCAATTGGGATAATCACTTTATCGGGTGATTTCAACTACGGGAATAAGCTTCAGTTGTTTGCCACGTCGAATATCTACAGAAGTCTTGGGTATCGTCCGATCTACTTATCCTTTAATCATAAAGAGCCTTTGGCGGCGCATCCCAAAAGGTTATTGAAGAGCGTTGTGCGAGGCAAGGAGACCGAGTCGGTTTATCCCTTTCTTGATGCTAGGGGCCAAGCGTTTTCACGATTCGGCGCCGGTATTGAGACACGAAAAATACTTTCCGTTGTAGATGTTTGCGCAGATGAGTTTTCTTATTTTGCCGTAGGCAGCGATCAAGTTTGGAATCCTTGCTACGCATGGCAAAACTCACTCTACAGTGGTATCGATAGGGCATATCATGCATTTGTAGACCCTCATGCAAGAAAAGAGTCGCTCGACTGGTATTTTCTGCGCTTTGCTCGGCGCGAACAACGTCTGACTACAGCCCCCAGCATTGGTCTAGATACCTTGAATTCAAGGCAGTCCAAATGGCTTGCTGAAGGTCTTAGCGGTTTCAATAATCTATCCATCAGGGAAGCGCGTGGAGCGGAGATTATTGAGGAACTTACCGGCAAGAAAGCCCTTGTTGTTTGCGACCCAACCCTTGCTGTTCCTAAGCCGGTTTGGCTTGAGGTATCGAATGATGAAGTCACTCCTAGGGAGCCTTATGTTTTTTCCTATGTGCTTGGTTCCCATTCTGGAGACTATGAAAAGGTCATTCATTCAGCCACAAGAGGGGGAGAGCTACCTGTTGTCTCTTTGAGCGATAGGAATGATGAGGGGGAACCCGGTGCGGGTCCCGCTGAGTTTATCTCGCTAATCTCACACGCGAGTCATGTTGTTACTGACTCTTTTCACGCTAGCGTCTTTTCGGCCATCATGGAAACGCCGCTTACCATTATTCAACGTGCCGACGGTGGCGGCAGCATGTTTTCTCGACTTACTTCTCTTTCTGAGGCGTTGGGGATTCAGGGCAAGATCTACGACGGAAAAGACATTGATTTTTCTGTGGCTTCTGACTATGAAAACGTTGCTGAGGCTATTGAGCGGCAGCGTTCCGCCTTTATGGAGTATCTGAAGGGTTGTTTGAATGATTAGCCAACGCAAGGCCGGCGCGGTCCTCGGCTACGCGAACATTGTCGTCAAGAACCTTGTGAACCTTGTCTAC
The DNA here is from genome assembly GCA_023708985.1 of Collinsella sp. Classification (GTDB taxonomy): domain Bacteria; phylum Actinomycetota; class Coriobacteriia; order Coriobacteriales; family Coriobacteriaceae; genus Collinsella. Next base: position 58,154 of record BREX01000009.1, read on the forward strand.
ACGCCGATGCTCCTGTCGTTCGTGGGACAGGCTGACTACGGCGTGTTCCAGACGTCGAACTCCTTCGTCTTCTCGCTCACTCTGCTCACCTTCGGATTCTCTGAGGCCTATATTCGCTTTTACACGCAGGAAAAAGCAAAGGGCGACGAGTGCGATATTCGTAGGCTTAACGGTATGTACCTCATGCTCTATATCGTGGTCTGCGCTGTGGCGCTTTCGCTTGGTCTTCTCTTTTCGGCGAACGTGACGACGTTCTTTGCAGGAAGCTTTACGTCCGAACAGGTGGGGCTTGCCGGAGAGCTTATGGCAATCATGTCGTTCAACGTTGCAGCGACGTTGTTCTCGACCGTGTTTGATGCCTATATTCTCGCCCACGAGCAGTTTAAGTTCCAGCAGTCGCGACAAATGTTTACTTCACTTGCCACTCCCGGCGTCGCGTTCGTTCTGCTCAACGTTGGGATGGGTGCGGTGGGCGTCGCGGTGGCTCAGCTCGCGGTGACTTTAACGCTGCTGGTCCTTAATGCCCGGTTCGCAATCGTTAAGCTCGGCATGAAGTTCGACATCTCTCGCTTCGACGGGTCTCTCTTCCGCGCAATTGCCGCATTCAGTGCATGGATCTTTGGTAACCAGGTCTGCGATTTGGTCAACCAGAGCGTGCCGAATATGATCCTCGGTGCGCTCTCAGGCGCGGTGGCGGTCTCTGTTTTCGCGGTTTCGATTAATATCAGGGGCATTTTTGTCTCACTTTCCACCGTTATGTCGAACGTTTTCGTGCCCAAGATTAACCGCATCGTGGCCGAGAGCGACGACAATGCAGAGCTTACCCGTCTCATGACGCGAGTGGGCCGCTACCAGATGTTTCTCTTCTGCTGGATCTACTGCGGGTTTGTTCTTCTCGGCCGTTTTTTCATCGTCAAATGGGCCGGCGTGGGCTTCATGGACGCCTATTGGCTTATCAGTACTATGGCGCTTCCTTTGGTCATTCCGCTCTGCCAGAACACGGGTATTGAGATTCAGCGCGCCAAGAACAAGCACAAGGCCCGCTCCGTTGTCTATCTCTGCATGGCTGGCATTAACGTTGCGTTTACCTGGGTTATGTCGCCTGTTTTGGGCTACTGGGCTCCAGCTACCGCCTACATTCTGAGCATCTTGTTGGGCAACGGTATCTTTATGAACTGGTACTACCAGAAGAAAATCGGGCTCGACATGGGATTCTACTGGCGCCGCAATCTGCCCGTGCTGCTGGCCTCCGCCTGTGTCCTCGTAGTGTGCCTGTCGGGATCTTGCCTTGCGCCCGTCACGGGCTGGGTTATGTTCTTCTGCTGGGGTGTCGTCTACACCGTTCTGTTCGCGGCTGCCATGTGGATCTTTGTGCTCGATGCCGGCGAGAAGAAGATGCTCGCCGCGCGGCTACCGTTTCTTCGTTAGGAGTTCGCTGTGCCTCATGATGAGATAAAGATATCCAAGCTCGGTGATGCCTGCTGCGGCTGTGGCGCATGCGCCGCCAAGTGCCCTAAGGCCTGCATTTCCATGCAAGCGGACGACTTCGGCTTCGTGCGCCCTGTCATAAATGCCGATGCGTGCGTCGGGTGTCGTGCTTGCGAGTCGGCGTGTCCCGCGCTTGCCAAGGGCGCAGGTGACGAAGCCCTTGAGGTTCGCTGGGCCAAGGGAAAGTCTGGCGAGCTGCTGGAGGCATCTTCCAGCGGCGGCGTTTTCGGCCTTCTGGCGCGTGACGTGCTCGCGGACGGCGGTGCCGTGTGCGGTGCCGCCTGGGCTGACGGTTGCCGCCGCGTCGAGCATGTCGTAGTCGAGGATGTTGCGTCCCTCGACCATGTCATGCGATCTAAGTACGTTCAGAGTTCCGTGGACCGAGAAGTTTACGAGGGAGTCCGCGATGCAATCCGTTCTGGGCGACGGGTGCTGTTCGCTGGCACCGCGTGCCAGGTAGCGGGCATCAAGCGCTATCTGGGAAAGGCGGGGGAGAGCAATCTGCTCTTGACTGTCGACGTCATCTGCCATGGCGTTCCAGCACCGCGCCTCTGGTCTGATTGGATCGACTACAAGAACTCACTCCACGGTTCAAGCGTCTGCGACGTTAATATGCGGAGTAAGACAGCCGGATGGCTGTCTTACTCCGCTATGTATAAGTACATAGCGGAGAAAGACCCATCTTCTTCTTGCGAGTCCACCATTTTCAATCGAGACTGGTATATGAAGGCGTTTTTGGCCAACGCTTCGCTGAGATCCTCGTGTTTCATGTGTCCGGCCAAAAGGGGCTGCGGCTCCGATATCACCCTGGGCGATTTCTGGGGATTCCAAGGTATCCATCCCGAAGTTGACCACTCAAAGGGCGTCTCTGCGGTTATTTGTAATACCGAGAAGGGCTTCACGGCTTTTAAAGGTATTATGGCCTCCGTTGACTGTGACGTTGCGACCATCGAACAGGTTCTCGCTGGCAATCCTAGTCTGGTCAAATCGGTTGCCCCGTATGAGAAGCGCGATGAGTTTATGGCAGATCTTGCTTCAGGGATGGGTATTGAGGGGTTGGTGTCTAAGTACGACTTCAAACCGTCTCTCAAGCAGCGCTTCCGTGGCAAGCTCAGAGCGGTCAAGCGCAAGGTGTTCAAGGTCGTTCGCAAGGGCGGTTGCTAATGGCGCGAGATAGGTATCTGCAGGCGATACGAGGCCTTGCTATTGCGTGTGTGGTTTGTATCCACTGCCTTCCCCAGTGCGCTGCTTCGGTGGTGCTGAGACCGTTTCTTAACTGGGCGGTTGCGGGTTTTCTCTTTCTCTCTGGGTTGCTTACGAGCGAGTCTAAAATTTTGAGGGGGGGGGTCGCTAAGCGTCTGCACAAGGTGTTGATACCTTATCTGGTATGGTCTGGCATCTATCTGGTGGTGACGCAGCGGCTGACTGCGGGTGGAATCGTCAAGGGCGTTCTGTTCGGGACGTCATCTGCACAGATGTACTATCTTCTTGTGTATGCGCAGCTCGTGATGCTCACACCGCTGCTGTACCGGGTTCTTCGGTCGCACCGTCTTTTGGTCTACTGCGTCACCCCGGTTTTTCTACTGGTGCGTGAGGTTGCAGCAATCGTTGGGGTTGCCCTACCGCAGGTCCAGGTGCTCTTTCCGGCTTGGCTTCTGTTCTACGTGCTGGGTCTTGATTGGGGGAAGGTCGGGCGCGTTGCGACTCGGAGGTGCTCTCTTTTGCCTGGGCTGCTTGTCGCCTGTTTATTCCTTCAGCTGGTATCGGGCTTTGCGTGGTTGGCGCGGGGCGATTACAACATGGCCACGACGCAGCTTAAGCTGAGTTCGATGGCCACGTCTGCGGTACTTGTGGTGTTGATTGGTCTGACAGGTCACCGCCTGCGGCAGCTATTTGCACGCAGTTACCTCGTAAAGCTGGGTGACCTCTCCTTTGGAATCTACCTGTGCCATATCTTGGTGCTTGGTGTGGTGACTAAGGTGCTTGGGTTTGTTGCGATTCCGGCACTGATGGCAACTGTCGTAAATCTGGCAGTTACGCTTGTGGTCTCTGCCTGTGTTGTTGCTGTGGGAGCTACGCTGCTGCCGCGCAAAGTATGCGAAGCTCTCGGTTTTGTTTAGCTTGATTATGCTCCGGTTATTCCTCCACCAACTGGGATTTTCCTTTTGATCGTGGGTTGTCTTTGGGTACAGTATTGCTTGATTTGATACGTCCACTGTAGGATATGAAGCAGCGACTAATGCGCGCGTTTTATGTTGGAGCAGGGCGGTGTGATGGCCTCGCTACTTTCAAAAGTGGCGGAACGAGACGATTTTTGTACTTCGTTGGCGACGCTGCATTACATCTAATTTAGAGAGATACAATTAACCAGGCGTTTCAGTTCAAATTAAGGTGGGCTAATGCTTAAGAGTGAGCAGGTTGGATTTAACTTGCTAAAAACCAAGGACGTGTACGCCATCTTGGATGGAGATAAGTCATTTCGTTCAGATGCGCTTGATGAAGATGTCTCTCTTCCGTATCAATCGGGCCCTATGTTAGTTGAGGTGCTCAATAAGTTTGGAATAGATGCTACGTATGATTCATCTAGTCGCTGGATGTATGTGAACGTCTTGCTTGAGCATTGCATTGAGAATAATCGTGTCTCTGATATGTTGGCCTATTTCTTTAGCCTTGAACGCTTTCAAAATGACTTTTATGGCTTGACGCCGGAGGAAATTAAACGGAGACATGGCGCGGTTGTTGAGGGTGCTATCGCTGCCATTAACAGCGTACTATTCTTTGGCGGACATGAACTGAGATGTTTCGGTAATAACTACGTTATTGTGTCAGTCGATGACGTGCCCGAGATGTCTATTCCTTCAATCAACACGATTGACCGTTCTTATATTAAAGATATGGCCGAAAGGGCTCAGGAAGATATTGAACTAGGGAATTTTGATAGCGCTCTCACTAAAGCGAGAACACTACTAGAAGAGGTCTTCTGTTGGGCTATCGAACGCAAGGGGTACAGCCTTCGAGCAGTGGCGATGTTGGAAAACTGTTCTCTCAAGTCAAATGTCTCTATAACATTCATGCTGATAGGACAATGGATAGGAGAATTTGCGACCTGGTAAATGGACTCAATAAAATTGTCGACTCTATTGGCCAGATGAGAAATAAACAGGGCGATGCTCACGGAGTGGGTGCATCAAGGGTGAATATCGAGGACTATCATGCAAGGCTTGCTGTGAACGCTGCTGCCAACGTTGCGGATTTTGTGCTGTCGGTTGTTCATCGAGCGGAGAGAAATGGACACTAAGGTTTTTACGATGGCGTGTCGAATTGACTAGCGGTACTCAGTTGTTCGACCGAAATTGGTATTACGGCTCATCGTGGTTGTTCCTGTTGAGGTGGCTTATTAACTGGTATCGATTGCGCTTAATAACGAATGTTATATAGAAGGCATTGTTTTTAAAAAAGATCTTGCTTGCAGAACTCATCAACTGCGCATTTGAGGCCATTTGCTGAAATGGCTTTAGTCCAATAAGAGAGTTGATATTCGGTTGGGCGGGTGATTCCTGCCAATATGTTGTATAGAATTCTTGCTGCTCGCGTGCATCTTTAGCTTTTATGGCGTCTTTGGAGAAGAACTTGAAGGCGGCTTTTCTGGCTCCTTCGTTGCAAGCGAGCTCATTGGCCCAATACTCAATCCGGTATTGTTCGGGCTTTAAAAGGTCCATACATTTGTTGTAAAGGAGGCATGCGTAAGTGGATGGAGCTTGCGAGTCCTCATCTGTTTTGAAGTTCAATTCGTATTTCATGCATTGATTAATGAACGACCGTGTGGTCGGAGTGGGCGATTGCCATGAGCTCGTCGGTCAGGCCAAAGTATAGATGGCGCTGGTCCAGGTCTCCGTACCAGTTGTCGCTGGTGTCGTCCCAGGTTAGGTCCATCTGGCACCATTTGCCGTCGATCTTTACGGCGTTCCAGGTGTGGCCGTTGCCGGTGATGCGGCCGTTGGCGATGCCCGCGGCGTCAAGGAGCTTGGAGTAGATGCGCTGGTAGCTCTCGCAGGTGCCCTGGTGGCGCGTGAGGCCGCTTTCGGCCGAGCACCAGTTGAGGCTGTGGTCGTACTCCAGCTGGTCGAGCGTCCAGTCGTGGAGCCACAGCGCCATGTCGTATTCCGAGCCGTTTGTCTCTTGCCTGCACTGGGCCACGGCGTTGTTGACGATCTGCGTGACGCTCGGGCGGGCGGCGTCGTTTACGGTCATCTCCGCCGTGGTGCGCAGGTAGTAGATCCCCTTGTCGTTTTGGGGGTCGTTTCTGTCGTTGTCCATAAAGTAGAAGTGGATGCGGTACGTGCCCGACGCCGTGAAGCCAAAGGTAAAGTCGTGGCCCGCGGCGCCCAGGCTGTAGTAGCTGGCCCATGCCGGGCGCGACGGGTCGCAGACGCTTTCCTGGCTGCCGCCGTCCCAGTAGGTGGGCACGTCCATGCGCGCCTTGGCCTGGGACGAGCCGTTGGCTTGGGCTACGTGGAAGGTCGTCGCGGTGCCCGCGGGGGCGTCGTTCCACGAGACGGTGAAGGTGACGCCGTTTTGGGTTGCGGTGGCGGAGTGGGCGTAGCTGGTTTGTGACGTGGTGGAGATCGCCTCGGGTGTGGGGCTGGTCTGGGCACGGAGGGATGGAGCGGGGGTGCCTGTTGCGGCGGCGGTGCCGGCAGCGCGTTCCGTGTTGACTGCGCTGGTGCCGGTGGATGTTGCGGTGCTGTCCTCTACGGTATCTGCTATCGCATTTGTGTTGGTGCCGTCTTCAGCCTTGCCTGTGCCGCTGCTCGTGGCGTCGGCTTGCGCCTGCTGCTCGGCTGCTGCCTGAGGCTGGATGGCTTCCGCGATGGCCGCCATGGGCATCGTCGCGCTGACCATGGACGAGCACGCGATCGCGAAGAGCAGGTAGTAAAGGGATCGTTTCATAGCGGAGCCTCTCGGTGAGCAGCCAATAGGGTCCGAAGGCAGCTCCAGGCCAGCACTCCGCACATATTTTGTTGGGGATTATTTTACGGGAACACCAGTCAACATCAGCGAACTTTTCCGGGGATTGTTGGGGAGGGGGGGGAGCAGACTGGGGATTGGTGTTCATAAGAGACAGGGCCTTGCGTGCAAATAACCTTCTTAGGATTGCTATTGCGATTTAGAAGCAACTCGAAGCGGTTGCGCCTCACACTCGGTACAACACGAGGCGTGCTAGATTATTGGTAGCCATAAACCCTAACGGTCGGGAGGCTGCATGAGGATCTCTAAACTGAAGATTGAGAACTATCGGAATCTCGATGGTGTTGCGATTAGTTTTGACGAGGACGTGACCTATATTGTCGGCGAGAACAATCTCGGCAAAACGAATGTGCTCGACTTGCTCAATACAATCTTCAACCAAGCGATGATCAGCGAAGAAGATTTCGCAGACACCGAAAGGCGATCAGGTGCTGTAGTAACTTTAAAGATGGACGAGGACGAGATCGGAATATCGGGGATCGACATCGATCCTACGACCGGAAACACCATTACCGTCTGCGCCTTTGCTGACGATCCGGATTCTCGAATAGAGTTTGTGGCCGAGGAAAGCGGGGAAAAGATCCCCCCTTCTTTTATGAGATCCGTTCATATGTTCAGGTACTCTACTGCATCTTTCAATAGGGGAGACTTGGCGTTTGACGGTACGCGCGGCGTCGGTAAAGTTCTCTCCAAAGGTATCGCTCTTTACCTGGATAAGGAGGGCAAAGAGGTCTTTGACTTTCTAGACGGGAATGAGCTCGAAGGTCTGCTTGAAGATCTCGGTGCGATTGTCGGTGACGTACCCATCTTGTCATCATATGGTGTGAGGACGGGCGTCGACTCATCGGATAGCGGAACGCTTGGAAGTTTGGTTACCTTGCTTGATAAGAGAGGCGTTCATTTTAAAAAGGCGGGGGTAGGCTTGCAGTACCTCGCCATTGCCTCGCTTTCGATAATCGAGAGCATTATGCGTCTTTCGCCTAAACGCCTTCAAGAGAGCCTCTGCTCGGATGGCGATGACAAGCGCGTGCTGCATGCCGTGCTGGCTTATGACGAACCCGAAGCTCATCTTCATCCGTATATGCAAAGACGGCTCTCGAAGAGCTTACATAGGATTTGCGAAGGGGAGGACACCAAGTTTAACGCCCTTCTAAAGGAGTATTTCGGGATTGATTCAATCAAAGCTCAGCTGATCATGGTGACGCATTCGCCAAACATTCTTGCTCGCGGCTATAAGAACATTGTGCGATTTGGACAGGGCGAAGATTCTCCAAGGGTCATGTGCGGCAAGGATATTAACCTTTCTGACAAGGTTGAAAAGCATCTTATGCTGAACTTTGAGTCAATACGAGAGGCTTTTTTTCGCGCGGTCGGTATTGGCTTTTGAAGGGCAGACGGAGTCTGGGGCCATTCCGGTCTTTGCACGCAACCTTGGGATGGATCTGGATGATTATGGAGTTGTGCCTATCAGGGCTGGCGGGAAAAAGAACGTCGAGCCGCTCTGTGAACTTCTGAACAAGTTTGAGATTCCAAATTATTCCATTGTCGATAGGGATAACGATTCGCTAGAAACTTCTGGAGACCACATAACGACAACTGAACGGGATTTTGAAGCTGAGGTCATCGAAACTATTTTCGTTAATAGGAACCAAAGCTCGTTTATTACACTTCTTGAGGCGACGGATCGTCAGAGGGCAACTTCCATCAAGGGCAATAGCAAAGCATTGAAAAATGCCTGCGCTGTCTACGGTGTTAGCTTGACGGGGCCTGAGTATGATTTCCAGGGATCGGAGTTTGACGGACTATTCGCCGACACACCCGAATCGCGTGCGCTTATGTATGCATGGCTTTCATCGAACAAGGGCGTTGGGTCTGGCGTTGCCCTCGCGGAGGTTTTTGGTGCCGATGGCGTTCCCGCATGTTATAAAACTATTATTTGTAAGGCCGTGGGGCTTTAATGGTGATGAGTCAGGCTGACTTACGGGATAGTGTTAGAGCTGCGATTGAGGTGCGCTGTGGCGGAGATACATCACAGTGCTCTGCGATTTTTGCGCCATCGAAGAGGGTATTCGTAGAGGCCCCGGCAGGATACGGGAAAACCACAGTGATGACTGGGCGAGCTTGCTGGTTGCTGGCATCTGGGGAAGTCCAGCCGCCAAAAAGGATTTTGTCGCTAACCTTCAGCGTCGCTGCCGCGCGGAGAATGCGTACGGATTTAAGCGCCACTATGTCGGCGCTTCCTGGTCCCGTGGCCAAGCGTTTTGAGGACAGCGTCATGGCGACTAACTTCCACGGCTTTGCTTGGGCTCTGCTGCGCAGATACTGGAGATTGCTCTCGCTCCCAGTAAACGTTGACGAGCTTTCTATGGTTGATGACAACGGCGCCGTTAACGAGCTGGTTTTGCGAGGTGTCAGGCTGACCTGGAATGAAAAGAATGCCGTTGACGACTTCCTCCGCTTTATGAGAAACGGTCAGGACATGGACTTGAGGCGCGTGATGTTTTCCTTTAATAGGATCATCAGGGATCGGTTCGTGCCGAACGGTCTCTTGCCATATTCTGGAATGATTTCCCTTGCAATTGAATTGCTCTCTCATTTTCCCAAGTTAAGGTCCTATCTGTCGTCAGCGTACCCTGTCGTGCTCGTCGACGAGGCGCAGGACACGAATGCGTTGTGTTATATCTTTCTAAATGGCTTGGTTTCTGATAAATCAGGAATCTGCATGTTCGGTGACCCTATTCAGCGTGTCTATGGTTTTATTGGCGCAATGGAAGGCTTAAAGGCAAAGGCCACTACCGACCTGTGTCTATCGCCGCTGGAGCTCGAACATAATCATAGGTTTTCTGGGGGATCTATCGTTGGAGAGCTCGGTGCTGCGATTCGCTCCCACATGAAGGGTGCCATTGTCAGCGGTACGCCCCGACTTCCCATATTTGTTGGCGCTGCACATCAGGACGAAGCGACAGCCATTGTTTCCAAGGTTACGGCGCTCATCCAAGTCGGTGGCGGGAAGATCGCGATTCTTGTTCGTAAGCGTGGTGCCCTTGCCGATCTCATTATGAACGAATTGGTTAAGGAGGAGATGCCATACTTCAACGGGCTTTTCTCTGATACAGCCCCAGAGTTCATTGAATTCAATGCGTTTGCTTTATCCAGGATTACCGATGCAGCGTCTGGAGAAAAGGGCGTCAGCCTGTCTGCTGCGGACAAAATAATTGACTCCGTCTCTAATGAACTGCTGACTGGCTCCAGGAGATTCGAGTATGGGCGGTCCTATGCCATGCTTCTTGGGGCGCTGCGGAAACACCTTAAAACTGACTGCGTCGCGATGGATCCATCTGAGCGCTTCGACTATATCGTTAGCATCTTTTCCGAGGGCTCCCTGCGGCGTTTCTCCGATTACCTTGATGCAGACATCTCGATCATGACCATTCACTCCGCTAAGGGGCTCGAGTGGGACACTGTTTTCATTCCGGGCGTTACGCGTTTCGATTGGCCTGGAGGGATTTGCTCTCGTTGCGAAAATGCTGGTATATGCTTACGTTCTGCGCGAGGTTGCCAGATTGCTGATGCAAAGAAAATGCCAGATGGGCTTATTGAGGAAATAGGCCTGCTGTACGTCGGCGTCACTCGCGCCCGCAAAGCGGTATATGTCTCCGCTTCTATGCAGCGCAGGACAAATTACGGGAACTATCAGGTTGCCCGCCCCTCTTGCTTGACGTCTCTTCAGGGCATTGAGCCTGTGAGTTGGACGGTCATGGACGGGGAGGGGTGATTTGCGGCAGTACGGAGCGTGCCTACTGTTGGCGCGAGGTCCGGTCAGTGGCCTGGCCGGACCTCGCTGGGTGTGAAGAGGCCGTTCAGTGCGAAATATAGTGCCTTAGGGCTTCGGAAAGTTCGTCTCTCAGGTCGCCTTCCAACAAGGAAATTGCACGATCGACATAGATTATGTTATCAATTCCGAAGTAATGCCCAACGCTTGTTGCAAGAGACTTATCGTTAAATAGCCCGAGAATCTCATTGTAATCATGGTCTTCAATGGCCTGTTGATATCTGTCGTTAACGTTCTTTTCTATGCTCGCAGTATTAATTAAGGATACTATGCCATCGGCAGTCAACTGCTCATTATCCGAAATAGTTATTCCGGAAAGCACTTCCTTTACGCCTGCTACAAGCGCTTCCGATGTCTGCTTCTTTGCTTGTTTGCTGAACCTTTCACTTACATATGTCTTAATGCTGGAAAAGGTCTTATCTGCATCAGCACCGAAACGCTGAGATAGAATCTGCACCGCTTCTTTGGTGAGAAAGAGATTTTCAACTTCTGCGACCTTGAGGTGGAAGATCCCCTTTTCCTTAAGTGCGTTGAGCTGTTCCTCGGTTTTAAAGTCTCTGTCTATGATGCCCTGGGCCTTTATGGCATGAAGGCTTGAGGTACGATTATATGCCTTCACATTATTGATGACCTGCTCGCATCCGCCGGAAGGGACTACATAACAATCGGGAAAGAGTGCGGAATAGATCCGCTTGTCGTAACTTCCTTCGGCTCCTTCAACGAATAGGACCTCTTTCCGGTTGCCAAGGAGCTCTATTAAGAGCTCCTTTGGAAGGTCGCTATCGGGAAGCATTTCTAATTCCCATTTGGTGCCATCGAAATTCTTAACCCAGATGATATCCGAGCTTCGGTGTGTTGAGGCGAAATTAACATCGTGGGTTATGTAGATAAAGAGGCAGTCTGGGCGCGACTGCTCTAGGGAAGTCCAGAGTCGCGCCATAAGCGATGGATGTAAATGAACTTCAGGCTCATCCATGATGATTATTTTGTCGTTTGGGACACAAAGAACTTGTGCGGCAAGATATAGCACTGAACGCTCGCCGTCACTCATTTGCGTTGCGCTGTAGCGATCCGTTTTACTTTTGGAGTACGCGTAGAAGGCCGCGTCTTCCTGCTCGATCTTTCTTTGAGGAAAGACTTCATCCCAAATTACTTTAAGCTTATCTAGTGCTGTTTTCGGTAGAGGGGGCCTTTCTACAGAAATAGACTCCGCATGTTTGCATTCATCAATAAACCGCTGGTTTTCAAGATTTACTTGTGCGATGAGTGCTGCTAAAACATCGTCAAAATCGTCAAGGAGCTTTGTCGTATAGCTTCCACCCCATCCCCATCGAACTTGTTTTTTCTCCTTATATTGGGAGCCGCCGTAAAAAACGTTATCTTCTGCTTCTGCAAAGCTTTTTAAAGGGACTCTCTCAGAAAAATTGATATCGCGCTGTGCTGAGATTCTATGGACCTTTTCGAAATCTTGTTGCTCTATCCAAGCACCGAGCTTTGATTTACCGGACCCATTTGGTCCGATAATAACGACGGAGTTGACCTGTGCTTCACAACAGTTCTTTATGTTGTTGGCATTGGGTAGCCAGTAATCATATTTTGATTCGTCTTCTGACAATTGTCCCACCTAGTTAATAACGATTATTTATTGATTTAATAATAGTATTGATAAGTCCCAGTGACCTGCTTGGTTCCAGCTTTGCATTGCCATACTCTTCGATTTTGCGGCCATGGTTGTTCTCGTCAGGCATAAGGCGCCACTCGACAGGTTGCGATCCGATGTTCGATATTTCCGTTTGTATGCATAATTGGGCGTTTTGATAGCGAGGTTGAGCGTGACGCTTCGGAGTGCCTCATGGGTTGGGCGTGGAGTTGGGGTGCCATAGAAGACGAGATCATGCAGAGAAGTCTTATTACCAGAAGCACTCTTCCGATTTAGTGGCCGCTCGAGGCGGCTATGCCTCACGATGCCGATTCAGCCATCGGCGCGCCTGAACTCCTCGATCATTCGCCCGGTAATCACGACAGTGCTGACAACGATGTCGCTCTCTCGTACCGTGAACATGCAGTAGGTCGGTAAGGGCCAGTTGGCGTAGGTGCTCACCCCGTTCGCTAAAGACGCTACCAATGGATCGCCCTGCTCGCCGGGTAGTAGGCTGACGACGTCATCGTTCACGTTCCTGCTGCTGCGCGCTGGAAAACCTGACTTCGACCATGACGCCCCCTCTGGGCCGCCTCCATGTTATACTTGCCGTAAAAACTTTACGGCAAGTATAACATGGAGGTTTCGATGCTAACGCGTTTTGAGGTCGAGGGATTCCGAAACTTCTCCCATAGATTTACCTTCAATTTGACCGATGTCAGGGACTACAGATTCAATACGTCAGCCATCGATGAGGGCATCGTTTCTTGCGGTCTTATCTACGGTAAAAACGCTGTCGGCAAAACAAATTTCTCCAATGCTCTTCTCGATATTTCAGCAAATGTGGGGCGTCGGACCTTCTATTCCAATAAAACTAATTACCTCAGCGCAGTTGATGGGGTCACGTCGGCGTGCTTTGCCTACACGTTTCGCTTTGGGAATGACGAAGTTGTTTATCGTTACGAAAAGACTGGGATAACAGACTATCTTCGTGAGACAGTGGCTGTTAACGGCAAGATTGCATTTGATTACGACCACCGTGCAGGTAAAGTGCTCGATGGCGATTTGGCTTCTATTGGTGCCGATCGATTGAACTGGGAGTTCAAATCTCCCGGCATTTCTGTTTTGGCGTATGTGTGCAATAACATTCCTTTTGAGAGGGCAATGCCTCTTTTTAAGCTTTATACGTTTGCGCGGTCAATGGATGCCATTGGCGACGCACATATGAACGACCGTAACCTTGTCTCTACCATCGCCGAAAACGTTATTTCGAATGGCTTGGTTTCTGAGCTTCAGGCTTTTTTGAATGACTTTGGAATTCGAGAACGCCTTACTGCGCGTGAAACGCCATCGGGTGATATCGCTTTGTACTTTGAAAAAAGTCGACTTATTCCGTTTGTAGAAAACTGTTCAAGCGGCACTGTTGCGCTGCTGCGACTGTTTAATTATTTTCATGCTACAAGTGTGCCGTCCTTGCTTTTTGTCGACGAGTTCGATGCGTTCTATCATCACGATCTCGCCGAGAAGGTCGTTGACTATTTTAAGTCCCAGACTGGACGCCAGGTGCTTTGTGCATCGCATAATACAGATTTATTCAGCAATAAAATCCTTAGGCCAGACTGCTTATTCATTCTTTCGGATCACAATATTATTTCAGCTGCCAATGCAACAGATAGGGAACTAAGGGAAGGGCACAACCTCGAAAAGCTCTATAAGGCTGGCGAATTTGATGTCTAGGAAGCAAGTCCTGCTTATCGTTGAGGGTATAAAGCAAGAGATTAAACTCTTCCAGGCTCTCTTTAGGTGCTATGGCCTCGACATTGGCTATGAGATCGTTTCCTATAACACAAATATCTACGAGCTTTATGAAAGGATGTTTTCGGACGGCTTTCAGGACGACTTATCGCTTCTCGGCGTCCTTAAGGAACGTGCGTCCGAAGAGGATAAGTGGTTATTTGACCAGGATTATTCTGATGTTTTGCTGGTCTTTGACTATGAGCCCCAAGATAATAGGTTCTCACCTGCACGGTTGGAGGAAATGCAACGTTACTTTAACGAGAGCACAGATAATGGCAAGCTCTACGTTAACTATCCAATGGTTGAGGCATGTAAGCATTTTCTGAAAATGCCCGACGTGGAATATCTGAACAGAACTATTTCCCGTGAAGACGTTTTGAAATACAAGTCAATCGTTGGCAATGCTTCTAGGTATCAGAGTTTTGAGCGGCATTTTATTAGGCCTGACGTTGATGAAATGATTGTGCTTACCGCCATCAAGGCGCTTCGGTTGTGCGGCCATAACGGCGAGGCCGGTTATGAGTCTGAGTATAGAGATCTTGACCATGAGACGATCGTGAAGGCGCAAAACGATACTTTGCGTTCGGCTGATGAGGTATGGGTTCTTGGTACCTGCCTGCTATTTATTTTGGATTACTCAACGGGTCTTATTGATTTCGCAGGAATCGAGTCGAAGTTACTTGGCTAGGTTTCTGGATGCTGCTAGTTCTGACTAATGTTGTCAATGCGGGACTTTCATTTCGGAAGTGAGGGGAAAAGTCGGAAACCTCCGTGCACAACCGGTTTTTTACCAACAAAATCGTAGGTCGCGGAAGGCCAATACAGGGGTCTGGTCGACAGTTCTCGGTTTTTCACCGCACTTCCGGAAACGCCCGACGGAAGTATGCGGCAAATTCTGGACCCCTCGAGCACACCGCCCTTTTCATGAAAAGAATCCGCAGGTAGAAACGCTGTCGCTACTCAGTGTGGTCAGCATGTCAAGAATTTGCCGCATACTTCAGGATTGGGCGCTCATTTAGCACCCTCGGTGTCTCTACATCCTCTAAAAAGTTCTTAAATCAGCCTTAAAGATTTTGGGCATAAGCGCTGGCAGCGTACAATACGCATGTTTGACTATGGCAAAAGTAGAGTTTCGGGGAGGGGAACGCCGTGGAAGTGCTGGTTGTTGGCAACACCGCATATGTTGACGATGACTTCTGCTCCAAGGCGTTCCCCGGGGACCACGTTAAGGTTGTGGCCGCGCAGGAAGCGCGCCGCGATGAGTCGTCGCCCCATGCCTCGTGGAAAGAGCTCCTCCAGCACCTGGACCAGGCCTACGAGTTCGAGCGCGTGGTTTACCTTTCTACCTACCTCACCCCGCATACCGAGACCTTTGGCGACATCGAGCTGCTGCGCTCGGTGTTTCGTGCTTGCATGGGACGCCGCGTGCAGCTGCTGTATATAGCCGGGCCCGCGGGTGCAGAGGGCGCTGGCCATGACGACGATGCCACGGCCGCCGGTGGCACCCAGACGGGCAAGGGCATTATCGCCCGCGCTGCCAACGACCTGTGCCGTCACTATGCCACGCGCGAGGGCATCCAAGCCAAAGTCCTGCGCGTGCCGTTCCTGTATACCGCATCGCCGGCATTAACCGACCCATTTTTGGTGCCGCTGTTCGAGGCGTGCTCGGGCGGGTCAGTCGCGCTTCAGGGTGCGGCGGATGCGCCGTTTCCCCTGCTGTGCGCCGAGGAACTCGCGGTGCTCGTGCATCGAATCTTTGACAGTTGGGATGCCAACTTTGAGATGCTCGACGTTGCAGACGCTTTTGGCCATACGGCGGGCGACCTGGGCGAGGCGCTTCAGGGGCTCTTTCCAGAACTCACGGTTGCCTATGGCGATTCTGCCGGCTATGTCCTGCCCGCCAGCGACGCCGTTCGCGTTCGCTACGGCTGGTTCCAGCGCTACGATCTGCTGCGCGACCTTTCGACCATCCAAGCTCGTTGGGCCAACGCGCGCACCAAAAAGACCAATCCGCTGCGCGCGGCCATCGACCGCATCCAACTGCGCACGCTGCCTATTAAATGCCTGGAGACGGGCGTTGCCTGGGTCTTATTCGAGGTGCTGGAGCACCTCTTCTCCCAATCGGCCCAACTTAACGTGCTCGATTATCGCCTGCTCTACGTGGTGCTGATCGGCACACTGTATGGTCTGGACCTTGGCTTGGTCGCGGCGCTGCTGGCTTCGATTGGCCTAGCGGCGAGCTACTTTACCCAGTACGGCTACACTTTCCAGGGCTTGTTCTACGAGCCGTCCAACTGGCTGCCGTTTATCGCTTACTTTGTGGTGGGCGCCGTGTGCGGCTATGTTCAGCTGCGCAACAGCGAGGCCATTAAGGTAGAGTGCGATGAGAACGAGCTCGTGCGTAATCGCAATACGTTCCTCACACAGCTCTACCACGATGCCATCGAGGACAAGCGCGCTTACAAGCGCCAGATTGTGGGACGCCACGATAGCTTTGGCAAGATCTTCGCCGTGACGCAGGAGCTCGACGTGCTCAACCCGCGCGACATCTACCGCAAGTGCTGCGAGCTGCTGGGTGAGATTTTGGATAACGACACGGTAACGATCTATCACGTTTCGGGTGAGTCGTTTACTCGTTTGGTCGCCGCGAGTCCGGCAATTTCTGGCGATGCGCTGCGCTCGTTGGCGCTCGACGATCTTAAGGCCATGATGGACGGCGAGGACCGCTCGGGCTTGTGGGTGAACCGTAAGCTGGTGCCGGGGCTTCCCATGTTTGCCTACGTGATGGAGCGCGACGGGGCGCCCGCGGTCTTTATTTTTGTGCGCCGCGCGGCCGAGGGCCTGATGACGCTCTATTACCAAAACCTCTTCCGTATTCTGTGCGGCTTGGTAGAAAGCGCGCTGGGCCGTGCTTTTGATTACGAGGCCGTGGCACAGGACAAGCGGTGCATTGCGGGCACGCATGTGCTCAATCAAGATGCCTTTGCCCAAGAGCTGCTGGCAGCTCAGACGCTTGCGGACAACAAGATGGGCAGCTATTTGCTTCTGCGTGTGGTGCCGGGGTCGGAGCCTGTTGGCGAGCTGGTCGGGGCAATTGGGTCGGCGATTCGCGAGAGCGATGCCGCGGGTCTGGTCAATGGCGACATGCTTTATTTGCTCATGCGCCAGGCGAACAATGGCGATCTGCCCGTGATTCAGGCGCGCCTGGCTGCTAAGCAGATCACCGTTGAGCACGTCGATGGCGAGGCCGCAGTGGCGCTGCTGCAACAGATTGCGTCCGCCCGCGAAGACGAGGGGGAGAGCGCTTGATTTCGCTCGTTATCGCGGCTGTGTTGCTACTGATCCACATGCTGGTGTGTCTGGTACTGTCGACGCTCGTAAAACTAGGCATGCTGCCGGTACGTGGACACATGTTGCCTGCGATGGTACTGGTTCCGCTGTGGGGCCCGTTGCTGCTGGTGCTCTGCGCGCGTGGCGAGGCGTTTGGCGACTCGCTTGAGGACGGCACGCTGAAATCGCTTCGCTTGAACGACGAAATTCGCCGCGGCATGCAGGTACAGGTAGGCGAGGGCGATGCCGGCGTGGTGCCGCTCGAGGAAGCGCTGATCGTCAATGACCCTAGCGATCGCCGCCGTCTGATGCTCTCCATGCTCACCGAGGACCCAGATGCCTATCTGGCGCAGCTGCAAGCAGCCAAGCTCAACGATGACGTTGAGGTGGCGCATTATGCCGCGACGGCCGTGGCACAGATTTCGAAGGAATCCGACCTTAAGCTGCAGCAGCTGGAGCGTGCGTTTAAGAACGATCCCAGTACGGAAAACCTGGACGCGTACTGTGACTATCTGGGCAAGTACCTTGCATCCGGACTGGTCGAGGGCCGCGTGGAACAGATTCAGCGCCAACAGTACGCCCGTTTGCTCGCGCGCCGTTGCGAACGCGAGGATGGGGCTGCACTGCGCATCCGTTATGCAACGGCGCTGGCCGATGCCGGTGAGCTGGACGAGGCCGAGGCCGTGATTACGCAGCTTGTGGCCGAGGTGCCGGACGAACAGGAAGCTTGGATGCTCTGCCTGCGCCTTGCTGTGATGCGCCGCGATGGCGAGGCTGTGCAGCAGGTGATTGACGCGATCGACAACCAACATGTGTATTTGAGTGCTGAGAACCGCGAAAAGCTGGCGTTTTGGCGCGACGGAGGGGAGGCCCGATGAGTCTGGTACATCGTGTGCGCGACCATGCGGGTCGCTTTCGCTGGATGGGGCTGCTCGTGGTATGGGCGGTCTTTATCGCTATGGCAGCCGTGCTGTTAATTGAGCGCGCCGGTGTGCAATATAGCTCCGGGCAGCATAAGCTGGGCATGCTCGCTGCCAACGATGCCACACCTGCAAGCTCGGCGATCTTTGGCCAAAAGCCCACGTGCTTGGTTATTTCCGATTCGGACCAGGACGGCGTTGACGACGTCAAGGACCAGTTCGATCAGATTTTGCTCGACATGAAGATTGCCCATCGCGATGTGGATATTGCCACCGATGGCACGGATGCCATTCCTTCGCTCACGTCGTTTGACCGCGTGATTGTGCTCATGCCGTCGCTCGATGGGCTCGGTACGCGCCTGAGCGACATTATGAGTTGGGTGAGTGCCGGCGGCTCGCTCATGCTGGGCATGACGCCGGAGAACTCCGGCTATCTGCAAGCCGTTGCGCCCAAGTTTGGCATCGATACCGTGGGATATGAGTACACGACTGCCGAGAGCATCGTCCCGAGTAAGGACTTTATGATCGGCGGTGGCCAGCGCTACGAGTTTTCGGATCCCTTTAAATCATCCCTGCTGGTTTCGCTGCGCGAGACGGCGCACGTGTGGGCCAAAACCGGCGACACGGGTGCGCCCCTTGTTTGGTCGAGCGATTGTGGCAGCGGTCATACCGTGGTGTGTAACATTGGCATTTACAGCAAGGTCATGCGCGGTTTTTACGCCGCGGCGATCAGCCTGCTGGGCGATGCCACGGCATACCCCGTCATCAACAGCGCCGTCTTCTATCTGGATGACTTTCCTAGCCCCGTGCCCTCGGGCGACGGCACCTACATCAAGCGCGACTACGGGCTTTCCATCGCCGACTTTTATGCCAAGGTCTGGTGGCCCGATCTGCAAAAACTCGCGCAAAAATACGGCATTCGCTATACCGGCGCGATGATCGAGAACTACGAGGACGCGGTCAACCAGACCGAGCCCGTGCGCCAGCCCGATACCACACAGTTCCGCTACTTTGGCGGCATGCTGCTGCAGATGGGCGGTGAGCTGGGCTTTCATGGCTACAACCATCAGCCGCTCGCGCTCTGGGATACCGACTATGGCACGCAGTACGACTACAAGACATGGAAGAACAAGGAGACGCTCGTCGCATCGCTCAACGAGCTAATCGCCTTCCAGGACGAGGTGCTGCCCAACGCACATGGCTCGGTTTACGTGCCGCCGTCGAATATCCTTTCGGCTCGCGCACGCCAGCATATTGGCACCGATGTTCCGCGCATTAAGACCATTGCCAGTACGTACTTTGACGACGGCACCGACTTGCCCTATGTGCAGGAGTTTGGTGTGGCGAGCGATGGTATCGTGGAGCAGCCGCGTATTGTCTCGGGCGGTATGGTCGACGATTCTTACATGCGCCTGGCTGCCGTGTCCGAGCTCAACATGCACTACGTGAGTACGCACTTTATGCACCCGGACGATCTGCTCGATCCCGGTCGCGGTGCCAGGCAAGGCTGGGAAGCCTACAGGGGCGGCCTGACCGACTACCTGGACTGGCTGACCACGTCCGCACCCGACCTGCGTCGCCAGACCGGTTCGGAATGATCGGGTGCCATCCAGCGCTTTTCGTCCGTGACGGTGAGCGTGGGTACCAGCGCGGATGCCTGGACGCTTAGCCTGGGCAACTTTCACGACGAGGCGTGGCTCATGTTCCGCGCCAACAGCGGCGAGCCAGGTGCAGTCACGGGTGGCGAGATTACGCATCTGACGGGCGACCTGTACCTGGTCAAGGCCACGGAAAAGACGGTGACTATCGCGCGCAAGGAGGGTGGCGACTAATGAGAATCTGCTTGGTACTCGAGGGTTGCTACCCCTATGTGCACGGCGGCGTGTCCACTTGGATGCACGGCTACATTACGGCTATGCCCGAGCACGAGTTTGTGCTGTGGGTGATTGGTGCGCATGCTGCCGACCGCGGCAAGTTTGTCTACGAGCTGCCCGGCAACGTGGTCGAGGTGCACGAGGTGTTTTTGGATGACGCCCTGCGCCTTTCGGGCGAGCAGCACGAAGCCAGCTTTAATGACCGCGAGCGTGAGGCGCTGCGCCGCCTGGTGTCGCTCTCTAATCCGGATTGGGACGTGCTGTTCGATATCTTCCAGCGCCGCCGCGTGCATCCGCTCTCGTTTTTGCAGAGCCGCACCTTTATGGACATCTTTCGCGACGTATGCCTGGCCGAGTATCCCTACACGCCCTTTGCCGACGCGTTCCACACCATGCGCTCTATGCTGCTGCCCGTGCTCTACCTGCTGGGCAGCGAGGTGCCGGTGGCCGATGTGTACCATGCCATCTCGACCGGCTACGGCGGCCTGCTCGCCTGCCTGGGCTCCAACGTTCACCATGCGCCGGTGCTACTTACCGAGCACGGCATCTACACCCGTGAGCGCGAGGAGGAGATTATTCGCGCCGACTGGGTGGTGCCGTCGTTTAAGGACCGTTGGATTCGCTTTTTCTACCTGCTTTCGGAGGAGGTCTATCGCCGCGCCTTCCGCGTGACGAGCTTGTTTCACAATGCTCGCAAGACGCAGATCGATATGGGCTGCGATGCGGACAAATGCCTGGTCATCCCCAACGGCATTCAGTTCGACCGCTTTAAGGACATTCCCTTAAAGCCTGATGACGACTGGGTGGACATTGGCGCGGTGGTGCGCCTGGCGCCCATCAAGGACGTCAAGACCATGATCTATGCCTTCTTTGAGCTGCATGAGCGTCTGCCGCACGTGCGCCTGCACATTATGGGCGGCGTGGACGACGAGGAGTACGGCGTCGAGTGCCACGCGCTGGTCGAAACCCTGGGCGTGCGCGACCTGATCTTTACCGGCCGCGTCAACGTGGTCGAGTACATGGAAAAGCTCGACTTTACCATTTTAACGAGCATCTCCGAGGGCCAGCCGCTCAGCGTGCTGGAGTCGCTTGCAGCGCGCCGTCCCTGCGTGACGACCGAGGTGGGCTGCTGTCGCGAGCTTCTCGAAGGCGCCCCGGGCGACGACTTTGGCGTGGCGGGTTTTGTGACGCCGCCTATGTATCGCAAGGGCTTGGCCGATGCCATGGAACGCATGTGCACAAGCCGCGCTCGTCGCATTGAAATGGGGGAGCGCGGCCAGCGTCGCGTTGCCACGTACTTTTTGCACGAGCAGATGCTCGCCAACTATCGCGCGCTGTACGACGAGACGGCGCAAGCGTTTAACCTGCCCAGAGAGGGGGAGTAGCCGGTGGCCGGAATCGGTTTTGAGCTCAAGCGTCTGTTTAGGCGCAAGGGCCTGTTTGCCACGATGCGCGCTTACGGCTACGCCGGCATTGTGTGCACGGGTCCCATGCTGTTGGGCGTGCTGCTCCAGGTGGGTATCTTGGTGCTGTGCGGTCTGTGGGGTGTGGGCCGTGCCAACCAGGATCTGCTGGTGTGCATGGTGACCTACACACTGCTGGCCTCGCTTTTGCTCACGAGCTTTTTCTCCATGCCGGTCACGCGCTTTTTGGCTGATATGTTGTTTGCCGAGCGCGAGGACGAGATTCTGCCTTCGTTTTGGGGCTCCAATGCTGTCATGCTCGTTGCGGGCACGGTGCTCTACGGTGTCTTTCTGCTGTTCTCGGGCGCCACGCTGCTGCAGGGGCTGCTGTGCCTGTGGCTGTTCAACATTATGATCGTCAACTGGAACGGCATGAGCTACCTCACGGCCATCAAGGATTACCGCGGCATCCTGTGCAGCTTTGCGGCCGCCATTGGCGTGGCGTGCCTGTGCGCCCTGGCCGCGCTGGCGCTGGGACCGCCGCCGGTCGAGGGCCTGTTGGCGTCAATTGCTCTGGGCTACGGCGTCATGCTCGCCTGGGACGTGGTACTGCTGTACCGGTATTTTCCTCAGAGCGACCGCAGCCCCTGGCCCTTTTTGCAGTGGCTCGATCAGTTTATGCCGCTGGCGCTCACGGGCCTGTTAACCAATCTGGGACTCTTTACGCACCTGGTGTTTATTTGGGCCGGTCCTATTGGCGTGCAGGTCAAGGGCTTGTTTTATGGTGCGCCCTACTACGATGTGCCGGCGCTCATTGCGTTTTTGACGATCCTGGTCACGACCGTCAACTTTGTGGTCTCGGTCGAGGTCAACTTCTATCCGCTCTACCGCGACTACTACAGCCTGTTCAATGACGGCGGCGTGGTAGGCGACATTGTGGTGGCCGAGGAGGAGATGCTCTCCACGCTTAACAGCGAACTGCGCTTTTGTGCGCTCAAGCAGCTGTTTGTGACCGCGGCGGTCATCTCGCTCGAGACCACGGTGCTGTCGGCCCTACCGTTGGGCTTTAACAACCTTATGCACGGGTATTTTCGCACGCTATGCGTGGGCTATGGCCTGTATGCCGTGGGTAATACGGTGATGCTCATCTTGCTGTACTTTACCGACTATAAGGGGGCCGTGCTGGCTTCGGGCCTGTTTGCCGGTGTGGCCGGGCTGGCGACTGCCGTGTCGTTGCTTTTGCCGCAGCAATTTTACGGCTTTGGCTTTTTGTTGGGTGCAGCGGTGTTTTTTATCGTGGCGCTGTTGCGGCTCGATACCTATACCGCCAACTTGCCGTATCGTATCCTGAGCCAGCAGGCCATTGTGGCGACCGACAAATCGGGCTGGTTTACCGAACTTGGCCGGGTGCTCGACCGTGTTGAGCAATGCTACGAGGACAAGCGCGCGGGCGGTGAGCCGCGCAGTGCGTTTGAACGTATGGTGGTTCGCCTGTACCAAAAACATTGGGGAGGTTCTGATGATCGATAAGTTGATGTCTCGCCGCTGCCTGATCGAGGCGGCTGCCGGCGCGCTGTTGCTTTCGGGCTGTTCGTCTCAGGACGAATCCTCGACTAAAAAGGTCAAAAAGCAGGACAAGATTAAAAAGGCCGATTCCTCGGACGGTACCAAGCATCTGCGCGATAAAGATGAGCTGTACGAGGTCTACGACGACTCGGGCATTGTGACCATGTACCTGACGGTCTCGCGTGGCAACAGCTCCGAGAACACCGACCACAGCTGGGCCGAGATCAACACGTACTCGGTGTATGACTATGCCGACATGGGCGTGACGCGCTATCAGGTTATGGGCCTGCTGCAGCCGGGCGACGAAGACGGCCCGGTGGCCGGCGAGGTTGGCTATGGCGAGGAAGCGCCCAATGCCACCGTGCAGGTGCGCGGTCAGACATCGAGCATGAACTCGCAAAAGAATTACAAGGTGGAGCTCAAAAAGGGCAAGGGTACCTGGCGCCAACAGCGCGCGATTGCGCTCAACAAGCACATGGGCGAGGGTATGCGTTTTCGCAACAAGATGGCCTACGACCTTATCCGTGGGATTCCCCAGATGATGGGCCTGCGCACGCAGTTTGTGCATCTGTGGGTGTGCGACCAGACCGAAAAGTCCAACGACACCTTTGAGGACTACGGCCTGTTTACGCAGGTGGAGCAGCTCAACAAGACGGCGCTTAAGGCACATGGCCTGGATAAGAGCGGACACCTGTATAAGGTGAACAGCTTCGATTTCCATCGCTACGAGGATACCATTAAGCTCGCCGACGATCCCGACTACAACCAGGCTAAATTTGAGGGCATGCTCGAGATTAAGGGCGATTCGGACCACACCAAGCTCATCGAGATGCTCGATGCGCTCAACGACGAATCGCAAAAGATCGACGACGTGCTCGGCACCTACTTTGATACTGAGAATCTGGTCTATTGGCTGGCGTTTCAGATTCTGACGGGCAACTGCGATACGCAGAACCGTAACTGCTATCTGTACAGCTCGCTCAACTCAAATACCTGGTACTTTTTAGATTGGGACAACGACGGCATGCTGCGCAAGCTGGAGCTGTCTCTTACGGGGTTCTCGGACTATGCGAGCTGGGAGCGCGGCGCAAGCAACTACTGGGGCAACGTACTGTTCAATCGTGCGCTGCGCAGCAAATCGTTTCGCAGCGAGCTCGACCGCGCCGTCAAGGACCTGCGCTCGTATATGACCGAGGCACGCCTGAGCAAGATGATCAAGCACTACCGCGAGGTGACTGAATCCCTGGTCTTTGCTTCGCCCGATATTGACCATCTGCCTGTCACCAAGGACCAATACGAGCAGATCGCCGCGGCTATTCCCTCCGAGATCGAGGAGAACTATAAGAGCTTTCGCGAGAGCTATAAAAAGCCCATGCCGTTCTACATCGGCGTTCCGCAGATCGACAACGGCAAGCTGCGCATTAACTGGGATGCGTCCTACGACTTTGAGGCGCGCGACATTCGCTACACCGTGGAGTTTGCGCGTGACTATGCCATAAGCGACGTGGTCTTTAAGGCCGAGGACGTGCTGCTTCCCGAGGTGACCTGTGATGCGCCCGATACCGGCCAGTATTTTGTGCGCGTGCGTGCCACCAACTCCGACGGCTATACGCAAGATGCGTTTGACTACTATGTGACCGACGACGGCAAGCACTACGGCATGAAGTGTTTTTACGTGCAAGACGGCGGTAAGGTCGTGGAGGACACGTATGAGGAGGGCTAGCGCGCTGCTTGAGCGCTTGGCGGCCCCGCCTGTGCGTGCCACGCAGGAGCGTTACCGCCACGAGCTCAAATATCTCATTAACGAGGGCGAGCACGCTGCGCTTGCCTGTCGCATGGCGCCGGTTTTTAAGCTGGACAAGCATGCGCGGGCAGGCGGTTACACTATTCGCAGCCTGTACTTTGACGACTACTGCAACTCGGCCTACGAGGAAAAAGACGCCGGTATTCTCATGCGCAAAAAGTATCGCGTGCGCATCTATAACGGCAGCAACAAGGTGATTAAGCTCGAGCGCAAAAAGAAGTACGGCAGCTGGATCTACAAGGAGGACGCGCCGCTCACGCGTGGCGAGTTTGAGCAGATTCTGGCTGGCGACTACGACTTTTTGCTGAGGAGTCCTTATCCGCTCTGTCGCGAGTTCTACATCGAGTGCATCTGCAATATGATGCGCCCGCGGACCATCGTGGACTATGAGCGCGAGCCGTGGGTGATGGACGAGGGCACCGTGCGCATTACGTTTGACATGAACGTGCGTGCCGCGGTGGGAAGCTTCGATATCTTTGACGCGACGCTGCCCGCGCTGCCGGTCCTGGAGCCCGGCAAGCTGGTGATGGAGGTCAAGTTTACGGAGTTTTGCCCACAGCTCGTGCGCGATATGGTGCCGCCGGGCGCGTCTGAACTCACGGCGGTCTCCAAGTACTGCCTGTGTTACGAAAAGACCGCCTACCTGCGCGGATTTAATTACTGGGAATCGGATTTTGAGAACCGAGGGGATATTTAGACCATGAGCACCAGGGACTTTTTTAAGAACTCCGTTTTGGAGGCGTTTGGCCAGGTCGACCCTGCCAAGATCGGCCTTTCGCTGCTCGTGGCGCTCGCCATGGGCATCCTGATCTATTACGTGTACAAGCGCTTTTTTACCGGCGTGGTGTATTCGCGCAGCTTTGCCGTGACGCTCGTGGGCATGTGCGTGCTCACCTGCATGGTCACGCTCGCGATCTCGACGAACGTGGTCATCTCGCTCGGTATGGTCGGTGCTCTGTCTATTGTCCGCTATCGTACGGCGGTCAAGGACCCGCTCGACCTGCTGTATCTGTTTTGGGCTATTACCACGGGCATTACGGCGGGTGCCGGCATGTATGCGCTCGTGGGACTTACGGCGGTGGTGATCGTGGTGATGATTGCCGGCTTTGCGAGCCACCAAGACAAGGCACGCGTGTACATGATGGTCATCCACTACACGGGCCAGACTACCGGCGATGATATCGTGCGCGCGTTTGGGCGCACCAAGTTCACCGTCAAGTCCAAGACCATGCGCGGCGACAAGGTCGAGATGGCCGTCGAGGTGTTCTCTGACGGTGTGGATATGCCCTATGCCGACGCCATACGCGCGCTCGACGGCGTGGAGGACCTGACGCTCATCCAGTACAACGGCGAATATCACGGCTAACTATGTTCCGGCGTTTTAACAAACGCCGGACCGCTCGACGCTGCGCGGGCATCTGCCGGGCGATCTGCCGCTCAAACCGTCGCTCGCGTACATAAAGTACGCTTCGCTCCTCTTTCGCGGCACCTCGCCACGGCAGCTGCCCGCTCGCTGACGTTTGCTCGACCTGGGTGATATTGATTTATCCGAAGCGCCGTCACGGGTATCATGGTGAAAGCGATTTCAATGACAGGGGTGCTCGTGGTAAAGATGAAAGATGTGGCCGAGCTGGCTGGCGTTTCGAGCGCCGCCGTCTCGCGCTACCTCAACGGTGGATATATCTCGGCGGACAAGGCCGAGCGCATTAAGCAGGCAATCGAGTTGACCGGATACGTGCGATCCAGCCAGGCTCGCGCGCTGCGCACCGGTTCCACCAAGCTCATCGGCGTCATCGTGCCTAAGATCAACTCGGAATCCGTTAGCCGCATTACCGCTGGCATTGGCCAGGTGCTCGGTCGCCGTGGCTACCAGATGTTGCTTGCCAATACCGATAACGTTACCAATCGCGAGCTCGAATACCTCGATTTATTCCAAAACCACCCGGTCGATGGCATTGTGCTGGTGGCAACCATGATCACCGACGAGCACCGTCGCGCGATTGAGTCGTGCCGCGTGCCCATTGTGTTGATCGGCCAACATGTCGAGGGCGCGGCGTGCGTCTATCACGACGACTATGAGGCTGCCTTTGAGCTCGGCCGTGCGCTTGCGGGTCGGGTGGATGGCAAGATCGCCTACATCGGAGTTACCGAAGAGGACCGAGCGGCCGGTTATGACCGCCGTCGCGGTTTTGAGGCCGGCTTGCGCGCCGCGGGCGCGGTGCTTGATCCGAGCCGGATTCGCCAGGGGTCCTTTACACTCGACTCGGGCTATCGCGCTGCGCGCGAGCTGCTTGCCGATGCCCCCGATGTTTCGTTTATCGCCTGCGCGACCGACACCATGGCGGCGGGCGCGCTGCGTGCTATCGATGAGGTTCGCGGCATGGGCGAGGGCATACACCGCGTGAGCGGTTTTGGCGACAACGCGTTTTTGCGCGCGCTGACGGGCGGCATTCCCACCGTGCATTATGGCTACCTGACCAGTGGCGTCGAGGCGACCAATATGTTGCTCAACACGCTCGATGGCGTGGAGGGGGAGAGCGGTCTCAAGACACTCAAGCTCGGCCATCAGCTTATGAATGTCTAGGTCTTGGGCACGTCTGCCTGCCTCTGAGTCGCCTGGTTTTTCCGTAAAACTACCATTCGCCGGCTTTTTCCTACCGTTTACCGCTATATGAAAACGATTGCAGACATATGAAACTGAAATCGATTACAGTGTAAGTGTCAAAGATGGCCGGGTGCAAATGCGCCCGTTGGAGGAAAGGGAAGTCATGGACTACCGCAAATCAGCCCAAGAGGTGCTCGACAACATCGGTGGCGCCGACAACGTTGTTTCGGCCGCGCACTGCGCCACTCGCCTGCGCCTGGTGATTGCCGATAACACTAAGGTTAACAAGGAGGCCATCGAGAATGTCGATGGCGCTAAGGGCGTCTTTGAGGCCCAGGGCCAGCTGCAGATTATTTTTGGCACCGGCACCGTCAACAAGGTCTACGAGGAGTTCATCGCGCTCAGTGGCGTCGAGGCTGCCACCAAGGCCGAGGTCAAGGAGGCCGCGGCGCAGCAGCAGAACATCTTTATGCGTGCCATTAAGGTGCTCGGCGACGTCTTTGTCCCTATCATCCCTGCCATCGTGGCTTCGGGCCTGCTGCTGGGCATTATGAGCGCCCTCAACTTTATGGCCTCCAACGGCTTTATCGCGCTCGACACCAATAACTTTATCTATAAGATCGCCGACCTGGTCTCGGGAACGTCCTTTGGCATTCTGCAGATCCTGATCGGCTACTCCGCCGCCAAGGCCTTTGGCGCCAACCCGTACCTGGGTGCTGTCGTCGGCGGTGCGTTCATCAACTCCTCGCTGCAGAGCGCCTACACGGTTGCCTCCGAGGGCGTTCAGACCATGGTCACCGTCATCCCCGGCGTGTACAGCTTTGAGTGGGTCGGCTATCAGGGCCACGTGATCCCCATCGTTATCGCCTGCGCCATTCTGGCCTTCCTCGAGAAGCGCCTGCACAAGATCGTTCCCGAGATGTTCGACCTCTTTGTGACCCCGCTCGTCTCGGTGTTCGTGACCGTGCTCGTGACGCTCGTTGCCGTCGGCCCCATCTTTGTCTGGGCCGAGAACGCCATCCTCGGTCTGATCCAGGCCCTGCTGGCCCTGCCCTTCGGCATCGGTTCCTTTATCGTCGGCCTGTTCTATGCCCCCACGGTCGTTACCGGTATCCACCAGATGTACACCGCCATCGACCTGGGTCAGCTCGCCCAGTACGGTGTGACCTACTGGCTGCCCATCGCCAGCGCTGCCAACATCGCTCAGGGTGGCGCCGCGCTTGCCGTTGCCTTTAAGACCCGCGATGCCAAGATCAAGGGTTTGGCACTTCCTTCGGCCCTGTCCGCCTTCATGGGTATTACCGAGCCGGCCATCTTTGGTGTGAACCTGCGCTTCTTTAAGCCCTTCATCGCCGGCTGCATCGGCGGCGGTTGCGGCGCCCTGGTCTGCGCGCTCACCTCGCTTGCCGCTTCCGGTACGGGCGTTACGGGTATCTTCGGTATCCTGCTGTGCCTGGCCCAGCCCGTGCAGTACGCGATCATGTTTGCGGTCGCCGCGCTGGTTTCCTTTGGCGTCTCGTTTGTCCTGTACAAGGACGAGCCCAAGGCTTCCGAGCAGGCCTAAGAGCTTTTGATTGAAGGGTGCCCGCGGGTTGTATGCTCGCGGGCGTTTCCCGTATCTGGTGTCGATCTCTGGCGCCTTGTTACTTTCGATCCGTTAGGACTTTGATATGTCTAATGCACTTGGCCGCGACCTTGCAAAGCTGGTCGCCGCTGTTGACGCTGCCGCCTCTGAGTGCGGCCATGGCGCGTATGGCCAGCGCTTCCATATTATGCCGCCGGCGGGCTGGCTCAACGACCCCAACGGTCTTTGCCAGGCAGGCGGCGTGTTCCATGCCTATTTTCAGTATGCGCCGTTTGATGTCGAGGGCGGCGTTAAGGTCTGGGGCCATGCGACGAGTCGCGATCTTATGACGTGGGATTACGTTGGCGCCCCACTGCTGCCCGACGAGCCGTTCGATTGCCATGGTGTGTATTCGGGCTCCGCGCTTGCCGAAGACGGTTGCATTCGCGTGCTCTATACGGGCAACGTTAAGCTTTCCGATGCTGACGGTACGTACGACTACGTCAATACTGGCCGCCGCGCCGATACCGTCTATGTGGAGAGCGTTGATGGCCTTACCGGTCGGGAGTTCAACCAAAAGCGCGTGGTGCTGGCGTCCGAGGATTATCCTGAGGATTTGACCTGCCACGTGCGCGATCCCAAGGTGTGGCGTGACGCGGACGGGCGTTATCACATGGTGCTGGGCGCGCGTCGTCGCGTGGATGGGCCGCATGTCGATAGTCGATTTTGCGCTATGCACGGCGAGGGCGCCGGTCGCGATGTGGGCGAGATCTTGGTGTATGGCTCGGCCGATATGCTGAGCTGGGTGCTCGAGAGCCGTGTGTCTACGCCCGAGCGTTTTGGCTTTATGTGGGAATGCCCGGGGTATATCGAGTTCGCGTCGGACAGCGGTGCACAGGCTAAGTATCTCTCGTTCTCGCCGCAGGGGCTTGAGGGCGGTCGTTGGGACCGCGGCAATGTGTACGCCGCGGGCTACATGCCTGTAACGGGCGACATTACGGGTGGCAATGACGCTTGTGAGCTGGGCGAGTTCCGCCTGTGGGATGCCGGTTTTGACTTCTATGCTCCGCAGGAGTTTACGTCCGAGGACGGTCGCCACATTCTGATCGGCTGGATGGGCATGCCCGATGAGCCGACCTATGGCAACGACCCCACTGTGGTGTGCGGCTGGCAGCACTGTATGACGGTGCCGCGTGAGCTTACAGCCGGTGCCGACGGCGTGGTGCTGCAGCGGCCGGCGCGCGAGATCGAGCACCATTATGCCTCGGTGTGTGTGGGGGAGGGCTCGTTGGAGGTTGCCGGCGATACCTGCTTTGACGTTGTTGTCGACGGTGTCGACGGCGCGTTTACCGCGATCGTTGATGGCGAGCTAAGGCTGGCGTTTATGCCTGCCGAGGGCGAACTGACCTCGCGCTTTGAGATGCGATTTACCGATGAGGGCCGCGCTTCTGCCGGCTGCGGTCGTACCGTGCGTTGGGAGCCCGTCGACGAGGTTCGTAACGTGCGCATTGTCGGCGATGTTTCGTCGGTTGAGGTTTTTGTGAATGATGGCGTGCTCGTGTTTTCGACGCGCATCTATCCCGAGGCCTATGGCGTGACCGTTGATGCTCCGGGCGCGAACGTGACCTATCACACGCTCAGCATCTAGGCGATTGGTCGCCTGTCGGCGCTATACTGCAGCCGTTGCCCACGATGCGGGGAACATCCGCATCGTGGGTTTTTGCTTGTGAAGGGACGGTGCCGCGTGGACGTGCAACAGCTAGAAGAGGCTTGGGCTTTGAGGGCCGGCGCGCGTGAGGCGCAGTTGTTTGCGGTCCCGCATGTGCCGGCATGGCTGTCGCAGCTGGGGATTGTGCGTCCCGGTGACCGCCTGGTGGCCTTTGCGGACGACTTTGTCGATGCGTTTGCGAGCGGCTTTGATTGCTGCGATGTCGCGCTGGTGGGCTCGTCGTCCGCCGAGGCGTTTGCCGCTGCGTCCGAGGGCTTTGATGCTTCGTTTGATGCCGAGGGGCCGCACCTGTGGTGGTTCGTCAACTCCATCGGCGGGTTTGGTCTGCGTGTGCCCGATCTGCGTGCGCTGGGTCGGGCGGCGCGTGAGGCCCATGCGCTGCTGGTTGTTGACAACACCGTGGCGTCGGCTTTTGGCTGCGATCCGCTGCGGCTGGGTGCCGTGCTGTCGCTCGAGGCGCTCGACCGCGTGTGCGCTGGCAAGGCTCCGCGCAAGTTGGTTGCCGTATCGGTCGCGCGCTCGCAGCTCAAGCGCCATCGTGTGGATGCTGCTGCCGAGTGCGCGCATGCCCTGCTTGAGGGCTGTGGCTTGGCCAAGCTTGATATGCCTGCTGACGAGGCCGGTGTGCTGGAGCGCGGGCTGGACTCGCTTGATACCCGCATGCAGGCGCATTTCGACCGCGCCCGTGCGCTGGCCGAGTACTTGGCTGCGAATGAGATGGTGCGCAACGTGCGCTATCCCGGGCTGAGCTCGCATCCCGACCATGCGGTTGCAACGGGAATCCTCGAGCACGGCTTTGGTCCGGCAGTTGAATTTGACCTTATCGAGCGTAGCGCGGGCGAGCTGTTCGACGCTTTGCCGGGGGAGTTTCGCACATCGCCCGCCGGCGGCGCAACGACGCGCCTTTCGGCCCCACGCGGCAGGCAGGGGAGCACCATCCGCCTCTTCGCCGGTACCGACGATCCCTTGATCGTGGCCGCCACCCTAGATAATGCCCTCCGCAACTAGCTAAATCATCCTCAACTCCATAAGTTGCGGTGAAATATGGATTGATTGGGGGTGCGGACAGAAAGTTGGACCGCGGGGCGGTCCGGACTGGAGGTTCGCA
>BREX01000010.1 GCA_023708985.1 Collinsella sp.
TGCCCTACCGGGAGTAGCCCCGACGGTTGACAAAACTATAGGAACACCCAACGACCACATCAGGAGTGTCCCCAGGTGCCGGCAGAAAAGGAACGTCCCCAAGTGCCGGCCCAGCAACGCCGATGTTTTGGCAACGACAGCGAGCGGGCCGCATTTGAGACAAGGTGACGTGAAACGAAAGGGCGCTGACCTTCTGGTCGCGCCCTTGAAGTTGAACGTCAGATTGTCCAAATGCGGCCCGCGCAGCGTCGAGCAGTTACGGCGTTTGGTAAAACGCCGTAACTAACGAGCTCCGTACTGCTCGTAGTAGGCGTCGATAGCGGTCTTGAGCTCGTCGTCGATGACGACTTTGCCGTCGATCTCGTGGTTGTAGAGGGTCTCGACGACCTCGGCCATGGAGACGATGCTCGCGACGGGGAAACCGTACTTGGCCTCGATCTCCTTCTGCGCGGTGGTCACGCCACCCTTGCCGACCTCCATGCGGTTGAGGGACACGATGAGGCCCTTGATCTCGACATCGGCAGCAGCCTTGACCTTGGGATAG
Source organism: Collinsella sp. (assembly GCA_023708985.1). Lineage (GTDB taxonomy): Bacteria > Actinomycetota > Coriobacteriia > Coriobacteriales > Coriobacteriaceae > Collinsella. The sequence continues at coordinate 545 of BREX01000010.1, forward strand.
GTCTCGTCGATGGACTTGCCGCTGGTGGTGACGTCCTCGACCATGACCACGCGGTCGCCGTCCTGGGGCTCGTAGCCCAGCAGGTTGCCCTTGTCGGCGCCGTGGTCCTTGGCCTCCTTGCGGTCGCAGCAGTACTTGACCTCCTTGCCGTACAGCTCGTGGTAGGCAATTGCGGTCACGACGGCCAGCGGAATACCCTTGTAGGCCGGTCCAAACAGCACGTCAAAGTCGTCGCCAAAGTTATCGTGGATGGCCTGGGCGTAATACTCGCCCAGCTTCTTGAGCTGATAGCCCGTCACATAGGCGCCGGCGTTCATAAAGAACGGGGACTGACGGCCGCTCTTGAGCGTAAAGCTGCCGAATTTAAGAACGTCGGACTCAACCATGAACTTGATGAACTCTTGCTTGTAAGCCTCCATGCGGGCTCCTCTCGTAATCGCGTACGTGCCTTCCAGTTTAGCGCAGGCAGGGCGCGTTGCGGGCGCGCTTTGGGGCCTCGGCATTCTGTAAAGGCTTTGTCAGGGGCAATGGTTTTCCAAACATTGGGGTTGACACGGCAAACCCCCTCATCAAGAATACGGGCGGATTGTAACGGGTACGAGATACCCAAAGCGCGCCGCGCCCGGCCTTAAGGAGGTGTGCCATGGAAGGCAGTCATAGTCGAAAAACCTGCATGTCGCCCTCGGCACGCCGCGAGGATTCCACGCACGCATAAGCGCCAACAGCCGATCGTCAAAACCACCACAAAGGTGCCTGTCCCTTTGTGGTGGTTCGAAAGCATGACGTGAGCGACATCTAGGTTTTTTGAAGCACATACGACACGTACGCTAACTCCCTTCAACAAGGAGGACCCTATGCTGATGCTCAAAACCGCCACGGTACTCGAAGCCATCTCCAAGCGCCGCCGCACGGCGCGCCCCGCCGCTCATACCGGCATGTCCAAGAACACCATATTCGCCGCCACCCATAGCGCCGAGGATGCCCTCGTGCTGCTCGACGCCACAGCCGACGGCCTCACCGCCGAGCACGCCGCCGAGCGCCTGAGCGCCGTCGGCCCCAACACCATCGAAGCGCCGACCAAGACGCTCGCCCGCCGCATCGCCGACGCGTTCGTCGATCCCTTCGCTGGCATCCTCGCCGCCCTCGCACTGGTCTCGCTCTACATCGACGTGCTCGCCGTGCCCGAGCTGCAGCGTGACCCCTCCACGGTCATCGTCATCGGCATCATGCTGCTGGTATCGGGCGGCATGAAGTTTATCCAGGAAGCCCGCAGCGGCAATGCGGCCGAGGCCCTTAAGGACCTGGTCTCCAACACCTGCTGTGCCCTGCGCGACGGCGAGCGCGTCGAGATCCCCTTCGACGAGCTCGTCCCCGGCGATGTAATCCGCCTCTCTGCCGGCGACATGGTGCCGGCAGATGCCCGCATCATCACCGCGCGCGACCTGTTTGTGATCGAGTCCGCACTCACCGGCGAGAGCGAGGCCGTCGAGAAGACCGCTGCCATCACCGTCGTCGAGGGTGCCGACGGCTCCGCGCTACCACTCTCTGCCTGCAAGAACATCGTCTTTACCGGCACCTCCGTGCAAAACGGCACCGCCATGGCGCTTGTCGTTGCCACCGGCTCGGACACCTACCTGGGCGGCATCGCCAAGATGCTCAACGGGCGCGGCGAGAAGAGCGCGTTTGACCGCGGCGTCTCGAGCGTCTCCATGCTGCTCGTGCGCCTCATGCTCGTTATGGCGCCGGCGGTCTTTGCCATCAACGCCGCCACCAAGGGCAACGTCATCGATGCGCTGTTGTTCGCCACGAGCGTGGCCGTGGGCATCACGCCGCAGATGCTTCCCGTCATCGTGACCACGAGCCTGTCGCAGGGCGCCAAGGACCTCGCCCGCCGCCAGGTTATCGTCAAGGAGCTGCCGGCGATCCAAAACCTCGGCGCGATGGACGTCCTGTGCTGCGACAAGACCGGCACCCTCACCGAAGACCGCATCGTGCTCGAGCGCTACCTCAACACCGACGGCAACGAGGATGCGCGCGTGCTGCGCCATGCGTTTTTGAACAGCTTCTTCCAGACCGGCCTCAAAAACCTTATCGACCTGGCCGTCATCGACCGTGCCGATGTGACGCCCTCGACCGTCGTGCCCGATTCTATGCTGGGCCAGAGCCTGCGCGACCGCTATACCAAGGTCGACGAGGTGCCCTTCGATTTCTCGCGCCGTCGCCTGAGCGTAGTTGTCGCCGACGCCCAGGGCAAAACCCAGATGGTCACCAAGGGGGCTGCCGAGGAAATGCTCGAGATCTGCTCCTTTGTCGAGGTCGACGGCGCCGCCCAGCCGTTCACCGAAGATAAGCTCGCCCAGATTCGCAAGCAGGTCGCCGGGCTCAACGCCGAGGGCCTGCGCGTGATTGCCGTGGCGCAGAAGACCAATCCGCGCTGCGTGGGCGAGTTTGGCATCGCTGACGAGTGCGACATGGTGCTGATGGGCTTTTTGGCCTTCCTCGATCCGCCCAAAGCAAGTGCCGCGGGCGCCGTCGCTACCCTCGAAGCCAAGGGCGTGGCGGTCAAGGTTCTGACCGGCGACAACGACCGTGTCGCCGCCACCGTTTGCGAGCAGATCGGCATCGACGCGAGCAACGTCTTGCTCGGCTCCGAGATCGATGCGCTCGACGACGCCGAGCTTGCCGAACGCGCCGAGAACACCCACCTCTTCGCCAAGCTCTCGCCGCTGCAGAAGGCGCGTCTGGTGCGCGTCATGCGTGAGCTGCTCGACCACACCGTGGGCTTTATGGGCGACGGCATCAACGACGCCGCCGCCATGCGTGCGAGCGACTGCGGCATCTCGGTCGATTCGGCCGTCGACATCGCCAAGGAATCCGCCGATATCATCTTGCTCCAGAAAGACCTGGGCGTGCTCGAGCGCGGCATCATCGAAGGCCGCCGCACCTACGGCAACCTGCTCAAGTACCTCAAGACCACGGTGAGCTCCAACTTTGGCAACGTGCTATCCGTGACCGTCGCGAGCCTGTTCTTGCCATTCTTGCCCATGAGCGCTCTGCAGTTGGTGCTGCTGTCGCTGGTCTACGAGATCGTGTGCATCGCGCTGCCGTGGGACACCGTCGACGACGCCTGGACTGCCCGTCCGCGTGCTTGGGACGCCGCGTCCATCAAGGGCTTTATGCTCGAGCTGGGCCCCGCGAGCTCACTGTTTGATATCGCGACTTTCGCCGCGCTCTTCTTTGTGGTGTGCCCCGCCGCCGTGGGCGCAAGCTGGGCAGAGCTTGCCGCTATAGGCGACGTCGCAGGCATGGCGGCCTTTACGGCGCTCTTCCAGAGCGGTTGGTTTGTCGAGTCCATGTGGTCGCAGACGCTCGTGGTCCACATGCTGCGCTCCCCGCGCCTGCCACGCCCGCGCGACCACGCCGCGCCCGCGCTGTGCCTCCTCACCGTGCTGGGCCTGGTGCTCGTCACCTGGCTGCCGGCAAGCCCCATCGCCGATGCGCTGGGTCTCATGCCGCTGCCGCCAATCTTCTTCGCGCTGCTCATCGGCATTGTCGCCGCCTACATCGCGCTCACCCAACTGGCCAAGCGCCGCTACATCGCCCGCCACGGCGAGCTGCTGTAGTATCGTCGTCGCTATCGTCAAGAATGCGTGGGCCGCCGCGACCCGCCCCCGCTGGCCGCGGCGGCCCAAAACAGCTAAAAAAGCCCCGTCCCAAATGAGCTAGTTCTTGGGTGTCCAGGACCAGAAAAAGTTGATGAGGGCCACAAGTGAGGAGGCGCCGGTCTTTTTGTTGATCGAGGCGATATGACGGTAGAGCGTGGAGCGCGAAAGGAAGAGCGTTGCGGCGATGTCTTGAACACTCTCGTGCGATGCGACCAAGGCCTCCAGAATATCGCGCTCGCGCTGCGTAAGCTCAAAGGCAGCGGCGAAGGCATCGAGGCGCTCATCGAGCGTGAGCTCCGATGCCTCCGCGGGAGCGGGCTCGCTTTGGGTAGACACGGAGCCATCATCAAGGTCGTCGGCAGCAAACGCCAGCTCGTTCAGCGCCGCAACGTCATCGGTCCTATGCCCAAACTGTCCCAGCAGTGAAATCGCAATACCCACAAACAGCACGAGCCCGGCACCCACCGCCAGCAGCACGTTCTGGCTCGAAACAATCGCCACCGCCGGCGCCGTCACGAACATCGCGCAAACGTTGTTGATGACACGGCCCATGCACGGCCACAGATACGACCAGTGCGCATAAACCGAAATGGCAGCAAATTTCGTCGTGAAAAACACCACGAAGAAGCCCGAACCCAGATAGAAAATCGCAATGGCTGCAAGCGCATTGCCGCCATTGCCGTCGACGAGCAAGACAAAGAACGAAAGCGCGGACAACATGGCAGTGCAAGTCATGGTGATGTTCATATACGAACGATCGTGCAGGTCAAATAGGGCGCCGGCGAGCAGAGCGCTCACGCCCATCAGCAAGCGCGACCAATCGCCCAAGTCAACGGACCCTGCGGCTTGCGAGGTCGTGAGCCCTGCATTGAGGGCGGCAAACACACCGGTAAGGCAGGCGATTGCGACCGTCAGACGCACCACGGCGCGCCGAAAAGCCGCCGTTGATTCAGAATCGTCTTGCCACTTGGCGCCAAACTCCGACGCATCCACCGAAAGCTCGGCGATATCGGACTCGAGCCCAGGCTCAGATTCACCGCGCAGCTTGGCACGACGAGCGTCGTGGAGCAGCGCTACCTGCACAACCGCACAGGCAACAAGAACAAACTGTTGCGGAATCCCCGCGGGCATCACCATATGGTTGAGTACCTGCACCAGAACACCCAGGCCATACGAAAGTGCCGCCGCGCGCGCCAAATACGGCGTCCGCGCAAAGCGCCGCGCAAAGTTGGCGTGGGCGGTCGATCCGCAGTAGCCCAGCGTGCAGCATGCCATCAAACCGCCGGCAATTAGCACCCCAAACTGTACCGCCATAATCATCAGCAGCAATGCCGCTACCAGCAGCACGCCCGTGATGTCGCTCGTCGTATCGATCGCACGGGGGCGGCGATAGTACAGAATAGGACGCACAAAAAAGCCGATCACGCTCGCACCGATGATGAGGCTCTCGTAGACAACGACCTCACTCGGCGGCACAAACTCGGCCACACGCACGTCGAAGAGGTACTCGCCAGCCAAAAACGTAAAATAGAACAGCGCCAGGCATATAATCTCCCGAATGCCCCGACGAAAGTACGCGGCCGTGTCTCCCATACCTTTCATGAATACCCCCCCCCCCGCAGTCGTTTAATTGCCTGCAAATCTATTCTATTAGAGAACCAGTCCCAATATCGAACCCATCCTCGAAATGCCGCCAATTTGACCCCAACAGCCCACGGCATACACCGGTTTTGAGCCGCATGACCCAGAAGATGCACGCGCGACTTCCAGCCCGGCAAGGAGCGTCCCCAACTGTCACTCATTTAAGTACGTCCCCAATGAGTGCAAGTGCCAATCAAATGACGAGAGTGGATAATCTCCCACTTTGAGCCTGTATGAAGGCCAAAAACGGAAGATTATCCACTCTCATTCTGTGGGTAGTCATTGGGGACGTTCTTAAACGACTAGTCAAACAAGAACGTCCCCAATGATTATGTCCAATGCACTACACCAGGCGTATGGCCTCCTGGACGGCACCGTAAAGGTTGGCGTCGTTGCCGAGCTCGGCCGCCTTTATCTGCGGCACAGGAATGCCGGCAAGGGTCCCTTCGTAACTCGCGAGGGTCAGCGGCATCTGTACACGCAGGGCATCGACGAGCTCGGGATGGCACGAGATGCCGCCTGCGATCACAAAGACCTCGGGGTCGAGCACGGCCTGCAGGTTGATGAGCTGTCCGTCAAAGGCGCGAGCGTAGCGGTCGAGTGCGCGCTGCGCCGCCATGTCGCCATCCGCGATCCACTCAAAGACGCGGCGGCCGTCCACCGGAGAATCCGCAGGCAGGCCCTTCTCGGCAACGGCGGCATCGCGGAGCGCACGCCAACCGCCCGAACCCGCAAAGGAGTTTTCCATGCTCGCAGCAGTCGTGACATCGTTGCGCAAGAAGCTAAACTCGCCTGCAAAGCAGTGCGCGCCGCGCAGGACCTTGCCGTCGATGACGATACCGCCGCCGATGCCCGTGCCGATAGCGAGCACCACGCCAAAACGCGTCCCGCGCAGAGCGCCAGCCGCATACTCACCGAGTGCACAGCACTTACCGTCGTTATTGACGGCAATCGGCACCCCCAGAGCCTCGCGCATAAGCTTTCCGAGCGGACAGCCATCCATAAACGTGAGCGCACCACCGCGATGGATCGTTCCTGTGACATCTCCCTCGTAGATGCCGCCGGGCGCACTCACGCCCACGGCGCTCACGCGCTCGCGATACGGCTCGACGAGCGAGATCAGCGCCGCGACCGTCTCATCAGCCGTGGTAAAGCCCGTCGGCAGGCTTCCGCGCTCGCGGATGGAAAAATCCTCGCCCAGCACAGCCCATTTAACGGCCGTACCGCCCACATCGATTCCAAAAAACTCCTGCATGTTCACTCCTTACAAGCGTAGCCCCGGACGCGCATCGCCGCGACCATCACAGGGGCTACCCCCCTGCGGTGGTCGTGCAGCAAGTCACGCCCGGAGCCGATTATCTCTGTTTTACGCCTCTAATTTGGTCAGGCGAAGCATCATATACTGCTTACTTGGGAGATCGATGCGGAACTTGCCCTCAAAGGTTCCGGGAAGCTCCTCCTCCGTCATGCCCCATGTGTCCACGACACTCACCCTGTATCGAGCGCCCGGCTCGCCCTCAAACTCACGATACGCCGGACGGTTGAATCCAAAGTACATAAGGACATCGGCAGTCCCGCGGCCATGGTCGTTGGACATGCAGGTGACATCCCAGGTAAACGTACCGTCAAGGATACCGACCTCATCGGGCACCCAGTCAAAATCGGCCGGCAGCGCCTCCATGTAGCGACGGCAAAAGCCAATGCGCTCGGGCGAGTCGCCGTAGAGCTTGCCGCCGTGCGCCCACCACAGCTTGGGTCCGCGGTCGACGTAGGTCTCACCGTGGGTCACATAACCGCCACGTAAACTGCCCTCCCAGAAACGACGCACGAGCTCCTGAGCGGTCAGGTTGCCCCAACCCCAGTTGATGTTGCCCTCATAGCCGACCTCGTCGATCAAAACCGGCTTGTTATACTGCGCGCGCAGCGTGGTAACGTCCTCGGCCGTGTTCTTAAGGTCGCACCTCTGGTAGCTCACATGCGTAATCCACGGATGGCTGTGGTCAAAGATCTCACGGCAATTGTGGATGCTGCGCAGATGACCATACGGGTCGTTCGCCATGATGATGCGGGCATAGCGATCCCAGTCCTCGGCCGGCTTCCACGGCATAAGATCCCACTCGTTGGCAAGGCTCCACCAGATGTTCTTGTACGCCGAGAAGCGGCGGGCGACATACGTCAGGTAGAAAACATCCTCCTCGCGCGTCATACGAGAGAAGCCCCAGTCCTCGGGCTTGTCGTACGGATGCAAAACGATGAGGTCCGCCTGGATGCCCAGCTCGTCGAGCTGCTCGATGCGGTGCTCAAGGTTCTCCCAAAACGGCTCATAGAAGCGGTAATGGTCGAAATCGCCCTTCTCGCCCTCATAGGCATACATCGCCGGGTCCTCAACGTTATAGTCGTAGAACTTGGGAAAGACACACATGCGGATCTTGTTGAACGGAGAGGTGGCGAGCGTCTCGAGCGTCTGCTCCTGCAAGGCCGTATCCTGGTTGGTCCAGGCATAGCAAGTGGTGCCAAAGGGCAGGTAGCGCGTTCCATCCTCGTAGGCAAAGTTGGAATCCTCGTCGGTAATGAACGGAGCGTCGTGGGCAAGCACGTCTTTTGCCAGCAGCACACGACCATGGTTGTCGCCCGTGGCAGGCACGGCCTCAAAAGAGCCGGCGGTACCATCGAGCTCGGGGTCGTTGGAACTCACCGCGTAGTTCCAGACGCCGGCGCTCTCGGGCATATAGTTAATTCGGTAGCAGCCATTGCCCTTGTAGAAGCCATGGACCTCAAAGCTGTCCTGGCCATCTGCGCGGGCGAACCGTGCCGACAGCTCGACCTCGACATAGGGATTGCCGGCCGCGGTGCCCGTGAGCTCGAGCTTAAACACCTTGTACTGCTCGACGGTGGTCATAATAAGCCTCCAAGTTAAGCGATTGAATAGTCGGAGTCCGTCGGGCAACGCGAACGCTGCCCGACGGAAGGAAAGAGAGCGACGGATTACTTGGCGTTCTTGATGAGCATGATGAACACATAGCCCACGGCGATGAGCACGATGGAGATCGGGAACGCCATGAAATAGGAGCCGGTGGCGACAACGATTGCCGAGGTCACGATGGGGCCAAGGATCTGGCCGATGGTGTTAGCGATGTTGAGGATGCCCAGGTCCTTGCCGGCGTTCTCCTTATCGGGCAGAACATCGACATTGAGTGCCTGGTCGACGGAAGAGTAAATACCATAACCAAGTCCGGCCAGCAGCGCGAATCCGTACATGCCGATAACGGACTTAAGCAGCCAGGGCAGAGCGATGCCGATGCACATCATGATCGTTGCGACGAGGATGATGGGCTTGCGGCGGCCGATCTTGTCGGAGATAGCGCCCGAGGTAAGCGAGGCGACAAGCGACACGACCATGATCACGACGGACATGGAGGAGAGGACGACGCCGGCTTCTGCCACGGGAAGACCGATGTACTTCTCGAGGATGTAGAGCTGATATCCGTTGATGCAGAAGTAACCGAAGATGAGGAGCAGGCGGCCAAAGAGCGCCAGATAAAAGTCGCGGCAGTTCTTGGTGGGCGGAACGAACATGAACAGCAGCGACTTGAGATTGAGCTTCTCAGACTGCTCGCCCTCGTCAAGAGCGGCAGACTTCTCGCGCGGCCAAATGATGACGGCGAGGATGCCGGTCAGCAGCCAAGAGACCGTGCCGATGATAAAGCCAGGAACTGGGTTGGAGAGGAACTGCGTACCGATGATGGTGCCAATCGACTGGCCAGCCGTTGCACCGCCGCCATAGAATGCGGAGAGCGTGCCGCGCTTGTTAAGCGGAATGCGGTCGGAAAGCACGGCAACAGCAGGGGCAAGCATGCAGTTGAGGCCAATCTGCAGCACGCACCAGGAGGCGACGATCATGGGAAGTGTGGTCGCGACCGAAGTGCTCCAGAAAGCACAGCCGCAGATAAAACCGCCGAGAACGATAAACGGTGTGCGCTTGCCAAAGCGGCTGTGGCAGTGGTCGGAAAGCGCGCCGAAAACGAGATTTGAGAACAGGGCGAAGATTGAACCGACCGAGTTCATCGCCGCGAGAATTGCCTCGGGCTGACCAATATTAAGGCCGTTAAAACGCTCGGGGAACAAGACGTTGGAGCCGATCGTGCCCGACATCATCCACATAACGCCAAAGATAATAAAACCGATCATAAAGCGCCATGTCTCGGTTTTGGTCATGGGCTTTCCGGTGTCGGGGGCGATGGCGTTCTCGTCAATCGCTGCGGCGGTTTGATTTGCCATGGGATAGATCCTCTCTCTGATGGAATGCGCGAGGGCGCCCGTGCACCAAGGGTCAAGGGGTCAAACCCGCTGGATGCGGCGGCCGTGGAATGGGGTACGGCCGCTCGCGAGCGTCTGTTGGGCGTTACTTGCTAACTAGTTAGTAACTTCCATGACCCGTATAGTACGCTTACTAAGTACTCAGTAACCAATAAGGGCGGTAAACGGTTGTTTTGAGCCGCTGAACGGCTGAGGTAAGCTATGGGGTATACAAAAGGCATTTGGCGGCAATACTCGAGCCGCCCTAAATAAGGCAGCGCGATTTATATGGACACTCAGAAAACTCCCACACCCGCGGCAAAGAAACGCAGTGCTGCGGCGCAGGAACGCCTTGACCAGATTGTCTCGGCGGCCGTGCGGCTTATCAACGCGCGCGGCTTTAACGGCATGTCACTCCAAGCGGTAGCCGACGAGGTGGGCATCACCCAGGCGGGCGTACTGCACTACGTGGGCAGCAAGCACGGGCTTTTGGTCGAGGTGATCCGTCGCTATTACGATCGCAGCTCAACCTCAGACGACTATCTCTCCCTTTTTCATCCTGGCGGGGCATTTGAGGGCCAGAGCCCCAAGATTCCCGAATACTGCCGCCTGATCGTGGCAGAAAACAATAACCAGCCCGAACTCGTCATGCTCTTCCAGATGCTCAACACCGAGGCCATGAGCCCGGAGAGCCCGCTGCATGAGTATTTCAACGACCGCTCGCGCGGCGTTATCGAGCCCGAGCCCGGTGGCAACTGGAGCGTTCCCGAAGGGGTCGACGCCAACGAGGCGCTCTCGTGCGCGCTGGCCGCGATGTATGGATTGGAAGGCCGTTGGGTGGCGCGACCCGACGAGATCGACTATCCCGCCGAGTGGTCCAAGTTTGAGGACATCCTCTTTCCCCTTCCCCTCTGGGAGGGCTACCGCTAAGAGCGACAGCACGTGATTGCCATCACCGACCGTAACGACTATGTCGATATAAAAAAGGCCCGAGACAGCGCTCGGGCCTTTTTGCCATTGGTTATGTTGGGGCTGCGCGCTACTTTGCAGGTGAGACCACCAGGAGCGCGTCGTGCTCAAAGGGGTGTTGGGCCACGCGGATCTCGCCGTCCCCGTCGACGGACGCAACCGGCAGGTTGGCAACGCGCTTGATCTCCAGGTCAAACGCCACAGCATTCCAGGCGGTGACGCCGCCCTCGAGCTTGAGCTTGACGGCCGTGGTCCTCGGCAGATAGACCACCACGCGCTCGCCCACGCGGGCCACGCGGATGGCCTCGCGCGCGTCGTCGAGCAGCTCCTGCGCCGGAACCACAGCCGCCGCGTCGTCGCCAGCCGCGGCACCCAGGCCGCGCAGCACGTGCTCGATCAGGCCAAAGTCCCACACGCCCGCAAACTGCAGGCACTCCTGCCAGCGGAACGGCATGTCAAAGCCCTCGCCCAGGACGCTGCCACGGCTCTGAGAGGTCTGCCAGTTCCAAACGCCGTGCGCACCGTAGGTGATGCCCGCCGAAGCACCAGCCAGAATGCTCGACCACACGCTCGCGCGGCAGTCCTGCGCGGTAAAGCGCCAGTACACGTTGCGGCTCGCGCCCATCTGCTCGTAGCAGGGCTCGGAGTTGACCATCGGCTTTTTGGGATAGTTGGCGATAAAGTCCTGCGGCAAGCGCCAAGCCTCGGGCTGGCCCTCGTAGTTGTGGCCAGGCTGGAACATGTAAAAGTCCAAACGGTCCAGATACTGCGCCGGTATGGTGCGGTTGGCGCGGTTGATGTGCATGGTGCGCAGCGCCTCGGGCGCGCGCTTGACAACCTCGTCGAGCGCGTCCTCGTAATAGGCAATCGCCTCGTCACCGGCAAAGTCGGTGTCGCCCGTCACCACGTAGACGGGGTCGAACTCGCCCAGGTTCTCCACCACGCGCGCCACATGGCGGCGCACCTCGGAACGCGGCATGACCTCGGCGCCAGTGCGCTCGGCGATCATGGAGCCCCAGGTACCGGGCACGTAGTTACACCACATAAGCACGAGCGCCGGGCGAATGCCGTGCTCCACGGCCGCCTGGCACATGCGGCGGGCGCGGTCCCAGTATTCCTGGTTGGGCGCGCTCCAGTTAAAGTGCACGCCGTCCTCGCTCGCGTAGGGCCAGATGCCCAGGTCGGGCAGGCAGCGGTCCCACTGCGGCAGGGTATTGACCTGCAGCACGTTCATGCCCTGCTCGGCGCGGCGGGTCAGATAGTAGTCCCAGTCCGCCTCGGTGATACTCGTGAATGCGCTCCAGCACGTGTCGGCAAACCAAAAGAACGGCTTGCCGTCGCAGAGAAACCCGTCCTCACGGGCGTTGACGGTCAGTTTTCCCAAACTCATCTGCATGTCCTTTCGTTTGACAAAGGAGTTGCGAACCCCGGGGGCTTTCGCGGTAGCCCCGCGCGAAAGCCCCCGGCACTTGGCAATCCCTCGCGGGCGGATCTCATCCGCCCCCAATCAGTCTACCTTGCAAAAAAGACCCCGCCGGGCTTACGCCTGACGGGGCCCTGTCGTGTAGGGGTCTTTTTAGACCGAATGGCTTGGCCTTAGGCCTCCATCTCGGCGAGCTCCTCCTTGGAGAAGCCGGAGACAAAGACGACGGCAGCGGCGATGACAAAGGAGATTGCCATACCGACGATAGCCCAGACGGTGTTCATCTGGCCACCCTGCAGGTAGTTGGTGAAGACCAGGAAGTTGGAGGCACCGCCTGCGAGGTAATAGGTGACACCCATGAGGCCCGAGAACACAGCGCCGATGGCACCGCCGATGAACATGCCAAACATGGTGCGACGGAAGCGCATGAGGATGCCGAAGAGCGCGGGCTCGGTGACGCCGCCGGCGATGGCGGAGATGACGTAACCGATGGCGAGAGACTTCTCGTCGGGGTTCTTCATCTTGAGGAAGGCACCGAAGGCGCAGCCCCAGACAGCGGCCATAGCGCAGTTGGTGGAAACGAAGACGAAGGGATCGTAACCGGCAGCGATGATCTGAACCTGGGCGAGCAGGATGACGGGCATGTGCATGCCGCAGACCACGAAGAGCTGCCAGAAGGCGCCGAGGACGGCCATGACGATCAGGATGCCGATGCCGCCAAGGTCAGCAAGGCCGAAGAGGGCGTTGGCGATCAGCGTACCGATCTCGTTGCCGATCGGAGCGAGGACGATGAAGGCAATGGGGATCGTGACGATCATGGTGCAGAACGGCGTGAAGACCGTGGAGAGCACGTCGGGCATGACCTTCTTAAAGAACTTCTCGACGAAGTAGAGGACAGGCACCGAAAGGATGATCGGCAGGACGGACTGCTGATAGTTTGCAGCAGCGATCTGGATGCCGTAGACGGAGATGATGCCGCCGCCCTCCTGGGTGGCGACGCTCACCTCGGAAGGAGCCATGAGGGCGCCACCGAGCAGCATGCCGAGCACCGGGCTGGCGCCGAGCTTCTTAGCCGCGGCATAACCCAGGTAGATGGGGATAAAGGTGAACGTGGCCTCGTACAGCGTGGTGTAGAGGAACGTATAGGTCGGGTCGTCGGCCGAGAGCACACCGAGCATGGTGGGGCCGAGGACGGCCGCGATGGTACGGAACAGACCGCCGGCCATGAGCAGCGGGATGAGCTGGGTCATGGAGCCCGACAGATAGTCGAGGATGATATTGGGCAGGTTCTTGAGCTCGAACTTCTCCTTGGGAGCATCGAGGTTCTCGTTGACGGCCTCACCCTGCTTGACACCGGAGATGGCGACGAACTCGGCGAGCACCTTGGGCACGTTCTGGCCGATGATGACCTGGAGCTGGCTGCCGGCAAACTGGCAACCCAGAACACCCTTGACCTTCTTGATCTTCTCCACGTCGGCCTTGCTGTTATCCTTGAGCGTCAGACGCAGGCGCGTCATGCAGTTGGTGGCAACGGAAACATTCTCCGCACCGCCCACGAGCTCGAGGACATCGGTGGCAATCTGCTTGTTATCTACTGCCATGGGACCCCTCCCCATATCTTCGTGTGCCAGCCCCCTTGGGCTTAGGCACGCCTTTGGCCCGGCGACTATAACCCCTTACGGTTGCCGGACCCTTGGATACGCTTTTGTAAACAAGGTGTTTACTGAACGTTTACGGGCTTTAGTTTACACGGAGCGCCGAATTTATGGCAATTTTGCCGTCTACAGTCCGGTGAACGGTAGGAAATCGGGGGTGAACGTATTTGAATGGCGGGAGATGGTCTCTTTGACCCTCTATTGATATATAGCCATTTACGTGGGATTTTATTTTGATGAACACCTCACTGATCTGTTAACTCATCAACAGAATCCCTGCTAGAAGCTAGTAAACATACGTTTAGTAGTTCACGACGTGTTCAATTTTGCCGTTTACCGAGTTCATCTGGTTATTCTTCAATTCTAGATTACACTAAACATGTTTAGTTTGTATTGCCGCAGATGCCAGGCATTCGCGGCGCAAGGGAGGCAGCTCATGGAACTCAAATTGTGTACCTACGCAACCGTCACCACCTTGGGCGACTTTGGCCCCTGGATCAGCAAGGTCGTACTCGACCTGCCCTGCACCGTGCGCGCCAACGACATCGACACGAACACCTTCCATATATATGTAGAGCGTCACGAGCGCTCGGGCGAGGTTCTGATGCGCAAGGAGCGCGGCGCCGACCATGCCGCGCCCTCCGTGGGTTACATCGACATTCTCGCCGCATATCCGTGCGACGAGAACGGACGTAAGCTCGCCGTGGGCACCCATGTGGCACTCGAGGTCGCCGAGCAGCGCCTGACCAAGACCATCGAAGGCGGCGTCATGGGCTCGCGCATGCTCGATGACCAGCTGCGCATCACGCAGCTCACAGCTCTTCCCGGCAACGACGGCGACGATCCCACCTGCGGCCTGGTCTTCGACACCTGCCGTGGCGATATCTGCCCCGCGCTCAAAGGCTGGAGCAACGCCACGCAAAAGACCGCCGTCGACGGTATCGCGCTCGAATACGGCTTCTTTGAGCCCAGCTTTAAGGCCGAGGACTCGGCATGCTTCAACCCCTTTGCGCCCGAGGCCACGGCCATGCCCCAAAAGGCACCGCTCGTGGTGTATCTGCACGGCGCCGGCGAGGGCAAGGGCGCCACGCAGGGCGAAGGCGCCACGCGCGCCTATATCGGCAACCGCGTGACGGCCATCAGCCAGGCGCAGATCCAGCGCTACTTTGGCGGCTTTGCCTGGGTGCTCGTGCCGCAGTCGCCCACGTTTTGGATGGACAACGGCGTCGAGCAGCTTGGTCACTCCAACCAGAGCATCTACTCCCCCGTGCTCAAGGCACTTATCGATGAGTTTGTCGCCGAGCATGCCGACCGCATCGACACCGACCGCATCGTGGTCGCCGGTCTTTCCAACGGCGGCTTTATGACCCTGCGCCTGTGCGCCGACTACCCCGATTTCTTCGCCGCGGGCCTTCCCTGCTGCGCCCCGTGGTACAACGCCACGGACGAGGACGTAGCCGCGCTCGCCAAGACGCCGCTGTGGTTTACGCACTCCAAGGGCGACGAGCTCGTGCATCCGCAACAGACCGTGCTGCCGCTGTTCGCGCGCCTGCGCGATGCCGGCGCCAACGTGCATCTCACCTACTTTAGCCATGTCGAGGACCTGACCGGCGTGTATCGCGAGGCCGACGGCTCGGCCAAGAAGACGTTCAACCACGGCGTGTGGATCCACCAATTCAACGACCTGTGTTATCAAGACTTCGACGGGGGCAACGTACTCATCGACGGCGAGCCGGTGGGCTGCTGGGAGTGGTCGGCCAGGGTCGACCGCTAAGCCCTCCCATCGCGGGGACCGGGGTTTAGTCTTGCAAACGTCCTCGGGCATGCATGGGCTGGCGCTTTGCGCTTCGCGCTGCGCCTGCCCATGCCCCCTGCGGAATGTTTGCAAGACTAAACCCCGGTCTCCGCTGCGTTGACGTTGCTGTGACCCTGGCCGGCCGCTTCTAGCGGGCCGCCGGGTCGGTGGCGATGGGGGTATGGGTCCCGTCTTGCCTTGCGCGTAACTGGCTGAATTGATTTTGATTGGAGCTGTTCCTATGTCCCAGAAGTTGACTCGGGTGATTGTTACCACTGATATGGAAGTCGATGATATGAACTCGCTTGTTCATTTGGCTCTGTATCTCAACTTGCTTGATGTTCAGGCTGTGGTGTATACGGCTTCGCAGTATCACTTTCTTGGGGATGGGGTTCATACGCTCGGCGAGGTGAATTCGCATTGGCGGACCAAAGGGCGGCGCTCTTATGAGTGGGCTGTTGTGCCTCATGAGCCCGATCCGCTAGCCGGCGAGCTTCGTGAGTATCGGCCGTTTCCCGAGCATTGGATTGAGAGTCTCTGGAGTAATGAATATGCCCAGGCTTGGCCGCAGTTGCAAGCAAATGCGGCCGCTGCCGGTGAGCCGCCGTTTCCCACGCCCGCCCAGATGATCGAGCGCACCTTTGTGGGAAATGTTGCCTTTGAAGGTGATGTGACTGAGGAAACTGAGGGGTCTCGCGTAATTGCGCAGGCGATTCTGGATGATGATCCGCGTACGTTATGGTTGCTCAGCTGGGGTGGTATGAATACGATCGTTCGCGCCCTCATGAGTATTGCCGAGCGCTATCGCGCCACGCCCGAGTGGCCCGCCGTGCAGCAGCAGGTCTATCAGAAGGTGCGCGTGATGGGCGTTGCCGATGGCGTGGGACAGGACAACTCGTGGCTCGACCATGGGCGCGAGCTCTTTCCCGAGCTCATCTTTTGGCGTACGCCCTATATGTATGGCAACTATTTCGACGCCAAAACAGCTCAGCCCGATACGCTGCCGCTGTTTAAGGCTCCCTGGCCCGAGCAGAATCTCACGCAGGGCAACGGCCCCCTCATGGCACGCTATATGCTCTATGGCGATGGTAAGGTCTACGAAAACGAACCCGAGCGCTTTCAGTTTGGCAAGCATGCCCGCCTGGATTGGGGCCTGGAAGGCATGCCCGCGGTGCAGTTTGAGCGCGGCGACTTTATGGCCGAAGGCGACAGCATGACCTATATTCCACTGCTGCCGTTTGGCCTGCGCGGCATCGACGACCGCGACTTCGATACGCTGCTGGGCCGCATGTTTCTTGATGGACACCCCGATGCGAGCGCGCCCGCCGGTTTTGCCTCCATCGGCACGCCCGCAGACGACAATCTCAATCCCTATCTGCGTGCCTATCAGGAAAACTTTGCCGCCCGCGCGCAATGGTGCGCCCATGATCCGGCCATCTGCTCGCATCCGGCACATGTTGTCGAGGTCACGGCCGACCGTAGCGCCGCAGCCGGCGAGCGCGTCGCCCTTGCGGCAACCATCGTCGACCCCGACGACAAGGGCTTCGATGCACATTGGGATGTGGCCGTAGACCCATCGAGCTATGCAGGCGTCCAGGATCTGTCGATGTGGCAAGAATGCACGGTGGACACCGCTTTCATCGTGCCCGCCGACGCGCAGCCCGGTGACCGCTTCGTACTCACGCTTACCGTGCAGACGCGCGCCGAGCGCCCCTGCACCCGCTACGCCCAGATCGCCGTGACCGTGGCATAGCAAGAACGGCGCCCACATTCGGCAGCCGCCGCATTCGACAAAGAGTGTCCCCAATGAGTAGGAAAAATGAGCCATGTGTCCCAGTTGTGGAGACTCGTTGAGCCGTCTGGGTATCGTGAAAGGCTGCGCACTCCCCCATCATCAAAAGTGACACACGCTACCAGTTGATGGGAGGCAGCCATGGGCTTCTTTGACAAGATGTTCGAGAAGAAAGAGTGCGCGATTTGCGGTACCGAGCTGGGACTTCTAGGTAAGACAAAAATCACTGAAGGCTACCTGTGCAAAGAGTGCGCCGGCAAGCTCTCCCCCTACTTTCACGGCTATCGCTCCAGCACCGCGGACGATATCCGCGAGCAGCTCGCCTACCGCGAGGCCAATGCCGAGCGCCTGGCGTCGTTCAACCCCACGCGCACGCTTTCTGCCGGGCGCACCAACATCATGCTCGACGAGGACGCGGGCCTGCTGATCATTACCTCGCAGAGCCGCTGGCGCGACGCCAATCCCGACATCATCGAGTTCTCGCAGGTACTCGGCTGCGATATGGATATCGACGAGCATCGCACCGAAATCTATCGCGAGACCAAGGACGGCGAGCGCGAGAGCTACAACCCGCCGCGCTACGACCTGGATTACGACTTTAATCTGACCATCCACGTCAACACGCCGTACTTTACCGAGATCAACCTGCGCGTGAACGACTCCACCATCGATCAGCGCGGCTCCATCGAATACCGCGAGGCCAAGCGCCAGGCAACCGAGGTCCGCGACGCGCTGGTGCAGCTGCGCCAGGAGACGCGCGACAGCGTCGCGGCCGCCAAGGCCCCCAAGACCGCGGTGACCTGCCCCTTCTGCGGAGCCACCACCATTCCCGATGCCAGTGGGCGCTGCAAATACTGCGGCGGCGCCATCGGCGCATAGCCTCCGGCACGGAAAGGACCGATCATGGCCTTCGAGAGCGTTAACTATCAGTGCCCTGCCTGCGGTGGTCCCCTGCATTTTGCCAGCGCCGAGCAAAAGCTTGTCTGCGACTACTGTGACTCACGCTTTGAAGTCGAAGAAGTCGAGGCCCTCTATCGCGAGCGCCAGGACAAGGCAGATGCCAAAGCCGATGCCGCAGCCGCAGCTCCCAAACCTGCTGCCGACGATGCCGTGCAGGAGCTCGCCCAAAACGCCGGCTACATCTGCTCGTCGTGCGGCGCCGAGCTCGTGTCCGACGGCACCGTCGCCGTCACCACCTGCCCGTACTGCGGCAACTCCGCCGTGGCGCCCGGCCAGCTCTCTGGCGACTTCTCGCCCGACCTGGTGATTCCGTTTAAGCTCGGGCGCGACGACGTCACGGCCGCACTCAAGGAACACTACAAGGGCAAGATCTTGCTGCCCAAGAGCTTTGTCACCGGCAACCACATCGACGAGGTCCAAGGTGTCTACGTGCCGTTTTGGCTCTACGGCGCCCGCGTGGACGGCGAAGTGTACTTTGACGCGACCAACGAGACCGTGACCGAGGAATCCGACCGCACCGTCACGACCACCGACCACTACGATGCCTATCGCAAGGGCAATATCTCGTTTAAGCGCGTGCCCGTCGACGGATCGTCCAAGATGCCCGACGGCCACATGGACGCCATCGAGCCGTTTGACTACGACGCGCTGCGTCCGTTCTCGGTCGCATATATGCCCGGCTACATCGCCAACCGTTACGACGAGGACTGCGAGACCTGCAAGGCGCGCGCCGAGCGCCGTATGGAAGAAAGCACGATCTCGGCCCTGCGCGAGACTGTCGTCGACGAATACGACGATGCCACGGTCGAAAGCAAGCAGCTCGACTACACCTGGGAAGACAGCGACTACGCCCTGTTCCCCGTCTGGATGCTCTCCACCTCGTGGAACGGCAAGAGCTACCTGTTTGCCATGAACGGCCAGACCGGCCGCTTGGTCGGCGAGCTCCCCTGCTCCAAGCCCAAGCTCGCTATTGCCTCGGTGCTGTTCTTTGTGATCGGATTTATCCTCTCCCAGATTCTCTTTATGGGTGAGAACGCCTTCGATCCGGATTACCTCGCCTTTGATATCGAGGGCATCCTCATCAACATCGTCGCGCCGCTGATCATCGTGATTATCGGAGACGTGCTACTGGTAGGCCAGCTCAAGACGGCCAACGAGGCCACCCACGCCGACGAGTACTGCGGCGAGCTCGACCTGACCGAGAAGCACGACACCTTCAACCACACCGAGACCACCGTTGTCATGAAAGACGACAAGGACGACTAAGCAATCCGACCAATACCACCCGGCCTTTGACGAGAAAGGAAGATCACCATGGGACTCTTGAAAGCTGGATTGGGAGCTGCCGGCGGCGTCATGGCCGACCAGTGGAAGGAATTTATCTACTGCGAATCGATGCCTGCTGACGTCTTGGCCTGCAAGGGCAGCAAACGCACCGGTGGCCGCAGCTCCAACACGCGCGGCGAGGACAACGTCATCTCCAACGGCTCGGTCATCGCCGTCAACGACGGCCAGGGCATGCTCGTGGTGCAAAACGGCAAGATCATCGAAGTCGCGCTGGAGCCCGGTGAGTTCGTCTTCGATACCGGCAGCGAGCCGAGCGTCTTTAGCGGCAACCTGGGCGATTCCATCAAGGAGACCTTCGCCAATATCGGCAGCCGCTTTACCTTTGGCGGCGACGCGGGCAAGGACCAGCGTGTCTACTTCATCAACACCAAGGAGATCATCGGCAACAAGTACGGCACCGCCTCGCCTGTGCCCTTCCGCGTGGTCGATAACAACATTGGCCTGGACGT
The DNA here is from genome assembly GCA_023708985.1 of Collinsella sp. Classification (GTDB taxonomy): domain Bacteria; phylum Actinomycetota; class Coriobacteriia; order Coriobacteriales; family Coriobacteriaceae; genus Collinsella. The sequence goes on from BREX01000010.1 coordinate 20,537, forward strand.
CGACATCTCCGTGCGTTGCAACGGCGAGTATTCGTACCGCATCACCAACCCGCTGCTGTTCTACACCAACGTATGCGGCAACGTGACCGATAGCTACACGCGCGACAAGATCGACAGCCAGCTTAAGTCCGAGCTTCTCACCGCCCTGCAGCCCGCCTTCGCCAAGATCTCGGAGATGGGCATCCGCTACAGCGCCATCCCCGGCCACACCACCGAGCTCGCTCGTGCGCTCAACGAGGTCCTCTCTGCCGACTGGCGCGACCTGCGTGGTGTCGAGATCGTGAGCTTTGGCGTCAACTCCATCGCAGCCTCGCAAGAAGACGAGCAGATGATCAAGGACCTGCAGAAGGCCGCCGTCATGCGCGATCCCACTATGGCGGCAGCCAACATTGCCAGCGCCCAGAGCGACGCAATGCGCGCGGCAGCCGCCAATCCCAACGGCGCGATGGCAGGCTTTATGGGCATGGGCATGGCAGGTGGCATGGGCGGCATGAACGCCAGCCAGCTGTTCGCCGCCGGCCAGGCACAGCAGCAGGCCGTCCCGCAGCCGGCTCCGGCACCCGCTCCCGCACCGGCTCCTGCCGCTGCTCCCGCGGCCGGCACATGGACCTGCAGCTGCGGCGCCACCAACACCGGCAAGTTCTGCTCCGAGTGTGGCAGTCCCGCACCCGCCCCGGCACCGGCCAAGTGGTTCTGCCCCAACTGCGGCAGCGAAAACGGCGGCAAGTTCTGCAGCAACTGCGGAACGCCCAGGCCCTAGCCCCTCTATCTGGTAATTGGCGGGGGATCCGCCACCCCCGCATTTGCTTCTATGGGTTTCGTTCGATAAAGGAGGACACCATGAAGACAACGTTCAAAAAGTCCGTACTCGCATTTCTGACATGCGTCCTTGCGCTCGCCTTTGCCCTGACGGGCTGCAGCGGCGGCGGCAAAGACCCCAAGGCCAACTTCGTCGGCAGCTGGGAACTCTCGGGTGGAACCATGGAGGGCGAAGAGCTGACCGATGAGTACATGAAGATGCTCGAGGATTGGGGTGTGCACTGCGTCCTGATTCTCGATGAGGACGGTACAGGTGCCCTCGACCTGTTCCTTGAAGTCGTCGACCTTAAATGGGAGGCAAAAGACGCCACCACCGTAACCATCACCGCCGAAGACGAGTCGCATGACATGAAGCTCAAGGACGGCAAGCTCATCCTCGAAGAGGATGACGGCAATCTTGTCTTTACCAAGTCCGACAAGGACCTGTCCGGCACGGTGAAGAAGGATCGCGAGGCGGCCGAGAAGGAAGAAGAGATCGACGAGGCCGTCGAAGACGACGACGTCCAGAAGATTGAAATCTCCCCCGCCGTCACCGTTGCCGATGACGACCTGTGCACCATTACCATCACCGAGAAGTTCAAGGACGAGTGGGGCGACATCGGTTTTGTCGTCAACATCACCAACAAGAGCGACAAGGACCTGACCTTCTACGCCCCCAGCGGCAAGACCAACGTCAACGGCACCATGAAGGAACCCTGGTTCTCGGCTCACCTGATGCCCGGCACCAACGCCACTGAGGAATTCACGTTCTCGAACGGCACGCTCGATAGCCTTGACGACCTGGTCAACACGACCATCGGCATCGACGCCTACCTGACCGATTCCTACGAGGACGTCGCCTCCTACAGCGCAACCATCGCGTAGCGGTAGACCACGACAGCCGCGGATTGGCGGACACATCCGCGCACACCAGACGGGGCCGCAGGAGATGATCCTGCGGCCCCGTCGCTTTTATGCCGATGCGCAACGAGCGCTAGCGCTCTATGTTGGGAACGATGCTGCCCTCGGTCACCGCATGTACGGCCAGACGCATGATGTTGTCGTAGCCGGTCTTGCTCAGGATCTCCGAGATGCGGCGCTTGATGGTGCCCTCGCTCATAAACAGCTCGGCCGCAATCTCGCGGCGGCTTTTACCCTCGCAGGCAAGGCGCAAGATCGACAGCTCGACATCGTCGAGGGCCGCCGTGCCCGAGAAGATGCTCTCGGGCGGCTTGGGAAACGTGCAGTAACCCGCCAGCGTGGAGCGCATCACGGCGAACAGCTCGTCGATACCGACGTTCTTGTACACAAAGCTATCGACGCCCGCCTCGCGGGCCTGATCGACAAAGGTGATCTCGGGCATGCCTGTCATGATAATGATGCGACACTCGGGCAGCTGCTCCTTGATGCGTGCCGCCGCCACGATGCCGTTTGAATCGTGCTCGGTGCACACGTCCATCAGTATCATGTCCGGGCGCTCCTTGAGCGCGACACCCAAGGCCTCGGAGGCATCGGCGATCGCGGCAACGACGGTCATATCGGGCTGGTCGCCAACGGAGCGCGCCAGGCTCTCGCGCAGGATGGCCTGATCTTCGACAATTAACACGCGGATCATGAGTTTCTCCTTTGGGACGTGTCGCTAGCGTTAAGCGGAATGGATACCGTAAGCGTAAAGGGCGGGGTGGCGTGGACCTCTAGGCTGCCACCCAGATCTTGCGCGACATGCCTCATACCTGGGATACCCGTTCCCTCGCGATACGATACGGGGGCCGGGGACCCGTCGTTAGAAATCGTCATGTGCGCGACGGCGTCAGCATCCGTCCTCTCCTGCCACAAGCGCACATGGACCCGATGCGCCTGCGCATGCTTGGTGGCGTTGGTCGAGGCCTCGCGGATAATCTGCAAAAAGGCAGCGGCGACACGCGCGTCCTCAGGCAGCGCACCCTCAACATCGATCTGCACGCTCACCAGGCCAAAAGCATGGACGATATCGCCCAGTTGCTCTGCCGGTTCGGTGTCGCCCCCGCTGCGCAGATCGGCAGCGATTGAGCGCAGCAGCGGGTCGATCTGCTCGAGCGACTCGTCGTCCAAGCGCCCCTCCTCCAAATAGCGATGAAGGATTGATAGGCGCTGGCCGATCACATCGTGAACGCGGGTGCGCATGCGCAGATAGGCCGCATTGTCGGCAACTTTTTTGACTTCTTCGATCTGGGCCTGGAGCTCTTGGCCCGCAAGCTCAAGCAGGTGATTGGCCTGCGCCAGGCGGTCATGCGCATGCGCATACTCTGTCACGTCCAGACCGATTATGCGCTCGAACGAACGGCCCGAGACCATAACGTCATCGCACACAAACAGGCGAATCTCGGCGGGAGAAACCTCGACCACCGCACGCGCCTCACCAAAGCGGTCCAGGTTGATCCGCACGCGGTTCTTACCGCCTTCGGGCATTTGCATGCTGAGCTTGCGCAGGTCGTTCCATGTACCGCTCATATCGCCTAGGTCGGTGGGCATATGAAGCTCCGCCAGGTTTTTGCGCATGCAGCGGTTCATGAGCAGTGGACGGCCCCTCGAGTCCAGATACAGGATGCCCACGGGAATCACGTTGATGGTTTCAATCGTCGAGAACGCGGTGATATCCTCTTGGCGGTTACGGACGTCCATCAAGAGCGCCGCGACGGAACGGAACAGGAAGAACGCTCCCTCTGCGATAAGGACAACGGCCCACACCGAGCCCATGGCAAAAACCACCGGCGGTGTCACGGCGCCAACAAGCAGCAGCTCGGCCAGCATGACAGGGCGACGATAGCGCACCATAAGGACCACGCCATAGGCAAAGATCGCGGCATTGAGCCATAGCACTCCGCCCATTGCCCTGGCGCAAACGTCAAGCGACGCCACCAGATACGAGCCAGACGACGCGAATAAGATGAGCGCCGAAATCATCAGGTGAAGCACCAGGCTCGTCTCGTAGGCGCAAATCACCTTACGGTTATAGGACGAGCGGCGCGATGCGATGAGCGGGACGTGGATCATCTGCAGACACGCAGCCAGGGCAAAGACAACATCGAGCGCAACGATTTGGGGAAGGATGAACGAAATCTGCATCGTCACTCACCCGCCCTCGGCATCAAGACGATCATGCGCAGCTGGCCGGGCTCGCCCTCAAGGCGGTATGCCACGTTGCGCCCTTGCAGAGCGCTTTCGAGCTCTTGCGCAGCGGGCGTCTGCGAAAGATCTTCATCATCGTTGGAAAAAAGCGTGGCGCGCAGCTCGACACTGCACCGGTCATGGTCGCCCAAGTGATACATAAGCGCCGGATGGTCGGTGGTGTAGGCAAAAAACGCAAAGTCATACACGCAGTCGTACAGGGCGCTTACCGTACTGGCGTGCATCGGGCGCCGTATGGCGATAATCGAGGCGCAATCGACATCGATGGTGCGTAGGTCACTTGCAAGCTCGTTGGCGATGAGCTGAATGCGGTCGCGGTCAAAACCGCTCTCCCCGTGCTGTGCCAACGTGAGCGACCCCTTGCGTTTGCAATAGGCGACGAGCATCTTGGCGCGCTGCAGCATGCGGTAACGCTCGTGCGAAGATGCCTCATCGGTCAACGGCGGCAGCGAGCTCAGCAGGTCGTACATCCCTTCGAGCGCACGGGCAAGCGCTTGGTCCACGTCTTGGACCAGTAAGGTCTCGGCCTCTTGGTCTGCCAAATGTGTCTTAAGGTCGTAGTCGGCGGCAAGCAGCTCATTTTGGCGTTGCAGCTCCATGCGACGATGCGCCAGTTCGCGATTGAGTTCGTTGAGCTCCGAGACGTCCTGGGCAAGGAGAACCGATCCACCCAGCAGCGGAAAGGCGCGATACATTACATCGGGATCGGACGCCACGGCAAAGGCGTGAGCGTGCCCGTGCTCTTGGACCCGCAACTCCTCACGCACGCCTACCGGCATTGGCTTTGACACCGGCGTGACATAGACTTCCTGCAGGTCACGCGTTAGAACTTTGAGGTCAAGCGGCAAGGTGCCGAAAATACCGGCGATATCGTGGTACGACGGGATGACACCGCAATCGAGACAGATTTCCATCGCCACCACGCACAGGACGCAGTAGACAAGTGAAAAATTAAGCCTCCATGCCCAGGGCACACGCAGCGCATATGAAATGGCAAAGAACGCGCCGCCCAATAGGACAAGCGCGGCCGTGCCCGAGAAACGCTGAATACGAAAAGACGAGGACCGTCCTACCAAGATAAAAAAGGCAACGAAGTTAAAGGCTGTCCATACCAGAACGGTACCGTAGCCCCAACCATATGTGTAATCGTTGCTCCAGGTTCCACTCGATCGATCGAAATGGAAGACCTGCTGATGAACATCGTTAGTAAGCACAAAGCCGATAAGCAGGACAGCCATGACCCACAAAACGGTGCGGTACCGACGCCCCATACGATGCTGTTCCAAACCCGCGAGGCGCAGACCGCACAGCTGGTAGACCAGCGGAATGAGCGTCATGGGCACGTAGTACAGGTACCACAGCACGGTGGCATAGAACGGCGTGAACGACTTATATTTGAGGATGACCTCGATCATCCACAGGGCACAAATGGCGGCGATGGCAACAAGGCGGCGGCGCAAGACGTAGTCCAAGCAGCGTAGGTACGCCAACACACCCCAGATTGAAAATGCAATTGCGGCGACAAGCAGCGGGAGAGAGCTCGAGTGGACGAGCGCATCCACGACCTCTTCGGACACCTCGCTATAGGCGGGCACGGTGTTGGAAAGCTTGGGGTCGGAGACGAACAGTGCCGGCAAGACTGCCAAAAGCATAAGGAACAGCGCGGTAATGGCGCCGGCGATAACAAAGACGCGGTGGCGATACACGCCATGCGATATGCCAACAAGGAATCGCGGCATGGCGAAGAGCCTGCCGCCCCTGGGATCCGCCACGGGTGCGGATCGGGCGGCCGCGTGGCCGATATGTCGCTCGCAGGTACCCATAGTGCTTTTAGTGTACCGACAGGCGGGCCCAAAAAGCGGGCCACATGTCCCAAAATCCGCCGACGGCGAGGGACGTCGCCAGCGACTAGTCGTTTAAGAACGTCCCCAATGACTAAGACAAAACGAGCGAGGATTTTTGGACGCCCAAATGGCGAGAGTGGATAATCTCCCACTTTGAGCCCACAAACAGGCTAAAAACGGGAGATTATCCACTCTCATTCTGCGGGCGCTCATTTAAGTACGTCCCCAATGAGTGCTTTCACTTCTTTTAACAAAACGCCCGGCGGGCATTAACTGCTCGCCGGGCGTTTTGGTTAGGAGGCTATGGTTGTTGGGAAGCCTTAGGCCAGGTCCTCGCCGTTCGTCTCGATGACGTGTTTGTACCAGTCGAAGCTCTTCTTTTTGGAACGCTTGAGGGTGCCGTTGCCCGCATCATCGCGGTCGACATAGATAAAGCCGTAGCGCTTGGACATCTCGCCCGTGCCGGCAGACACCAGGTCGATTGGGCCCCAGGTGGTGTAGCCCAGCAGGTCAACGCCGTCCTCGGTCACCGCATCGCGCATCGCGGCGATATGCTGGCGCAGGTAGTCGATACGGTAGTCGTCGTTGATGGAGCCATCCTCCTCGACAACATCCTTGGCGCCCAGGCCGTTCTCGACCACAAACAGCGGCTTCTGATAACGGTCGTACAGGTCGTTGAGGGTGATGCGGAAGCCCAGCGGATCGATGGCCCAGCCCCACTGGCTCTCCTGCAGGTAGGGGTTCTTGGCGCCGGCGAAGGCGTTGCCCTGGGTGCGCTCGACATCGGGGTTATCGGCACCGGCGGAGCAACGGGTGCTGTAATAGCTAAAGCTGATGAAGTCGACGGTGTTGGCGGCCAGGATCTCGCGGTCCTCATCCGTCATGCCCACATCGATGCCCAAACGCTCGAGCTTCTTGACGGCATAGGCCGGGTAGTAGCCGCGGCTCTGAACGTCGACGAAGAAATAGTTGCTCTGGTTGTCAATCTGCGCTTGGCGCACATCGCCCGGACGGCAGCTGTAGGGGTAGTAGCTACCTGCGGCAAGCATGCAACCGATCTTGACCTCAGGGTCGATCTCGTGAGCGATCTTGGTTGCCCAAGCGCTGGCGACGAGCTCGTTGTGGGCGGCCAGGTACTCGACGGCCTCCTTGTTCTCGCCCTCCTCAAAGACCAGACCGGCACCCATAAACGGCAGGTGCAAGATCATATTGATCTCGTTGAAGGTAAGCCAGTACTTCACCAGACCCTTGTAGCGGGTGAAGATCGTGGTCGCGAGGTTCTTGTAGAAGTCGATGAGCTTGCGGTTGCGCCAGCCGCCGTACTCCTTGATGAGGTGAATCGGGCAGTCGAAGTGCGTGATGGTCACGAGCGGCTCAATGCCGTGCGCCTGACACTCGCGGAACACGTCCTCGTAGAAGGCCAAGCCGGCCTCGTTGGGCTCAGTCTCGTCACCGTTGGGGAAGATGCGGGTCCACGCCAGGCTCATGCGGAAGGTCTTAAAGCCCATCTCGGCAAAGAGGGCGATGTCCTCCTTGTAATGGTGATAGAAATCGATGCCAGTCTGCGCGGGGTAGTAATAGCCGTCCTCGAAGTCGAGCATCTTGCGCTGGCCGGAGACCACCGCATAGCGCTCGGGGCCGTGCGGTGCCACATCCACGTTGGCTAGGCCGCGGCCATCCACGTCGTAAGCGCCCTCGCACTGGTTGGCAGCCGTCGCGCCGCCCCACAGGAAGTCTTTACGGAAAGCCATGCATCAATCCTTTCGCACGCTGTTGTCATAGGCTCAGTATCCCTGCAAACAACGCGTCGCTCAACGGCAACGGCGCAGGCCGACACTTCTTTTCGCACACGGCGGCCCGGCAGCCGCCCCTGCCTGACACTTTCTGATACCGCCGCCCCAAACCACCACAAAGGGGACAGGCACCTTTGTGGTGGTTTGGGGACGGTTTGTCTCGATCTGTAACAGGTAGGCAGCCAAAACCGGGCTTGGTGTTACAGATCGAGATTTTCGGGCAGCCCCCCGCAGTTTGTCTAAATCTGTAACAGGTAGAGACGATTTAGCCCGCTAGATGTTACAAATCGAGACGGAAGATGCTAGTCACAGGCGATGTCGAGGTTCTTGCCGACGAGGCCCACGTAGCCGCCCTCGGCAGCCTTGGGACTATCTGCGTGGCAGAGAACCCACTTGTCGGCCTTCCAGTAGCAGTAGCTGTCACCGGCGGCAGGCATGTCGGCTGCGGCCTCGGGGCGCGGGCCATTGGTGCCCGCCGGCAGCGCCACCATCACCTGGAAGCCGCCGTCGTCGACCATGCAGGGCGTGTAGTGGAGCGTGGTGTTGAAGACTTCGACGACCGTACCCGCCGGCACGCGGAACGCCTTGACGCACGCGGTGTCGAGCTTGCCGCCCTCAATCTCCCAGCGATGCGCCACGAGCAGGATAAAGTCGCGGGCGCCCAGGTTAAACTCGCTGGCGCGGTGATACTCCAGGCAGTTGAGGCGTGTGTTGTGCCCGTTGCACCAGCCGAGCTGGAAGGAGCGGCCGCCAAACATGAGAAAGCCCAGTTTATCGGCACCCTTGACGCTCTCGAGCTCCGGCGCGCTTGCTACGTACTTGCTGCCTTCGGGGATGGGCGTGGCAGAGAGCGCCTCGAGCACGAGCAACGTGAGCTCGGACGGAACGTCATCCCAAACGTTGCCATAGGATTTGAACTCGGGATCGTTGACAGAATAGATGTGCATGTTCGCTCCTGTTCGTAAATGTGACTATATGAACATTCTAGAACAAACATGAGCGATTTTGAACGCTCGTCCCGACCACTCAACAAAAAGGCGCCCCCGCATAAGCGAAGGCGCCCAATGCGCGCGCTTTGGGCGATAAAGCCCTTACGCCTGCTGATAATGCAGGTGCTTCTCATCGATATCGGCCAGGTCGCGGTCGAGATAGCGACGCGCGAGCCAGTTTGCCATGGGGAGGTTCTGGTCCAGATAGTTACCGCACTCCTCGGGAGCGGCACCGGGGACATCGCCCTCAAAGCCGGCGACAAACTCGAACAGCTCACGCACGAGCGGCAGGATCTCCTCGCTCGTCACCTCGCCAAACACGACGAGGTAAAAGCCCGTGCGGCAGCCCATGGGACCAAAGTAGACAATGCGGCTCGACCACTCGGCATGGTTGCGAAGGAACGTCGCGCCCAGGTGCTCGATGGTGTGGCACTCGGCCGTGTTCATGACCGGCTCCTTGTTGGGCGTGGTCAGGCGCAGATCAAAGGTGGTGACGGCGGCGCCGGTCGCCGGATCGCGGTCGATGCGGCTCACATACACGCCGGGCTCGAGCAGCAGATGGTCAACGGAAAAACTCGCGATACGCTCCATGGCAGTTCCTCTCGGTAGTCAATTTAGGACGGGGCTCTTTTAGCTGGTTCGAATGATCGCACCAATCATACCAGTCAAAAAAGCCCCGTCCCAAATGAGCTACCCGGGAATAGCCTGCGGGCGCCGCGCAGCCGCCTAGGCAGTGTAGGCGATGGTCGCGTCGACGGCGTGACGCCAGCCGGCGATCTTTTTGGCTCGCTCGTCGGCAGGCATGGCAGGCTCCACGATGCCGCGGGCGCCGTAGACGTCAACGACATCGCGCGTGTACATGCCCAGCGCAATGCCGCAGGCCCAAGCCGCACCCAGACCGCTCATCTCGTCGTTGCTCGCAATGCGGATGGGCGAGCCGACCAGGTCGCTCTCAAACTGCATCAGGTACGCGTCGCGCGTGGGACCGCCGTCAACACGAAGCTCGGCCAGTGCCGCGCCCGAATCCTCGACCATCGCATCGATCACGTCGAAGATCTGATAGGCGATCGACTCGTCGGCGGCCTTTACGAACTCCGCACGGCCCGTGGTGCGCGTCATGCCAAAGACGCAGCCCTCGGCATCGCTCGCCCAGTGCGGCGCGCCCAGGCCAGTGAACGCCGGCACAAAGTAGACGCGGCTCGCCGGATTGGCGGCGTAGCACAGGTCGGTGACTTCCTCGGGATTGTTGATGAGCTCCAGGTCGTCGCGCAGCCACGTCTTGACGGCGCCGGCGTAGCTCACGTTGCCCTCGAGAACATACTCGGTCACACCGTCCATACGCCACGCAAGCGAGCTCGAAAGCCCGTGCGAGCTGGCGACAAACTCGTCGCCGACGTTCATCATGACCGAGCTGCCGGTGCCATAGGTCGCCTTGGCCATGCCGCGGCTATGGCAGCCCTGGGCAAACAAGGCGGCATGGCTGTCGCCGAGCACGCCGTGGATGGGCACGGGCGCCGGCAAAAAGCCGCCCAGGTCCGTTGTACCGAACAGGCCATCGGAATCGGTCACCTGCGGCAGGCACGCCGGATTGACACCAAAGGCCTCGCACACCGGCTCGCTCCAGCAGCCACGGCGCAGGTCAAAAAGCTGCGTGCGGCTGGCATTGGACCAGTCGCAGCGGAACTCCGCGCCGCCCGTGAGCGTCCAGACCACCCAGGCATCGATGGTGCCCAGGCACAGCTCGCCCGCCGCCGCGGCCTCGGCAGCCGCGGGAACGTTCGCGAGGATCCAGGCCATCTTGCCCGCCGGATAGTAGGGCGAGAGCACCAGACCCGTCGTGTCGCGCACCAGCTCGGCCACGCCTTCGCGCGCAGCCAGCTCGTCGCACAGCTCGCGGGCGCGGGCGCACTGCCACACCACGGCATCGCACAGCGGCTCGCCCGTCGTGCGGCTCCAGGCAACGGTGGTCTCGCGCTGGTTGGAAATGCCAACGCCGGCGATGTCTGCCGGATCGACCCCGGTCTCCTCCACCACGGTGCGTGCCACAGCCAGCACGTTGGCGGCGATCTCGGCCGGGTCGTGGCTCACCCAGCCGGCCTCGTTGACAATCTGGCGATGTGAGCGGTCGGCGCGATGGATCAGATGGCCGCCCTCGTCCACCAGCAGCGCCTTAGTACCCTGTGTGGACTGATCGATTCCGATGATGTATTTGCTCATGTACTCTCCTGTCTCCCCCGTCGATTCAAAACTAAAACCCGACGGACAAGGAGCGAGTGGCCGACCGGCTCATGAGAGCGCAGCCGGCCTGCTCAGAATTCAACCTAAAAGGATTGGTGCAAACCTGTCCCCGATGCACCAATTACTCTGCGGGAAGGACCTCGGCGACCGTCTTGGCGATTCCCTCGCCCGTCAGGCCGTAGTGCGCGAAGACCTCGGGGCTCGTGCCGGTGATGACCGGCGCATCGGGCAGGGAGAGGCACTTGACCGGACGCGGGCAGTGCTCACCCACGACCTGCGCGACCATGGAACCCAGGCCGCCGAAGGGACTGTGCTCCTCGACGGTCACGACGGCGCGCGTGGCACCGGCGGCCTCGATCACGGCCTCGGCATCGAGCGGTTTGACGCAGTACATATCGAGCACCGTCGCCGAGATGCCCTGCTCGGCCAGCAGATCGGCGGCGTCCACGGCGTGGCGGACCATCTCACCGGTAGCGACGATCGTCACATCGGTGCCGCGGCGCACCCAGGTGGCGCGATCCATCTGGAACGGGCACTCGTCCTCAGTGTACACGTCCTCCACCGGGTTGCGGCCCACGCGGATGTAGGCCGGCTTGTTGTCGGCGACCAGGGCACGCACGAGCTCGGCGGTCTGGAAGCGATCGCTCGGCAGATACACGCGCATGTTGGGAATCGCGCTCATGGCGGCGATATCCTGCACGGAGTGATGGCTCATGCCAAGAGCGCCGTAGGACACGCCACCCGAGATGCCGATGAGCTTGACGTTGGTGTTGGAGTACGAAACGTCGACCTTGCACTGCTCATACGAGCGCGTGGTCACAAAGGACGCCGGCGAGGCGGCCCAGGCCTTCTTGCCGCACGAGGCCATACCGGCGGCGATACTCACCAGGTCCTGCTCGGCGATGCCGACCTCAATAGACTGCTGGGGATACTGATCGAAGAACGGCGTGAGCGATGCGGAGCCGCGGGAGTCGGAGCACAGGACGACGATGTCTTTATCGGTTGCGGCGGCCTCGAGCAGCGCGTCGCAGATAGCCTTGCGGTTGGCGATCTTGTTAGCCATTGATAGCCTCCTTATGGGCAGCGAAATCGGCGATGATCTGGGCATATTCCTCATCGTTGGGCAGGTGATGATGCCAGGCGGCCTTGTCCTCCATAACGGGCGAGCCATAGCCCTTCACCGTGTTGAGGATGATGACCGTGGGCTTACCCTTGGTCTCGGCGGCCAGCGTCAGCGCGGCGTCGATGGCCTGAATGTCGTTGCCCGGAATGGAGAGCACGTTCCAACCGAAGGCGGCCCAGCGCTCCTCCTGCGAGTCCTGCTTCATGACGTCCTCGGTGCTGCCGCTGATCTGCAGGCGGTTGCGGTCCACGAGCGCGCACAGGTTATCGAGCTGGTAGTTGCCGCCGCTCATGGCGCCCTCCCAAACCGAGCCCTCGGCAAGCTCGCCGTCGCCCATGATGGTGTAGACGCGGTAGTCGCGGCCGTCCATCTTGCCGGCAAGCGCCATGCCGACGGCCACGGGCAGACCATGGCCCAGCGAACCGGAGTTCATCTCGATGCCCTTGAGCTTGTTGTTGGGGTGGCCGATGTAGGGGCTGCCGAACTTGGAGAAACGGGCCTTGACGTCGTCGAGGTCAAGATAGCCCTCGTGGCAGAGTACCGCGTAGTAGGCCTCCATGGCATGGCCCTTGGAGAGCACGAAGCGATCGCGGTTGGGATCGTCGACGGTCTCGGGCGAAATGTTGAGGTGGTTGGCGTAGAGCGTCATGAGGGCGTCGATCACCGACATGTCGCCGCCGATGTGGCCGCCGGCGCCGGCCATGATGATATCGACGCAATCGCGGCGAAGGTCCCAACGCAGGGATTCAAGCTCTTCGATAGTTGCCATTTCTACTCTCCTCGCAGGTAAGCTTTGACGTCTTCTTCGATGGGGTCGTACAGGTCGGGGACAATGCCGATGTACTTGCACGCCTCGTAGAGCACCGGCACCACGTTGGCGTGAATGGCGACGCAGTGGTGGATGTAGGGACCCTCAACGATCTTGGCCTCGAGGCGCTTGAGGTTTTCGACCTCGACCCACAGGTAGGTGCCCATGCCGGCCGGGCCGTCGATGCCGCGGGCGTTGCCCAGCAGCAGCGAGTACTCGCCGTTGTCGCCGTCAAAGCGGGCAAGGGTGAGGTCGCCGTGCTTGGCCTCGGCCGTCAGCGCGCCGGGGTGATCGAAGGCCAGCGGGTAGGTGAGCTTGGGCTTGACGGCCGCGCAGCTGCAGGGCCAGGGGCCGCAGTGCTGCAACAGCTCGCCGTTCTCGTTATCGGGATGGCGCACGGTCCAGTCGGCGAACATGCCGCGGTGACGGCCCAGGTCGGCGGCCTCGACCATCAGCGCGGTGATGGCACCATGGATGTCGGTCTCGCATACGATGGGGATACCCATCTCGTTGAGGATGGCATTGGCGGCGCAGGGCATAATGCCCAACTCGTCCTGCAGAGCGTTCCAGCACTGAATGGCGCCGGCGTTGCAGCCGTACTTCTTTACCAGGCGCTTCATGGCGATGGCAAGACCGGCGACCGCGGGGACCTTGTCCTCGGGGATGCAGATCTCAAAGCTGTCGGCAATGTGGGCGAGCATAGCTGCCATGGCTTGCTCGTCTGCCTGGGCGTCGCGCACGGCCTGGACAAGCTCGGTCATGGGGATGGGCGAAAGCTGGATGTTGAACTTCTCGAGCAGCTCGCCCTCGTTGCACATGGTCGACCAGAAGTCGAACGGGCGGGTGGCCATCTGCAGGATGCGGATGTGCTTGAAGGTCTTGACCACGTTGCACACGGCCAAGAAGTCCCAAACGCCACGCTCGAACTCGGGATCGGTCAGGCGGCAGTTGGTCATGTAGGTGAAGGGAACCTGAAAGCGGCGCAGGACCTTGCCGGTCGCGAACAGACCGCACTGGCTGTCGCGCAGACGGGTGCCGTCGGGCTCGGGGCGCTCGTCGCGCGGGCCCCACAGCAGCACGGGCAAGCCGAGCTCGCGGGCAAGGCGGGCGCAGACATACTCGGTACCAAAGTTGGCGTGGCAGAGCATGATGCCGTCGACGCCCTCGGCGCGGAACTTCTCGACGATAGGCGCGATATGGCTGTCGTCGAACAGCAGGCCCTCGTCGTTGATGTCGTCGATATCCACGATCTCGACGCCGATCTCGCGCAGGCGATCAGCCGTAAGGCCGCGATACTTGATCGCGTCCGGCGCGCTAAAGATACTGCGGCGCGTGGGCACAAAGCCAAGCTTGATCTTATCCATGTACGTCCTCCCCTAGTCACATGTTCAGTAAACAGACGCATGTTTCGTTTTGTTCTGTTTACTAAATGTTTTACTCTTCTGTTTAGAAGTTTAGCGCGAAATACCCGTAGGCGGTAGAGAAATCAGCCTAAACGGTATGTAAACGAACTGAACATACAAGGGAAACAAAAAGAGGACCCCGAAGGATCCTCTTCTGAATGACGCTATGTTTACTGCCCTAGTGTGCTTTGGCACGCCGCAGACGATGCCGCCTTCGCCTAGATTTCGCGCACGCTCTGGCGCTCGACAAAATAGGTCGACACGGCGGTCTTGCAGGTGTAGCTCTTGGGGTTGCGGATGTTGCCCACCAGGCGGCGCACCGCGATCTCACCCACCTCGTGCTTGGGAACATGCACCGTGGTGAGCGGCGGGTTGGAGAAGGCGCCCAGAGATAGGTCGTCAAAGCCGATGATCGAGACATCCTCGGGCACGCGAATGCCGTGCTCGTTGAACGCGCGCATGGCACCCACGGCGAGCACGTCGTTCTCGGCAAAGAAAGCCGTCGGCAGGTCGTCGTGCGAGGCATTGTCGAGCCACGCGCCCATGTCGCGATAAGCGCCCTCGAGCGTGGTGCCCAGCGTGACGCGCCATGCCGGGTTTGCCTCGAGGTCCGCATCCTCAAGCGCTTGGCGATAGCCGCGCTCGCGGTCCTTAAAGTTGCGGATACGAAGGTCGCCCGCCAGATAGCCGATTTGCTTGTGACCTTTCTCGATAAGGTAGTCCACGGCACGCAGCACCGAATCGGTATTGGCAATGACCACGGCATCGAAGTACTGGCGGTCGCTCCAGCCATCGAGCACAATCAGGTGGGCGGCGGCGTTAGCGAACAGGGCGTAGTCTTCCTCGCCCAGTTCGGTACCCATCAGCACGATGGCGGCGGACGGGTCGGCGATCAGGCCCTCGACCTGCGGGCGCACGGCGTCCAGGTCGCTAAAGTCGAGCGAGACAAAGCTCGTGCTCATGCCGTGGCGACGCGCCTGGCGCTCCACGCCCTCGATGACTGCGGGATGAAAGGTGCTCTCGTCCAGGATGGCGCCTGTCTTGCGCGCGAGCACAAACTGAATGCTCTCGAGCTGCGTCGACTGCTGATAACCGAGCGATTGCGCGCACTCCAGGATGACCTTGGCGGTTTCCTCGCTCACGCTGCGCTTGCGGTTGAGCGCGTTGGACACGGTTGCGGGCGAAAAACCGGTGATGCGGCTGATCTCGCGGACACTTGCTTTGGCCATTGTTCCCCCTAGTAACGGTCGCGGTCGAGCATCGTGGCCTGACCGCCCCGTGACTCGACAACTAAACGACCGCAAATTCAATCTAAACAGAATAGTAAATGTTTAATAGCTAGTTTAGCCTGTTGTCAAGCGAAGCGGCGCGACTATTCCCCCAACGGGCGTATTTGTCCATCTTAACGTTATTACGCAAGGTCTTCGCCATTGCTTGCTATTACGCGTCGGTACCATTCGAAGCTTTTCTTTTTACGTCTCTCAAACGAGCCCGCACCGCTATCGTCTCGATCGACATAGATAAACCCGTAGCGCTTACGCATCTGTCCTGTGGCGACCGAAACCAAATCGATCGGGCCCCAACAGGTATATCCCATGAGTTCCACCCCGTCGAGCTCGACGGTCTCCCTCATCGCCTCGATGTGGGCCCGCAGGTATTCAACTCGATAGTCGTCTTCTATTTCACCCGAATCTTCCGGCACATCAGGAGCACCCAAACCGTTTTCGACGATGAACAGCGGCTTTTGATAGCGATCCCAGATTTCATTCATGGTGACGCGCAGCCCTTTGGGGTCGATAAACCTCCCCCAAGGCTCCTGTTTTAGATACGGATTAGGCGCCGAGCGAAGAAGGTTCGAATCGAACTGACCTTCCGCATGCGCTTTTGCGACGCGCGTCGAGTAATACGAAAACGAGACGAAATCGACCAGGTTTGCAGCCAGTACTTCGCGGTCATCATCCCGATAGGGCACCTCAAAACCATGGCGGGCGTATTCCTTGAGAACATAGCTCGGGTACGCACCGCGCACCTGGACGTCGGTAAACATGTAATGGCTGCGATTCTCAGCCTGCGCAGCCAGCACATCGTCCGGATCACATGTAGCCGGATAGAAGACACCTGCGTTGAGCATGCAACCGATCTTCGCCCCAGGGCACAGTTCATGACACGCCCCGACCGCACGGGCGCTCGCAACCAATACATGGTGCACGGCCGTGTGAACCGTTGCATAGCGATTCTCCCCTTGCTCGAAGATGATCCCCGCCGCCATAAAGCACGCCTGCGTCATGATGTTGATCTCGTTAAAGGTCAGCCAATAATTGACCAATCCCCGATAGCGCTCGAACACGGTACGCGAATATCGCTCGAACAGGTCGACCAACCTGCGATCGCGCCATCCGCCATACGCATCGACGAGATGCATGGGGACATCATAGTGGTTGAGCGTCACCAAAGGCTCAATGTCATGCGCGCGACACGTCCTAAAAACATCCTCGTAAAAGGCAAGGCCTTCTTCATTGGGCTCGGCTTCGTCTCCTTTGGGAAAAATGCGGCTCCAGGCGATTGATAAGCGCAGGCATTTAAAACCCATCTGGGCAAACAGTTCAATATCCTGCTTGTACCTATGGTAAAAATCAATGCCCTTGCGAGCGGGATAGAAGCTGTCGGGTGCCAACGCACGCGGATCAAGGTCTCCCCGCATGACGTCCATGCGTTGATCGCCAAACGGCAGCATGTCGGAATTGGCTAAACCGCGACCGCCTTCGTTCCATCCTCCCTCGCACTGGTTTGCAGCCAGAGCCCCGCCCCATAAAAAATCTTCTCTAAACATTATGGTGTCGTCCTTTCTATCAAATTCCCGGCCCACACTGTCGAACGCAACGGACTCGGCAAGTGCCGCGCAACAGCACAGTACCGTTGCGCGGCCAAGGGGTCGGACCGCGCAACGGCTGGGGAGCATATTTGTGTAGTAGCCTCTTATGCCTCGACGGATTCAACGGCCTCAGAATCGCCGCTCTTGGACTTCAACGGCATCTTCTCCTGTCCTTCAAATCCAAAAATCATCGCCAACGCAAACGTCACGGCACCGCCAGCAAGACACCCGATGGTGCCAGGGATGATATCCTGAGCAAACATGAGCACGTTCATCCATGGGAAACCAACGCCAGTGAAGATATAGACGTTGGCATGAAGAAGGCTTACCAGCAGACCACCGACAGCACCACCAATCATGTTCCAGGCAAGAGCCTTCTTGTCGCGAAACAGGATGCCGTAGATGATGGGCTCACTCACGCGACCGAAGGCATAGGTGATGAACAAGTTCCAGCCCGTGGCTCGACTCTCCTTGTCCTTAGTGCGCAGGCCATAGGCGAGCGCGATGGCAAGCGTGGTGTAGGCTACAACCGCGGTGCCGGGGTATAAGATGGCGTCGTAACCGTTCTGGAGCGCGGCGGGCAATATGGCGGTATAGATCGGCACGTGCATGCCGGTGGCGATGATCAGATTCCAGAATGCGCCGATAACCGCGGTCGCAGCGGGACCGGCAACAGAGGCGAGCCAAATGATGAAATCGGCCACAAGGCCCATGACAAATTGGACGGCAGGGCCGCAGAGGCACAGCGCGACCGGCAACATCACGAGCACCGTACCCACGGGTACGATCAGAATGCGCAACATATCAGGCGAGATCTTCTTAAAGAAGCGCTCAACATAGGACTGGGCCCAGGTGATCAAGATGACCGGAAGAACAGCCTGGGTGTAGTTGACGAGCTGCATGGGGATGCCGAAGACGCTGAAAGGCTTTCCGTCCTCAACAATAACGAGCATGTCGGGATAAATCATCACAACAGCGATGAGCAGTGCCAGCACAGGACTCGTTTTGAACTTCTTAGCCGAGCTATAGGCGGCAAACACCGGGAAGTAGTAATACGCCGCATCGCCCACCAGGGAAAGGATCCGATACAGGTCGCTCGTTTCGGACATAAAACCGGCGCCTTCGGGCCCAAACAGAATAACGAGCATCTTGAAGATACCGGCGACACAAAAGATCGGAAGGATCGGGGTGATAGCGCCGCTCACGGCATCGAGCAGCTGATTGAAGAGGTGCTTGGGCGCCAAGCGCTCCTTCCAGCTAAGCTGAGGGCCATCGAGTTCCTCGTCAATCGATACCGTGACCTCGAATCCGCCCTGCTTACAAACCTCGTCGTAGACCTTGTCGACCGTGGGCCCGACCACCAGCTGCACCTGCCCTCCGGCGTGCACGACGCTGATGATAGACGAGATGTCCTCAAGCTTCTCATCATTCGAGAGGCTTTCATCCTTGAGGTTGAAGCGCAGGCGCGTCATGCAATGCGTAACCGAAGCCACGTTTTCCGCCCCGCCCACAGTGGAGAGAATCTGCTCTGCCACCTTTTTGTAATTTGCCATCATTGGCTCCTTTGCACAATCTTGGCTTACTGTTCGAATCGGCAAAGGTCATGCCCCGAATGGCTACGGGTTACAATCCTTTTTTGGAGATGATCCGGTTGAGATGGATCATCAGATAGAGTTCCTCCTCCTCGGAGAGCGTGGCGTCCCACGTTTCACGACAATAGGAACCGATATGCTTCACGCACTCTGCCAACTGCGGAAACTCCTCACGAAAGTTCTTGTACATCTGCATGTTGGCGCTGTTCAGCGACTCGCCGGCTTGAATGCGCTTGAACAGGTACCGCAGATGCGTGGCATAGCGAGTGAAATCGTAGGAATCGCGGTCAACGATGATGCGAAAATCACTCTCGACGATCTCAGTGACATCTTCTAGCATATCGTCAAACTGCTTGGTGGGTTTGCTCGCGGTCTCGATGGCCTGAACAACCCGCGCATTGACGAGATTCATGGCAATGCTGGCAATCTCATCCTTGGGAAGCCGCTCTCCGAGCTCCTTCTCGAGTCGCATGACGATAAACTGGGCAGCCTTGTATTCCTTCGGATACGTCTCCCGCACTTCATAGGCAAGAGGCATCGCGATGCGGACCCCCTTTTGGGCTCGCGCAACGGCAAACGACAGGTGATCAGCCATGAACAGCGTCGCATTGGTCGAGAGGTCGTAGGGCAGTTCGTTGGCAACGATGTCCATAACTTTCGCCGCAAACATCACGATATCCGAGGGAAGATCCCTCATGACATCTTGTCCTTTAGGATCAATGTCGTAAAACGTATGCTCGATTTTAGAAAGAGGGAGCTCTCGAGGAAAATCTCCGCCGAAACCGACGCCCCTGCCCATGGCGATGACATCTCGCCCCTGTCCGTCACGGCAAAGAACCGCGTTGTTGTTAAGCTTTTTAATTGCAAGCATGGTGAACCTCCTTTCAAGAACACTCACAGAAAAAGGCATGATAGCCAATAGCAGTGCTATTGCGGTCATGCCTTACGTAACAATCCGTGTTGTATTGCTCTTGGGCATGCCTCCACACAGGAGTAACAATCCAAGATGCAGAATGCATTATAGCGCTCTCCCCGCCCCGGGGACCATCGGGCTGGCGAACGGTAGATGTCGGCCCGCCAGCGGCCACATCGAGCAGATGGGCGTGCTTCGATCCCGAGCCTAGCCTAGGATGCGGGCCATGCGCGCCTTGAACTCGGACAGAAAGCGCGGGGCGTCCACGGTGAGTGCCACAAGCGCGCTCTTGTCGGGATCGGACAGACAGTGCTCGTCGCAGATGGTGCGGCCGCGATACTCGCCCAGCAAGTCAACGCGCAGGTTACAGCCGAGCGCGCCCACGAGCGTGGGATCAATCGCCACGGCAACCGCCAGCGGATCGTGCAGCGCGCAGCCGCCCAGGTAGGGCGCGTTCATTTCGTACGAACCGATATAGTGCTCGACCATGCTCGCAAACGCGCAGCCAGCCATAGTGCCCGAGCCCGTCCAGCCGGCAACGTCGCGGCGCGTGAGCACCACGCGATGCGTCACATCCAGCCCCACCATAGTGAGCTTGCGGCCCGAACGCAGCACGGCATCGGCCGCCTCGGGGTCGCTCGCCATGTTGGCCTCGGCACCGGCGCTCACGTTTCCGGGCACGGTAAGCGCACCGCCCATCACGACCACGCGACCGATAGACATCATCTCCGCCGCATCGCGCTCCAGGGCAAGCGCCAGATTGGTGAGCGGGCCGGTCGCAACGTAGACCAGATCGGGACCATAGGTACGCGCGGCATCAATCAGGTAATCGACCGCCGCATTGCCGTCGGCCGACGTCGCGCCCACCGGCTCGTACGGCGAGGCGGGCACGCTTGCGCCGCCGATGCCGTTCTTGCCGTGGATAAGCGTGGTGGACGCCGGCGGCGTGTAGGGTTCGGTCGCCTTCATGGGACGATCGGCGCCCAGGTACACCGGCACCTCGGGACGACCCAACAGGTCGAGCACCGCCAAGCAGTTGTGCGCCGACTGCTCGACGCGCACGTTGCCAAAGCACGTGGTGATGCCGACGAGCTCCACCTCGGGGCTCGCGATGGCGTAGGCAAGCGCCATCGCATCATCCACACCCATATCCAGATCAAGGATCAGCTTCTTGGTTGCCATTGTTCTACTCCGCTTCTCCGTCTACATCCAAACCGTCTAAACCAAACTTGTGCTCGACTTCCGCACGCGTGGGAATTGATTGCTGAGCGCCCAGGCGCGACACCGTCACCGCCGAGGCGCGAGCACCCGCCGCCATGCACTCAAAGAGCGGCAGGCCCTCCAGACGAGCCGCCGCCAACGCGCCGATAAACGTATCGCCCGCGGCCGTCGTATCGACCACCGCGCTCGAAAGCGCCGGCATGCGCAGCGGCTCACCGCCATCGCCGAGCGTAACCGAGCCGGCGCCGCCCAACGTGATGACCGCAGCCCCGGCGCCCTTGTCGAGCAGCGCATTGAGCGCGGCGACGCAACTCGCATCATCCGTGGGCAGAATGCCCGTCAGTACCTGGCACTCGGTCTCGTTGGGGCAGACCAGGTCGACCGCTGGCCACGCTCCTGCCGGCAGGTCGCAGGCGGGCGCCGGGTTAAAGATCGTATAGAACCCCAGCTCGTGAGCGCAAGCAAGCGCCCCGGCCGTCGCCGCAAGGTCACATTCGCCCTGGGCGATAAAGACGCCGCCAGCAGCCGGGGCAATCTCGCTGGCATCGCCGTCGAGCTCGTCGGCCACCAAGCGCCTCAGTGCGCGGGCAACGTCCTCGCCCGCAAGCGCATGGTTGGCGCCCGGCGACAGCACGATGCGGTTGTCGCTCTCACAGCGAATGATAGTCGCAGTACCGGTCTCCACGTCGTCGAGACGTGTCACGGACTCAACGCCCACGCCGGCATCTTGGAGCCCTGCCACAAGCGCATCGCCAAAGGTATCGCGCCCAACAGCGCCGATCATGCACGTGCGCGCACCCATGCGCGCAGCGGCAACGGCCTGATTGGCTCCCTTACCGCCGGCGTTGGTGATAAAACCGCTGCCATCGACCGTCTCGCCCGCGCGCGGCATGCGCTCGCACGCCACCGAAAGGTCCATGTTCATGCTGCCGAACACCGCAACGATGCTGTGATCCGCCATGGAAACCTCCTCGTCTTCGGGCTTTGCGCCCACCATCGACCAACGATTGTGCACTCTCGCACCCCCTATAACTTTAGTCCACTTTGATGTGGACGCGCGCTTGAGCTTGCGCCAGCAGCAAGCATTCACAGGGGCAGGCAGCTACAATGAATACGTGCTGATTATTCTCGTCATTGGATGATGTTTTATGGAACAATTCTCGCAATCGGGCTCGCGCGGTCGACGCCGCACGGGCAACGAGCCGGCGCCGCACGAACGCGTGAAGGGCGAGCGCCGTGCCAACGAGCCGCGACGCACCGCGAGCCCCCATCGCGCTTCTGCCAACAACGCTGGCCGCGCCAACACTCCCGCCGCGGAGCAGACGCCTGCTCGCCCCAAGTCCCGCTACATCCCTGCGCTCGACGGCCTGCGCACGCTTGCCGTCGTCGCGGTGGTGCTCTATCACCTCAACCTCACGTGGGCTCAGGGCGGCCTGCTTGGCGTCACGATCTTCTTTGTGCTTTCGGGCTATCTGATCACACGCCTGCTACTCAACGAAGTCGCTAAGACCGGCCGCATCGACCTCAAGAGCTTCTGGATCCGCCGCATCCGTCGCCTGGTCCCCGCCGTGGTGACCGTTGTGGTTGTAACCTGTGCGCTGTGCACCGTCTTCAACCACGTGATGCTCACCAAGATGCGTCCCGACATTCTGCCGTCGCTGCTGTTCTTTAACAACTGGTGGCAGATTATGCAGGACGTTTCGTACTTCAACGCCCTGGGCGACCCCTCGCCGCTTACGCACTTTTGGTCGCTCGCCATCGAGGAACAATTCTACCTGGTTTGGCCACCGCTGCTGTTTGCCATGGTGTCCATGCATGTGAGCAAACCCAACACGCGCCGTATGGTCCTGGGACTCGCAGCGGTATCCGCCCTTGCCATGATGGTGCTCTACAACCCTGCCGCCGACCCCAGCCGCGTGTACTACGGCACCGACACCCGCGTCTTCTCGCTGCTGCTGGGCGCCTGGATGGCCTTTATCCCCGATCGCGACCTGGCGCCGGTGCGTCTCGCTCATCGTTTGGGGCTCAATCGCCTGGCTGGCGCCGCCAAGCACGGCAAGAACGCCGAGGGCAAGCCTGGCGAGAAGGCCGACAACGCAGCCGAGACCGTCCCGGCACAGCCGAGCGCCCTCGTGCGCTTTTGGTCCTCGCCCGCATCCATCGATGTGTTGGGCGTCGTGGGTCTGGTTGGCCTTGCCGCCATGGTCGCGCTCACCAACGGCTACACCGCGTTCCAGTATCGCGGCGGCACGCTGCTATGCTCCATCCTCACGCTCATGGTCATCGCGGCCTGCGTGCAGCCCCAGGGAATGGTTGCCCGCGCACTGTCCGCCGAGCCGCTCGTGTGGGTTGGCAAGCGCTCGTACAGCATCTACCTGTGGCACTATCCGCTACTGTTGCTCATGAACCCGGTCGCCAACATCAACGATACGCCGTGGTGGCAGTACATTTTGCAGGTGTTGTTGGTGGTCGCCGTAGCCGAATGTTCATATCGCTTTATCGAGACGCCGTTTAGAAAGGGCGCCTTTGGGCGCACCGTATCCGAGTTCCGCGACGGCACCACCGCGCCCGCCAACTGGGTGCGCGCGCACGTCCCTGTCTGCGCAGCCTGCGCTGTCGTGTTGGTCGTTGCACTGGGCGGCCTGATCTTTGTGCCGGAGACCTCCGCACTGAGCGGTGAGGGCGCCGAAGTCCTCAACAAGGAAGCCAAAAACACCGCGCCCACAGACCAACAGGCGGCCGACGACACCGACAAGGACAACGACGGCTTCCCCGATGGCTCCTACGACCTGTTGATGATCGGTGACTCCGTGTCGCTGCGCGCCGTTGATTCCTTTGACGGCGTGTTCCCGCACAGCCATATCGATGCCGAAAAGGGCCGCCAGTTTGATGCGGGCCGCGCGACATTTGAGGGCTATCTCCAACAGAACCTTGCCGGCAAGATCGTGGTCTTTGCACTGGGCACCAACGGCTTGGTAACCGACGACCAGATCGACGCCATCATGACCGATGCAGGAGATAAGCGTATTGTGGTGTTTGTGAACACGCGCAGCCCGCAGCCGTGGGTTGGCTCTACCAACCAGGCCATCGCCAACGCTGCTACGCGCTACAAGAACGTGCGCGTTATCGACTGGTACGGATACAGTGCCAATCGCAACGACCTGTTCGATGGCGATGGCACGCACCTGTCGACCACTGGCGTGACTGAGTACCTCAACTTGATCCACGATGCAGTCAAGAAGGACCTGCCCGTGCATCCCGAGGATCACGTCAACGATCTGCAGCCGGCGGCCGTCAAGTCTGCCACCGACGCGCTCGTCAATGCGCTCGCTCTCAAGCCGCACAAGCTGGGCACCGACAAGTAACCTGCAGCGCAAACTTCCCACATCCGGAGGGGTGCGCCACGGCAGGCACCCCCTCCGACAGTTAGGGACGTTCCTTATGTGCCGGCACCCAGGGACACTCCTGACACAGCCGAGGAACGCCCTCCTTGCGACCAAATTCTGGGCGCCTCGCCACCCCGAACGTTGTTTCCAAGCCCACACCCGCAGCAAACAACCCAAAATCACTCTTTTCGAGCCGGCTCCAAGGGGTCGTGGACAAAAAGGGGCAAATATGAGTACTGTTACCATTTTAGTAGCAGGCAAAACCACCCAAAATGACGTCCGAGCGACCCCTACAACCCCCTAAAGCAGCCAACCTGACTGGTTTAAGACATATTGGAGCCAATTTTAATGAACATACTATCGGCTATGTCCATTATCTTCTTGGATGTAAATGCTATTCACTTAGCAACAGTACTCATATTTGGCATTTTTTGTCCACTGCCATATAACTAATGCCCTATAGCGGGCAAAAAACAGGCCGCAGTCCATCGCTGCGGCCTGTTCGGAAGCAAAAGTGGGCGTTAAGCGCTGTAGCCCATCGCCTGCAGGACAAACATGACGACCGTGAGCACCGTAATCACGCCGATAGTCGCCCACGTGAGCACGTTCCATACGCGGCCGTTGCGGTTGGCGCCCATAATGTGACGGTCGGCGGCGATAACCACCTGGAACACCAGAACCACGGGCAGTAGCACGCCATTGATGACCTGCGAGGTCATCATAATCTGGAACAGATCGACGCCGGGCATAAGCACCAGCACGGCAGAGATACCGATGATGGCCGTAATGATGCCGCGATAGACCGGGGCCTCGTCCCAGCTGCGGTCGGCACCGCGCTCCCAGCCAAATGCCTCGCAGATAGCGCTCGACGTAACGCCCGGCAGCACGCAGGCAGCCAAGAAACTCGCCGCGACCAGGCCCGAGGCAAACAGTACCGTAGACCACTGACCCGCAATAGGCTCCAGCGCGCGGGCAGCATCGGCAGCATCGCTAATCTGAATACCCGCCGGGAACAACACCGTGCCGGTCGTGATGATAATAAAGCCGGCAATAACATCGGCGGCAAGCGAGCCGCTCACGGTATCAATACGCTGCAGCACGATGTCGTCCTCGCCCGCGTTCTTATCGACCACGTTGTTCTGCGCCAAGAAAATCATCCACGGCGCGATGGTGGTACCGATCGTTGCGACCACGAGCGACACGTAGCTGGGGTCATTTTGAATGTTAGGCACGACCAGGTCGACCGCGACCTCACCCCAGTTGGGGCCAGCCATAAACGCGGCGACGATGTAGGTCACGAACACGCAGCTTACCAGCAGCAGAATCTTCTCGATGCGCTGGAAACTCCCCGACATGGTAAGCATCCACACCAGCAGCGCCACCAACGGCACCGAGATGCTCGCCGGCACGCCAAAGAGGGCAAGGCCGCTCGCAATACCCGCAAACTCCGAAATGGTCACAGCCGTGTTGGCGATCAACAGCGCCGCCATAGCAAGTACACTCTTGCGCACGCCAAAGCGCTCGCGAATGAGCGATGCCAGGCCCTTGCCCGTCACGCAGCCGCAACGCGCCGCGGTCTCCTGCGTCACGATGAGCAGCACAGTCATGACGGGAAGCATCCAGAGCATCTTGTAGCCATAGCTGGCACCCGCACTGGAATACGTTGCAATGCCGCCGGCGTCATTGCCCGAAAGCGCCGCCAGCAGACCGGGACCCATAGCGCCAAAGATGGCCGCGATGGTCAGCTTTTGCTTGGTGCCCGACTTTTGCTTGGTATTTTGCACGCGACCACCTAGCCCATGACTGACATGGCGAGCAGCACCGCGGCGATGCAATACGCCACACACGAGATCATGACGGCAATAACGTTCATGGCGGTGCCCGACGTGTTGAGGTCATGCTCGTCACGCCAGAACAGCACCATCAGGTAAATCACAGCACTCATGTTGCCAACCAGGCAAATGATGGCGGCAATGTTAAAGCAGCCGGTAAAGAGCTGCTCCTCAAACATAGAGGCATCGGGGAATGCAGCGGTGCGCACCAGCTGGGCGCACAGGTAGGTCACGAGTGACAGAATCAGGCCCATGCCCGTGCTCTGGAAGAAGAATCCCAGATACGGCTTGGGCTCGTCGTCGTGACCGTCATACTCCAGGAAGTAGTTCTTGACGAACGACACCATGCGCGAGGCCGCCAGCAGCACGAGCGGCATGGCGCACATGGGGAACACCACCAGATGCGCGGAGCCGAGCGCCGTTCCCAGCACGGTCGCCATGATGCACGACGCGATGCCCCATACAACAACCCAGTACTGGCGATGCACGAACCAGCTGAGCACGTTCGTCGAGTCGTCCGACGCGCTATCGCCCGAGCCGACACCGGCGATCTGCAGGTCCTCCTGATGCTCCTCGGCGATAACGTCCATGGCGTCGTCGAAGGTCACGATACCAAGGATATGACGGTTCTCGTCGCAGACAGGGATGGCAACCAGGTCGTACTTGGTCATCTCGTCCGTCACGTCTTCCTGGTCCTCGTCGGGCGACACATAGACCAGGTCGCGATAGGCCAACTGACCCAGCGTGGCGTCGCGGTCGGCTACGATCAGCGTGCGCAGCGAAAGCACGCCGGTCAGCATGCCACTCGGATCCTCGGTATAGACGTAATAGACGCTCTCGAAGTCCTCGTCGAGCTCGCGAATCGCCTCGATGGCGTCACCGACCGTTGCCGTAGCGGGCAGGGAGACAAACTCCGAGGTCATGATGCGGCCGGCGGTGTTGTCCTCATACCCCAGCAGGTTACGAATCGCCTTCTCCTCCTTGACGCCCATCAGGCGCAGGAGTTTCTCGGCCTTCTCGTAATCAAGCTCGTCGATCAGGTCGGCAGCGTCGTCCGGGTCCATCATGGCCAGCATCGACGATGCGTCGGTGTCGGACAGGCCCTCGAGCATCTCGGTCATAAGCTCGTCGTCATCGAACTCCGAGATGGCCTCGGCGGCCTGGGCAGTATCGAGCTGCGCAAACACCTGCGCACGCAAGCGCGGGTCGAGCTGCTCGATAATGTCGGCGATGTCGGCAGGGTGCAGCTCGCCGAGCGTCTTGTGCGACACCGAGAGTTGAATGTTCTTGGTCGAGCGGTCGAGCAGGTCCATGTAGGACCAGGCGATAATGTCCTCGCTGAGCGGCTTGCCCAGGTGCTTCATAAAGCCCTCGACGACGTGCTCGAGCGCGGGGCTGATTGCACGCAGCAGACCGCGGGCGCCGACCTCGGCACCCAGCAGGCGCAGCTGATTTTCGCCCGACATGGAAAACTTGATGTCGTTGACGCGCACGACCTTCATGCCCTGCGTGTCGACGATCTGCTTATTGAGAACGTCGCGCGCCAGCAGGAGCTCGGTCGGCTGCAGGTACGAGAAGCGAATATTGGTGGCAGACGTATTGAGATACACGCCCGTCTCGTCGATGCGGTCGACCCATTTGCGCCAGCTGATCATGAACGGCGTCTTGCCGGGACCGCGGAACGCGAGCGACGTCACGTGCGGAAAAACTTCGCCGGTTGCAATGCCAAAATCGTTGACCACGCCGAGCTTTTCGCCGTCGACGTCCAAGACTGGCAATTTGAGCATCTCACTCAGATAATTCAATGGTGCTCCCCATCATTATTCCTCCGGACGCGGCCGCGCGTGCGGCGTCCGGGGGCTTCTGGATATGTATACGCATGCGCGGGCGGCACGCCGCTCGACGCTTACACCCCGTGCATGCGCAAAAAGCACCTGCATGGGGTCATCGACTGTATGGTCGAGGTTTGGATTTCACCTGTAACCTTTCTCTTGACCCTCATTAACCGCAGTAACTATAGCATCAGCATCGCCCTGCGGCATCGAATTTATGCGCTGCACATTGCAGGCATACCAAACGCTGACGTATCCGTGACATAGCCATTGGGGACGTTCTTAAACGACTACCCAATGACTACTCTGTGGTGTCATCGTCCTCGGCAAGTTGGGGGAACACGGCGTCCTTGGGCATGGTGACCTTCGTCAGCGAGGTGAGCTTTTTGCTCAGCGACGTGTCCGTCTTGACCAGGTCGCTGAGCGTCACGATCTTGTAGCCGTCGGCAATGAGGCCGTCGATAATCTGCGGCAGCGCCTCGAGCGTCTGCTCGGCGCATTCGTCTCTATCGGTGAGCAGCACGATATTGCCCGGCGTCACCGAATCGAGCACCGTCGAGACCTGCTCGTCGGCACCGTTGAGCAGCCAGTCGCCCGAGTCAATATTCCACGAGACCACGGCGGAGACCAAGTCCATCGCATCAATCCAGTTTTGCTCGTCAAAGGCAGCATAGGGAGCACGCAGCAGCATCGTCTTCACGCCGGTCGCCGACTTAATCGCATCGGTGCCTTTCGTGATCTGTTCGCGTACCGCCTCACGGTCCTGACCCTTGAGCGAATCGTCGCTGTAGCTGTTGGATCCGATCTCGCACCCGGCATCGACAATCGCCTTGGCCGTGGCAGGCGATGCCTCGGCCGCATCGCCCGACAGGAAGAACGTCGCGGTGACGCCCTTTTCCTTGAGTACCTGCAAGATCTGCTTGGTAGCGCTGCTCGGACCCTCGTCAAACGTCAGCGCCACGTACTTTTTGTTGCCCTTGGGCGCCACGCTGGCGCACGCAACGACGCAATCGGTGGCGGGCACGACCTCGCCGCGGTCCTGTGTCTTGCCCGATTGCTCGCCGACCCACACCTCGGAGCGGCCCTGGACACCCCACGTCTGCACATACTCGATAGCGCCCGTACCCTCGACCTTGAGCTTGGGCTCGATAACCGTAGCCTGAACCTCGTGCTTCTCGTAGGTGTTACGGCCATCCTTGACCGTCACCTTCTCGCCGCCCTCAAGTTCGCGGCTATCCCATTTGCCCTGCTTCACGCGCTTGCCGTCGACCTTCACCGACAGCTTTTCGCCCCCATGGCGCTTGAGCACGCTGTCATCGACGGCCAGCAGGTCGCCTGCGTCGTAGGTGTCAGTCAACTCCTGGTCGTCGATGAGATTCTGCAGCGTAGAGCCCACACGCACCGCTGTCTTCTGGCCGTTGAGCTCCACGTCCACACTGCGGTTGACGTAGCCCACGACGGCAGCGATAAACAGCACGAGCGCGCAACCCACGGCGATGAGCGCGTAGGGCAGGCGAGACGAACGACGGGGTGTGCGGCTGTTGCCGATGCGCGCGCTGCGATCGCTAAAGCCGCGGCTATGGTTGAGATACATCGCGCCGGGCTTACGGTGACGGCGGCGCTGACCGCTGGGCAGCTGCCCCAGGTCGCGGCGCGCCGTTGGACGCGCACCCGAACGCCCGTTTAAGATGGATCCGTTTTGGCGCATGTGCCCTCCCCCATAAACACAGCAAGCCGGAGCAACAGGTCTCCGGCTTGCCTCCCATCATTTGGTACGTCGCTATTTTGTAGCTTTTGACGAGCCTCCGCTCGCCTTTTGGTATTCGTCCTTAAAGGCCTTGAACATACCGCGCGTCTTGCCGAGCTGCTTGCCCAGTGCGCGGCTGCCCTTGTCCACGGCGACCGATCCCTTGTCATCGAGCACCTTGGCGCCCTTTTTGACCTTGTCGCCCACCACGACGCTGGCCTCGGCGGCCTTGGCAGCCGCACCGCCCGAATACCCGAGCGACTTGACCTCGTCCGAGACGACCATCGCGCCGTTCTCGTAGCCGCGCAGCATCGTCGGCGGCACCTGCGTGTCACCAACCAAAACACTCGAAGCAGCGCCGGCGGTCACATAGAATGCCTGCACGATGCCCGAGCGCGGCTTGAACTCAACGTCCGAGCAATAGCCCACGACGTCGCCCGATTCCGTGCGCACGTCCATACCGACCCAGATGATGCAATCGTCCAGGTTGATGTCGAGGCGCTTGGCCGCAGCGGTATCGTAGGTGCCCTTGACGTCGTCAACCGCGATGGCGCCCTCGTAGACACCAATGGCGTCGAGCGCTACGAATCGGTCGGGACGCTCGATCATGCCCGCGATATCGGACTGGCGGACCATAAAGCCGACCACGCGCGTACCGCCCGGGGTAAAGACCGGAAAGTGAATCTTTCCGAGCTTTTTGGGGCTGCGCGGCGTGCCGTCCTTTTTGGTGCGCTTGTCCTCGGTAGGCTTGCGATAGATCTTGGCGCCGACAAAATCCCCAGCGCGCATTATGCCTCGGTCGAGGGTTCCGCAGCCCCGGCATCAGCCTCGACGGCGTTCTCGACCACGACGTCGGCGGCAGGCGTCACGTTGCCACCCGAAATGGCGTCGTTGAGCTGCTCGCGCAGCTGGTCCATGCGCTCGCGGGCCAGGTCGACCTTGGCGCGCAGGTCGTCGGTCTTGGCGTCGACCATCGGGCCAAAGTCATTCACCGCAGCACGGGCCTCCTCGGCGCCGTGCTCGTAGGTGTCGCGCATATTGTCCCAGGCGTCGTTGGCGATATCGGCAGCCATGGCGCGGGTTTCGGCGCCCGAGCGCGGGGCCAGAGCAACGCCGATAATAGCGCCAGCAGCAGCACCAAAAAGTGCGCCGGAGACAAAGCTGAAAGTCTTACCCATGATCATTCCTCTCCTGCGGGCACGTCGGTGCCCACCGTTTGAATGCTGTCCATTATACCCGCAGCGCATCACTTGCCGCTCCGCTCATCTGCGTACGGCAAAGGCGCAGGTACGTGATGGTGATAAACGCGTAGGCCTACTCCTGAGGCATAGCCGGCATGGCCACCGTGGCACCCGGGTCCTCGCCGGCGCCGTCCACGAGCGGCAGGCCGCCCTCATGCGCAGGTCCCGCCGGAACCGTCGCCGCACCGCCAAAGACGGCAGCGGAGGCCTCGTGGTTCTCGGCAACCGCGCCCTCGGTATCAATCGCCACCTGGGGCTCGTCGTCAAAGTTGGGGACGCCCTGGGGCTCGGTGGAAACGGGCTCGGCGGTCGCATCGGCAACGGGCTCGGCGTCAACCGGCACATCGCCCTCGTCAGCGCCCTCGTCCTCGGCAGTATCTTCGCCGTTCGCAGCGGCAACGGCCTCGTGCGGGTCCTTGCCCTCGGCCTCGGCACGCATGCCCAGCACCAGGTTGCGCAGGCCCGCGACCGTGCCGTCCACATCGGGGGCGGGCTGGTCGGCGTGCAGATAGGCCCAATCCATCATAAAGGTGGCCGACGACAGCGCACCGATGGCCAGTGCGTCGTCGGGGCACGAAAGCTCGACCTCAAAGACACGCTCGTCATGCTCGCTTACGCGTGTGCGGCCGCACGAGATGCTACCGGCAAGACCGGTCTCGTTCATGAGCTCGACCGTCACGTGCTCCAGCAGATGGCAGAGCTCGGTCTGACCCATGCAGTCCTGGAACTCGCGGCCGGAATCGCCCAGGCACAGATGCTTGGCAATCGCCGGCACCAGGTAGTACACGCGCGCCGTGGCCTCGATGTCCTCCGAAGTCATAAGCGGCATGCCGGGGTTCACCAGCACATGCGCGCAGATCTTGTCCTCGCTGACGGTGACCTTAAGGATGTTGAACAGGCCTGCCATAACTCTCCCCTACTCGTCCTTGCCCTACTCGTCGCCGTCGTGCGGGTCCGCAGAGCCCGCACCCGACGTCGTCGGCTCGTCTACCGAAGACTCGGAATCCTTCTTATCGGTTTCGGCCGGAGCGATCACGCGAATGAGCGAGATGCGCTGGCCACGCATCGACTGCACTTTAAACTTGTACCCCGCGACCTCAAACACCTCACCGATGTCGGGCACCGAGTCGCAAAGCTCCAAGATCCAGCCGGCGATGGTCTCATAATCATCGCTTTCCTCGAGCGGCCAACCAAGCTCAATCGCGTCATCGCACGAAAAACGCCCATCAACGAGCCACTCGCGGCGCGAAAGGCGCGTGAGATACTTGTTGTCGGGATCGAACTCGTCCTCGATCTCGCCGACGATCTCCTCGACGATGTCCTCGATGGTGATGATGCCGGCCGTGCCGCCGTACTCGTCCACGACCACCACGATCTGGTCGTGCGAGGTCTGCATCTCGGACAGCAGCGGCAGGATGTCCTTGGTGTCGGGCACAAAGGTGGCGTCGCGCAAAAAGCCGGCGATGGGCTGGTCGCCCTTGCCGTCGAGCGCGGGCTGGATCAGGTCCTTGATGTGCGCGATGCCCGCGACGTTGTCGGGGTCCTCGTGATAGACGGGAATGCGGCTAAAGCCGGTCTGGCGCATGGTGGATAGCACGCTGGCGACCGTCTCGTCATCCTCGCACATGGTGGTGTCCACGCGCGGCACCATGACCTCGCGGGCAACGGTGTCGCCCAAGTCAAAGATCTCGTGGATCATACGCTTTTCCTCGTCGAGCAGGTCGTCCTGCTCCGAGACCATGTACTTGATCTCTTCCTCCGAGACGTTTTGACGGTCATCGGCGCTCTTGATGCGTAAGACTCGGGCTAGGCCATCGGAGCAAGCGCCGGTCAGCCACACGAGCGGACGGGCGATCTTTTGGAAAAACGACAACGGTCCCACGACCTGCTTGGACACGCCCTCGGCGTTAGCGAGGCCGATGCGCTTGGGCACAAGCTCGCCGATCACGATGGACACAAAGGCGACGGCGACGGTGATGATGACCGGCGCCAGGCCGCTTGCGATGGCGGAAAGCGGCGCGATGCCAAAGCTCATGAGCCACGTGGCGAGCGGGTCGGACAGGCTCGTCGAGGCGACGGCGGACGAGGCGAAGCCCACGAGCGTGATGGCGACCTGGATGGTAGCCAACAGCTGATCGGAGTCGGCGGCGAGCTGGACGGCGCGCTCGGCGCGCTTATCGCCCTCCTCGGCATCGTGCTCCAGCACGGCGCGCTTAGCCGTGGTGAGCGCCATCTCGGACATAGAGAAGTAGCCGTTGATGAGGGTCAAAACGAGGGTGGTGATAAGGGAGATGGTTATGTCCATCGGGAGTTTCTCGAACCTCCAAGATTCGGGACGTTGGGTAGTAAGCGTAGGTGACGGATAGGGCAATTGCGCCGGTCGCCCGTGCGAGCGGGGCCGTGGGCGCGGTCGCTAGATTACGAAGAGGATCACCGCCATGAACTGGAAGATGCTGCCGGCGAGCACCCACAAGTGGAAAACACTGTGCAGATAGCGCACGTTTTTGGCGATATAGAACGGCACGCCCGCGGTGTAGCACACGCCGCCGACGGCGAGCAGGGCAAGTGCCACGGGGTTGAGCAGCGCCACAAGTTCGGGCAGCTTAAAGACAACGAGCCAGCCCATCAGCAGGTAGACCAGGCCGCTTACCCAGTGCGGTTGACGCTCGCGCATAAAGCACTCGAGGGCGATGCCGATAATGGCGATGGCCCATACGGCAAAGAACAGCACGGCGCCGCCGTCGTTTGCGAGCGTGATGAGGCAAAACGGCGTATAGCTGCCGGCTATGAGCAGGTAGATGCAGCTGTGGTCGATGATGCGGAACACGCGCTTGGCGCGCGCGGGTTGAATCGCATGGTAGAGCGTGGAGGCTAGGTATTCGAGAATAATACTGGCGCCGTAGACGATTGCCGCGGCCATGTGGGCCGGGCCACCGCCGCGCAGTGCAGCGAATACGATCAGGAGCACCAGACCCGCGATACCCAGCAAGCAGCCGACACCATGGGTGACGGAGTTCATGATCTCCTCGCCCACCGTGTAGTGCGGAACGGCCGCGGCCTTGGGTCGCGGCTTGGAACTGTCGCTCGAATCGGACATGCCGGTTACATCCTCCAACGTAAAGAGTTCTCAACACTATATCAAAGCGTCTGGGTGCGTGCGAAATTTGCACCATACGTGACCCTTTGTTTACCCATTCTTTGCCTGTTGACGCATCAACGGCGAACGTCCATAATGCGCTTGCATTAAATGTTGATGCATTAACATCTTATAGGAGAATACCGCATGGCTCAAAACGCACATTCCCATCGAAAGCTCAAGATAGCCGGCATCGTTGCACTGGTGCTCGTTGTCGCGCTGCTGGGGTTTGCCGGCAACTTCTTGTTCGACTTTGCCCTGAATCCCCAAGCGCCCTACACCATGAAGATGATGCAGGACGGCAAGGACGCCGAAAAGGGCGAGCAGATTGACGCCGAGGAGGGCGAGGCACGGGCGTGGTTTAAGGAAAACCGCGAGAGCAGCAGCCTCACCGCGGACGACGGGACCGAGCTTGCCGCCTGGTATTTTGCTGCGTCGGAGAGCACGCACGACTACGCCGTCTGCCTGCATGGATATACCAACGAGCCCATCGGTATGGCCCGATACGTCAAGCGATTCCACGACCGCGGCATGAACGTACTCGCACCCGCCGCCCGCGCCCACGAGCGTTCCGGCGGTGACTACATCGGCATGGGCTGGCCCGAGCGACTCGATGTCGTCGCGTGGATCGGGCGGATTGTTGCGGCCGATCCCAAGGCGCGCATCCTGGTCTTTGGCGAGTCGATGGGCGCGGCGACTGCCATGAACGTAGCGGGGGAATCTCTGCCCGCAAATGTGAAATGCATTATCGAGGACTGCGGCTATACAAGCGTTTGGGACGAGTTTTCTCTGCAGCTCAAGGATGTATTTGGCCTGCCCAGTTTTCCCTTGCTCGATGTGGCCAACCTGGTATGCAACGTGCGCGCAGGCTACGACTTTCATAAGGCGAGCAGCGTGGAACAGCTCAAGCGCGCGACGGTTCCCATGCTTTTTATCCACGGTGACCAAGACACCTTTGTACCATACAGCATGCTCGACCAAAACTACGAGGCGTGCGCCAGCAAGGTCAAGCAAAAGCTCACTATCCACGGCGCCACCCATGCCAAGAGCGCGCAAGTCGACCCCGAGCTCTACTGGAATACGGTCGACGACTTCCTCGACGAGAATTTTTAGGCAAATAGTACGGTTTACTGGTCTATCTGACCCCTAGCACTTCCGAAAATCCGCCCGCGAGCGCTGTGCTCGCGGGCGGATTTTGCTTGAATTAAGCCACGAATGCGCTTGATATGTCCAATAACTAGATGCTATTTGACCTCGATGAGCTCGTACTTGCTCGTGCCCAGGCCGATCTTCTCGGCATGCGCGATGCACGCGCGCCAGTCGGTGTCGGGATGCGTGATGCAGAAGGGATCCTTGGCCTGCTCGCCCTCCAGATGCTCGTGATTATGCTCCATCTTGGCCGCGCTGTCGGTAAGCTCGGTGTTAGGCAGCGGCTCGGACGCCAGGACGGCGTCGGCGCAGGCCTGGTCGATGGCGACCGGGTCGAAGCTCGCGAACATGCCGATGTCGTTGACGATGGGCGTGTCGTTTTCGGGGTGGCAGTCGCAGTTGGGGCTGATGTCCATGGCAAGCGAGATGTGGAAGCTGGGGCGATCCTGAACAATGGCCTTCGTGTACTCAGCGATCTTGTAGTTGAGTACGTCGGCCGCGGCATCATAGTCGGGCTTGATGCAGTCCTGGTTGCACGCCGCAATGCAGCGTCCGCAGCCCACGCAGCGATCGTGGTCGATGGCAGCCACATGAACCGTGCGAGTGCTGCCGTTGGCAAGCTCGCGCTCACGCGTACCGTCAAACGTGATGGCGCTGTGCGCGCATATCTTCTCGCAGGCACGGCAGCCAACGCAGTTGGTGGTATCGACGCTCGGCTTGCCAGCGGCGTGCTGCTCCATCTTGCCGGCACGGCTACCGCCGCCCATACCCAGGTTCTTCATGGCGCCGCCAAAGCCGGCCTGCTCATGGCCCTTAAAGTGGGTGAGGCTAATCACGATGTCGGCGTCCATGAGTGCCTGGCCGATCTTTGCCTCGCGCACGTACTCGCCGCCCTCGACCGGAACGAGCGCCTCGTCGGTGCCCTTGAGGCCGTCGGCGATGATGATCTGGCAACCCGTGGCATACGGGGTAAAGCCGTTCTGGTAGGCGGTGTCGATGTGCTCGAGCGCGTTTTTGCGGCTGCCCACATAGAGCGTGTTGCAGTCGGTGAGGAAGGGTTTGCCGCCCAGCTCCTTCACGACGTCTGCGACGGCGCGGGCGTAGTTTGGGCGCAGAAAGCTCAGGTTACCCAGCTCGCCAAAGTGAATCTTGATAGCGACGAACTTGTTCTCGAAGTCGATCTGCTCAATGCCGGCGCGGCGAATGAGGCGTTTGAGTTTGTCGAGCTGGCTCTCGCGAGCATGCGTGCGCAGGTTGGTGAAGTACACCTTTGCCGGTGCTGCGGGTGCGGTTGCGGTCATAGATCTATCCCCTCGGTCTATATGGCGTTACAGACATAGAGGATGGTACCCGTTGAAGTGGGGTTGAAGTCAAGCGCAACGCCGAGTCGCTAGGCACTCATTGGGGACAGACTTAAATGAGTGCTTGCCGCCCGGCCAGCGAGCCGGCGATCCGGCAAAGACTGTCCCCAACGACTAGTCGTTTAAGAACGTCCCCAATGACTACTCCTGCACCTTGAGGGCTTCGGCCAGGCTGACGCGCTTGATAGAGCGCGTGTGCAGCAGCGCCACGACCAGGTAGGTCGCAAAGCCGATGCCGATGCATGCAGCCATGGACCAAGCGGGCACGTAGATCTCGATATTGCCGTTGTAGGCGAGCAGCATCGAGCGGAAGATGGCCGTGAGCGAGCCAATAATGACCGGCAGGCTCAGCACGAGCGACGCCGCCACGCACAGCGTGATCGAGCGGATGTACAGATGCGAGATCTCACCATCGCGATAGCCAAAGACTTTCATGTAGCTGATCGAACGGGCGCTGTGGTCGATCACCGCCTTGGTCAGCAGGTACATAAACAGCAGGAAGATAAACACCGCGAGCCCGACCATCATGCCGATCATTTTGCTCATCATGCCGATGAACTGGTCACCCACGGCGCGCATGTCGTCGGGCGTGGTGTCACCGGCAAAGTAACGAGCATCGAGGTCGAGCTTCTCGTCGCTCACATAGCCGTTAAAGTAGGCGGCGTCGTTGCCGAACAGCTCGTTAAAGTCATCGATGCTCATATAGATATTCATGTCCGACTTTGAACCCCAGATGCAGTCCTTACCCGCGTACTCAAGAGAATAATCCCGAGCCTCGTACTTGTCGCGAAGCTCGACCTTCTGGCCCTCGCTCCAGCCAAACTTATCGAGCAGACCGCCGCCAAAGACGACGCGCCCGTCGCCGACGTTGAGGTCTTTCCAATAGCGCGAATGAGATGAAATGCCGTAGACAGAGATGGCCTCTGTGCCGTTTCCCTCGCCGCGGTCGTATTGCAGCTGGTAAACGGCATATTTCTCGGCCTGCGCGATTGCGCCCGCGCCGTTGTCGGTCGTGTTGATCGGGTGAATGTCGTCGTTGTCGGTGTCGATCTTAGAGGCCTTGTCGATCAGGTCGATGGCCTCATCGCGGTCGCAGCCGAGGGCATCGGCAAGGTCATCGAGGCGCGCATAAAGCGCATCTTTCTTGTCCTGGACCTTGGCGAGCGCGTCCTGCGCCGCGGCCAGGCTCTCGGCAGACGGAGATGCGGTCGCGGCATCGGCTGCCGTCTGCGCCGCATCGGCCGCGTCGTCAAGCTCGTCATCGGCATCCTGGGCGGCGGAGAGCAGCGCGCCGTCAATCGACTGCAAGCGCTCGAGCGCCGCCCACTGCCCGCGCTCCTCGGCAGTACCCTCAAGCTCTAGCGGAGCCTTGAGCGTGTACTGGTGCTCGGCGACCAGGCTTGTCTCCAGGTTGTCCGCATAGTGCGTCATCGTGGGCAGGATCGCCAGGCCAAAGAGCAGCAGCAGCGAGGCAAACGCAATGCCCACGAAGAGCGTGGCGAAGTTGCCCAGGTTGCGCAGGAAGATGCGCAGGCGAAAGCGCGAGACAAAGCCCATGCGCTCCGGCAGCTGCAGGCCGCGCTTGGTGCCCGATTTGCCGCTCGCCTCGTGACGAAGGAACTGCAACGGCGTCTTGTCCATCTTGCGAAGCAGGCCCACCAGCGTGAT
This sequence comes from Collinsella sp., assembly GCA_023708985.1. GTDB lineage: Bacteria > Actinomycetota > Coriobacteriia > Coriobacteriales > Coriobacteriaceae > Collinsella. Next base: position 58,651 of record BREX01000010.1, read on the forward strand.
GAGGATGAGCGCGGCAGCGGGAACCACGGCGCACTTCACAAAAATCTCCCAGCTCCAGTACACCTGGAAGGGAGGCAGGCTGTACGAACCGTAATAGAGGCCGCGCATGGGCTCGGTAAAGAACGCGACGCCGAGCGCGGTGCCCAAAAGCGCCGCGAGCACGCCCACGATGGCGGGAAGTGCCAGGTAGTGCAGCACGATCTCGCGTCGACGATAGCCGCTGGCGAGCAGCGTGCCGATGATGGCGCTCTCCTCCTCGATGGTGGCGTCGGTAAGGACCACAAAGACAAACGCCATGATCACGATGATAATGTCGAGCAGCGTCATCCACATCATGGAGTCGCCGTCTACGTCGTCGCGCGCGTAGCCAATACCCTGGTTGGAATCGGCGTCGATCAGATCGTCCACGCGCGCATCGGCATCGGTCAGCGCCTCGACCATATCCTGCTCCGCATCGATGCGATCCGCGGTGGGGAGGTCGCGATCGGTAAAGGCAAAGGAGTAGGTGTAGGCAGGTGCACCACCGGCATCCTCGAGCGCGGCAAAGCCGGCGTCGGTGACCTCGGCCACGCCGTACGTGATGGTGTTCACCGTAAAGTCCGAATTGTCGAGGAACAGCGCCTGGCTATCGGGCTGGGTCATGATGCCGCAGATGGTGTAGGTGCGGCCCTCAAGCTCAACCTTATCGCCCACGGCGAGGTCGTTGTTGGTGGCAAAAACGCGGTCGATAGCCACCTCATCGTCCGTCTTGGGCTGCCTGCCCTCACAGTAGGACGCGATATCGACCTTGGTGCGGTGCGCATAGGTGCGCAGCGTGCGCTTGGTGCCGTCGTCGCCGGCGGTCTTTTTGATGATGGCGTCGATGGAGAAATTCTTGTAGAGCGTGACGCCGCCGACGTCGTCGGCTGCATCCTCGGCTGCCTTGAGCTGGTCGTCGGTAGCCTCGAAGGAGGTGGTCACGCGGCCGTCCTCAATCGTGTACGCATCGCGCATGTCGTCGATAAGGCAGCCGATGGAATGCGCCGCGAGCAAAAAGCCCGAGGTAAGGGCGATGCTCCCGCACATAAGCAAAAAGATGCCCAGGTACTTGCCGATATTGCGGCGCAGCTCGCGCGGGAGTCGTTTTGCGAGAGGTGTCATGGCGCCGCCTACCAATCGAGCTCGGCGGCCGCGACGGGCGACTCGCTGAGCTCGTCCTCGACGATGCGCCCGTCGCGCAGGCGCAGCACGCGATTGGCCATGCGCGCGATGGCGGCGTTGTGGGTGACGATGATGATGGTGCAGCCGTAGGTGCGGTTGACGTCCTCCATGAGCTGCAGGATTTCCTTGGATGTCTTGTAGTCGAGCGCGCCCGTGGGCTCGTCGCACAGCAGCAGGCCCGGATTTTTGACGAGCGCACGGCCGATGGCGCAGCGCTGCTGCTGGCCGCCCGAGACCTGGCGCGGAAACTTGTTGCGGTGCTCGTAGAGGCCCAGCGAACGCAGCAGATCGTCGACGTCGAGCGGTTTTTTGGACAGGTGCGCCGTGACCTCGATGTTTTCCTTGATGGTAAGGTCGGGCACCAGGTTGTAGAACTGGAAGACAAAGCCCAGCTCGCGGCGTCGGTACTCGCCCAGATCGGCGGGCTTGAGCGCCGTGAGATCGCAGCCGTCCACCATGATGGAGCCGCCGTCGGCATCCTCCAGGCCGCCGATCAGGTTGAGAAAGGTCGACTTGCCCGAGCCCGAGGGCCCCAGCATGACGCAGATCTCGCCGCGATTGATGGACGTATCGATGCCATCGAGCACCGTCAGTCGTGCATCGCCGTCGCCGTAGTGTTTTTTGAGATCCTTAACCTGGACGTAGGCTTTCTGCGTTGCCATGGTATCCCCCATTGTTAGCCTCGTACTACTTTATGAGATAATAGTAAACCTTGGCGAACTATTTTGGAGCGAGGTCTGGGATGTATTTCAGACTAGGCGCGGGATTTGGCGCGTGCGAGGGCTAGGCCTGCGGCGGCGATGGCCACGGCAAAGAGCACCGTGACGCCCAGGTCGCAGACAATGTCGCCCAACACGGCGGACGTCAAATCCGAGGCAAGCGCCTTGCCAATCGCGTCGTTCACCCAATATGTCGGCACAAAGTGCGCCACCGTCTGCACGGCCGAACCCATGAGCGACAGCGGCATCCAGGCGCCGCCCAAAAACGTCATGAGCATGCCGAGCAGGTTGCCCACACCGTTGAGCAGCTCCTCGCGCGCACCCAGGCTCGACAGCGCAAAGCCAACGGCCAGCGGCGTGCACGCCAGGGCAAACGTCGCTGCCAGTGCCAAGCACACACGGCCCGCGCCGACCTCGGCGACCGCGCCGGCAAAGCCCACGACGCCCATCATGCTCGACACAAACCAGATGCAGACGGTGATCACGGCGGCGGCTGCAAACACGGCAAGCGAGCGCCGGCGCTCGGAGATTGGACCGGCATCCATACGACGCACGCGCTCAGGCTCGTTCATGCCCGAGAACACCAACCCCACCGACACGATGACCGACGAGATAATCGCGTACGCACCAAAGTTAAAGTACGACTCGAGCGTGGCGGCGGCAGTCGAGTCGACCTTGACCTGCTCGATCTCGACCTCGGCGCGCTTTGCGGCGGCGCGCTCGGCGGCCTTGGCGACCTCGCCGTTAGAGGCAGTGGGCTCAAGTGCGGCCGCAGCGCCCGCGAGCGAGATCCAGCGCGAGGCCTCGGCAGACGAAAGCGCCGCCGCCATGGTGCCGGCACCGTAGGTCACATCGAGCTTGGGCAGGGACTCCCCCGCGCGGACGGCTGCAACGAGGTCGCCCTCAAACCCCTCCGGGATAAAGAACACGCAGTCAGCGCTGCCCTTGGCGCTATTGCTCTTGGAAAGCGCGTCCGCAAGATTGTACGTATCGTCGCCGACGCCCGTGACCAGCTCAAAGCGCGAACCCAGATGCTTGGTAAGCGCACGCGAAAGGTCGCTGTCGTCGCGGTCGACCACGATCACGTTGGCATCGTAGGGCTTATACTCGGTGAGCTGCGACGAGTTCCAGCTCACCGATGCCGCGATAAACACACCCAGCAGAGAAATAAACACCGTGTAGATGAGCAGATAGAGCGGGTGCGCGAGCGCCATGCGAAGCGCAGTCTTAAAGGTGCTCATAGCGGCTCCTTCCAAAGATCAGCGTGGCGGCGGCAACGAACAGCAGCGCCATAAGGACCAGCGCGCCGGCGCGAACGGCAAAGGGGCCCAGGTCCTCAAAGAAATACAGGCGGTTGAACATGTCGCAGATGAGCTTGACGGGGTTGAACCAGCACTCGGCCGGGCAGGCGCGGGCAACATCGTCGGCAAGCGCCATCGCCGGCTCGCCGTAGAGGCCGGCGAACAGGGCGCACGTGGTGGCAAAGCCCGTGAGGATGCCCGACTTGGACGCCTTGCCGCCCTTAACGGGAAGCGTGCCCACAAAGAGCCCCAAGCCCGTGGCGGCAAGCGCGGAAGCGGCGGCGCCCACCAAACACAGTCCCTCGCGCCCGCCAAAGTCGATGCCCACGACCAGGCGCACGTAGCCAATCGCAATCGCCATCGAGGCAAAGGAGACCAGCCACGAGCCCACAAAGATGCCAGCCAGCGACGCCGTCTTGGAAAGACCGCCCACGCAGCGACGTGCGCCGAGGCCCGACAGATTGGGCTGCAGATCGACGACGCTCAAGGCGGCAAACTCGGCAGACATCATCGCCACCAGGCCAAAGAGCGCGTAATAGTAGATGACTGTGCCATCGGGCGTGGTGCGCGTAAGGCTCACGCGGCGGGTGCCGCCCTCGAGCGACAGGGCGCGCGCAACCGCCTCCGGGTCGGCGAGCGCCGCCGGGTTGTCCTGGGCAATCTGGGACATGAGCTCGGCATTTTGTGTATACGAGCTTGCCACCGTTTCCAGGATGCTGCGATCGGTGAGCACCGACGACGCACGCGAGCCGTCGTAACTCGATAGCAGCGTGAGCTTGGGCGTGCCCGCAGCGTCGACCGTATAGATGCCCGCGACCTCGCCGGCCTTGAGTGCTTTGCGCGCGGCAGCCAAGTCTTCGTACTCGTGGATCTCGAGCAGCTGATCGTCGCCTTCCTTGGCAAGCGAAGCCGTCACGTCCTTAAAGGTCGAGGCGTCCCAGGCCTCATTCGCCACGACGGCTACCGGCACCGGGTCGACCGTGCCGTCGGAGCTGAGGTTCGCAAACATAAACATGAACATCGTGGAAAGCGCGACGGGAAAGATCGCGCCCCAGACCCACGTGCTCGGCCGGCGCAGCAGCGTCTTGACCGTAATGATAATGGTGTTGAACATGGCTGCCCCCTAGTCGCGCAGCTCGCGGCCGGTGATCTCGAGGAACACGTCGTTGAGGGTCGGCGGTTCGCTCCACACGCGGCCGAGCGCAACGTCGGCGGCGCGCAGCGTGTCGAGGATGTCGACCAAATTGTGCGGGCTCGCTTCGCAGGTGCAGATGAGCTCGCCGCCGGAAAGCTCAACCGAAAGCACATGCTCAAGGGCGCGCAGCCGCTCGACTGTGGCGGGCTCGACGGCGCCGACCTCGACGGTCACGCGCTCACCCATCTGAATCATGCGCTTGAGCTCGTCGTTGGTGCCCTGCGCCAGCACGCGGCCGCCGTCCATGATCATGATGCGGCTGCAGATCTGCTCGACTTCCTCCATGTAATGGCTGGTATACACCACCGTGGCGCCCTCGTCGCGCAAGCGGCAGATGCCCTCCAAGATGGCGTTGCGGCTCTGCGGGTCGACCGCCACCGTGGGCTCGTCAAAAAAGATGAGCTCGGGCTTGTGCGCGATGCCGCAGGCGATGTTGAGGCGACGCGCCAGGCCGCCCGAAAGCTTGCCGGGGCGGAACTTGGCAAAGTCGCCCAGCCCGACAAAGTCGATCGCCTCGTCGACCAGCGCGCGGCGGCGCTTGCGGTCGTTGATGTAAAGGCTGCAGAAATAGTCGATATTCTCGCGCACCGTGAGCTCGTCAAACACCGCCACCTGCTGTGGCACCACGCCTATGCGGCGCTTGAGGTCGTAGCGGACGGGCGTCATGGGCTCGCCGAACAGCTCGATGGTGCCCTTGTCGTAGGCAAGCAGCTGCAGGATACAGTTGATGGACGTGGTCTTGCCCGAGCCGTTGGGGCCGAGCAGGCCAAAGATCTCGCCGGGGGCGATGTTCAGGTTAAAGTGGTCGAGCGCGATAAGGTCGTCATAGCGCTTGACGAGGTTTTCGACGTGGACGATGTCTGTCATGAGGCGGCCCTCCTGTTGATTGCGGCCCGGTACGATTGCATCATCGCAGGAGCCGCCGGCGCGCGCCAGTGAGCTTTGTCACGAGTGCTGGGCTTGGTCGTGCGGCCCGCCGACGCCCCCGCTTTGCCGCGCGAGAGGAATGTCACGGTTGCGCAGGCGGCCCCTCCACCACGCGCGGCTTCGCGTACAATACCCGTATGAACAGGCTTTTCGACAAATCGATCGTGCTGGCGTGCTGCATTGCGGCCGCTATGGGCCTTGCTGTGGACGCTCGTCTGGTCGCGGCGTTTTGCCTTGTCGTTATTGCCACCTCGCTGGCCGAGGTCGTACAGGGGGGACGCACGCGCCGTGCAAGCGAGGCCGCGAGCTACGTCTACATCATCGCGGCCGTCTTCGTGCCGCCGTTTGTGCCGTTTGCACCTCTCGCCCTCTATGACATCGCGCGACGCGCGCGCCGCGAGCACGCCTGGGTCGCACTGGGCATTGGCGTCGCCTTTGTCTTCGCGCTCGTCGCGGACCTTCGCGCCGATGCGCTCACCGCCCGAACACTTCTGCTGACCGCCATCCTTTCGGTTGCCGCCACCTTGCTATCGCTACGCACCGCTCAGTTGGAGCGCGAGCAGCAGCGCATGCGCCGTACCCGCGACGAGCTGCAAGAACGAGCCCTCGCACTCGAAGCGCGCAACCGCGATCTTGCCGACCGCCAGGACTACGAAGTCGAGCTCGCGACGCTCGCCGAACGCGCCCGCATCGCGCGCGAAATCCACGATAACGTGGGCCACCAGCTCACGCGCGCTTCGCTTCAAACCGAAGCCCTGCGCGTGGTCCATGCCAACGAGCCCGGCGTTGCCGCCGATTTCGCCGACGTCAAATACACCGTTGACGAGGCGCTCCAGCTCGTGCGCGCCAGCGTCCACGCGCTCAACGACAATGCGACCAACCTCTCCGTGCAGCTCGAACGCATCGTTGAAGGCGCGCGCTCGGACAGCGGTCCGCAGATTGAGCTTGAGGTTTTGGCCGAGCATGCGCCCGCCAACGTCGCCAACTGCTTTGCGGCGGTGCTGCGCGAGGCGCTTTCCAACGCCATGCGCCACGCCCATGCCAAAACCATTACCGTGCGGTGCATGGAGCATCCGTCGTTTTACCAGCTCATCGTTACCGATGATGGCGCAGACGCGACCCCGGCGAGCAGCGGCAACGTCGCAGAAGGCATGGGGCTCGTCTCCATGCGCGAGCGCGTCGAGGCGCTTGGCGGAACCTTCACCGCCGGCCTGCGCGCCGGCGCCCCCGGCTGGCGCGTGTTTGCCACCGTCCCCAAACAGCAAGGAGATGACGCCCGATGAGGCTCATAGTTGTCGACGACGACCGCTTGGTAGTCGATTCGCTCAAGATTATCCTGGGCGCCCAGCCGCAGATCGAAGTGGTGGGCACCGGAGCCGACGGCAACGACGCGGTGGCACTCTACGCCGAGCACGCGCCCGATATCGCGCTGCTCGACATTCAGATGCCGGGGCGCGACGGCCTTTCGGCGGCGGGCGAAATCCTTGAGCGCGACCCTTCGGCGCGCGTGGTGTTTCTGACGACATTCTCGGATGACGAGTACATTGTGTCGGCGCTCAAACTGGGCGCCCGCGGCTACTTGATTAAAACCGATGTCGCCGTCATTCCTCCGGCGTTGGCGCAAGTCATGGACGGCAAACGCGTGCTCGAGGGTAAGGCGATCGAAGATATCAACTTTGATGGGACGGGCGTCGATGCCGGCACGACCCGCCGGCCCGCGGCCTTCGCCAGCCTAACCGACCGCGAGTTCGAAGTCGCCGAGCTCATCGCCCGCGGCCTCGACAACAAGGAGATTGCCGCCACCGCCTATATGGGCGAAGGCACCGTACGCAACCACATCAGCTCGATCCTGGCAAAGATGGGCCTGCGCAACCGCACGCAGATCGCCATCGCCTACCTGCGAGGGTAGTTGCCCGACGATCAACCGCTCCGGCATAGCAAAATGGCTGCCACCGATTTAATGCCATTTCAAAACTATGCCGGTTTCCGGGGCTGAGTCACGAGTCCCCAACCATGCCGATATTCGTGAAAATAAAACCGCAGGTAGACGAGCCGTCATTTTGCAGAAAACGCGGGTATGGATGGGAGTCCTGAGTTTAGCCCCGAAAACGGCATGGTTCTGTTTGAACGGTCCTGCGCGAACGCACCCACCAGCCGCGTGGGGCCAAAAATGATCCGTTTTCCTCCGTCCCCGGGGGATCATTTGGCGGCGCCAACCACGAAATCGGCCCATCTACTACGTTTGACTCGATACCCCCAACCATACCCCCGTTTTCCAGAAAATCGCAGGCGTTCTACCTGCGGTTTTGTTTTCGCTTTTTTGGCATGGTTGGGGGTAAGGGGATAAACGTAGTAGATGGGCCGATTTCGTGGCGGCCCTTCCTCCCCTGCGCACAAAAGTGCCGCCACGGAGAAGGGAGACGTCTCCGTGGCGGCTGGGGGTGGGGGGTGGGGCTATGTTCTGGCTCCCCGCCGGTCGCCCGGGGCCTTTTGGCCCCGGGCGCTGCCAGCGTGCCTAGCGCTTACGGATACCCCAGACCAGGGCTCCGACGCCGGCCATGGCGATGACGAATGCCATGAGCAGTGCGGCGGCCTGCTGGTCACCCGTGGTGGGCAGGAAACCCTTGACCGTCTTGACGATGTTCGTCACGGTCTTGGGCGTGCCGGGATCGGGCGTCGGCACGGGCGTCTCGGGCTTCTTGTACGTGTTGTTGAACACGATACCCTCGACGCTCTTGTCGCCCTTGGTAAAGGTGACGTTCGCCTTGAGGTTGCCCTCGCCGTCGTCGACCACGTTGACGGTCGCGGTAAAGACGGACTTGTCGTAGGTCATACCGGCCTCATCGCCCTTGACCTCGCTGATGGTGTAGACGTACGTACCAGGCTCGTCGTACTCGAACTTGTCGAAGTTAATCTTGCCGTCGGCATCGTTGGTGACGGTGGACTCGATGTCCTCGCCAACGAGCTTAAAGCTAAACTCGTCCTTCTTGAGCTCGCGTCCCTCGAGCACCTTGATGGCGCCGATGGAAACCTGCGTGGGCATGGCGTGATACTTGTTGGTAAAGCCAGCCGACTCGGTGGTTCCCTCGAGCTTGTGCGTCGCGGTCAGCGTGCCGTCACCATTGTCGGAGACGGTGGTCACGACGGTGTAGGTCGTACCGTCATAGGTGACGCCCTTGTACAGGCCGAGCGCGTTGGGGCAAGCCTCGCGCAGCGTGTACATGTGCGTGCCGGGTGCCTCGTAGCGGATCGGGCTCAGCGTAACGGTGCCGTTAGCGTCGTTGGTGCCGCTAGCGACAGTCACGCCGTCCTCGAGCAGCTCAAACGTGAACTCGCCAGCTGCAAGATCACGTCCGGTCAGACGCTTGACGGTCGTGACCTGATCGGTCACGGAAGAATCGGTAGGCGTCACGCTGTACGTGTTGGTGAACGTAAAGTCCGCACCGTCGCCGCCGTCGCGCTTGACGCTCAGGTGCCCAGCGCCGTCGTCAGTCACGGTGTAGGAAACCTTGCGCGCGGTATTGGCGTCGTTAGTCACGCCAGGGGCGGTGCCGGACTCGGTCACCGTGTAGGTAAAGGTGTGCGAGCGCGGGGCAGCGGGATCTGCGGGCTCGGACTCGTCGCTGGGCTCGTCGGCGTTGGCATCAGCGTCGGCGTTGGCCTCTTCAGCCTCTGCCTCGTCGGCCTCGTCTGCCTCGGCCTTATCGGTCGCATCGTCCGTCACGCCCAGGGCGCGGTTGAGGTCCTCGAGCGTAAAGTGGATCTTGCCAAAGTCCACGTTGCCGGCCGCGTCGTTGGTTGCGGTCGTGCGCTCGGGCATCGGGGCACCCGCCTCATCGGCGGCCACGGTAAAGGTAAACTTACCCGTGATGTCGGCCGGGGTCAGGCCCTCGGCAGCCTGGAGCTTCTTGGTGCCGGCAAGCGCGGCGTCAACGGCATCGGCGCCGTAGACGTTCTCGAACAAGGGCTCGATGCCACCGTAGTCGACCGTTGCCGTCAGGGTACCGTCACCGTTATCGACGACGATAACCTTAAAGCCAAAGTACCACGTTGTAGCAGAAACGCCGTTCGGCAGCCCGTGTATAGCTTCGTAGGCCGTGTAGTTAATGGTCCAAGCAAGCTTACCGTCCTTGTCGGTACGATGGGCAAGCCCGGCAGACTCAAGATCGGCAAGCATCTTGGTGTCGTAGTGCAGCGCATCAAAGCTCACGTGCCCACCGATATTGGGCTTGAGATTTTCATAACCCACAAGCTCACCCTGATAGGCGATACCGAACCAGAACTCGCCGTCAACCATCGGGCGACCGGTCAGGGTCTTGGCGGCAACGACCTGAGCAGCGGTGCCACCAGGCGTGTTGGTCGTAGCGCTATAGCTGTTGACGAACGGGACCACGGCGCTCTCGACCGCGGCCGCGCCGGTCTTGTACTCGGTCACCAGCGTGCCCTCGGAACCGCCGGAGACGGTCGTCGTGGCGGTGAGCGTGCCGGCGGTGTCGTCGGCGATGGCGATCGTCACGGTGCGGACAGCGTCGTCGTAGGTGTAACCCGGCTGGCCGTCATTCTTCTCGGCAACGGTGTATGTAAAGGTCTTGCCGGCATCAGCCTGCGTAAATTTGACCTCATGGCCCGCCAGAATGTCAATCTGGCCGACTGTTCCCTCTATCGTTGCGGGGGACTCATAGTTGTTGGCCCCGGGCAGCAGGCCAAGTGCGCTAGCCGAATCATCGTCGGCGGGCGTCACGGTAAAGGTGAACTGGCCCTCGGTCATGGGGCGTCCGTAGAGGGTCTTGCTGAGCTTGAGGCCGCCGGCCGCGGCGTAATCGAGCTCAGTGCGGTACGTGTTGGTAAAGCGTCCGTTTTCCTTCTTAGTGACGTTGGCGGTCAGGGTGCCATCGCTGTCCTCGGTCACGGTCACTTCGGCGGTTGCGACATGCGCGTCATACGTCATGCCGACCGTGCTGCCCGCGTTCTCGCGAATCTCGTACTTATAGGTTCCGGCAGCGGCGTAGTGGATCTTGCCGAACTTGATGGCGGCGATGCCGTCCATCGCGTCCCTCTTGCTCACGGTTACGGTTGCGGGATCGGGCAGCGGGGTGCCTTCGGGGGCGGTGATGGTAAAGCTGAACTCGTCCCCATCCGTCCAGTCGCGACCGTCAATAGCCTTGCTCAGGCCAAAGTCGAGCTCGGTCTCGAGCGGGGTCACGCTGTAGGTGTTCTTGAAGATCGCAGCCTCAGCATTCTTCAGAACATGCTGGGCGCTGAGCGTGCCGTCGCCGTTATCGGTGATGGTCGTCTCGATGGCGAACTTGGCGTCACTGTAGGTAATGCCCTTGCTGGTGGTTCCGCCCTTGACCTCGCGCAGCGTGTAAGCGTGCGTTCCGGCCTTGTCGTACTTCACGGCGCTCATCGTGATCTTGCCATCGGCGGCGTTCTTGCCGGTGGCGACGACCTTGGCGTCCTTGTCCCCGCCCTCGACGAGCTCGAAGGAGAACTCGCCCTCAGCCATGTCGCGGCCGGTCAGGAACTTGGTCGCGGTAATCTGTTCGGTGACGCTCGTCTCGACAGGCTTCACGTTATAGGTATTGGTGAACGCAAATGCCGCATCGCCGTCCGGCTTGTGGGATACGCTCAGATTACCCTTGCCGTCATCGGTCACGGTGTAGGAAACCTTGCGCGTGGCGTTAGCGTCGTTGGTCACGCCAGCGACCTCGCCAGACTCGGTCACGGTGTAGGTAAAGGTGTGCTCGCGCTTCTCGGGCTTCTCGCCCAGGGCCTTGTTAAGGTCGTCGAGCGTAAAGGTGATCTTGCCAAAGTCGACCTTGCCCTTGGCATCATTGGTCACGCTCGCGTTCGCGGGCATGGGTGCGCCCTCTTCACCGGTCACGGTAAAGGTGAACTTGCCGGCAATATCGGCCGGGGTCAAGCCATCAGGAACCTGCAGGTTCTTCTTACCCACGAGCGATGCCGCGACGGGCGTGGCGGTGTAGGAGTTCTCGAACTTAATGCTCTTAACGTCCTCGGCGGCGCCCTGCAGCTCGTGCGTAGCCACCAGCTGGCCCTTGTTGTTATCGCTGATGGTCGTCACGATGGTGTAGGTCGTGCCATCGTAGGTGATGCCGCCGGCATTGCCCTTGACCTCGTGCAGCGTGTAGATGTGCTGACCGATCTCGGTGTACTTGATAGCCTTGAACGTAACGTTGCCGTTGGCGTCATTCTTGACGGTCTCGATAACCTTCGCGTCTTCGCCGAGACCCTCGCGCAGCTCAAAGCTGAACTCGCCGGCCTTGAGGTCGCGTCCGGTCAGGACCTTGGTCACCTTGATCTTGTCGGTGACGCTTGAATCGACGGAATTTGCAGCGTAGGTGTTCTTGAACTCAGTCTCGCCCGAAGTCACCTGTACGTCAGCGCTGAGCTCACCCTTCTTGTTGGGCGTTACCGTCACGGTAATCTCCGCGACATTCCCACTGTAAGTGATGCCATCGATAGTTTGGCCGGCGTTCTTCTCGCTGACCTTATAAACGTACGTGCCGGGCTCGGTGTAGGTAATCTCGCCGAAATCGATGGCTTTGTTGCCCTGGGTCGCGACCGCGGTCGTGGACTTCGGCATCGGGGCACCGTTCTCGGACGTCAGACCAAACTCAAACTTGTCCTCTTTCGTCCACTCGCGACCCTCGAGCACCTTGGTCAGGCCAAAGCTAGCCTTGGTGTCAACCTTTGCCGGCGTCATGTCGTACTTATAGCTGATCTTGCCGTTGTTGCCCAAGTAGGAATTGACATGCGTAGCACCCGCCTTGGCGGACACGTTGTTCCACCTGGGGTTGAGCACGTCGAGCGCGGTCTCGGTCAAGTTGCCGCCCACACCCTCCTTGGTGGTGTGGAGCTCGTCGATAAAGGCCAGGCGCGCGGTTCCCACGCTAAACGAAAGGTTATCGTCCTTGTCGCGAACTATGGCGCCGTCAAACTTCGCAGCGTCGCCGCCGATAAACTCGATGACGGCAGTGGCGGACTTGGCCTCGTTGTTCTCGCCCTGCTCCTCAAACTCATCCTTGTAGTAATAGGTGCCTTTTTCTGCCAGTGAAATCTTTGCAGGCTGCGTGCATTCCTTATCGGTGTAAATGGGAGTCTGCTTCTGGAAGTAGTAGTAGCGGTTGGTATCGGCCGGCTCAAAGGTCGCAACCGTATCACCCAACGCACCGGTCTTCCACTTGTTTGCGTAGAAGCTCACGGTCTTGCTGTCATCGTCGGCAACGGTCGTATTCTTTTCGATGTAAGTCTTGAGCCCCGTGACCTTCTCAGGCGTAAATAGGTTGTCGAGCGCAACACTCTTCACGCTCGAAGCATACTTCACCTGGATGGGCTTAACGCTGTCGACCGAAAGCTTGCCGTCTACGGTCTTAAAGTGGCTCAGCGGAATCAACGATGCAGGAATGTTAACCGTTACGATATCGCCCTTCTGGGGATTGTCATCGCCGGCACGCTGCACGGTAATGAGCAGGTCTTTTGCCTTGCCGGTGAACTCATATGTGTCGGTATTGGTTTCTTCATTGAACGTCTTGCTCGCCTCGGTAAACGGCGTGCCGTTGATGACGACTTCGGTAAATCCATCGACCTGCATAAAGTCGCCCAGCTCGTCGGTAAACGTGATGTAGCCAGACTTGGTCTTGTCATATCCCTTATGGATTTCGGTCGGATAAGGCGCCTCCGATGTGATGGCCTGCGAGATGTCGTCGAAGACCTTCTTGAGCTCTTCGGCATTGGTCGCCGACTTGTAGTAGTCGGAGTTTTCCGCGCGTGCACCATGAGTATCCCATGCCGTGGCATTGGGGTAGTTGCTCGAAACGGCGTGCATGAACTTGTTCTCTTTTTGGCTTTTTCCCGAATCCTGGATACCAGCGCTGGGGTCCGCGCCATCAAAGATGCCGATAGTATAAACGGTGGCCTTGCTGTCCTTCATGTTCTTAGCAGCTGTCACGGCAGCGTTGGCGACACCCGCATCGAATTTATTTTGCTTTGTTGGCGTACCGTCGGTAAAGAACACAATAATCTTCTTGGCGTCTTTGCGGCCAGAAGTGATAGTGATTCCCTCGGCCAGCTCTAGGCCATAGTCGGCGCGCGTGGCGCCGGCAGGCTGAATTTGATTAATTGTATTCTTCTTGAGATCATCCGCATTGCTGCCGGAACAGTAGGTCAATTCTTTCATAACCTGGGTGTAATTGTAGGAGTACCCTCCGTCGCGATACATATTGTTGCCGATATCGTTGGACTTCTTGCCCGCAAACTTAACAATGGCAACCCTATGCTGCCTATTGACGCCCTCGATGCCCTCGTTTTGCTTGGCAATGGTATCGATAAAGCTATTCGCAGCGTTCTTCAACGCATCGATACGCTTAGGTGAGTCTATACCGCCCATATGATCATCCATCGAGCCAGAGGCGTCCAGCACCATCACGATGTCGAGTGGCGTGGTAACCGTTACGGTTGAATTAGACGTCGAGGACATCGCCGAAAGCGTAGTCACAAAATCTGACGCTTCGTTTTCTCCGGCTTTCTTGACCGTCTTGTCGGTCCAGATTCGGCCGACGTTTTGAGTCGTTACTTTGTTACCGTTGTGACCGGCCGCCCAGATTTCCCAGCGTCCGCTGGTGTCGGGGTCGACGACCGTTCCGCTTACTGTCGGCCCGTCCATTCCGGTGCTGGACCTGGCGTTGGCCTCGGGCAGCATGGCAAATGCCGCAGCCGGCAACACAAGCACTACGGCAAGTATCACCGCCAAGAGACCCCTCGTGTACTTACTCATCACGTCTCCCTTCTCGCGGTCTCAGACCTTGCATCAGCCTAAAGTTACGGAATGAGACACAATTAGGGCAGGTGACACATGTTCCAGATTGTGTTTTGGGCGTGAGACAAATGTCTCACCAAAGTTGAGACACGGCGTTTTCGCAGGAAAACGGGTGCGACTCGAGCCATCAGGCAAAAATGACCCGTTTTCCTCCGTCCCCGGGGGATCAATTGGTGGTGCTCGCCTCAAAACTGGCCCATCTACTACGTTTGACCCGATACCCCTGACCATAGCCGCATTTCATGAAAAACCGCAGGCATTTTACCTGCGGTTTTGTTTTTGCGTTGTTCGTTATGGTTGAGGGTAGCGGCCTAAACGTAGTAGATGGGCCCATTTCGTGGCAGACGGGTCACGCGGCAGCCCTCGCAAGGCCAAAATGATCCGTTTCCCTCTGTCCACGGGAGATCAAGGGATGCTACGGATATGGTGGTATTTCAAAACTATGCCGGATTACGGGGCTAATGTCGGGGCCCTTATCCATACCACCATTTTTTGAAAAACGGCAGGCTAATTACCTGAGGTTTTGTTTTTGCGATTTTCTGTATGGTCGGAGGTTCGCTATCCAGCCCCGTAATCCGGCATAGTTTTGTTCGCGGCGGCTCCACCGCTCGTTTAAGCGCGGGGCCGGTGGGGCATTTGCCCCATCGGCCCCTATCCCAGCCCTATTCCGGTTTGGTTTCCACCGTGGGAGTCTTGTCCGCTGCGACTGGAGTGCGGGCGGTGTCCATAGTCAGGCAGTGCTTGGGGCAGCTCTCGATGCACTCACCGCACACCACGCAGGCATACGGGTCAATCGACCACATTCCGCCCTTGCGATCGACCGCAAGTGCACCCGCCGGGCAACGGCGCGCGCACATGCCGCAGCAGATGCACACGTCCATATCGTTGACGATATGCCCGCGCAGGCGCTCGGGTGCCGCGAGCTTCTCCTGCGGATAGCACACCGTTACCGGCTGCTTGACCATAGAACCCAAGGCCGTCTTGGCAAATGTCAGCAAACTCATGCCGCGCCTACCTTTCCGTGCAGCTAATACAGGGGTCGATGGTCAGGATAATCATGGGCACGTTGGCAATGAGCACGCCCTGCAGCGCATGCGTCAGACCCGCCAGATTTTGCGACGTCGGCGTGCGCACGCGAAAACGGTCCAAGTTCTTGGTGCCGTTGCCGCGCACATAGTAATACGCCTCGCCGCGCGGCTGCTCAATCACAACCTCGCCGCGTGCGCCGTCGGCCGGCGTAAGCTTGGCGCGCCCGCCGATCCCGTCGTGCGGAATCTTGCCCACAAGCTCCTTGATGATGTCCATGGCCTGCGTGACCTCGGCGCAACGCACCTGGCAGCGGGCATAGCAATCGCCATCGGTAGCAACGATGGGCTCAAACGCAGCCAGGTCCGCATAGGCACCGTCGCCGAACATGCGCACGTCGTAGTCCACGCCCGAGGCGCGCCCAAACGGGCCGACCATCGAAAGCTCCAGCGCGTCCTTCTTGCTGATCACGCCCACGCCATGCAGGCGCTCGCCGCAGCTATTGTCGTCCAAAAACGTATGCACCAGGGCCTCGTAGTCGGGGCGCATGGCATCGAGCGCCTGGACAATGCCCGCCAGCTCAGAGTCCTCAATGTCGTGTTTAAGGCCGCCGATTTCGTTGATCGACAAAATCACGCGGCCGCCGCAAGTGCTCTCAAAGATCTTGAGAATCTGCTCGCGCAGGGTCCACGAACGATAGAACAGCGCCTCAAAACCAAAGGCATCGGCAAGCAGACCCAACCACAGCAGATGCGAATGAATGCGCGAAAGCTCATGCAGAATGGTGCGGATATACTGCACGCGACCAGGCACCTCGATGCCGAGCATACGCTCGCAGGCGCTGGCGTAGCCGCAGCTATGGCCCACGGCGCAGATGCCGCAGATGCGCTCGGCGATGTAGCCAAACTGATGCATGTCGCGCTTTTCGGTGAGCTTCTCGAGTCCGCGGTGCACAAAGCCGATCTGCGGAATTGCCTCGATGACGCGGTCGTCTTCGATCACCAGGTCCAGATGAAGCGGCTCGGGCAGCACCGGGTGCTGCGGGCCAAACGGAATAACGGAGCGATGTGCCATGGACCTTACGCCTCCTTTTTCTGCTTGTCGCGGGCGGCCTTGGCGGCAAGCGCCGCGCGGACCTTGGCCGCTTTCTCGGGATCCATGGCGGCGAGCTTTGCCTCCATCTCGGCGGCCTTGAGCGCCGCCTTCGCAGCAGCCCCATCGTGCTGAGTATCGGAGCCGGCAGCCGCAGCGGGCTGAGCAGCGGCGCCCGCGGCATCGCCGGCGCCCGCAACGCCCTCCCCTGCAGCAGCCGCAGCCGCGGCGGCCTTCTCGGCAGCGGCCTTGCGCGCCTTGGCCTCGGCAGCCGCGCGGACCTTCATGGCCTTCTCGCGCGCGGCCTTCACCTCGGGCGTGATAACGCTCATGGGCTCGGCAGTCGAAACCTGGTAGAAAAAGCCCTTAAAGTCGATCTGCATATCGGTAATGGCAAGACCAAACAGGTCGTGGGCCTCATTTTCAAATGGGAACACCGCGGGGTAATACGAGCTGATGGACGGAATCTCCTGGTACTGGTCGATGCCCTCAACCACCAGATTCTCGATCGCATAGCTGCCGTCCTGCGCAATATGTTCCTGAGCAGCGTGAACGTTGATAAACGTATAGACCAAGCGATACGAGCCGTCGTCGACGTTGCGCTCGGTGTGCATTTGCACAAAGCGCGCGCCGACGCCCTTGAGCGCCTGGACATGCGACAGGAGCTCGTCGATCCCAACGGTGGTATAGATAGCCTTTTGCATTACTCGGCCTCCTTTGCAGCGGCGGGTGTCCCAGCAGGTGCGTCGCCAGCGGCGGGCGCGTCGCCGGCCTCAGCCGCGGCCACAAACCCGTCCTCGCCCAGCTCAACGCCACCGTCCCAGGTGGCGGCGCCGCCCACGGTGAGCGGATCGCCGCCGGCGCGCATCACGGCCTCCTTCTGGTCCAAGATGCCGCACGCCTCCACGATGGCATCGATCACCGTCTCGGGGCGAATGGCGCACCCGGGCGCGTACACGTCCACGGGAATCGCGCGGTCCACGCCGCCGATCACGTTGTAGGCATCGCGGAACACGCCGCCCGAGCACGCGCAGATGCCGCACGCCACCACGCACTTGGGCTCGAGCATCTGGTTGTAAATCTGACGCACGACGGGCAGGTTCTGGGCATTGACCGACCCCGTCACCAAAAAGATGTCCGCATGCTTGGGGTTGCCGGTGTTGACCACGCCAAAGCGCTCCGCATCGAACAGTGGGGTAAGCGAGGCCAGCACCTCGATATCGCATCCGTTGCAGCTCGAGCCGTCGTAATGAATAACCCACGGTGAGCGCGACATTTTATGATCCATGGATGCCACCTCCTAAATAAACACGTCGACGAGGATGGGCATAAGGTTGAGCAGGCCAAACACCAGCGCCACGCCCCAGCCGAGCTTAAAGCAGCTGCGCCAGGTGCTGCGTGCGAAGGTGTTGTCGATCAGCACCTCGACAAAATACGTCGCGGCCATCACGACCAGGGCTACGACCCAGCTCACCGGGTTGTCCCAAACAAAGAACATGCCCACCCACATCAAAAACAGCACGGTCTCGCACCAGTGCATAAGGGTCATCTTGGCCAGCGTGCCGCCGCTCATCTCGGTGGCGACGCCCTGGACAATCTCCTGATGCGCGTGATGCGAGTACGAAAGATCGAACGGCGACTTGCGCAGTTTGATGGTAAGCACCGCGAGCAGCGCGAGGAAAATGGGCGCGCTGTACACGATGATGGGGGCCGACTGCCCCGTCACGGCGATGGAATCAAAGCTATCGGTGGCAAGGTACAGGCCCACGCTCATCAGCAGAACGGCGGGCTCGTAACTCATGACCTGCAGCAGCTCGCGGTCGGCGCCAACCTGGGCAAACGGGCTTTGCGTCGAGGCGGACGCCAGCACCACAAAGATCGCGGCGAGCGTCACCATAAAAGCGCACAGTAGCGTGTTAGAACCCGACACAAAGATGCCGCCGCCCACGACGGTGAAGATGAGCGCGCATGCCATATAGGTATCGTCCATGGTGTTTACGCTGGCAGGGGCCTTGCGCAGCAGCTTGGCAACGTCGTAGAACGGTTGCAGCAGGCGCGGGCCCACACGGCCCTGCATGCGGGCCGAAAGCTTGCGGTCAAGGCCGTCGATCAGGCCTCCCACAAGCGGCGCAATCAAGGCAAACGCCACGGTACCAATAAATATGCCCACGACACCCGAACCTTCAAAATACTTACCGCGCAGCACCGAGGGCGCGCTCATGGCAAGTCTCTCGGGCCCAATCCACGCGCAACACAGCAGCGCAAACAAGATAATGCTGCAACACACGACGCTACCCGCGGGGCCAATACGCTTCTCGCCAAGGGCGTCCTCCGAGTACCAATTGCGCTTTTCGGCCTTCACCTCGTGTCCCATCGAGCCACGGAAATGGCGATATTTGTCGGTCCCCACACCCGAAAGGTACACGTTGACGTGCGGTTTGTTGCTCACGCGGAATGAAGTCAGCAGCACCACGGCGATAAAAGCCACGATAACCACCATCAGATATATGGAGTCCTTGCCAATAACGTACGGCACGCGGCCAAACACCATGGCCAAGTAAGGCGACACCAGGCCGCTCGAGATGAGCGGGAACGCCATGCAGCAAAGAATCAGCAGCGCGGCGATGGTGTTGAGGGCCATCCATTCGGTCTTATGGACATTGACCTCAACGTTTTGAGCCGTGGGGTCGACGCCCGAAAGCTTGGCAAGCCACTTGCCCCAGAAGAAGAACGTCGCGGCCGAGCCAAAGGCAAGCACCATGATCATGAGCACGTTGCCGGTCTGCGCGAACGCCACCAGGGCGCCCCACTTGGACACGAGCATGCCAAACGGTGCCACGAACATGCCCATGATGCCCAGCATCATCAGACGCGTCAGGTGTGGCATGCGGCTGAACATGCCATCCATGTCCTCGATATTGCGGCTGCCGATATGATGCTCGGCGGTGCCCACGCACAGGAACAGCAGCGACTTGGCCACCGTGTGGAACAGGATCAGGAAGATGGCGGCCCATACGGCCTCGGGCGCGCCGACACCCAAGCAAGCACTGATGAGGCCCAAGTTGGAAATGGTGGAGTACGCGAGGACGCGTTTGGCGTTGCTCTGCGAGATGGCCATGAGGGCAGCGAGCAAAAACGTGATGGCACCCACGCTCGTGACCATAAAGCCGGTCACGGGATAGATGGCATAGAGCGGGCTGAGCTTGACCATCAGGAACACGCCGGCTTTGACCATGGTTGACGAGTGCAGCAGGGCACTCGTGGGCGTGGGGGCAACCATGGCACCCAATAGCCAAGTGTGGAACGGCATCTGTGCGGCCTTGGTGAGCGCGGCAAGCGACAGCAACAGGACCGGCATCACCAGCAGCGCGGATTGCGCGGTTCCGGCGCCGGAAAGCTCGATCATGCCCGAGATGGTCAGCGGCATGCCGTTAACGTGCAGGTACATGAGTCCGGCCAAAAACGCGATGCCGCCCAGCATGTTGAGGATGATCTGGGTGAAAGCGTTTTTTATGGCCTCGGGCGTGCGCGTGTAGCCAATCATGAGGAACGAGCACACGGTGGTGATTTCCCAGCCACAGAACAGCCACTCAAGGTTGTCGCTTGTCACGATGACGAACATGGCCGAGAGGAACAGGAACATAAGCGCCAGGAACTGCGGGCGTCGGTCGGGCGCCGCCTGCCCGCGCAGCGCTGCCTCGTGCTCGTCGTGGGCCTGGAAGTCCTTCATGTAGCCCAGGGCGTACACGCAGATAAGGCTGCCGACAATGCCGACGGCAAGCACCATGATCACACTCATGTAATCCAGGTAGAGCGGCGTGGCGGTGACAACCTCGGCCGCGGGCAGCGTCATGGCAGCGAAGGCAACCGAACCCACCAGCTGCACCACGCCGAGCACCGTGGTGAGCGTGCTCTTATATTTACGCGCGTTGTACAGGATGACGGCGCACAGGATCACGTCGATGACGGAGCTGATGATCGAGAGCACATGCGAGGTGCCGGGGGCAACCTCGAAGCTCTGCGGGCCCGTGCCAAAAAACATGACGGCGACTACAACCGTCACCGCCATAATGATGCCAGAGCCTATGAGCCCCACCGCATCGCGGGCGCGGTCACCGCGCGCGAGCAGCATGCCCAGCGCCGGTACCAGCGGAAACAGGGTAAGGAAATACAGTAGCGTCATACCATCACTCCCCCATGCAAAAACGCTGCAATTGTTTAACGTTATAGCTCAGTTGAGGAGTAGCGGCGGCGGGTTTTCGGTCAACTGGGGAGTTTTAGGCGTACGGGGTAACGAGTCTGTCCGCTTTGGAGCAGAGAGGCGACGCTCCCCCTATCGCGGCGGCGGGCGCACGGGCCACTGCGTGCGGTTTATTAACCACTTTGGAGGATGTTCCAGTAGGCTCACGACGGTCCAAAAAGTTGGCGCGGCAAGAAAAATGCGCCCCTGTGGGCGCACCATCCCGTTCGCTATTCCGCCTTTTTAACGCGCGGCTTGCGACCGCGCGGCTTATCAACCAGCGCGGACTCACCGCTCTCGCGATACTGGCGGCACCAAGCCTTGACCGAAGACTCGCTGGGAATCTTGTGCTTGATCATGGCCTCGCGAACCGTTAAGCCGTTTTCCAAGCGGTCCTTGACCACGGCGAGCTTAACTTCGTACGAATAGGTGTGATGATGCGAACCGGCGTTGAGAACGGCGTCGGCACCGCCTACGGCATACGCGCGGGCCCACTGACGAGCCGTGGCCTGGGGAATGCCAAGCTCCGCGGCGAGGGCGCGATGACCGACCCCCTCTTGGAGGATCTCGACGGCGCGCTGCCTAACCTCGGGCGCATGCGTGCGAGTCCTAGTTGCTTCCGACATACCTGCCACTTCTTAGCCTTAACCGTTAATCTGCTTTCTTACGTGCAAGTTAGATAGTAGCATTTTACTGTTTGCTCAAAGCAGTTAATTAAAATAGACGCGGCGTTATCTGGGCATTTGGCACCAATTTACGACATTTCTTTATCGATTATTTACGCTGGTAGCTGACTCGCAGCCAATCGTCATTCGCCTGTCAACAAAATTGACACCTCTTTATGTCCTTTGGCATAGAGGATATAGTTATTAACCCCTCCCCCAATAATTTTGAGTAATCGGCAAGGCAGTAGACGTCCTTACTCCTCATGATTACCGCGCATTGCCATCCACCGAAGCAAAACAAAAAGGGCGGGGCCTGCTGCGCTTGCAGGCCCCGCACCGGTTGACACCCGACGGGACACAGCCGGGCGAGGCGGATCCGTGCTACCGCCCCGCCTGGCCGCGATGTTCAACTACAGCTCGTTGGCCGCGTGATACGCCGTGCGAATGGCGCTCGCAATGTCGGCGGCGCGCTCGCCCGAGCAGTCGCCCACGCAGGTCACGGGCACCGTCACGCCATCCAGGTCAAACGCGTTGGCCTTGGAGCCCACGGCCATCACCACGTAATCGCAGGCGATCTTCACCGGCTCCTCGGGGCCGTCCTCGGTGGTGTGCACGGCCTCCACGCCCTCGTCGGTAACGGCGGTCAGGCGGGTCTTAACGTGCTGTTCCACGTTGTGGGCGGCGAAGTCGCTCATGATCAGCGGCAGAATGGTCTCGGACTCGCCCGCGGCAATCTTGTCGAGCATCTCGACGATCGCCACCTCGCAGCCGTGCTGCAGCAGGTACTCGGCAGTCTCGGTGCCCACCAGGCCACCGCCAATGACGGCGACGCGCCCGCTGAGCTCCACCTTGCCGGCCAGCACGTCCCAGCTCGAGACGACCTTGTCCGAGTCGGCACCCGGAACGGGGATGACCACGTCGTGTGCGCCCACGGCCACAATCGCGGCGTCGGCGGCGTTGAGATCCTCGGCCGTAGCGGCATGGTTGAGCTCGACCTTCACGCCCAGGCCGGGCAGAATCTTCTCGTAGTACTCGACCGAGCGCATGATCTCGTCCTTGCGCGGAGGCGCGGCTGCCAGCACAATCTGGCCGCCCAAGTGATCGCTCGCCTCATAGACGGTCACGTCGTAGCCGCGCTTGGCCGCCACGCGCGCGGCCTCCAAGCCGGCAATACCGCCGCCCACCACGGCGACCTTCTTGTCGCCCTCGCCCGGCTTGATGGCGATGGTCGCCTCGTCGCCGTTCTCGGCATTGAGCACGCACGAGATGTACTTGCGGTTTTGAATCGCGTCGACGCAGCCCTTGTTGCAATTGAGGCACTCGCGAATGGGCTCACCCGTGGCGGCCTTCAGCGCAATGTCGGGGTCGCACATGAGCGAGCGGCCGTACGCGATGATATCGGCCGAACCGTCTTCCAGAATCTTCTCGCCGGCCTCGACCGAAACAACACGGCCGACAGTGGCCACCGGCACGGAGACCAGGGCCTTGACGCGCTCGGCCACGGGCAGCGTCCAGTTGTAGGGCATGGCGCCCATGGGCGGAATGGTGTCGCCCATGTTGCCGGTATGGTTGGCCTGTGCAACCTGGATCATGTCGATGCCGGCGCCCTCGAGCAGCTTGGCAAACTCGCAGGCCTCATCGGGCTGCAGGCCGCCCTTGCCGCGCGGCGTGCCGTCGGGGTTCTCCATGATCACGGGGAGCTTGTACTCCACCATCAGCTGCGGCGCGGCTTCCTTAATGGCGGCGACAACCTCGAGCGCATAGCGAACGCGGTTCTCGAACGAGCCACCGTACTCGTCGGTGCGCTGGTTGAGGATGACCGAGCACAGCGAACCCACCAGACGGTCGCCGTGAACCTCGATGGCGTCGATGCCGGCCTGCTGCGCGCGGGCGGCCGAGGCAGCGATGGCCTCCTTGATCTGGGTGAGCTGCTCTACGCTCGCCTCGTTCACAAAGTGCTGCATGTCGTGGTGCAGCTTGGCGTAGGCCTGCTTGCGGATCTCGTTGGACTCGGCCATCTTGGCGGCAAAGGTCTCCTCGTCGCCGGCGGCCTTGGCCTCCTGCGCAGCCTTGGCGGCGGCCATGGAACCCATGACCATGCGGCCGACGCCGGGCACGTCGTACTCGGGGTGGAACAGCTGCAGCGCGACCTTGGCGCCGTGCTTGTGAACGGCGTCGGCCAGCGCCTTAAACGTGGGGATCTGGGCGTCGGTCGCTAACTTGGGCGTGGGGCTTGCGGTCATAACAGGAGCAACGTCGCCGATGACGATGTAGCTCACGCCGCCACGGGCCAGGCGCTCGTAAAAAGCCAGGCTGCGCTCGCCAATGGAACCGTCGCGCTCCTCGTAGCCGGTGGTCAGCGGCGGGAACATAATGCGGTTTTTAAGCTCAAGGGGGCCAACCGTAATGGGCTGGAGCAGTTTGGATGCGGGTGCGGTCATGGACATTCCTCTCTTGTAGGCGCGGCGGCGATGTTGCCGCGTAGTTGTCTAGAGGATATGACATGGGAGCACGGCGACGCAACGGAAATCGGCAGATAGCAGGTAGCGGCAGGTGGATGGGGCGGGGCCGGCTGCCGGTTTGTCTCAATCTGTAACAGTAAGACCCTATTTTGCCGAGCAACTGTTACAGATCGAGACAAACCGAAACCGTCCCGGCGGAAAATCTCAATCTGTAACATCTACAGGCCAAAAACGACCCTAGATGTTACAGATCGAGACATTCCTCTCGACCCATCCCTAACAATCTAGATCTGTAACATCTGGACCCACTTTTGACCCCTACCTGTTACAGATTGAGACAAACCAATCCCGTCTGCCGAAAGATCTAGATCTGTAACAGTTACTCGGCAAAATGGGCCCCAGATGTTACAAATCGAGACAAACGGGACCCGCCTGCAAGAAAATCTCAATCTGTAACAACAACTCGGCAAAATCCGTCCCTCGTGTTACAGATTTAGACAAACGGAGACCGTCCTGCCGAAAGATCTCAATCTGTAACACCTAGCCGCCCAAATCGGGTCCACCTGTTACAGATCGAGATTATGTTTGAGAGGCTGGAAATTGGACTGAGAAAACAGTCCCGGAATAACAAAAAAGCTCGCCGGCTAGGCCGACGAGCTGCAAGTTCTTGGTCGCGGGGGCAGGATTTGAACCTACGACCTCCGGGTTATGAGCCCGGCGAGCTACCAGACTGCTCCACCCCGCAATGTCTGGACGCCTCATGTGCGCAAGAAAGAATATTACGCGGGAGTTCGGTAAGCGGCAAGGAAAATCTCGCAGAGCATAATTCCTTCATATTTAGAACCCCTCAGCCCCTATCACCGTGAACGAATCGCAGCCGAGCGCCGCCGGCGGCACGTATACAATGGTGCGCGTCCTTTTACGCCGACACCTGGAGTAGACATGCTGCTCGCTATCGATATGGGAAACACGCAGACGGCCATGGGCCTGTTTGACGGAGACGAGCTGGTGCAGTCGTGGCGTATGCCCACCGACCGCTCCTATACCGCCGACGAGATCCACGTGCGCCTGATGGGTTTCTTTAAGATGTACGACCTCTCGCTCGGCGCGGTCGACGCGATCGCCTTTGCCGGCGTGGTGCCACAGCTTTCGTGCGAGTGGCACGCCGTGGCCAACCGCATCGCGGCAGACGCCATCGTCATCGGGCCGCAGACGGCGGCCGTGACCAAGCTGCGGGCGGCACGCCCCCAGGCCGTTGGTGCCGACCGCATCGCCAACGCCGTCGCTGCCGAGACCTTCTACGGCGCCCCAGCGATCGTGGTGGACTTTGGCACCGCAACCAATATCGACGTCATCGACGAGGACGGTTATTACATTGGCGGAGCGATCGCGCCGGGTATCCGCATCTCCATGGACGCGCTCGCCGCCCGAGCCGCCAAGCTCGCCAGCGTGCCGCTCGAGGCGCCCGAGCATGCCATCGGCCGCGATACCGAGGAGTGCATCAAGGTCGGCGCCGTAACGGGCGCCGCCGCCATGGCCGAGGGCCTGGTCACGCGCATGAAGCGCGAGCTGCGGCGCGAGGACGCCACCGTTATCGCCACGGGCGGCCTCGCCAGCATCGTCGCCGATTCGACTGATGCCTTCGACATAGTCGACGGCCAGCTCACCATCAAAGGCATCTGCGAAATCTACCGCCGCATGCAGAAGCTGGGGTAAGGCGGGGTTTAAGTCGAGCGCGAGCGGCGAACTAGGCAACGCATCGGTCCTATTCCTCAAAATCGAAATTTTTTCGTTTTTGAGGAATAGGACCTTTTGCTAAGCCTCGCCGCACAACCACCTCGCCAGGTCCACGATCTGCACCCCATTGCGGTCCGTGGCCTCGTGATGCGTGCGGGCGAGAATCATCTTGGGGTACGCGTCGCCAATGCTCAGCAGTGGTGAAATCTCGCGTTCAAATGTCTTATCCGAGCTGATGTCGTCGCTCACCTGAATGTAGAGCTTCTCGCTTCGCTTGATTGCTACAAAGTCTATTTCCTTTTTATAGAGCACACCGACGTATACCTCGTATCCGCGGCGCAGCAGCTCGATGGCCACCATGTTCTCGTATACGCGTCCCCAATCCATATCACGTGTACCAAGCAGTGCGTATTTGAACGCGTGGTCTGCCAGGTAATACTTCTCGCCGCTCTTAAGGTATTTTTTACCGCGAATGTCGAACCGGCGAACTTTATAGAAGGCAAACGCATCGCACAGGTACCCCATGTACGCACCGACCGTTTTGTTCGTTATCTTTAGCCCATCTGCGTTCAAAACATCCGTAATGTTGCGTGCCGACGTTATGTTGGAGACGTTGTCCATCATGTAATCGGCAATGCGCAGCAGTGCCGATTCGTTTCTCACGTTATGCCGCTGCACGATATCCCTCACGATGAGCGTTTTGAAGACATTGGAGAGATATTGGTAGCGCTGCTCCTGCAGTGGATAAGGGTAAGAGCCGGACATACCGCCGGTTCTCGCGTACCCATCGAAGTCGCGATCGACCTCGCCCTCGTCACTATAGAAGCGATACTCCTCAAACGAGAATGGGAAAACCTCGATCTCGAACGTACGCCCCGTAAAGAGCGTCGACAGATCGCTCGACAGCAAAAAGGCGTTCGATCCGGTGATGAAGATGTCGTACTGCTCGGATGCATGGAGGCTGTTGATCGCGCGTTCAAAGCCGTCGCACATCTGAACCTCGTCGATAAGCAGGAAGTTTTGCTTGTCGGACACTCGATGCTCTTTCACATAGGCGAGCAGGGCATGATATTCGAGCAGGCCCTCGAACTCGTCGAGGTTGTAATTGATATGGATGACATTCGAATTGGACAGATTTGCCTCCACGTAATCGCGGAGGGCCTCGAGCAATTTTGACTTACCGCTACGGCGAATGCCCGTTATGACCTTGATGTCCGGTACGCCAATAAGGCTCGTCAACGTGTCCATATATGACGTTCTATTGATGAGTTTCATTGGTGCCTCCCTGCGGTCTTCTATCGCTATTCCTCAAAAACGAAAATTATTCAGTTTTGAGGAATAGACTCTGCAACGAATATACCTCGTTAAAGGCCGAGCTGGCTTAATTCTATTCCTCGAAATCGAAAGATTTTCAGTTTTGAGGAATAGGGTGCTGACAACCCATTCCCCAGACAACAAGACCCTCCCCAGCACAGTGAACTGCGTCCCAAATCTTGGACGCCCTAAATAGCGACTAGGCCGCGAGGGC
>BREX01000011.1 GCA_023708985.1 Collinsella sp.
CAAGCGGCCCTCTCGGTTCAGCCCCGGAGCGGTATTAGAGATGCAGCACGCGGTCTGCTCACTCCTCGAAGTTCTTAGCGGAAATAATTCGAGCTGCAGCTGCGATTTACTTGCGATGGCGGTTGAGTCGCAACCCAGTTTTTATTGGACCTCGAACCCTATACTCGATGTTCGCTTCGTTCATTGAGTTACCCTTTGCATGAGGCCGGGACATATCGTCCCGCCCGCAGTTTCGCAGGCCGAAGGCCGAGAATGTTTGAGGACGGGATGATATGCCCCGGCCTCCCGGGAGAGTTACCTATGAACTACGCGAACATTAAGTATTTCGACATTGCTGATGGGGAAGGCGTTCGTACTTCTCTGTTTGTGAGTGGGTGCCGTCGTGGGTGCAAGAATTGCTTTAACTCTGTCGCGTGGGACTTTGCTGCGGGCGAGCCGTTTGATCGCACCGTCGAGGACAAGATTATCGAGAGCCTCGACCATTCCTTTATTGATGGCCTGACGATTCTGGGTGGGGAGCCTATGGAACCCGAGAACCAGGTGGGGCTCGTTGACTTTATCGAACGTGTGCGTGCCACTTATCCTGTGGGGTCGGGGAAGACCATTTGGTGCTTTACCGGCGACGTGCTCGAGGAACTTATGCCGGGCGGTCGTCACTATACCGAGGTGACGGACCGCATTCTCGCCTGCCTCGACATGTTGGTGGATGGCCCGTTTGTTCAGGATCTTTATGATATCTCGTTGCGCTTTAGGGGCTCGAGTAACCAGCGTGTGATCGATATGAACGCTACGCGCGACCGCGCTGTGCGTGAGGGCGTTGCGCTTTGCGATGCTGTGGAGCTTTGGCGGGACGATCCAGTCTATTCGACCCATACTATGTAGCTTGTGGTCGATGCCGGAGGGCGTGGTACCATAGCGCGAACGTGAAATCGGAAAAGTGAGGCCCAGATGGTCGATCAGGAAAAAGTCGAGGCCGCCATTAAGCTGTTGCTTGAGGGCATAGGCGAGGACCCAACTCGTGAGGGCCTGCTGGAGACCCCGGCGCGCGTTGCCCGTATGTATGGTGAGATCGCCGGCGGCATGGACCAGAGTGCTGAGGAGCACCTGTCCAAAACCTTTGCCGTCGCTTCGAACGATTTGGTTATCGAGCGCGACATCACGTTCTACTCGCTGTGCGAACATCATCTGCTGCCGTTTTATGGCAAGGCCGCCATTGGTTATATCCCTAACGGTCGGGTGGCTGGGCTTTCCAAGCTCGCCCGCACGGTTGAGGTTTATGCCCGCCGTCTTCAGCTGCAGGAGCAACTGTGCGCACAGGTTGCCGATGCCCTCATGGATTATCTCGCTCCCCAGGGAGCGATTGTGTTGATGGAGGCCGAGCATATGTGCATGACGATGCGTGGCGTGCAAAAGCCCGGCACCAAGACCGTGACGCTTGCTCGCCGCGGCGTCTTTGAGACCGATCCCGCGCTCGAGGAGCGTTTCTTTAGGATGCTGGGCCGCTAACCATGAGAGTCGTCAACGACTTTACATCGAAGACCGATGAGGGGACGTCGCGTCGCGGCTTTATGGCTTCGGGCCTGGCCCCCTTTGGTGCCATGCCTCGCATTGATTACATTTGTGCCAACGGGCTGTTCCGGCGGCACCTGGGCAACATTGCACAGTTGGAATCGGGGCGCATCTTCTGCCGCCACGGTATTGACCATCTGCTCGATGTCGCTCGCATTATGTGGATCAAGAATCTCGAGGAGCAGCTCGAATTTGACCGCGAGGTCATCTACGCCACGGCACTTCTTCACGATATCGGCAAAGATGAACAGTATGAATCGGGTATATCCCATGATGTTGCAAGCGAACGCGTCGCTGATGCGATTCTCGGCGGCATGCCCGATGACGTGGCGTTTGAGCCGGCCGATGCCGCAGCCATTAAGACGGCCATTCTGGGCCATCGAAAGCTGCGCGTGAACAGCCAACCGCTTGAGCGTCTGCTCTATGCGGCCGACAAAGCGTCGCGCGCCTGCTTTGCATGCCCCGCGCGCAATGCTTGCAACTGGAGCGATGATAAAAAGAACCTGTCGATTCGCGTGTAGTTAGTTTGCGCGGTCGGGGTTCTAAACGAAGGAGACGATCGCGATGAGTAACAAGAAACTGCCCGAGAATGCAACCAAGACTGAAGGCGCCGAGCTCGCCCGCCGTGGAAGGGGCGAAATATCCACCGCAACGGCGGTGCCCCATGTGAGCTATGACGATTTGCGCCATGCCGATCGTATTGTCATTGACGGCCTTGAGGTTTTTGCCAACCATGGCGTGTATCCCGAGGAGAACGCGCTGGGTCAGAAGTTCATCGTTTCTCTGGTGCTCTATGCCGACCTGCGCGCGGCGGGGGAGCACGATAACCTGGATGCCTCGATTGACTACGGCTCGGTGTGCCACGATGTCGATGGCTATCTGCGCGAGCATACGTTTAAGCTCATCGAGGCGGCAGCCGAGGGGACAGCCCAGATGCTGCTGCGCCGTTATCCCTCGCTGCTTGGTGTGCGCATAAAGCTCGATAAGCCGTGGGCTCCTGTTGGCCTGCCCCTGGCAAGCTGCGGCGTCGAGATCGAGCGCGTGCGCTAGTCGGCGCTAGAGCTTGTTGAGGGGTGGCTGCTTGAGCCGCTGAGACAGTGCTCTATTGTTGGGACAGTACGTGTCGAGCAGGGCGTGAAAGCGCTGATTGTGGCTCGGCTCGAGCAGATGGACGAGCTCGTGGGCGACAACCATGTCGAGGCATTCGACAGGGTAGGCGGCGAGCTCGCGCGCGATGCGAATGGCGCCGGTCTTGGGCGTGCATGATCCCCAGCGCGTTTTCATGCTGCGCACGGAGACGCGGGCCACGGTGACGCCCATTGCGATTTCGTACGCGTGCACCATATCGTACAGTGCCGTGGTGACCTCGGTTGCATAGAGCTGGTCGATACGGGCTTGGAGCTCATCGGACGTTAGGCCGTCGAGGATTGCGTGCCGTTTGGCCTGTGGGCCTTCGTCCGATTCATCGGTACCCATAAAACTTGCGAAGGTGGCCTGTTTGGGTCGCGGTGCGGGTGATGCAAAGTTGTGATCGAGTGCATCCTGTACCGTGATGGGCTTGCCCCAAAGTGCAATGATGGACGAGGGGCTGAGCGGCTCTCGTGCCGTCGCCTGACGTTGCTCGCGCTGGGCAAGTCGGCTGATAATCCAGGCGCTGTTGCGCTTCACAAACGCTTCGATACGCTCGCGGCTGGCGCCGATCGGTGCGCTGGCGTGGACCTCGCCGCTCGATGTGACGCGTAGGTTGAAGTTCTTGACGCGCTTTTTGGTAACGACGACGGGGATGGTCGTCCCATCCGGTCGGGATGCGGAAATCGTAAACTGCTGCGTCAAAAGCGGTCCTTCAGATCGGGGACGGGCCGGCATGTCGACCGTTCGGCATGCCGGCCCGCTCAAGGGATGTGAAATTAATAACGCTCGAAGAAGGCAAGCGCGTTGTCGCTGCAGAGCTTTTGCATCACGGTCTTGCCAAAATGCTTGGAAAGCATGTTCTGGAACTCGGGCATCTTGCTGGCATCGGAGAGGAAAGCGGGCACCGTGGCGCCGTCCCAGTCGCCGCCGAGCGCGATGACGTCCTCGCCGCCCAGGTCGAGCCAGTGCTCGATATGCGCCGCCAGCTGGTCGAAGGTGACGTCTGCGGCGGTCTTGTCGGTTGCGTCGTTGGAAAGGAACTCGCTGCAGTAGTTGAGGCCGACGATGCCACCCATGTCGCGAATGGTGCGGAACTGGTCGTCGGTAAGGTTGCGTTTGGCGCCGCAAACCGCACGGGAGTTGGAGTGGCTGGCGACGAAGGGACGCGTGGCGCGGGCGGCGGCCTCGTCAAAGCACTCATCGTTGAGGTGGGAGACGTCGAGCACCATGCCGGCGTGCTCCATCTGCGTAAGCGCCTCGATGCCGGCGGCGGTGAGGCCGGCGTGGGTGTCGTGGCCGCTCGCGAGCGGTCCCTGCGCGTTCCAGCTGAGTGACGACATAAGCACGCCCAGGCTCTTGAGCACCTCGATCAGCGCGGGGTCCTCGGCAAAGAACGTGGCGTTTTCGATGGTGTGGATGCAAGCGACCTTGCCGTCCTTGAGCGCGGGGCGAATGTCTGCGGCGCTGCGCACGTTGACCATACGGTCGTGGTTGAGCATTGCCTGGCCGCTCATATGCGCCATGATCTGCGCCTGGAAGCGCGCGGCGTGGGCGGTGGGAATCTCGTCGGGGACAAACGTGGCGAAGCACTGTGCCCACGGCGTGTTGCCGATCTTTGCGAGCGAGATGGCACAGGCGTTACCCTCGATGAGGTCGAAATCTTGCGGATGCGTTTCGTCGCCGGGGAAATAACCGTCGGTGCCGGCGGTAAAGCGCAGGTCGAGATCGAGCGTGGCCCAGCCGATTCGGTCGGCAGTGTCGCAGTGTAGGTCAAATACGGGATATGCCATGGTTCCTCCGGTTGCAGCGTTTCTTTGCAAACTGTCATTGAATTGTATGACTAGGGTATAGTTAGCGCCATATGTTCACGGCGGCCCGCGTTGTGCGCCGCCCTTATCACGGAGGTTACCATGTCCAACCAGGGCAAGAAGGTCAAGACCCATTATCGCGGCACGCTCGATGACGGCACGCAGTTCGATAGCTCCTACGATCGCGGCGAGCCGCTGGAGTTCACCTGCGGCGCCGGTCAGATGATCAAGGGCTTCGACGCCGCTGTTGTCGACATGCAGGTGGGCGAGAAGAAGACCGTGCACATTCCTGCTGCCGATGCCTACGGCGAGCACAATCCCGAGATGGTTCTGACCTTCCCGGCCGAACAGGTTCCCAACATCGAGCAGATCGAGAAGGGCATGAAGCTTTTCCTGTCCACGCCGAGCGGTATGCCCGTTCCCGCCGTGGTCATCGACGTAACGCCCGAGGCTGTGACGCTCGACGCCAACCACGAGCTGGCCGGCAAGGACCTCAACTTTGATATCGAGCTCGTTGAGGTCGAGGGTTAGAGTATGCCTGAACGCTTGGTTTCGACGACATGCTTGGGAAATCTCAACGATCCGTCCTATGAACTCCTGCTTCGCCGGAAGTTGGGCGGCGTCTTTGAAGTTGACGAGCTACTGTTCGATTGGGACCGGGCTGATGTATGCGCGTTTGCGGGCGTGACGGAGCTGGGGCGCACGATCGATGTTCGGCTGGATGCTGCCGACGGCGGTCGTCTTGCCGATGGCGACGTGCTCGCCATCGACCGTTCGGGCATGGTGCCCGTGGCGGTTGTCGTGCGCCTGCGCAGCGCCGAGGTTTATTTGGTCGAAGTCGACCGCATGGATCCGATTGCGCTCGCGCATGCGTGCTGGGAGATCGGCAATATGCACGCGCCGCTTTTCCGAGGCGATTCGGACGAGCATACCGTGCGCATGTATACGCCGGTGCAGCCTGTTTTGGGCCGCATGCTCCGGGGCGTCGAGGGTGTTCGGCTCTCGGTGGTTACCCGTGAACTCGATGCGGACCGGCGCTTTGCATCGAGTGCGGCGGAGGCCGTCGTGAGCATGGCTCCCGACTTTACCATCGTAAAAAAGACGCGCGGCTAAGCGCGTATATACGCAAGGCGGGCTTTGAGGGGCGACCAATCAAGGTCCGTCTTGCTGTTGATAGGAGGCTTTGGGGAAGCATATGGGTCTTGAGGGAATCAAGCTGATTGCATGCGATTTGGACGGCACGTTGCTGCATCCGGGGGAGCGCGAGCCGCGTTCCGAGGCCTTTGAACTCATCGATGAACTGCATCGTCGCGGTATCGTGTTTATGCCGGCGAGCGGCCGTCAATATGCGAGCTTGCGCTACCTGTTTGCCCCGGTGGCCGATGAGCTCGCCTATGTATGCGAAAACGGAGCCCTGGTGATGAGCGAGGGGCGTGCCGTTGTCAAGCGCTCTATGGAGCGTGACCTGGCGATGGATATCGCGAATGCCGTGGTCGCCTACCCCCATGCCGACGTTACCCTTTCCTGCGAGGGGCACCTCTACACCATAAGCGGCAACGATGCGTTCGTCGACCATTTGCGCTATGAGGTCCACTGCGATGTGGCGGTGGTCGGCCGTCCCGAGGACATCGACGAGGACGTCATTAAGATTGCCTTCCAGATGCCCGAGGTGGATCAGCCGGCGGCCCTGGAGTATTTCGAGCGCCTCTTTAGCGACCGTGTTGACGTGATGACGTCGGGAACCGAATGGACGGACTTTATCGGTTTCGGTTCGGGCAAGGGCTCCGCGCTTGCCGATTACGGTCGTGCCCTGGGTATTTCGCCCGATGAGATGATGGCGTTTGGCGATAACGAAAACGACCGCGACATGCTCAACGTAGTGGGCCATCCTTATCTAATGGAGAGCTGCAATCCCTCTATGCGCGGCATCAACGACCACGTCCGCTACGTGCGCACGGTCGAAGAGGAGCTGCGCCGTCTGCTCGCCGAGTAGGTTTTCGGGACATACCTAGAAATCTATTTTTTGCTGCAAAGTGCGAAAAGGTGGATTTAAGGCATGTCCCAAACATCTACCGGCAGTCGGGGCAGAGACCCTCGAAGATGGTGTAGTGCGACGTGACGTGCCAGCCGATTTGCTCGGACGCCTTGGCGTCGAGCTGGGCGTCGAAGGGGAGTGGCACGTCGATGACGCGGCTGCACGAGGTGCAGATGATATGTGCGTGCGGCTCGATGGTGCGATCGAAGCG
The DNA here is from genome assembly GCA_023708985.1 of Collinsella sp. Lineage (GTDB taxonomy): Bacteria > Actinomycetota > Coriobacteriia > Coriobacteriales > Coriobacteriaceae > Collinsella. Next base: position 6,755 of record BREX01000011.1, read on the forward strand.
GCTGCCGCCCGGCGTCTTGATGGAGAGGATCTCGCCGGCGTCGGCCAAGAGATTGAGATTGCGGTAGACCGTACCGCGGCTGATTTTGTCATCCTGCGCGCGCACGACGTTGTAGATTTCGTCGGCGGTGGGATGGTTATAGCTTTGGCGCACAGCGTCAAGAACCAGCTTTCGCTGCCTGGTATTCCTTCTTTGCACCGCCATGCGCCTCGCCTCTTTTCTATTAACGGTCGTAGGTAAATGATACCGTATTTAGCACACAATACTAATAACGAGGCGTGAAACCGTCTTCATTGGCAAGTGGGGCTCGAGCTTGGGCGTCTGCGAGGCGAAAACGCGTTCCCATGCGCTCGTAGGAGGCGTGAAGCGCTTCGAGATGAGATAGGATATTTGCCGGAGCTCCCTGTATCTCCATCTCGACTGAGCCGTCTTCCATGTTACGCACCCAGCCGGTGAGCGCGCGTGCCTGCGCGAGGTTGGTGTTGGTAAAGCGAAAGCCAACGCCCTGGACTTGCCCCGCCCAGCGCAGGAAATAGCGCAGGGGAGTGTCTTGAGTGGCCTCGTCGCTTGCGAGCACAGTAAGCCTGCGGCGCAGCTCGAGCTCGACGTTTGATGGTTTTTGAGGTTCTCGACTGCCGCCGGTGACGCTGGAGAAGAACGTATCGAAGAGGCCCATCGCTATGCCTGCTTGCCTGCGTCGGCCGGGAAGGTTATGCCGGCCTGCTGGCGCACGGCATCCATAATGCGCAGCGAGACGAGCGTGACATCGCGGTAGTGACCAAGTTCGTGACGTCCCGCCGGGGTCTCCCAAATCTCTTCCTTAACGTTATCGATGCCGCCGATGGCGGTGATAAAGTCTGTGAGTTCGTATTCCATAGTGTTGCTCGATTTGGGCAGGTCGAGCACGCGGCCGTTGTCGCCCTGTTCGCGCGGTGCCTCGGTCGCCGAGCCGCGTACGACATCGCCGCGATAGTCGATGCGGACGTTGCGGGGTGTGGACAGATGGTCGATCTGGATAGTGCCACGCTCGCCTTCGATCTGCGAGGGCAGCAGGTCATTCGTTATTTTGGAGTGCGCGAGCTCGACGGAGATACGGCCACCGCCGTAGCTGGCGAGGATGGAACCGCAGCCGTCGATGGGGCCGTGCGTGAGCTGTCGCGTGGCGGGGTCGAGCAGAGTAGCCATGCTCGTAAGGCCGGAGGGCATGCCGAAAATCTCGACCATGGGCTCGACGGTGTAGACGCCAATGTCCATGAGGGAACCCGATGCCATATTGCAGTCGAAGATATTGGTGGCGCGTCCCGCGAGAATCTCGTTGTAGCGCGAGGAATATTTGCCAAAGCGCAATGAGGCGCGGCGGATGGGGGCGATCTCGCCTAGGGCGTCCTCGATGGCGTGGAAAGCAGGGTCGTGGAGGGGACGCATGGCCTCGAGGGCCACGACACCTGCTGCCTCGGCAGCGCGGAAGACTTCCAGAGCCTGCGCTTCGGTGGCGCAGAAGGGCTTCTCGACGATGACGTGCTTGCCACCGGCGATGCAGGCAAGGGCCTGCTCGTAGTGGAGCGCATTGGGGCTGCCGATGTAGACGGCGTCGACGTCGGCGGCTGTCGCGAGCTCATCGAGTGAAGTAAAGTTTCGCTCGCCACCGCGCTCGGCGGTAAAGGCAGCACCGCGATTGGCATCGCGTGAAAGCGTGCCCACAAACGCGGCTTGGTCGTTGGCGTTGACGACTTGGATAAAGTCGTCGGTGATCATGGATGTGCCGATGGTCGCGATGCGCAGCATACGTCCCCCTTGCGTTGTTTGGTCTACAGGATGAGTGTAGCGCGTGGGGATATAAAGCTGCGCGAAAACGCTATTACAGGTCGCTCTCGTTAAAGCCGGCGTCGATATCGAGGTTGCTGCCGTCGGCCGCCGTGGTGGCGAGCTCATCGCAGCGCTCGTTGAGCTCGTGACCGGCGTGACCCTTAACCCAGATGAACTCAACCTTGTGCTTGCTTTTGGCGGTGAGTAGGCGCTCCCACAGGTCGCGGTTCTTGACGGGTTGCTTGTTGGCGGTTTTCCATCCGCGCTTTTTCCAGCCGTCGATCCAGTGCTTGTTAAAGGCGTTGACGACGTACTGCGAATCGGAATGGACTTCGACCTCGCAAGGGCGGTTGAGCGCCTCGAGCGCCACGATAACGGCCATGAGTTCCATGCGGTTGTTGGTGGTCTTGGCGTAGCCGCGCGAAAGCTCGGAGGTGAAGGTCTTGCCGGCGGGGTTGGTGTATTTGAGCACGGCGCCGTAGCCGCCGCGTCCCGGATTTGATCGGGCCGAGCCGTCGGTGTAGATGATGACCTTCACGGGCTTCCTTTCGTTGAGTGCATTTCATGTGAGTGACCATTGTAGCGCCATGCCCGCCGGGGGCCAGCAATCTACGATTTCTACCCCGTCTTCCGACTGTTAGTTGGCATGGATGATGCGGTTGAGCTCGTCGAGGTATTGCTGCAAGAGGAGAGAGGGCTTGCGCTCGTCGTGCATAATGTAGCCAACGTGCATCGTTGGGGCGTCTGCTAGCGGGATCGATGCCATGCCCCATTGCATTTCATTGGAGAGGACACCGGTCGACAGGGTGTAACCGTTCGACGTGATAAGTAAGTTGGTAAGTGTTCCGCGGTCCGAGATTCGTATGTTGCGGTCGCAAGGGATATAGCTAAAAGGTTCCTCGGCGTAATAGAAGGAGTTTGAGGTTCCCTGCTCAAAGCTGTAGCGCGTATAGGGCGTGAGGTCGGCAAGGGACAGCTGCGGGCGGCGTGCGAGCGGGTGGCGCTCGCTAACGAAGACGTGGACCGTCGCGTTGAATAGGGGATGGAAGCTTGCGCGGGCATCGGCGAAGGCCTTCTGCAGAACGCGGGCGTTAAAGTCATCCAGATACAGAATGCCGATATCGCTGCGAAACGCACGGACGTCATCGATGATCTGCGATGTGGTGGTCTCGCGCATGATGAACTCGAACTTGCTGTCGCGGCAGCGCTCGACTACGTTGACAAAGGCCTCGACCGAAAAGGCGTAGTGCTGGGCGGAAATGGCGAGGCGGGCTTGCGGGGTGCCACCGTCCTCGTAGCGTGCCTCGAGCATGTCGGCCTGCTCTACGACCTGGCGCGCATAGCCCAAAAGCTCGGTGCCGTCGTTGGTGAGCGTGACGCCGCGACTGGAGCGCGTAAAGATCTCCAGATGGAGCTCTTGTTCTAGGCTTTTGACGGCGTTTGAGATGTTGGACTGAGCGGTATAGAGGCGCTGAGCTGCGGCGTTGATTGAGCCGGACTCTGCCACGGCGATAAGAAAACGAAGCTGCTGGAGTGTCATCGGTGCCCGTCCTTTCGATAGCTATCTAAAAAACCGATAACAGGTTAGCGCTTTTAAGTGATTGACCGAGCGAAACAATGCTCGTACTATTCAAAACACACAAAGGCGGTAGGTAATTAAGCCGACCACGGAACCGGGATGTCAAAAGGAGGACCGCATATGAACTGCTTACCAAGACGAATGCCGGGCTCCTGTTTGCGCCCGTCGGCGTGATCAGGAGACAGCGACTTACTTCTCTCTTATTTATTTACTTTCGTTCGATCAAGGAGATCATCATGAGCCAGTTCATCAACAACCCCGAGCACACCTTTGGTTTCGATACCCTGCAGCTTCATGTTGGCCAGGAGAGCGCCGACCCCGCATCCGACTCCCGCGCCGTGCCTATCTACCAGACCACGAGCTATGTGTTCCGCAACTCCCAGCACGCCGCCGATCGCTTTGGTCTTGCCGACGCCGGTAACATCTACGGCCGTCTGACCAACTCCACCCAGGGCGTCTTAGAGGACCGTATCGCCGCGCTCGAGGGTGGCGTGGCCGGTCTTGCCGTCGCCTCCGGTGCCGCTGCCATCACCTATACCCTGCAGGCTCTTGCCCAGGCTGGTGACCACGTGGTGGCTCAGAAGACCATCTACGGCGGTTCCTACAACCTGCTCGAGCATACGCTCTCCCAGTTTGGCGTCGAGACCACGTTTGTCGATGCCCACAACCTGGAAGAGGTTGAGGGTGCCATCAAGGACAACACCACGGTCATCTATCTCGAGACGCTCGGCAACCCCAACTCTGACATCCCCAACATCGACGCCATCTCCGAGATCGCCAAGAAGCACGGTCTGCCGGTTGTCGTCGACAACACTTTCGGCACCCCGTATCTGTTCCGTCCGCTGGAGCATGGCGCCAACATCGTTGTCCACTCCGCAACCAAGTTCATCGGCGGCCACGGCACCTCGCTGGGCGGTGTGATCGTCGACGGCGGTAACTTCGATTGGAAGGCGAGCGGAAAGTACGCCCAGATCGCTGAGCCCAACCCCTCCTACCATGGCGTCTCGTTTGCCGAGGCTGCCGGTCCCGCCGCCTTCGCAACCTATGTCCGCGCCATCCTGCTGCGTGACGAGGGTGCCTGCATCAGCCCGTTCAACGCCTGGGTCCTGCTCCAGGGCACCGAGACCCTGTCGCTGCGCGTTGACCGTCATGTCGAGAACACCAAGAAGGTCGTTGAGTTCCTTGCCGGCGACAGCCACGTTGCCAAGGTGAACCACCCGAGCCTGCCTGAGCACCCCGATCACGAGCTCTATCAGAAGTACTTCCCCAACGGCGGCGCTTCGATCTTCACCTTTGAGATTAAGGGTGGCCAGGAGGCTGCCTGGAAGTTCATCGATCATCTGCAGGTGTTCTCGCTGCTCGCCAACGTGGCCGACGTCAAGTCGCTCGTCGTGCACCCGGCTACCACCACGCACTCCCAGCTCTCTGCCGAGGAGCTCGCCGAGCAGAACATCACGCCCTCCACGATCCGTCTTTCCATCGGTACCGAGAACGCCGAGGACATCATTTGGGATCTGAAGCAGGCCTTCGCCGTGCTGGACGAGTAAGGCGACTTGTGCAAGGACCCCTTGCGACTCGATAGGTATAACTGCATAAATGCCTGCTCAAGGCGCCTGCGCAAGCAATGGTTGCGCAGGCGTCTTTTTTGCATAGGAAGGGCGCTATTACAGGGTTTTTGGCATGCTTTATGCATTTGAGTTGTGGAAAACTCCTGTTGAGAGGATGTGAGTTTTACGCAATTGACGTGCGCATTTTGAGTAAAACCGCAGGTCGCGATTTGCTCGAGGTACTATGCAGCGCGATCGAATCACACGCAGCTCAAACGCAGCAAAAACGCACTACGGAGGTTTCCAGCTACATGAGGATCGATTCACGAAAACCGAAAGCCGCTGCCCTTTCCGCCGCTCTGACCGTGGCACTTTTGGCAGGCGCCGGCGCAACTGATACCCACGCGGCAACACTGTCCGATACGGTTGGATCTACGCCGTCCGAGGCGACGCTGGTACAGCCCGTTGATTATCGCGGCGATGGTTATGGTTCCATGCAGGAGTGGAACGCCTCGATGGAGGCCAAGCGCGATTCCCTTGAGATGCGCGCTCAGATCATTATGAATATGTATGGCGACTATGCTACCGATGACGAGCGCGCTGTGCTGCAGGGTTGTATCGACGGTGCGGGTAGTCTGTTGACGATGGGGGAGGTCGACGCGAAGTCGACCGAGCTCGATGAGCTGCGCACTGCGCTTGAGAATGCCAAGCGCGAAGCGCTCGAGGCCGCCGCAGCCGAGGCCGAGGCCGCCGAGGCCGTTCAGGCTTCGTATTACAACGCCGGCTCCGGCTTGTCTTACACGTCTGCTGCGTATTACGCGAACGGCTCGGGTCTGACGCGCTCGAGCGGCGTCAATAACTATAACGGCCGCCGCGAGACTTATTACAGCAGCAACGTGTTGTATCACCACCGCACGGGCGAATGGACGCAGGATTCCGAGGGCTTTTGGCGCGATTCCGATGGCTACTACGTCGTTGCCGCGGGCGATAAGGCCCAAGGCTCCACGTTTACCGGTTCCAAGGGCGAGTGCAAGGTCTATGACTCCGGCTGTGCTGCCGGAACCACCGACTACTATACCGGTTGGTAATCTGCCATCAGAGCAAAATAGGCACATGATGGGCGGGCGTCTTTGCTGAGCTTTTAGGCAACGTAAAGCCGCCCTTTCTTTATGTGCGTTTGAGTTAACAGAGCCCTTACCGTGGCGGTACGCTGGGCGTATGCATGCGGGGCACACTGGTTCATGAGAAATAAGGTCTTTCTCGTGGAGGAAGTGGTCTCATGAACGCTCGAGATATCGCTATCGCCGCCGTCGCATTGGTACTTGGCTGTCTTGGCCCTACAGCTGCGTTTGTCGCAGGCATGCAGGGCTCGTGCGGGGCTGCTCCTATTGTGGTCGGCGCGCTCATCGCAGCAGCGCTGCTGGGAAGTGCGGGCGTGACCCTTTGCCGCGATGACGAGGACGAGACGCCGCAGGTGCGGCGCTAACCGTTGTGAAGCTGGTTTTGCCCATAGATGAAGAAGGAAGCCGCCGCAAGGGGAGTGCCCTTTGCGGCGGTTTTTGCTATTGAGACTGTTGGATGCGGTGCGGCGGCGTTACCAGCTGGCCTCGATTTCGCGGATGCGCGAATAGAGCCATTCGTTTTGCGGCACCTGGATACCGTGCTTGGCCGCGAGGCGGCAGATGGTACCCGCAAATTCCTCGACCTCGGTTCTGCGTTGAGCGATGCGGTCTTGCGCCATCGAGGGCATGCCGGCGGGATCGAGCCCTTTTATGAGACGCACCATCTGCGTTAGGTCTGCCTCGGTGAGCTCGATACCCTCGGCATTGGCGACTGCAAGCGTCTCGCGCATGGCGGAGACAAAACTGCGGAGCTGCTCGGAGCCCTGCTCCGTAGCGCTTCCGTAGGTGCCGCCGTAGGCCATACAGGTCTGGTTGATGCCGTCGTTGAGCATGAGTTTGGCCCACATGCGATGTGCGATGTCGTGCTCGACGGTATGGGCGATGCCGCAACGCGTGTAGAGCTCGTCGATGGCGATAACGGTTGCGGGGTCGGTGCCCGCTGCCGCACCAAAGCGGATCTCGCCGGCATTGGTATAGGTGAGCTCCCCGTTGAGGAATACGGCGTCCATGCCCTGGCAGATACCAAGGACGGTGTGCTCCCAGCCAAAGCGCTCGGCAATCTTCTGCTCGCTCGTGATGCCGTTGCACAGCGATGCGATCAGCGTGTCGGGTCCCACGACGCTTTCCAGGGTTTTGAGCGCCACATCGAGCCCGGTTGTCTTGACCGTGAGGATGACCAGGTCGACGGGCGTCGCCTCGCTCGCGCGGACGGACTTGAGCGCGCAGGGCTTGCCGTTGACGGTGAGCGCATCGTTCGCATGGCGCTCAAAGCGCGCGTCGTCCATAACGTATTCGACGGCGTCGTTGCCGAGCGCTTGGGCGATCATGCTGCCGTAGAGCAGGCCCACGCCGCCCTTGCCGATGAAGGCGACCTTGTTGATCTGCATGTGAATCATCTCCCCATAAAAAGGCGCCCGCGTATGGGGCGCCTGATGGATTGTATGCCGCCGGGCCATGTCGCGTGCACCGGATGGCCGTATTTAGAAGAACAAACGCATGGGAACTTATGACGCGGGGCAGACCGCAAAGACACGTGCGGGATATCCGACGCCATCACGCACCTTGGGGAAGGTGCAGAAGATGACGGCGCCCGTGGCGGGAAGCTCGTCTAGATGGTCCATGACCTCGATCTGATAGCGATCGACCGAGAGGATGTACTGTTCGCCGGGGTAGGGGTAGGCGTCCTCACGCGTGGTCACGCTCGCCGGGTCGCTGTCAGCCGGCTCGTGGCCGATGGCGCCGATGTCGCGCTCTTCAACGAGCCACTTGATGGCGCCGAGGTCCCAGCCGGGGTAGTGGGGCTGGCCGTCCTCGTCCTTGTTCTCGAGGTCGGCGAGCTTGGACCAGTCGGAGCGGAAGGCGACGAAAGCGTCCTCGGGAATGCGACCGTGCTCATCCTCCCAAGCTTTGAGGTCCTCGATGGTCAGGATAAAGTCGGGATTCGCGGCGCACTCCTCGTGCTTGTCGATCACGCAGAGCGGATGCATAAACTCGATGGGTTCAATCTCTCCAAGGGAACGGCCGTCAACATGGAAGTGGCGCGGTGCGTCGACATGCGTGCCGTACTGCGAAGCAACCGAATACTGGAAGCAACGCATGGGGGCGAGCATGTCCTTGGGCGTGCCGGGCAGGTAGTCGAAGAGCTTGGTGGACTCAAACGGCTTAAAGCCAAACCAGTGCGGGGTGTCGCATGAGAGCGTGTGGGTGAGGTCGACCCAGCGATAATCGTTGCTTTTGAGCTGGGAGGCGAGGTTCCAAAGGTCGAGCGCGGGCATGGGCGGCTCCTTTCATCGGGCTTTTTGCTGATGTTAAAGCGGTGCCGTGACAGCTCGATTTCTGCTGCGTTACGATACGTTCTCGATTGCGATTCTACGATGTTTCGGCCGCGTGACCATTGTGTTTCGTCTTGCCGGGGTGCTGATGGCGAAAGGAGGGGCCGTGCAATACCGCGTTGACCCCAAAAGTGGTAACCGAATATCCGCTCTGGGTCTGGGCTGCATGAGATTTCCCGGTGCGCCGGGACACCCCGATGCGAAGACAACCGATGCCATCATTTCCCGTGCGGTGGAGCAGGGGATTAATTATCTGGATACCGCGTATCTCTATCCCGGTAACGAGGTGTGCGTGGGCGCCTCACTTGAGCGCTTGGGGCTGCGCGACCGGGTGTTGCTGGCGACTAAGTTGCCGCACGCTTCGTGCAAATGTGCGGAGGATTTCGACCGCTTTTTTGACGAGCAGCTGCACCGTTTGCGGACCGACCATATTGACTACTACCTTATGCACAACATCACCTCGCCCGCCCAGTGGGAGCGCGTGGTGGCGTTGGGCATCGAGGACTGGATTGCGCACCAAAAGGCTGCGGGGCGTATTCGCCAGATAGGTTTTTCGTACCACGGCAGCGCCGCGGACTTCCTCACGATGCTTGACGCGTATGACTGGGATTTTTGCCAGATCCAGTACAACTACGCTGGAGAGCGCTACCAAGCGGGAACGGCGGGACTCATGGCGGCTGCGGAGCGCGGGCTCGCGGTGTTTGTGATGGAGCCGCTTTTGGGTGGACGCCTGGCGGGCAAGCTGCCTCCGCGGGCCCGCGCCGTGCTCGATGGCGCCCGTGACCCGCATTTGCGCACTCCTGCCGCCTGGGGACTTTCGTGGGTGTGGAACCATCCTCAGGTCACGATGCTGCTTTCGGGCATGACCGATACCGCACAGGTGGACGAGAACGCGGCATTGGCGGATCGCGCACTGCCGAATTCGATGACGACAGAGCAGCTCGATACCATCGCACGTGTGCTGGCGGAGTTTGAAAAATCGAATCGCGTGCCCTGCACGGGATGCGGCTACTGCATGCCATGTCCCAAGGGTATTAACATTCCCGGCTGCTTTGCCGCTTACAACGCGAGCTATGCGCACAGCTGGTTTACGGGGCTGTCGCAATACTTTACGGCGAGCGCGGTGCGCACGAGCGAGCCCAAGCTCGTGAGCAATTGCGTCAAGTGCGGCAAATGTGCGCGTCACTGCCCGCAACACATCGATATCCCCGAGCGTCTCGACGACGCGCGCCGACGTTTCCAGCCTGGCCCCGTAACGGCCGCGCTCAAGGCCTTTGGCAAAATGCGCTCCTGATGCCCCTTTTATAACTTGCGGTGGAATACGGTCTGTTTGCGCCAAAATAGGGCACCAATAGACCGTATTTCACCGCAACTGATGAGGGGGAGTTGGAGATGCTGACGATCGGGTGTCATCTTTCGACGACGAAGGGCTATCGGGCGATGGGGGAGACGGCGTTGTCCATTGGCGCCAATACCTTTGCGTTCTTTACGCGCAACCCGCGCGGTGGCAAGGCAAAAGACCTTGACATGGATGACGTGGCGGCTCTGCGCGAGCTTATGGCGCAAAACGACTTTGGACCGCTGGTGGCGCATGCCCCGTATACCTATAACCCCTGCTCCGCTAAGGAGCGAGCGCGCGAGTTTGCCTTGGAGGCTATGGCGGAAGATTTGCAGCGTCTGGAAGCACTGCCCGGCAACTACTACAACTTCCATCCCGGTGCGCATGTGGGACAGGGGGCAGACGCCGGCATTCAGATGATTGTCGACACGCTGTGCCAGGTGATGTTTGAGGGACAGCAGACGACGGTATTGCTTGAGACCATGGCGGGCAAGGGCACCGAGGTGGGCCGTAGCTTTGAAGAGCTGGCGCGCATTATCGAGGGCGTTGCCGCCAAGTGCCCGGAGCTGTCCGATAAGCTGGGCGTTTGTTTGGACACCTGCCATGTGAGCGATGCTGGCTACGACATCATCCATGACCTGGACGGCGTACTCGACGAGTTCGACCGCGTGGTGGGTATCGAGCGCTTGCGCGCCGTGCATATCAATGACTCCAAGAACCCCTGCGGCGCCCATAAGGATCGCCACGAGTGCATTGGCAAGGGCTACCTGGGTAGTGAAGAGTTTGGTGGCGGTATGCAGGTTATGCAGAATATTGTATCGAATGACCGTCTGCGTGCGTTGCCTTTCATTTTGGAGACACCGAACGAACTTGCAGGTTATGCGGCTGAAATTAAACTCTTAAGGTCTTTGCGGCAGTAATAAACAGCCACAAAGTGGGTGTTTCATTCACGTTATGGGCTTGTTTCAATTAGTTTTCTCATTGCAGATTCCTACAAGCGGGTGCATAATAACCCTCGGTTTTTGCAGACCCCTGAATCACGCGGGGTCATTGGAAGGAGACTGATCATGAAGCTCAAGAAGCTTGGCGCATTTGCCGCCACGGGTGCCATGGCGCTCGCCCTTGCTCTGACGGGCTGCGGCTCGTCCAACGCCACCTCTGGTTCCGATGCCGGTTCCAACGGCTCTGACGACGTAAAGGTCGAGAAGGTCGACGGCTCCAAGGAGTACGCGCTCGTCAAGGACGGCACGCTGACCGTCGGCACCTCTGCCGAGTATGCTCCGTTTGAGTATAAGGACGACAACGGTGATTATCAGGGCTTTGACCTTGAGCTCATCAAGGCCATCGCCGACAAGCTGGGCCTAGATGTCGAGTACGTCAATAATGACTTTGACACGCTGGTTCCGGGGGTTGCTTCGGGCGCCAAGTACGACGTCGCCATCGCGGCTATCACCGACACGCCCGAGCGTGAGAAGGAAGTCACTTTCTCCGATTCCTACTACATGGACGATCAGGCTATCGTGACCAAGGTTGATAACACCGACATCACGGCCGACAACTACAGCGAGAAGCTCAACAACGCCGACGCTACCATCATCGTCCAGTCTGGCTCAACCGCTGAGGCCTTTGCCCAGGAGAACTTCCCCAAGGCCAAGATCGTCCCCTACAAGGACGCCACCGAGTGCTTCAGCGCCCTGCAGTCCGATAAGGGCGACGCCGTAGTCACCAACCGCTCCGTTGCCAGCCAGCTGACCGCCGAGCAGTTCAACACCTGCCAGACCATCAAGCAGATCAGCACCGGTGAGGAGTACGCCATCGCCATCAACCAGGGCAACACCAAGCTCAAGGACGACATCAACCAAGCCATCAAGGACCTGACCGACGACGGTACCGTCGACGCCCTCATGGCTAAGTACAACATCAAGTAAAATAGCTACTTGATTGCGCGCGGGCCCTTTCCGTTTTGGCGGAGAGGGCCTTTGCGCTTCTCTTGACGGAGAGCGTTTCCGTCTCGTTTTGCCGGCAACTTCTACGATAGGAGCCACCTTGTCTCGACTGAACAAAGGGGCCGCGGAGCAGCGTTTTCCACTGTCCGCCTTGCTCCAAAAGCTAGCCTGCGTCATGGCCGTGGCGCTCGCGCTGGTGTGCGCGGGAATTTCTATGCCCTCGACTGCCCAGGCGCTTGAGACCACAAAGATTACCGCCCGACCCAACACCGGTTCGGGCAGTGATGTGGTCGGCGGTACCGAGACGCGCATTACCTGGGAAGTTCAGGCCGACGCCGACGAGGAACTGAGCGGCCTTTCGCTGACGTTTGTCGACGGCACGACGTTTGGTGCCGACGACACGCGGCTGACGATGCTCTCGGGCGAGGACCTCATGGACCGTACGCCCATGAAGCCTACATGCAAGGCCGATGGTCAGACGCTCAAGATTGACTTTGGCGAGACGGCACCTGCCGGCGGTTATTTCCGCGTTGAGGTTTACGGCGTGACCTTCCCTGTCGAGGGCGGCGATGAGGCCTTTAGCGGAACCTATACCTTGGCCGATGGCTCGACCAAGAAAATCTCCAAGATGCCCTCGGTTGAGATTAAGGGCGTGACGGCATTCGATAACTTCTTGGCCGACCTTAAGGAGCAGCCGTGGGTCGAGGCGTGGAACTCCAATATGTTCCTGCGCCTGTTCCTGAACCCGGTCATTTTGGTCCAGAGCCTGCCGATCGTCTTTAAGGGCTTCCTCATGTCGCTCTCGATCGTGCTCGTGGCGTTTCCGCTGGCAATTCCCTTTGGCTTCGCGCTGTCGCTCATGCGCATTTCCAAGTCGCGCATCCTGCGTTGCCTTGCCGGCATTTACGTGAATATCATCCGCGGCACGCCGGCGTTCCTGCAGATATATATCGCGTTCTTTGGCCTGCCGCTGGCCGGCGTCAAGGTGGATGATTATGTCCTGGGCGTCATCGTCATGGCCATGAACTCGTCTGCGTATCTGTGCGAGATCTTCCGTGCCGGTATTCAGTCGATCCCGAAGGGTCAAAACGAGGCTGCTCGCTCGCTGGGCATGAATGCCTTCCAGACGCTGCTCTACGTTATGATTCCGCAGACGTTCCGCAATGTCCTGCCTACGCTGACCAGCGAGTTTATCCTGCTCTACAAGGATACGTCGCTGCTCGCCGCCGTGGGCGTGGTCGAGATCGTCATGAACGCCCGTACCATCGTGGCCACGACGGGCTCCATTACGCCGTATGTGGTTGCCGCCCTGTTCTATTTGGTCATTACTCTGCCGCTTGCTCGCTTGGTGAGCGGTCTTGAGGCGAGGCTGCTGGGCACGGCCGAGACCAAGAAGAAGCGTCCCGCCAAGAGCGCCGGACAGGTTGTCGCGACGCCCGCCGATCACATCGCCGGTCTGTAAGGAGGTCCTATCATGAGCGAAACCAATAACTCGAACGAGGTCGTCGTCAGCATCAAGAACCTCCAGAAGGCCTTTGGCGATAACGTGGTCCTGCGCGACATCGATCTGGATGTGCACAAGGGTGAGGTCGTCGTGGTCCTGGGCCCCTCGGGCTCGGGTAAGTCGACGATGCTTCGCTGCATCAACCGTCTTGAGGAGCCCACGAGCGGCTCGATTATCGTTGAGGGCGTGGATGTGTGCGCCAAGGGTGTCGACCTCAACAAAGTGCGCACGCACCTGGGCATGGTGTTTCAGCAGTTCAACCTGTTCCCGCACCTGTCGGTCAAAAAGAACGTCATGCTTGCGCAGCAAAAGGTGCTCAAGCGCAGCAAGGAAGAGGCCGAGAAGATCGCCGTCGAGGAGCTGACCAAGGTCGGTCTTGCCGAGCGTATCGACTTTATGCCGAGCCAGCTCTCGGGCGGCCAGCAGCAGCGCGTTGCCATCGCCCGCGCCCTGTCGATGAATCCACACGTGATGCTCTTTGACGAGGCCACGTCGGCGCTTGACCCCGAGCTTGTCCGCGACGTTCTGGGTGTCATGCGCGACCTGGCACGCGATGGCATGACCATGATCGTCGTGACTCACGAGATGGGCTTTGCCCGCGACGTCGCCGACCGCGTCGTCTTTATGGACGGTGGCGTTATCGTGGAAGAGGGTACGCCGAGTGAGGTCTTCGACCATCCCAAGAGCGAGCGCACCAAGGCGTTCTTGGGCAACATCTCGTAGCCGATTGATGTAACTGCCGTTATAAAAGAGCGGGGGCTGGACTTGAATCCAGCCCCCGCTCTTTTGTAGGGACGGGGATGCGCTTTGATGCAGGCTCTTTTGGAAGCCCTGGGTTCGTTACACGAGCTCGGCTCCGAGGGCCTTGCAAGCGGTCTCGCCCTCGTCATCGGGGGCGTCGAAGCAGATTACGGAATCGACGACGTTGACACCCGCCTCGTCGGCGTCTGCCTTCCAGTTGTCCATCCATTCGCCCTCGGCCCACGAGTAGGAACCAAAAAGAACGACCTTCTTCACGCCGAGAATTTCCTTGACTTCGTCCCACATCGGCTGGAACTCGTCGTACTCAAGCTCTTCGGAGCCCATGGCGGGGCAGCCGAAGGCGAAGGCATCATATTCGGCGGCCTTGTCGGCGGAGAAGTCGGCGCAGGAGATGACCTCTGTCTCGGCTCCGGCTGACGTCGCGCCCTCCGCGACGAAGTTGGCCATGGCCTCGGTGTTGCCCGTACCGCTCCAATAGACGACGGCGATCTTGCTCATGTTTTGTCCTTTCGGTCGTGCGGCGCTTGCCGCGGTTTGTACGTTCTATCGGGTTGCCTGGGCAAGTTGCGCCAGGCTGCAGCCCTGCTGATAGATAAAAGTGAAGTATTGGGTGCAGGCACGGTAGGCATCAAACGTCGCAAGCGCCTGCTCGACATTTGCGTAGACCTTCCAGGCCCCAAAGACCTTGTAGTTCTCGCCGCGCTGGACGATAAACTCGTGCACGTCGTCGTAGGGATATCCAAGGAAGTAGCCTATTTCGTGCGGAAACTCGCAGGTGCAGTCTTTGCTGCAGCTAGCTTGCTGGGGTAGTGCGCATCGAGTCTGGCTACAAGCGCATTCCGCGATGTTATTGCTCGCGAGCGTGATGCGTGATGCCAAATGCACAAGGCATGTCGAAAGGTCTCCCGTGTCGTAGCCTTCCGAGGCGAGCGCCGTTTGGGCGCGAGGGTCTGCGAAATAGGTGGTGAGGCTTTTGGCTCGGTACACGTACACGAGCGCTCCGCAGGGCCGCCAGACCAAAACGCTCAGGTGGATGCCGAGCGGGTCAAGCTCGCTATTGCACTGGGCGATAACGTCGAGCAGGCGTGCTCGGTGTTCTGTGATTGGCGCGGTCGCGCCCGAACCATCCTGATGGGCGTAGACGCCTGGATAGGTAAAGAGCGATGCCGGCTTGATGCCCGCGAGCGTGGGAGAGCAGTTGCGCACGACTGCCGCCTGAAACGTTGGGATGTCTATGGTTCGAGTCACGGCGCTCCTTACGGATCTAAACTGTTAGCCTAGGAAAACTTATACACGAAAGTAAGCCATGGTCAACAAAAAAGTTTGAAGAGGGAAACTAATTGACCGAACAGACATGATTTTGGGTTAAGATGGGGGCACCCCATGGGGGTATCTAGATAGTGCTACTTGAAAGGGGAGCGCATGAGTGACTTGCTCAACCCTGCGAATCTCATCGTGCTGGCCGTCATTGCCGTCGGCATGTTTTTTGGACTGCGTCGCATTGCCGCTTCGACACACGGGAAGAGTTGCTGCAGCGATGGTACGAGCGGCAAGAAGGCCAAAAAGGTTGTTGTGGTGGATACCGATGCGTCACACTATCCCTATAGCGATGAGCTGCTCATCGGCGGCATGAGCTGCGATGGCTGCGCTCAGAATGTGGCCAATGCCCTCAATGCACTGGATGGCGTGTGGGCAACGGTGACGTATGCGGACCACACGGCACACGTGCGCTCTAAGCGTCCGGTTGATCGCGGTGTCCTCGAGACGGCCGTGAAAGACGCGGGCTACTACGTCATGACGCTGTAAGCGTCGCTCTGGATGCGCTTCCTTGGCTAGGCTCGTCCGCGCAGCTCAATGTCTTGGATGTCGTCGAAGTCGATGGTGATGTCTCGGAGCTTGAGGAGCTTGAAGGCGGGGAGCACTTCGTCAAGGATGCCCGTGCGAGCGCGATAGCCGTACGTGTCGTAATAGGTGACGCGGACCAGGTCGCCACGTTTGAGGCCCTCGAGCTTTTTTGAAAGCTCGAGGGCTTTTTCTTCCGTGAGTTCGCATTTGGGCTCGACAGTGATTTCTTGCTTGCGTACGAGCTCGTAGTATCCCGTGAGGGCGGCAAAGGGCATAAACTGTGCGGCGCGGTTGGCGCGCACGGCACCGTTGGCAGTGAGGTTGGGGTCGGCGGCGCGGCGTCTGCCCTCGGGGTCCGCCAGGCGCTCGAAGGCGGTCGGCGGGCGCACGGGCTGTTGTTTGGGTTTAGGCACGGTGTCCTCCAACTTGGCCGTTGCGTTCGCGCGCGGTGGCGCCGGCGGTAAAGCTTAATCCCTTGACGAGCGCGTTCTTGCCGTACTTGCCTTTCACGGCCAGGACGGCGCGCGCCAGGTCGCGCTCGCGCTCGTCGGCCTCGATATCGCTGAACAGATCGATGGTGGCAAATTCCTCGGGCACAAGATTGCCAAATCCCAGGTTGATGCGCTTGACCGGTCGTTTGGGATCGACCGTTTGTGCCCAAAGGTCATCGAAATACCCCATGATTTTCTTAAACGAATTAGTGCGCTCGGGCAGCTTTCGCGAGGCGTTGGAGTGCGCAAAGAGTGCGGCATAGCCACCACGCGGTTTGCCGCCATGCTCTCCCACAAAGATGCCATCGATTGCCTGCGCTTCGCGCACCAGGCGACGCCTTTCGTCATCGCGCTGGACGGGCTTGGGAGCACGGGGCGCGAGCTCGGGGCCGTCGGTCGCTGCGGGCTCGATGCCCGAGGTGCTCGAGCGCAAGTGTCCGCAGCCGTCTATATACTGCGCCGTGCCGCTGGCGTTGAGCCGGCGTATGTCGGCGCGCTCGCTCGCGTAGCCCACAAAGAGCGAGATGCTGTCGCAGACCACGTGCTTATCGACTAGATCCAACACGGCGTTGTCGACCATTTCGCGCAAGACGGTGTAGGCCTGCTCGTAGGCATAGCCCTTCGAGAGCACCTGTCCTGTGGTGGTCGAGGTCGCTTGCGGGCGATAGGCTTGGATATCGGCGATGGTTGTCGGCTCGCGCCCGAAGGCGTGGTCGATGAGATATTCGGCGTTGACGCCGAGTTCGTCGTAGAGCAGGTTCTCGTCGAGTGCGGCGACGCCCATCAGGTCGTAGACGCCGTATTTCTCGAGACGGGCCGCCACGCCGGGGCCGATGCCCCAGATGTCGGTGATGGGGCGATGGGGCCAGATCTCCTTGCGAAAGATCTCGTCGTCGAGTATGCCGATGCGGCTGGCTACGTGCTTGGCGGTGATGTCGAGCGCCACCTTGGCCTGGAATAGGTTGGGGCCGATACCGACCGTCGCCGTGATGCCGGTGCGCCCCAAGACCTCGTCGCGCAACATGCAGGCGAACCCTTCGGCATCGGTGTGATAAAGGTCCAGATAGGGCGTCACGTCGATAAAGCACTCATCGATGGAGTAGACGTGCACGTCCTGGGGGCTGACGTATTCCAGATAGACGCCGTAGATTTGCGCCGACACCTCCATGTAGTGTTGCATGCGCGGCACTGCTTTGATGTAGTCGATGCCGTCGGGAATCTCGAATAGACGGCAGCGGTTGTGTATCCCGAGGTCCTTCATGGTCTGCGTGATAGCGAGACAGATGGTCGTGCGTCCGCGCGATTCGTCGGCAACGACCAGGTTGGTGGTGAGCGGATCGAGCCCACGATCGACGCACTCGACGCTGGCATAAAACGTCTTGAGGTCGATGCAGATGTAGGTGTGCTGCTCGTGCTCCATCCGAGCCTCCCATCAAACACATGTTCTTATCGAATACCTGTTCGATAATACCTGCTCGACCGGACACCGTCAAAACCTGCCCCTTTTTGGCAGGTATGGTCGTGCGGCTGCATCGGGTTTTTAACGCAGCCCTAAAGAGTGCGTAACAGCTCGGAAAAGCTCGCTTCGTAGCATGAGGCTAACGATTGATACCACCATAAAGCACGGAAGGGTTGTGGGGATAATGGTCAACTATGGGTTTGGTATGCCGACGCGCTTGGTTGCGGATGGGGATGTGGCTCGCTGGTGCGGGCGATTGGTTGCCCACTATGGCGGCACCAAGGCACTGGTCGTGCTGGGAGGCGACAAGCGCACGCGTGATGAGCTCGTTTCGGCGGCGCTGGGCTCGGTTGATCGCGCCCTGCTCGAGCGCGTGCTTTTCCGCTGCGGCTCGGTTGAAGGCGACGGAGGAGACGAGCTGATCGACGAAGCCGTGGCCCTGGCGACCGACGAAGGCGTGGACTTTGTCTTGGCGATTGGCGATGCCGATACTGCCGGCTTTGCGCGCGAGCTCGCCCGTCGCATGGCGGCGCTCGATGTCGGCGAAGACGGTTTTGTCCCTTATGGATGTATCGTCTCGGAGGGCAAGGTGCCTGCCGTCGTGGGGGCCGGCGAGGTTCCCGTTTTTGCCATCATCGCGCCCGAACTGCTGGAGGGCATCGGGTCTCCTCTGCGCGAGTTGCTCGGTAGCGTCTGCGCCGCGGCCTAATATTTGGCATAAAGGGATGGGTTATTTTTGGTTGGTAAAGCGTTTGACCTGCCAAAATAAACCTGTCCCTTTTTGGTTGGTTGCCGTTTGGGGGCCAATTGGCAACGCTCGCTGATTGTAGTCTTGACCTGCGCTAGAATAGTGGCATCTGAATGTCCGGGCGCATAGAGGCGTGCGCCCGTATGCCGAGGAGGACTTTATGGCAACTGTTGCCGCACCTATCGATGCTACGTCGACTGACGCTTGGAAGGCGCTCGAGGCTCATCAGGAGAAGCTCGAGGCCGAAGGTATCGACCTCAAGGTCTGGTTCGCCGCCGATCCCGAGCGTGTGAACAAGCTGAGCTTTGACGCCGGTGACCTGCACTTCGACCTGTCCAAGAACTTGGTGACCGACGAGACCGTCAAGCTCCTGTGCGATCTTGCCCGCGAGGTGAAGCTCGAGGAGCGCCGCGACGCCATGTTCTCCGGCGAGCACATCAACACCACCGAGGACCGCGCCGTCCTGCACACCGCGCTGCGCCGTCCGGCGAGCGAGAAAGGCCAGCTCATCGTTGACGGCCAGGACGTCGTCGCCGACGTGCACGAGGTCCTCGATCGCATGTATGCTTTTGCCGAGCGTGTGCGCTCCGGTGAGTGGAAGGGCGTTACCGGCAAGAAGATCGAGCACCTGGTGTCCATCGGCATCGGCGGCTCCGATCTGGGCCCGGTCATGGCTTACGAGGCTCTGCGCCCCTATGCCGACGCCGGTATCGATTGCCGCTACATCTCCAACATCGACCCCAACGACCAGGCCGAGAAGCTCAAGGGTTTGGATCCCGAGACCACGCTCGTGATTATCGTCTCCAAGACCTTCACCACGCTCGAGACCCTCACCAACGCCCGCGAGGTCAAGACCTGGATGCTCGAGCAGCTCAAGGCCCAGGGCGCCATCGACGGCTCCGATGAGCAGAACGCCGAGGCCGTGGCCAAGCACTTTGTCGCCGTTTCCACCGCACTCGAGAAGGTCGAGGCCTTCGGCATCGACCCCGCCAACGCTTTTGGTTTCTGGAACTGGGTCGGCGGCCGCTACTCTGTCGACTCCGCCGTGGGCCTGTCGCTGATCGTCGTGCTCGGCCCCGAGCGCTTCCAGCAGTTCCTCGAGGGCTTCCACGCCATCGACGAGTACTTCTGCAACACGCCGCTCGAGAACAACGCCGTCGCGCTGATGGGTCTGCTCAACGTCTGGTACGTCAACTTCTTCGGTTCCAAGAGCCACGCCGTGCTGCCGTACTGCCAGTACCTGCATCGTTTCCCGGCCTACCTGCAGCAGCTCACCATGGAGTCCAACGGCAAGCATGTCCGCTGGGACGGCAGCGCCGTGACCTCCGACACCGGTGAGATCTTCTGGGGCGAGCCCGGCACCAACGGCCAGCACGCCTTCTACCAGCTGCTGCACCAGGGCACCGTGGTGGTTCCGGCCGATTTCATCGCCTTCGCCAATACCGCCAACCCTGCGACCGACAGCGGCCAGGACGTGCACGAGCTGTTCCTGGGCAACTTCCTGGCCCAGACCAAGGCACTCGCCTTTGGCAAGACAGCCGACGAGGTTCGTGCCGAGGGCACGCCCGAACAGATCGTCCCGGCTCGTTGCTTTGAGGGCAACCGCCCGACGACCTCGATCTTCGGTGACACGCTGACCCCGTTCGCGCTTGGCGAGCTCATCGCCCTGTACGAGCACATCACGTTTGTCGAGGGCACGGTCTGGGGCATCGACTCTTACGACCAGTGGGGCGTCGAGCTGGGCAAGCAGCTTGCCAAGCAGATTACCCCGGCCTTCCACGACGATGCCGCCAAGGCCGAGCAGGACGCTTCGACCCAGGCGCTCATCGAGTTCTACCGCGCTCACCGCAAGTAGGATTCGCTGCGAAAACTAACGCATAGCCGACAAGGGCCCGTATCCGTTGGGATGCGGGCCCTTTGCTATTTGGATAGGATGGAATGTATCGGGAGGCGCTTCGACGGGCATCGCAATCGTCGAAGGCGTCCCGTTCATGTTCGGGACAATATGACTTTTTACCCGTTGCAGACAGAGCTGCCGTGGGTGTTCTGTATGATGGCTCAGACAAGGTTGCTCAATGACAGGGAGGCACATATGGCAATCAAAGCCATCGCAATGGATATCGACGGTACGCTCACCAACGACCAAAAGGTCATCAGCCCGCGTACGCGCGAGAAGCTGCTCGCGGCACAGGAGTCGGGCATTAAGCTC
The DNA here is from genome assembly GCA_023708985.1 of Collinsella sp. Taxonomy (GTDB): domain Bacteria; phylum Actinomycetota; class Coriobacteriia; order Coriobacteriales; family Coriobacteriaceae; genus Collinsella. The sequence continues at coordinate 27,444 of BREX01000011.1, forward strand.
ATCTTGGCTTCGGGCCGTCCCGCATGGGGGCTGCACGCCTTGGCGCAGGAGCTCGACCTTCAAAACCATGACGGTCTGCTAGTTGCCTTTAATGGCGCGCATGTGGTCGATGCCCAGACCGACGAGGTGCTGTTCGATCAGGCTATGCCTGCCGACGAATTGCATCGCCTGATTGATCACCTGCGTAATTTTGACGTGATCCCTATGATTTCGCTTGGTCGCGATTTGCACGTCGAGGACTCGTACCATTGCATGATCACGCTGCCTGACGGCTCGCAGAAGAATATCGTCAAGTATGAGCGCGACGCGTGCGATCTTAAGATTCGCGAGGTGGAGAGCCTGCATGAGGTCGCTGATGCTTATCCCGTGGACAAGCTGCTGACGGCGGGCGATCCGACCTACCTGCAGGCGCATCACGAGGAGATGTATGCGCCCTTTAAGCAGACGCTTTCGGGCATGTTTACGGCTGACTGGTACTTTGAGTACACGGCGCCCGGTATCGACAAGGCCCGCGCGCTCGAGGGTGCCCTGCCCAAGCTCGGCATCGATGCCAGCGAGGTCGTCTCGTTTGGCGACGGCCAGAACGACAAGTCCATGATCGAGTGGGCTGGTACCGGCGTCGCCATGGGTAACGCTGTCGATGAAGTCAAGGCCGTGGCCCAGATGGTGACCGCCAACAACAACGAAGACGGTATTGCGGTGGCGCTGGATAAGCTGCTGGGTTAGAATCGCCGATAGTGCATGGTTCGGGCGTCCGCTTGCGGGCGCCCTTTTGTTAGGGAGGGTGCCGTGTCCGCATTTCCGTTCGACGCCGTTATCTTTGACATGGACGGCGTCATTGTCGATACCGAGTATTACTACCTGGGGGAGACTGCCGCGTTTGCCAAGGAGCTTGGGTTGAATCTGACCCAAGAGGAGTTGAACGGGCAGGTTGGTACCTCACATCAGTTCTTCCTGCATATGCTGGTCGATTGGTTTGAGCGCGCCGGTAAAGGGCACTTCACTGGCGAGGAAGCATTGGCCCGTTGGGACGAGTGGGCGCATAAGCGTCCGCGTGACTACCAGGCTTTGATTAACCCGGGCGCTGTGGATACGATTCGCGAGCTGCCGCGCCGCGGCGTTCGCGTGGCGCTTGCCAGCTCGTCTCCCATGGATAGCATCGAGGAAGTGCTCAATGCATGCGGGCTGTCGGATGCCTTTGAGTATGTGGTGAGCGGCGAGCAGTTTAAGGAGAGCAAGCCCGAGCCCGACATCTACCTGCATGTGCTGGACCTGTTGGGGCTGCCTGCGGTCCGTTGCTGCTGCGTTGAGGATTCGGTGCCTGGCATCACTGCCGGCAAGCGTGCCGGCCTGACGGTCATTGCCAAGCGCGAGGAGCGCTTTGGCTTTAGCCAGGATGCCGCGGACAAGATCATCGACCAGCTGCCGGAGCTGCTCACGCTTTCTTAGGAGCGCGGTAGTTGCGCGTTTTTCGGGTCTGATGAGTAAATAGCCGACATTTTGGTGCGACACCTAGCATACTTTAAGCTAATGCGGGCTTAAGGACTTGTTGAATGCCCTTAAGCCCGTTTTAGACTTAATTGTGCTTGGAGAGGGTATATGCCACCGACTGAAGGGCTAACTGACGGTAAAGCAGCGATACCGCTGTACCAACAGGTTATCGATATCATCAAAAACGAAATCAACTCCGGTGCCTACAAGGCAGCTGCGCGGATACCCAACGAATTCGAATTGGCTGAGAGCTATAAAGTTGGCCGCGTTACCGTGCGACGCGCTATTGAGGAGCTCGTCCAACAGGGCTATCTAACGAAGCGACAGGGGAAAGGCACGTTTGTCAATGCCCCCAAGCTCAAGCGCAAGATTCGCCAGAAGGATGACGTCCAGAGTTTTTCGGACGCATGCCGCGTTAACGGAATGGAACCGGGGGCGCGTGTCATTTCGAGAAAGATACTGCCGGCGGATTCCACCGAGGCACAGTTCTTTGGTGTTGCCGTTGGAACTGACTTGATCTGCGTTGAGCGCGTGCGTACTGCCGATGGCGTCCCTGTCATGCTCGAGAACAACATATATGTTTACGAGGACAACGCCTATCTATCAACGGCACCTCTATCTAACCAATCCATTTTTGAGTTCGTGCGCAACCGGACGGGCCGCACGCCCGCGTTTACCGACCCATGCACGCTTGAGATCGCGTGTGCGTCGCCCGAGGTCGCTCGGTTGTTGGCGGTTCCCGTTGGCGAACCCTTGTTTTATATGGAAGCCTTCTTTTTCGATGAGCAGCGGCGGCCGTTTATCATCGGTCGTCAGCGGATCGTTGGGTCTCGCTACGTTTTTGACATCTAGGACATGCGTATGGAAACGCCCGGTGAATCGTCTCACCGGGCGTTTCCATACCGTTCACGGCGCAAACGCAACCGTTCAACCGCGTTGCAGCAATCAGTTTGAAATAATCTTGATGACGAGAAAAGCTGCTGGTAATCTATAGAACGTCATAGAACGTTTGTCTTGTGCAAACGTTGAAGCGAGATGCGATGCAGTCTCGAGTTCTTTGGAGGTATCTATGTCAGATACGAAGGCGAAGAAGACAAACAGACGTTTTAAGTTCAAATTACCGCATGTCTATACGATCATGTTCTTGCTGATCGTTGTCTTTGCGGTCTTGACTTGGATCGTTCCCTCTGGTCAGTATCAGCGCAAGACGATTTCGACAGCGGCGGGCGAGCGTGAAGTCGCCGTTGCTGGAACCTATGAACAGGTCGATAAGAACTACACCGATTCCGAGACCGGCGAGACCATCAATCTGGGGCAGGATATCTTTGCAGTCCTGCAAGCGCCCACTAAGGGCATCCAGGAGGCTGCCGACGTCGTTGCGTTCGTCTTATTGATTGGCGGGTCGTTCGCAATCATCACCAAGACCAACGCTTTGAATGCCGGCATGAGCCGTGTGATTAAAAAGCTCAAGAACAAGGACATCCTCATCATTCCCATCACGATGACGTTGCTGTCCATTTGCGGCACCACGTTTGGTATGTCTGAGGAAGCCCTGCCGTTCTATGCCATCTTCATTCCCATCATGATGGGTATCGGTTATGACTCGATGACGGCATTCATCATCTGCTTCCTTGGTCCTAACCTGGGATATTGCGCTTCGACCATCGATCCGTTTAATGTTTTGATCGCCCAGGGCATCATTGGCATCGAGGGCAATCCGCAACTGTGGCTGCGCGCCGTTTCTTGGGTCATCTTCACTGCCGTCGGTATCGCATGGGCCATGCGCTACGCCATGCGCGTCAAGAAAAACCCCGAGTCGTCCATTACGTACGAGGACGATAAGCTCAAGCGTATCGAGTTTTCCGTGACCGATGCCTCCATCGAGGAAGATTTCACTACCCGTCAGAAGCTCGTGCTTATCGATTTTGCTTGCGGTATGGGCATTATCGTCTGGGGTCTTGTTACCCAGGGTTGGTACATGAATGAGATTTCCGCCGTGTTCCTTGGCATGGGCTTGCTTGCCGGTATCCTGGGCGGTCTTGACCAGCAGACGATTGCTGAGGAGTTCGTTAAAGGTCTCGCCGACTTTGCGTACGCCGCCATCGTTATCGGTATCGCTCGCGGTATTCTGGTCATCGCCGAGGGCGGCATGATCATCGACACCATCCTCCAGGCGCTCGCTACTGCGCTCGCCGGTGCACCCGCCGCCGTCTACACCACGTTTATGTATATCGTCCTTGGCCTGCTCTCTTTGCTGGTTCCCTCGAGTTCTGGCCTGGCGGCACTCACCATGCCCGTTATGGGCCCCCTGACCGAGCTCATGGGCCTCAATCCCGAGGCAGCCGTTACCGCGCTCCAGTTTGCCAACCAGACCATCAACACCATCAGTCCCGTGGCGGGCATGACGGTTGCCGGCCTTGGCGTGGCTAAGATTTCGTTTGGCCAATGGTGGAAGACCATTTGGAAGTTCTTCATCTTCATGGTCGTCTTTGGCCTGATCGTAACGGCAATTTCTGGCATGCTTCCGGCGTAGGTGGTTGTGATGTCTGATCGTTTGACGGTCCTGACGTCTAAGAGCGTCTTTACCGGTACGGGGGACCTGCCGTTTGAAGGTTTCGTAGCGGTCCGTGGCAATCGAATTGAGGCTGTTGGCACCAAGTGTGAGCTAGCTTCGTATTTGACCCAGGCGGACGAGGTAGTTGACCTGGGCGACCGCACCGTCATGCCTGGCCTGATCGATGTGCATACCTTCTATACAGGCTGGGCGCTGCGGACGTTGGGGCCTGATCTGTCCGGCATCGCTGATGCCAAAGAGGCCGTGTCGCTCTTGCGTGCATGGAAAGAAGATCATCCGGATTGCGCGGCGGCTTTTGGCCACAACCTACCCGAAACGTTGGCATCGGATGCCGAGAACGCAAATACGGCGGCTGTGTTTGACGATTGTTTTGGCGATATCCCTGTCGTCTGCTTTACACCGGGTGCGGAGACCTGCGTTCTCAATGCTGCCGCCAGTGCGCGATACGGCTTCACGCCCCAGGCGTGCTATGCCGAGAAGATCTGGCGCATGATGAGCGATTTCCTCGCGCTGCCCGAGGTACGTGCGGGGTATTCGGACTACATGAGCATGCTTAACGAGCGCGGCGTTACCGCCATCAAGGAGATGGCGTTTGATGACTACTACGGTTTTGCCGACGAAATGGCTCGCCGTGAGGAATCTGGTGAGCTGACGGTTCGCGTCTCTATGATGTCGCAGCCGGTGGGTGCCGGTGCAAATCTGTCGTATGCTCGCGAGGCACGAGAGCGCTTTCGGGGACCGTTCGTTCGTTTTTCTGGCTTCAACCGTATGACCGATCGCGGCGTATGGGCGGGGCTTGCCGAGATGATTGACCCCTATGAGGACACGGCCGATGCGGGAGCTGCCGGCAAGACGGTTGTCGAGGAGCCCGAGTGGGATCTGATTGAGAACGAGCTGCGTGCAATTGATGCTGACGGCTTCCGATATTCTTTGCATTGCCAGGGCGATGGCGCCGTTCGTCGCACCGTGGCGCTCTATGCCTCGCTGCCTCGAGACGAGCATGGACGGTTGCTTCGCCGCCATGCGATTACCGATCTCGAGAACTCTGACCCGACCGATCTTGTCGAGTTTGGCAAGTTAGGTGGAATTTGCGAGGTCTATCCGCAGATTCTGACGCTGGACCGGCGCGAGGATTGCCTGTCGATGATGCGTCGACAAATTGGCGAGACGCGACTTTTGCACAGCTGGAATCGCCGCGGCATGGAAGATTCCGGATGCACGGTGTGCTGTGGTACGGATTTGCCACTGCTGATTCCGAGCCTGGGCGAGTCAATCTACAGCGCGTGCGGTGGATACTTCGACGATGGACTGCCCGTGAATGAGGCCAACGCGCTGACGCTTGTCGAGCTCTTGCGTGCTTGGACTGCCGGGGGCGCGTACGATTTGATGCGCGAAGACGAACTGGGTACGCTTGAGGTCGGCAAGCTTGCCGATATCTGCGTGCTCGATCGGGATGTGTTCGACATCGATTATCGCGACGCACGCGATCTTTCGGTTGATATGACGATGTCGGACGGACAAATCGTGTTCGATCGAAATAAGGAGGCATAAGATGTCTGAATCCAAACCGACGCTGCGCCGCGAACAGATTGCGGGCATGAATATCCACTACATCATGTGGTCGCTCGATTACTTCCTTGATGTGCAGCAGCGTTTGGGCTTTGAGTCCATTGAGCTGTGGTGTGCGGAGCCGCATGTGACGCTCGACCACACGGGCTACTTTGAGGCTGAGGTCCTGGCGAAAAAGGCTGAAGACCGTGGGCTTAGGTATCGTACTCTGTGCCCCGAGAATGTTGTCTATCCTTGGCAGTACTGCGCACGCAAACCGCTGCATGAACAGCGCAGCCTGGCGTACTTTAAGCACGGCATTGAGCTTGCCGAGGTACTTGGGTGCGACCGTATGTCCGTCAACTCGGGCTGGGGCGACTGGGACGAGGACCGCGAGGAAGCCTGGAAGCGCAGCCGCGAGCACTTGTCCATTCTGGCGGAGTATGCCGGTGAGCACGGTCTGGTGCTTACGATGGAAAGCCTGCGTCCCGAGGAGAGCAACCTTGTAACGACGGTTTCCGATGCGAAGCGCATGATTGACGAGGTCGCGAGCCCGTACTTACAGCCCATGGTTGATACAACCGCGATGGGCGTTGCGGGCGAGACGCTCGAGGACTGGTTTGCCGCCTTTGGTGATGGGGCAATTCACGAGATGCACTTTATCGACGGTGACCCGTATGGCCATCTGGTGTGGGGCGATGGCAAGCACGATATGGACGCCTTCGTCGCCACGCTTAATGCCCATGGTTTCGATGGCATGCTGGGCCAGGAAATCACGGACGGGCGTTACTACGATGACCCGGCGGCGGCAGATGCCAAGAACATGGCCGCATTCGAGAAATATCTGATTGACTAAAACAACTATCGGCCACGCAGCCAACGTCATTGATTGCGGACCAAACAAGAAAGGAACTGGATATGAACGCACACGATCTGATCAAAGAGGCAATTGCCGAGAAGGGAAAGTTCGACAGCGTCTACTGGATTGCTTGCGGTGGCTCCATGATCGATTTGATCCCGGCTCATGAGCTTCTGCAGCGCGAGGCAACCACCTTCACTTCGTATATCTATACGGCTCGCGAGTTTGATATCATGCGCCCGCGCCGCTTGGGCGAGAAATCCCTGGTCATTGCTTGCAGCCACAGTGGCAACACCCCCGAGGTCGTCGAGGGCTGCGAGATTGCCCTTGCTGCCGGCGCTACGGTGATCGCCCAGACCGACAACGCTGGATCCAAGATTGATTCCGGCAAGTGGACCACGTGGGTCTACCCGTGGGGCGAGGGCGTGCCGCAGGCCGAGGTCCCCGCTGGCATTTCGCTGTCGCTTGCGGCCGAGCTGCTCGATCAGCAGGAGGGCTACGCCGATCTTGCCGATATGTATGCCGGTATCGCCGAGATGGATAAGATTCTTCCCCCGGCACGTGAGAAGGTAAATGCCGAGCTAGGTGATCGTTTTGCCAAGCTTTGCCAGGAGCACGAGTTCTTCTACATTCTGGGCAGCGGTCCCAACTTTAGCCAGACCTACGGTTTCGCTATCTGCTCTCTTATGGAGATGCAGTGGCAGCACTGCAGCTACATCCACTCTGCCGAGTACTTCCACGGCCCCTTCGAGGCTACTCAGGATGGCGTTTTTTACTTCCTGCAGATGGGCTCCAGCGAGTGCCGTGCTATGGACGAGCGCGCCCTTGCGTTCCTTAAGACGCATACCGATACGCTGATGGTGCTCGATGCCAAGGAGTACGGTATGGAAGCCGTGCCGGCGAGTGTCCGTGCCTATCTGGACCCGGTGCTGTTCTACGCCATGAACTGCGAGCTGCGTGCTGCACGCGGCAAGGTGTTTGATCACGATCCCGATTTCCGTCGCTATATGGGTGTTGTCGAGTACTAGAAGGGGCAAAGGCCATGGCATTTAACGTTAACGCGCTCGGATTTGGCGACAACGTCGTCGATCGCTACGAGCATATCCACACCATGTATCCCGGCGGCAATGCGGTGAACTTCGCCGTTTATGCCAAGAAATGCGGTGCCGCACGCTCTGCATACATGGGCATTTTTGGCAATGACGCCGCTGCCGAGCATGTCATTGCAAGCCTCGAGGATGAGGGTATCGAGCTTGACAAGTGCGAGCAGATGATTGGCGAGAACGGAGCGGCTCGCGTGACCGTCGTTGACGGTGACCGTGTCTTCCTCGGCTCCAACGAGGGCGGTATCCGTGGCGATGCGCGCTATGTTCTCGATCGCTTTGACCTTTCGTACATGAAGCAGTTCGATGTGGTTCATTCGGGCAACTATTGCTTCACCGAGCGCGAGCTGCCCAAGTTGAAGGCTGCGGGCGTCACGGTCTCTTTTGACTTTTCGGACGACTCCACCGACGAGTACTACGAGCAGATTGCGCCCTATGTCGATTTTGCTTTCTTTAGTGCGGCGGATGCCGCGAGTGAGGACGAGATTCGCGAGCGTCTGGCATGGGTGAAGGATCTGGGTCCGCGTTTTGTGTCGGCTACGGCGGGCGCCGAGGGCTGCATTGCTTACGACGGCGAGCGTTATTACCGCCAGCTGGCTAAACCGGTAACGGACATGAAGGACACCATGGGGGCGGGCGACTCGTTCCTCACCTCGTTTTTGATGTGCTATCTCGATTCCGCCAAGCGTGGTGAGGGTGGTGCCGAGGCCATCGAGCGCGCGCTCGACTTTGCTGCCGGGTTTGCCTCGACCGTGTGCGGCATGGAAGGTTCTTGGGGCCACGGAGCACCAATCGTCGAATAGCTTAAGAAAGCGTACGGCGGTCTGGCTATGAGGCCTTGGACAGCCGATGCAAAACAATAAGCGAAACGCGAAAAGGGGGCTCGCCATGTGGTGGGTCCCCTTTTGAACATTGGAGAAGACCATGGGTATTAAAGCGTGTGCGGCTGGTTTTTGCTGTGCGGACGTCTATCAAAACATCGGCGTGTTCTATCCGACTGGTAATGGCATTGACTGGGGTATCCATCTTGCACGAATGGGCGTTTCGGTATCCGCCGTGTCGGTTGTCGGCAAGGACGAGTACGGAGACAAGATGAGAGAGGCGCTGGCCGCCGAGGGGTTTGATATCTCTCATCTGCGGGTGGAGGATGGCGACACCTCGGTGATGCTCATGGCATTGAAAGACGGCGTCGATCGCGTGCATCTCGAGGCAATCGATGGCGTAATGGAGACATATCGTCCGAATGAAGATGACCGGGCGTTTATCCTAGAGCATGACATCATTCATACCGACCTGTTTGGCAATTGTTTGGACCTCCTGCCCGAGTGGCATAATGCGGGCAAGACGGTGGTTATGGACTTCTCGGTGTTCAGCCAGGATCCCGAATATGCCTGCGAGAATCATTTTCCCTACGTTGACTACGCATTTATGTCGTTTGAAGATGACACTCCGGAGCTGCGGGACTGGGTACGTCACGCGCAGGAATTGGGGCCGCGCGTTGCGGTTGCCACGCTTGGCGAGAAGGGAAGCATTGCCTATGACGGTGAGCGCTTCTATGAGTGCGGGATCGTGCCGGCGGAGAAGGTCGTTAATACCGTGGGTGCCGGCGACTCGTATATCGCCGGGTTTACCAAGGGCGTGATCGATGGCCTTGATATTCCGGCGTGTATGAAGGCGGGCGCTGAGCTGTCGTCCCGAGTGATTGGTTCGTTTGAGCCGTACTAGGGTCAAATGCCTGGAAAGGAGTACGAAATGGTTATCGACATGTTGGTCCATCCTATGCTCTACGGCGAGATCTGTACGCCGGGTGATGAGCCTGATGGATTCGGTTTTTGGTCACGAGAATTTGGTATGGGGCATATGGGCCCCATGGATTGGGATGAGCTTCAAGTCGAGATGGACGTCTGCGATGTGCAGAAGAGCGTGCTCATGCCGCTCGATGTAACCACGGCATGCGGAGGGCACTTTGGCACCAATGACCAGATTGCCATGCTGGTTGCCGCACATCCCGATCGTCTGTGGGGATTTGCGAGCGTAGACCCGCAGGTGAGCGGTGCCGCAGACGAATTGGAGCGCGCCTTTACCGAGTTGGGGGCAAAGGGGCTTTGCCTGCATCCTGCAAAGCAGGGTTTTGCCCCCGATGATGCTGTGGCCGAGCCGCTTTACGAACTGTGCGAGCGCTATAACAAGCCGGTGGTTTTCCATGCCGGTATGTCTTGGGAGCCGGGCGCAGAGCTCTCGCGCAGTAACCCGCTTGCATTTGAGCACACAATCGCAACGCATCCAAATGTGCGTTTTAGTTTGACCCATTTTGGCTGGCCCTGGGTGCGCGAGACCGTGGCGATGCTGCTCAAGTATCCCAACTGCTACGCGGACACCTCTATCACTTACATCGATTCGCCCGAGGAGATGATGCAGCGTCTTTTCACGGTCGATATGGGGCCGCTGTGGTATGAGCGCGCGCTATCGCACCAAGTGATGTTCGCCAGCAATACGCCGCGCTTCCGTGCATTCAAACTCAAGCGGGCGCTCGATACCGTGCCCATGCGCGATGATGCGCGAGAAAGGCTCTACTGGGGTAATGCCCTGCGTTTTCTTGAAGGGGATGAGTGAACATGGTGACGCTCGAGACATTGAGCTATCTATCGACTGCTCCGGACCAGTTCATCGATATTACCGAAGACGTGCACGCTGCCATCGAACGCAGCTCGGTGACGAATGGCTTGGCAGCGATTATTTTGTCGCATACGACCTGCGGAATCGTGGTAAACGAGGGGCTGCCCTGCGTGGAGACGGATCTTATGGAGACGCTTGATCGCATCGCCCCACTCGATGCCCCCTATGCGCATGCACACTTCCTGCCGAGCTATGGAGCCACCGGCAACAACTCCTGTGGGCATATCAAGAGCATGATTTGTGGAAACAGTTGCTTCTTTCCCGTCCAAGATGGCCACATCGTGTGCGGAGGTGCCCAGAACATCTATCTTGCGGAGTTTGACGGTCCGCAGAAGCGAAAAGTGTACGTCGAGGTGCTGGGGGAGTAACGTCCCTGCAATAACCCTATTAAGGAGCACGTTATGTCGTTTCTAACTTCGATGTTCAAGACCGAAAAGCCGGTTATCGGAATGCTGCACCTGCGTCCTCTGCCAGGTGATCCGTTGTATTATCCGGGTGGAATCGTATCGCAGGTCGTGGAAGCCGCCAAGCGCGATCTCGAAGCGTTGCAGCAGGGCGGTGTCGATGGCATTTTGATTACCAATGAGCTCTCGATGCCCTATGAGCAGCACGTTTCTCCCTCAACCCTTGCATCGATGGGCTATGTAATCGGGGCTCTGTCCCATGATTTGTCGACTCCTTGGGGAGCTGAGGCTATTTACGATGGTGATGCCACAATCGAGCTGTGCGCTGCCGTCGATGCGCAGTTCACGCGCTGCAATTTTTGCGGTGCCTGGGCCGGTGATCTCGGGCTGATTAACCGAGATTTCGCGCACACCATGCGTCGCAAGGCGGCGCTGCGCTTGGACGACCTCAAGCTTTTTCACTTCATCACGAGCGAGGGGGAGGTTTATCTCAACGACCGCACGACTGCGGACATTGCCGATTCACTTCTCTTTAATTGCCTACCGGATGCGATGGTCATCGGCGGTTCGGCTGCCGGCCGCGGCGCTTCGGGCGAGCTTGCCGATGAGGTCCGCGAGCGTGTTGGCCAAGTACCTGTGGTGTGTGGCACCGGTTGTCGCGAAAATACCGTGGCTGACGTATTTGCTCACTACGATGGCGCGTTTGTCGGCACGTGCTTAAAGCGCGATGGAAAGCTGGATGCCCCGGTTGATGTTGAGCGGGTAGCTCGTTTTATGGCTGCCGCTCGCACGGCGCGAGGGGAGTAGGCACCTATGGCGTTCTATCTGGGTATTGATATTGGGACAAGTGCCTCTAAAGGCGTTTTAATCGATGATCGATGCAACATCGTTTGCCAGGCCTCTTGTGGACACGAGACGGACAACCCGCGTGATGGATGGTACCAGCATGATGCGGAGGCAGTTTGGTGGGGCGATTTTTGCCGCTTGTCGCGCGAGCTGGTGGTGCGATCGGGGGTTAACGCGGCGCAGATCGGATGCGTGGGCCTTTCCGCATTGGGTTGCGACTGCGTACCGGTCGATACCGAGTGCAACGCGCTGGCGCCCGCGATTTTATATGGAGTCGATGCACGTTCGAAGCCGCAGATTGACGAGCTTCTTTCCGAATATGGGTCAGATTGCGCGCGCGAGCTTTTCGGGCACGATCCCTGTTCGTCAGATATTGCTCCTAAGATCTTGTGGTTTAAGGAGAATATGCCCGAGGTGCACGAACGTGCCGCGAAGTTCCTGACGGCGTCATCGTTTCTGTGCGCAAAGTTGACGGGGCGTTTTACGGTGGACCGTTATTTGGCGGAGGATTTTCTTCCCCTATATGACCGCTACACTTGGAAGGTTGATGCTCGGGAATGTGCTCGTTTCTGCCGGCCTGACCAGATGGCGGAGGTAATGTCGGCTACCGATATTGCCGGGGTGATTACGCAGCGTGCGGCTGAGGCGACGGGGCTCGTGGCGGGGACACCTGTCTTGGTGGGAACGGGCGACTCTGGTGCCGAGGCCATTTCGACGGGTGTATTCCGTCCCGGCGATATGATGGTTCAGTTGGGGAGCACGGCGTATTTCATCTACTTAGCTGATCATATGGTCGATGATGCCCGCCTGTGGCCAGGAACGTTTATCATTCCCGGAACTTACGGGATCTGCGCGGGGACCAATACGGCGGGTGCACTCACATCGTGGTTGCGCCAAGAGCTGTATCGCGACGCCGTAGAGGCCGAGGGCCACGGTGGCCCCGATGCATATTCGGTTATGGCGCATGATGCCGCCGATGTGGCGCCGGGTGCCGATGGGCTCCTGTGTCTGCCGTACTTTGCGGGGGAGCGTACTCCGCTCAATGATCCCGAGGCGCGTGGCGTCTTCTTTGGCCTGACCGGAAGGCATACGCGAGCCCATATGGTTCGCGCCGCCTTGGAAGGCGTCGCGTATACCGTTGCATCCCATGTCGACATTATCGAGCGAGAGCATGGACTGCCAATTGGGCGCATTATGCTTGTCGGAGGTGGAACCAAGAATCCAGTTTGGATGCAGGCTATCGCCGACGTATGCGGGCGCGAGGTCTCGGTTGCCAAGGTTACGGTGGGCGCATGCTTCGGTGATGCCATCATGGCATCTCTCGCAGGTGGCGCCTATGCATCATGGGATGAACTCGCCCAAGTCCTTGGCGTTGCACAAACAATCGTGCCCGATATGGCTGCCCACGAGCTATATGCGTCGCGCCGTCATATCTTCGACGAATTGTATGCACGCAACCGTGATCTCATGCACGAATTGGTGTAATGCTGCCGAATTGTACTGCCTGCCAATAGGGACTGCATTGTGCGATTCGCATGTCCCTTGGCATTTTTGCCCACAGGGGTTAGCGAAGGTCAAAAACAGAGTGCGCATTTGCTAAAACTACCGACTCGATGCGCTTTGCGTCACAGTTTTTGAGTGAGGCAATGCGCATCGAGGTCCTTGCGAGCGATCTGATGAGCGATTGCACGCTTGTTTCTGTGTTTGGCTCGGTCGGCGCATCGGTCTCGAGCAGTAGACGGTCGAGTGGAATCTGTCGGGCATATTCGCGACCGCGCTTGGTGGCAAGCATGCGCTCGTTCACGGAAAAATAGCAGCCTGCGTTTCGCGCACGGACGAACTCGTTCGAGGTACCGCTAAACCAGTGAAAGATGACGGCGGGGGAGTTGGGGCTTGGGGTGAGCAATCCATATGACTCAAGGGCGTCCAGTACGGTTCCTGCCGAACGAACAGCGTGAATTGATATCACGCGCCCAGCAAGAGGGTGCTGCACGAGTGCATCGCAGAGCCGGTCAAATGCCTGTACTTGTAGCGGCTCGCTTCCGGCAAAACGAGCGGAAAAGTCGAGCCCGACCTCGCCGATCAAGCGTTCTTGTGCAGCGACTTCGCAAAGCAGATTGATTTCAGCGTTGCCACATCGTCCGTCGGCGAGCCACCAGGGATGGAGGCCGATGCCGGCAAAGATATTTGAACGGCCGCAGACGCGCTTCTTGGCGCGTGCAAAGTCGTGCGGATCGACGCCGCAGTCAAATAGAATCAGGCCCAGCGCCGTTGCCTCATCGGCAACGGCGTCCGGGTGAGCCATTAGATCAAGATGGCAGTGCGCATCAAATAACCGGGGCTCCATCTCGGCGCGCTCCGCTAGTCTAGGCGCTGGCCATCGGCGCGCACGCGCTCGGTGCCGCGGCCACTGATCTGACGGATAACCTCGCCGGCGATCATCTGGCCCATGATGGGCGGCATAAAGCTGGCGGTTCCCAGCTCGGTGCGCTCGTGGATGTTGGAAGGATCGCGGGGCTGTGTCTTAACCGATTCCTCGCAGCTAAACAGTACGTGTAGGCTCTTGATTCCGCGCTTCTTACATTCTTTGCGCATAATGCGGCTCATGGGGTCACGTACCGTATCGAAGATGTCGGCAAAGCGGAGGCACTCGGGATGGAGTTTGTTGGCCCCGCCCATGGAGCTAACCAAACGGATGTCATGGTCCTGAGCATATTTGGCAATGGTGAGCTTGGCCGAGATGGTGTCGATGGCGTCGACGACGTAGTCGAGCTTGCCACCCGTCTGCTCCAAAACGCCCGCGAAGAACTCGTCGATGTTGTCGCTCAGCAGGTATTCGGTGCGCTTGATGACGGTGGCGGCGGGGTTGATGTCGTTGATCATGGCTTCCATTACATCCACCTTGCGCTTGCCGATGGTGCTGTGAAAGGCGATGGCCTGGCGGTTGATGTTGCTGGGCGCGATGATGTCCTTGTCCAGGATCACGAAATGGCCGATGCCGCCGCGCGCGAGCGCTTCGCAGCAGTTGGATCCCACGCCGCCGCAGCCGAGCACCAGCACCGTGGCGTTGGCGAGTTTATCGAGCGCCTCGCGGCCCATGATGATCTCGAGCTTGGTGTCGCGTGTCTCGTTGGGAGTTGCGGCTGTGGTTTCGGTCATAGACATCCTCCGATGGGGAAGCGGGTCGTGTTTTAGCTATCGCCATTATAGGGATTATCACGATTCCATTTGAGCCCTAGGGGCTTGTTGAAATGAGATCGGGATTCGCATAAGATGAAGCAGATGGCACCCGTTGCAGCGGGTTGGCCAACTCCAAAACACGTTTATGGCGTGAGAAGTGGCCGTCTTCGCATTACGCGGGGGCGGCTATTTCATTCGACCTCCAATGTGGATGCCGAGCTCCACAGCCGCGATTACAAGCAACAACAACGTCAGGACATCGTTAATACTCATAGTCCATCTCCTTCTTGGTAAGAGGGAGCTGACCCATCTGCTTCTGGGCCCATTGTATCTAAAAACGAACGCATGTTCTATACTTAGTATCAAATTAGATAACTAGACAAACATCTAAATATCGAGTATAGTGTGCGCGTCGAGCGAAATACTGAGAGGAGGTCCTATGCCGGGAGAGGGTTTTAAAGCGCTGGCCGATCCTACGCGGCGGCGCATTTTGGAGCTACTGCGCGAGGGCAATTGCACGGCTGGGGAGCTTGCCGAGCATTTCGATATCAGTAAACCATCATTGAGCCATCATTTGGCGACACTCAAAAACGCCGGGTTGGTGACCGACGAGCGCCATGGCCAAAACATCGTATACAGCTTAAACACCACCGTCATGCAGGATTTAATTGGCTGGTTTATGGGCTTTACAAACACTGAAGGTGATAAGGATGAATAACGAAAACAAGGGCATTCACCCCACGGGGGTATCGTCGCGCGTGTGGATTGCGCTGGTCGCTCTGTGCGTCGCCAATGTCGTAGCGCACCTCATGGTGATGCCGAGCTTGCCTGCGCAGATTCCCACGCACTGGGGCGCGAACGGCGCCGTCGACGGTTGGGGTCCTAGCTGGATGGCCTCCGCGCTCGGCGCGCTGCCTCTGGCGCTTCTCGCAATGTTCTGCGTGGTGCCGCGCATCGACCCCAAAGGTGAGGCATATCGAACCTCGGGCAAGTTCTATCAGGGCTTCGTAATCGCCTTCACCTTGTTCATGTGCGCCATAAGCTGGCTGGGAGAGCTTACGGTCTGGGGCGTGGTGCCGGCGGTCGGTTCGGTTAACGTGCTGATTTCCGGTGTTGTCGGTTTGCTGTTCATCGGCGTAGGCAACTACTTGCCGCGTGTGAAGCAGAACTATACGCTCGGTATCAAGACACCTTGGGCGCTTGCCGATCCCGAGAACTGGCGCCGTACGCAGCGTTTTGGCGGCGCCTGCTTTATGGTGCTGGGTATTGGCCTGATTGTGATGGGCGTGGCAGGCAGCGTGCTTTCGAGTGAAGTCGTCGCCGCGGTGATTGCGGTTTTGGCGTTTGGTTCGGTTGGAGCCGTCTACGTCTACTCGTATCTGTTGTGGCGCAAATCGCAGCGAGCCGCTCGTTAAGGTTGCGGAAAACTAGCGTACGCAGTTCATAGTATGTTCCGGGGGACTTTTCCCAGGTAGTATTAGGGGGTGTGGGCAACCATGCCCCTTTTTCGTTACGTTTCAGAGCTGGTTTCCTCATTTCGTTTCTACTAAAGCGAATCAAGAATAGGGAAACAGCAGGTAGAAAGGATAGAACAGGCAAATGGCAGAGTTTATCTACCAGATGTATCAGGCTCGCAAGGCCCATGGCGACAAGGTAATCCTTGACGACGTGACCCTGAGCTTCTACCCCGGTGCCAAGATCGGCGTCGTGGGTCCCAACGGCATGGGCAAGTCGACCCTGCTCAAGATCATGGCCGGCATCGAGGAAGTTTCCAACGGCGATGCCAGGCTCACCCCCGGCTACACCGTGGGTATCCTGCAACAGGAGCCGCCGCTCGACGACGACAAGACCGTCATCGAGAACGTGCGCATGGCGTTTGGCGACATGATTGCCAAGGTCGATCGCTTCAACAAGATCGGCGAGGAGATGTGCGACCCGGACTGCGACATGGACGCCCTCATGGCCGAGATGGGCAAGCTCCAGGACGAGATCGACGCCGCTGATGGCTGGGATATCGATTCCAAGCTCGGCCAGGCCATGGACGCCCTGCAGCTGCCCGATTCCGACATGCCGGTCAACGTGCTTTCCGGCGGTGAGCGCCGTCGCGTGGCGCTGTGCAAACTGCTGCTCGAGGCTCCCGACCTGCTGCTACTCGACGAGCCCACCAACCACTTGGACGCCGAGTCGATCCTGTGGCTCGAGCACTTCCTGCACAACTACCAGGGCGCGGTGCTTGCCGTCACACACGATCGCTACTTCCTGGATAACGTTGCCGAGTGGATCTGCGAGGTCGACCGCGGTCACCTTTATCCTTACAAGGGCAACTACTCCACGTATCTGGAGACCAAGGCCGCTCGTATCGAGGCGCAGGGCAACCGCGACGCCAAGCTCGCCAAGCGCATGGAGGCCGAGCTCGAGTGGGTACGCTCCAGCCCTAAGGCCCGTCAGGCCAAGAACAAGGCCCGTCTGGCTCGCTATGAGGAGATGGAGGCCGAGGCCCGCGCAAGCCAGAAGCTCGACTGGACCGACATCCGCATTCCCGTTGGACCGCGTCTGGGCAACAAGGTGCTCGAGGCCCATCACCTGCACAAGGAGTTCGATGGCCGTGTGCTCATCGACGACCTATCGTTCACCCTGCCGCGCAACGGCATCGTGGGCGTCATCGGCCCCAACGGTGTGGGCAAGACTACGCTCTTCAAGACCATCGTGGGTCTGGAGCCGCTGACTTCGGGCGAGCTTGAGGTGGGCGAGACCGTCAAGATCAGCTACGTCGATCAGAACCGCGAGGGCATCGACCCCGACAAGAACCTGTGGGAGGTCGTCTCGGACGGTCTGGACCACATGATGGTCGGCGAGACCGAGGTTCCGAGCCGCGCGTATGTGGCGAGCTTTGGCTTTAAGGGACAGGACCAGCAGAAGCGCGCTGGCGTACTTTCCGGTGGCGAGCGCAACCGTCTGAACCTGGCGCTCACGCTCAAGCAGGGCGGCAACCTGCTGCTCCTCGACGAGCCCACGAACGACCTCGACGTCGAGACGCTGTCCTCGCTCGAAGCGGCGCTGCTCGAGTTCCCGGGCTGCTCGGTGGTCATTAGCCACGACCGTATGTTCCTGGACCGCGTCGCCACGCACATTCTGGCGTGGGAGGGCACCGATGAGAATCCGGGCAACTGGTATTGGTTCGAGGGCAACTTCGAGGCCTATCAGGCCAACCGCATCGAGCGCCTAGGCGAGGACGCAGCCCAGCCGCATCGTATTCACCGCAAGCTGACGCGCGATTAGTCGAGCTCAGGTGACCTAACGAGAAAGGGACGATAACCTTGGGGTTATCGTCCCTTTTTGTTACTTGGTAGAAGGCTCGACTTTATCGATGGCCCAGGTGGATCCGAGGCCACCGGTGGTGTTGCGGCGGATGCGCACGGCAACCTCGTGGCGCTCGCCGGCCTGCGTATAGCGCAGGGGGAAGCTTGCGCGGTTTCGCGCAGCCTCGATGGTGCCGCGTTCGCGGGCGATCCAGTAGTACTCGCCGACAATGCCGAGTGTGTCGGCGCCGTAGGGGAGATAGGTCGACAGCTGGTGCAGAAGCGGACCGGGGCAGAAGACCTCGGTTGCGAAATCGACGGGGAAGTCCTCGGGGATGGTCGGTGCTGCGAGTGCGGGGGTTGGGGCCGCTACGGGAGCCGAAGCCGGCGCCGGTGCGGGAATTTGGTCGCAAGCAGCGGCGGGCACGGATTCGATGACGGGTGCGGGCTCCGGCGTCGTTTCCGGTTTGATCGTGGAATCTGCGGTGGAATCTGCGGGCTTCACGGTGACGGGCGCGTCTGCAGCTGCAGTTTCAACCTCAACCTGCGTCGCGTTCTCATTCTCGACGCTCGACTTTGCCTCGATGGGCGTGGATGCCATGGTGGTGATGCCGGCGTTGGCGTTCTCGGGGTCATAGACGACCGTAAGCGAGATGGCAGGCTGCGGCGTCTCGGGTTCCGGCGTCGACTCGGTAGCGCCTTGATCGGCGGGCTTTTCGGACTGATCGTCCTCGGCCTCGTCGCCAAAGACATCGCTGTTTTGGAACGCAGGCGTCTCGAGTTGGTTGGCGGCTTCTTCGGTTGTCGACTTGGGAGCCTCGTTGAGCTCCGCAGTGGCTTCCTGCTCTGACATAACTTCGGGATCGGTCGTGGCGGCGATTTCGGTTTCGGCTTCTGCTATTACCTCAATAGCGACTTCGATCTCTGCCTCGGGCTCGGATTCCGGCACAGCTTCAACCGCGGCTTCTGGTTCGGGACGCTTAACGTGCTTGGGGCGCACAGCCTTGAGGTCCTTCTCACCGCGCTTTTTCTTTTTGTAGGACTGCTTAGCGCCCTTGGCGGTCTTGGGCTTGTCCTCGCCCTTGGCAAGTGCGGCATCCCATGCCTCGTTGGCGATGACCGTGGCATACAGGCGACCGCCCTTAAAGACAGTCAGCTTAATGCAGTCATCGAGTTCTTCGAGCAACTCGCGCGTGGACTCGAAGCCCAGGTCATCAGCAGCCATGTCGCCAGCGGCGAGCGCCTCTTCGACCTGCGTCATAAACGTTTGCTTGCCGCATCCAATCGCATCGCGTAGCAGGCGATACAGATAGATGTGGTTGCCCAGTGAAAGCGTGGGCCTAACTATTGTCTTGCTCATGGCAAATCTCCTCTTTACACATGTAAAGCATCTTACCATCGCATAGCGTTCGCCATGGCGGCGCCCAAGGCAAACGGGCGCGAACCGCTGTCGATTCGCGCCCGTTATACAGGTCGGTTATCTATGAGAGGCAAATGTGCTTAGTTGCCCGATGCCGTGCCTTGGCTCGAGTTGTCGGATGCCGTGCCGGACGCGGTTCCGCTCGAGCCGTTCGAGCTGTTGGTGTTGCTACTGTCTGCTGTGCCCGTTCCCGAAGTGGTGTCGCTCGTCTGGCCGCCCGTGCTCGGCTGCGAACCGTCAGTCGTTTGGCTTGAGTCGGTCGTGCCGGACGGCGTGCTGCTGTTGGCCGTAGAGGAAGCGGTGCCCTGCGATTGGTTTTGGGTGTTCGAGGACGAATTGGCAGAGGTAGAACTGTCTTGCGTATCGTCCGTCTGTGCCTGCTGATTCTGCGACTGGGTGTTGCCATTTGCATCGCTCTCGGTCGTGCGCGACGAAAGGATCGGCTCGGGACGCTCGCCCAGGCCCTCACCGGCAGTGGTGATAAGGATGGCGCCGGCGCAGGCGATGACCGCGACGATGGCGATAGCGATCGAGAATATGATGACCTTCTTTTGCGTCTGGCTGCGCTCAGCCGCCGCCTTGGCGCGCAGGCTGTTGGGAGCGACGCGCGCCGTGGTCGCGCGTCCCGCAACCTGGCGCATTTCCTGCGTGGTTGCGGCGCCACCTAGGTGCTCCTCGACATTGGGCTCAACGGGCTCGTGGGCGCCGGTAGGGTAGTCGACAGCGGCATGCGTGCCCTTGATTGCTTCGGCACTGGCAGAGATAAAGTGGCGGTAGACCTGCGAGGATACAACGGTGATGACCGAGCTTACGGCGGCGCCGATCACCGATCCAGCGATGCCGATCTTGGAAGCAAGCGCGACACTCGTTGCGGCAGCTGCGGCACCGGCGATGATTTGGGGAATGGAAATGTCGTCAAAGAGTTTTTTCTTGGGCGCAATGGCCATGGTCTGGCCGATGGAATGGTTCTCGTGCACGCCGTTGTTGAGTGATGCCGGCGTCATGACACGCGTGCGCGGCGCGTCGGTGTACTTGGTCGTCATACGGGGTCCTCCCGGTGTAAATCTGCTTCGTTTCGTGTAGCCATCAGGGTACCCACCAGATGTGAATCGTACGTGACATTTAACAGATACCATCAACTCATCAAGGGGGCTTGCTGTCTTTGGTGCAATAGCTTGATGCTAAACTGGATTTATGTTTGCGAGGTGGTTTACGTGATGTACCCGTATATGACATTCGAAGATGGAACCGAGGTCATTCATTCTGACCTGATTACAGATGGCGATATCGAAAAGGTTATCGTGCATTTTGAACGACCGACGGCAGAGGGCTTTGACTCCGCTCGTTGTGAGCTGCCTTCTTACAATTGGACCATGTGGGAGGGGCGTTTCACCGACGAGGAGAAGCGAGGCTTTGAGACTTTTCTGAGCAATAACGCCCATCTGCTGTATCGCTACGCCGCAAGCGGAGGAGCAAAAGTTGCCTAGCCTATTTCTTATTGGCGGCTATCGAGTCTTCTTTTGGTCCAATGAAGCGGGCGAGCCAATCCATGTCCATGTTTGCAAGGGGGCGCCTTCGGATAGCTCGGCCAAAATCTGGCTGACTCGCAGGGGCGGTTGCATTGTCGCTAATAACAAAGCGAAGATCCCCCGGAGCACGCTTGACGACCTCTGTGAAATTATCGCCGCTCAGCATGAATTGATTTGCTCTAAATGGAAGGCGTTCTTCCTTGTGGATGAGATCTCGTTCTACTGCTAAACGCTATTCTGACTTCTCTTTTCCAATTTTAATCATGAGCCCGCCCCATCAGCACTGATTGAACTTGACAGTACAATGGAGACGGACTTTATCGCCGCCGCTCGTTGCGGCTAAACGGATGTGTTGGAGCTCGCATGAACGATTTTCTAAACGGTCAAGTTGAGAACGATGGCTTTTTGCGTGTGGCGGCGGCGTCGCCGCAGATTCGCGTGGCCGATGTCGAGGGCAATGCCGAGGTTGCGCTGACGGCTGTTCGCGAGGCTGCCAAGCGCGGCGTTCGCGCGTTGGTGTTGCCCGAGCTTAATCTGTGCGGCTATACCGCGGCCGATCTGTTCCATAACCGCACACTGCTGCATGCCTGCGAGGCGGCACTTGTGCACATCCTCGATGAAACCCGTGAGTTGCCGGTCGTCTTTACCATCGGTCTTCCCGTTGCAGTTGCCGAGAATATCTACAACTGCGCCGCCGTGTGCTGCGCGGGCGAGCTTTTGGGCCTCACGGCCAAGAAGTATCTGCCCAACTATGGCGAGTTCTATGAGCGCCGTTGGTTTGCTCCAGCGCCTGCGGATCCCGTGTGGGTTGAATTTGCCGGTCAGGGTCCGGTTCCGCTGGGTTCGGGGCTTGTCTACCGCTGCTGTGATGAAGGTGCCGAGGATATGGTGCTGGGCGTTGAGGTCTGTGAAGACCTGTGGGTGCCGGCGCCCCCTTCGACCGAGATGGCGCTTGCCGGTGCGACGGTGATCCTCAATCCGTCGGCCTCGGACGAGATTATCGGTAAGGCAGATTACCGCCGCAGCCTCATCTCCAATCAGAGCGCGCGCCTGTACTGTGCCTATGCCTATGCAGACGCGAGCGAGGGCGAGTCCACGACCGACATGGTCTTTGCGGGCGAGAACCTTATCTACGAAAACGGATCCAAGCTCGCCGCCACTAAACTGCTTACCTGCGATATGGCGGTGGCCGATGTCGATCTTGACCGTCTGGTTGCCGAGCGTCGTCACTCGACGACATGGACGCGCTCGGACGATGCGCCGGAGGCCACGACCGTTGAGTTTTCGTTTGAGGGCTCGCTCGCCGAAGAGCCTGTCCTGCGCGATGCGCTCGGCATCGACCGTGTCTTCCCCTGCGCGCCCTTCGTGCCTGCCGACCATGGTGACCTGGCTGAGCGCTGCGAGACCATCCTCGACCTGCAGACCGCCGGCCTCAAGACTCGCCTGGCCCATACGGGCACCAAGGCGGCTGTCATCGGTCTTTCAGGCGGCCTGGACTCCACGCTGGCGCTGCTCGTGACGGTTCGCGCCTTCGATGCACTGGGACTGCCGCGCACCGGTATCACGGCCGTGTCCATGCCCGGCTTTGGCACGACGCATCGCACCAAGTCGAATGCCGAGTCGCTCGCCCGCGACTTGGGTGTGAGCTTCCGCGAGGTTTCGATCCACGCGGCTGTGGAACAGCACTTCAAGGACATTGAGCACGATCCGGCCGTGCAGGACGTGACCTACGAGAACAGCCAGGCGCGCGAGCGTACGCAGATTTTGATGGATCTGGCCAACCAGGCTGGCGGTTTTGTCATCGGCACGGGCGATCTGTCGGAGCTGGCGCTCGGCTGGGCTACCTATAACGGCGATCACATGAGCATGTACGCCGTCAACGCGAGCGTGCCCAAGACGCTTGTGCGCCATCTGGTGCGCTATGCGGCCGATGTCTTTGGTGGGCGCATTGCCGAGGTCCTGCTCGATATCCTCGATACGCCAGTGTCCCCCGAGCTTCTGCCGCCCACGGGCGATGGCGAGATTGCGCAGAAGACCGAGGATTTGGTGGGGCCGTACGAGCTGCACGACTACTTCCTCTATTACCTGCTGCGTTTTGGCTTTGAGCCGGGCAAGATCTACCGCATGGCGCTCAAGAGTTTCGAGGGTGTCTACGACGCCAAGACCGTCCACACGTGGCTGCGTACGTTCTATCGTCGCTTCTTTGCCCAGCAGTTTAAGCGCAGCTGCCTGCCCGATGGCCCCAAGGTTGGTTCGGTGACGCTCAGCCCGCGCGGCGATTGGCGTATGCCGAGTGACGCCAGCTCGCGTCTGTGGCTTGCGCAGATCGACGCGCTCAATCCAGTTGACTAAGGTTGGCTAAATTGAACCAATACGGGGGTTGCAAGCGTTACACTTTTGCAATCTGATGGCCCGTATCGCGCGGCGCTCTTGTCGGAGCGCCGCTTTTTTATATCGGAAGGTGGCACCATGCAGGCATCGCAGCGTCTCGACCGCTTTGGCGCGGAGGTCTTCGCCTCGCTCAACAACAAGCTGCTCGCGCTGAAGGCTCAGGGCAAGACCATTTACAACTTGAGCGTGGGCACGCCCGACTTTAAGCCGTACGGCCACGTGGTCGAGGCGCTCACACAAGCGGCCCAGGATCCCGAGATGTGGAAGTACGCCTTGCGCGACCTGCCCGAACTCAAGCAGGCCGTATGCGATTACTATGAGCGTCGCTTTGGCGTTTCGGGCATTACACCGTCCATGGTGCAGTCGTGCAACGGCACGCAGGAGGGCATTGGCCATTTGGGCCTGGCTCTGCTCGATCCGGGTGACACCATTCTGGTTCCCGATCCGTGCTACCCGGTCTTTGAGGCGGGTGCCAAGATCGCCGATGCCAAGCTCGAGTACTATCCGCTGGTTGCCGAGCATAATTACCTGCCCTATGTGGCAGACATTGATCCCGAGGTGGCTGATCGCGCCAAGTATATGATCGTATCGCTGCCCGCCAACCCGGTCGGCTCGGTGGGCACGCCCGAGGTCTACGAAGAGATCATCGCTTTCGCCCGTGAGCACGACCTGCTCATCGTCCATGACAACGCGTACTCCGACATCGTGTTTGACGGCGAGCCCGGCGGTAGCTTCTTGCAGTATCCCGGTGCGCTCGAGGTGGGCGTTGAGTTCTTCTCGCTTTCCAAGTCGTTTAACGTCACCGGTGCCCGTATCGGCTTTTTGGTCGGCCGTGAGGACGTGGTCTCTGCCTTTGCCAAGCTGCGCGGCCAGATCGACTTTGGCATGTTCTTCCCGATCCAGAAGGCTGCTATCGCCTGCCTGAACGGTCCGCGCGATGAGGTCGAGGCGCAGCGTCTGAAGTACCAGGAGCGCCGCGATGCCCTGTGCGACGGTCTTGAGGGCTTGGGCTGGGAGCGTCCCAACGCGCATGGCTCTATGTTCGTGTGGGCCAAGCTTCCCGGTGGTCGCACCGATTCCATGGCGTTTTGCGAGGAGCTTATGGAGAAGGCTGGCGTTGTGGTGACGCCGGGCGCGAGCTTTGGTCCTTCGGGTGAGGGACACGTGCGCATGGCGCTGGTCTTGCCGCCCGATCAGATTGCTTTGGCTGTCGAGGCCATTCGCGAGGCGGGCCTGTATTAGAAGGCTGTTTCGACTCGTCAATAGCTCGAAACCGATTTCGTGCAGTTATTTTACGAATCCTGCAAACAATTTCGGTAAACGGTCGATTTTTGGCTGCGAATAGGAGCATAATCAAAGTCCCGATTGGATGTATTGGGATTACGGCAAGCCGCTCGGGTCGTTCCCGGGCGGCTTGCTTGTGGAGAGAGATGGGAGTTTCTAATGGTTAACGAGAAGAAAGTCGCTATTGTCGGCTGCGGTTTCGTCGGTTCGTCTTCGGCGTTCGCGCTGATGCAGAGCGGTCTGTTCTCCGAGATGGTCCTCATCGACGTGGACAAGAACCGCGCCGAGGGTGAGGCTCTGGATATCGCGCACGGCATGACGTTTGCCGAGCCGATGAAGATCTACGCCGGCGATTATTCCGATGTCGCCGACGCCGCCATGATCGTCGTCACCGCTGGCGCTGCCCAGAAGCCCGGTGAGACCCGCTTGGACCTGGTTAACAAGAACGTCAACATCTTTAAGTCCATTATCCCCGAGATTAAGAAGTCTGGCTTCGACGGCATTCTGCTCATCGTCTCCAACCCGGTCGATGTTCTGACCTATGCCGCCATCAAGATGTCCGGCCTGCCCGAGGGCCATGTCATCGGCTCCGGTACCGTGCTCGACACCGGCCGTCTGCAGCAGATGCTCGGCGCTCACGTTGAGGTCGACCCGCGCGATGTCCAGGCCTATGTTATGGGTGAGCACGGCGACTCCGAGTTTGTCGCTTGGTCCAGCGCCCAGGTTGCCGGCGTTCCGCTGAACACCTTCTGCGAGCTTCACGGCCACCTGGAGCATGAGACTGCCGAGAAGCGCATCGCCGAGGACGTTAAGAACTCCGCCTACACCATCATCGAGAAGAAGCACGCCACCTACTATGGCGTCGCCATGGCCGTCAAGCGCATTTGCACCGCCGTCATGCGTGACGAGCAGACCGTTCTGCCCGTCTCCTCGCTCATGGTGGGCGAGTATGGCCTGTCCGATCTTGCCATCTCCATGCCGACCGTCGTTGGCCGCGACGGCGTTGTCTGCCGCGTCCCCGTGCCGCTGAACGATGACGAGCAGCATGAGCTTACCGCCTCCGCCAAGGCCCTCAAGGACATCATCGACAGCGTCGACTTCTCCTGCTAAATCAAGCTCGCTAGAGCGAAAAGCTACAATGAAGGCGTCCGGGTCCACACGGCCCGGGCGCCTTTTTGGTGCAAAGTAACCTGACCCCAATGCACCATAGTTGATGGGAGGGCCATGTCGGATTCGCCTAATTTTTTGACATATGCCCAGACGGTGTTTGATCCGTTTGAGGAGCGGTCGTTCTGCGCGGTGGATAGCCTGGTCTTTGCGTGGTTGTCCTATTTGCGTTTGCCGGGTGATATGGCGGAGCTGACGAACTGGCAGGGCCTAGACGTACGCGAACTGCTGCGTGCCGAGTGCTACCGGGACATGATTGGCGACCTGTGGGATCCGGAGGGGAGCAGGGCCTTGTTGGAGGCCGTGGCAGCAAGCCCTCGCTACCGTGGCGTGCACGTTTGCGGTTATCGTGCCGTGAGCGATGTGGTGGCGACGGAGCAGTTTGCAGCCATGGCGTTCCGGTTTCCGGCGGGGTTTAGCTATCTTTCCTTCCGGGGGACCGACAGTACGATTGTGGGCTGGAAAGAGGACTTTAACATGGCGTTCCGGTGTCCTGTGCCGGCCCAGGAATCCGCGGCGCGTTATGTAGACGAGGCGGCGGACGCGATTGACGGGCCGCTTTTGTGCGGAGGTCATTCCAAGGGTGGAAACCTTGCGGTGTACGGTGCGGCGATGTGCTCCGATGTCGCCCGTGAGCGAATCGAACGGGTGTATTCCCATGATGGTCCTGGCTTCGTCGAGGAGTTCCTGAACGGCAACGCCTTTGCCGATCTTTCCGGCCGCATCGATAAGACGCTACCTCGGTCGTCGATCTTTGGCATGATGTTCGAGACACAGGAGGACTATGCCATCGTTGAGAGCACCGAGTTCAGCCTGCTGCAGCACAATCCCTTTAGCTGGGTGGTTGATGGTCGCGACTTCGTGTACTGTGAGCGCCTGTCCGCCGGTGCTCGATACGTTGATGGCTCCATTCGCGAGATGCTGCTTGCAGTGGGGCCTGCCGAGCGCGAGCGTTTTGTAGATGCATTGTTCTCCGTGTTTGAGGCTACGGGTGCTGAGCGGTTTGCGGATATCGCTGGGAATCTGCGCGAGAGCCTGCCCGTGATGCTCCAGGCTGCACAAGGCTTTGACAAGGATACGCGACGCTTTGTCTCGCAGACCATCGTGGCAATCCTTAAATGCGCACTGCTGCCCAAACGACCCCAGATCGACATGCCCGCTGCCGGCAAGAGTTTGGCAGAACAGCTCGAGGCTTGGCAGTCCGAGCTCCTGCGCTAACCATTGGTGCAAAGCAACCTGTCCCCGATGCACCAAGCTTCGATGCGCCTGGGGCGGGCTCGACCGCTATACTGGTTCGTGCCGAAATCGATCTAGAACGGAATGCCGTATATGAAAATCAATCACGCGATTCTGCATATCCTGGACTTTGACTCTGCCGTCAACGTTATGAGCCAGCGCGAGCTCGATATCGAGAGCCGTACCGTGCGCAACTTCGTGACCACGCATCTGCGCCGCGCACGTACCTCGGCCGACAATAAACGCGCCACGTTTGCCGAGAACTCTGCGTTTGGCGGCGAGCTCAAGGGCTATTTCTTTGGCGAGCGCGAGTTCGTGGACCTGTCGCAGCAGATTGCGGAGTTTATCTCCTCCGAGCTCACCAAAGCCGAGAAAGCCGAGTCAACCGACGTGCTCGTGGCCGATTTTGACGACGATGAGGATGCCCGCTGGTTTGCCGTGATGCTGCTGGGCTCCAAGCAGGCTTTTATGCACGAAGTGGGCCGCGAGGAGGGGGAGGTGCGCAACGACATCGCGCGCCACTACGCCATTCTGCCGAACCCCTCGCAAAAGGTGCCGAGCTATGCCATCGTGCGTGCGAGCACCATGGAGATCGGTTACGTGGACAAGAAGCGCAAGATTGCCGGTGAGGACCGTATGCTTATCCCCGATGGCCTGCTGCAGTGCGACACGGGCGTATCAGGCAAGGAGGTCATCGACACCGTGACGCGTGTGGTCGAGGAAGTCGCCGAGGAGCACGGTGCCAATACGGCCGTGGCGCTCGCCAAGGTTAAGGCTGCCGTCGCCGAGAAAGTCGAGGATGACGAGGAGCTGCCGCCCTGGGATATCGTCGATGAGGTCTTTGAGGACGAACCGGTTATCAAGGAGAGCGTGCGCGCGGCACTGACTGAGGAGAAGGTGCCTGAGCGTGTGCCCGTGGAGCGCAAGCAGGTCGAACGCGCGGCCGTGCGCAACCACAAGATTCGTACCGATACGGGCATCGAGATCAGCTTTCCGGCCGAGATGGGCTCGAACTCCGAGTACATCGAGTTCGTCAACGAACCCAACGGCCTCATCTCCATCGAGCTCAAAAACATCGGCAGCATCGAGAATCGATAAGTTGCGTTACGCCTACAGCGGGAAAGCAAAGGCCGAAGCCCTTTGGGTCTTCGGCCTTTTTGCTTGGAGCTCAATTGAGTTGCAGACTGAGCATAAGTCAGCGAAAGCGCCCCTAAGCGAGCAAGGTGACGTGAAAGAGGAGGGAAGCGTACTTTGGTACGCGACCGACGATTGAACGTCAGATTGCCGCTTAGGGGCGCTTGTAGCGTCGACCGGTCCGTCGTTCGTTAGAACGACGGAACCAAAGGTGCAGCGTCGAGCCGTTACGCGGGTTGGTAAACCCGCGTAACTATTAAAGATGACGTAAGCCCTCTTCCAGACCGGTCTTGCTGTCAGTCTTCTCGTCGCGCATCTTGATGACGCGGGCGGGGACACCGGCCACGACGGCGCCGGCGGGGACGTCCTCGACGCACACGGCGCCGGCGGCGACAACAGCGCCCTTGCCCACGCGCACGCCTTCCAGGACCACGGCGTTTGCGCCGATCATGACATCGTCCTCGATGATGACGGGCGTGGCACTGGCGGGCTCCACGACGCCTGCCAGTACGGTGCCGGCGCCGATGTGGCAGTTCTTGCCCACGGTGGCGCGGCCGCCCAGCACGGCGCCCATATCAATCATGGAACCCTCACCAATGACGGAGCCGATGTTGATGATGGCGCCCATCATGATGACGGCGCGATCGCCGATCTCGACGCGGTCGCGGATGATCGCGCCCGGCTCGATGCGGGCGTTGATGCCCTTGAGGTCGAGCATGGGCACGGCGGAGTTGCGGCAGTCGTTCTCTACGTCGTAGTAGTCGATGGAGTCGGCGTTAGCGTCGAGGATTGCCTTGAGCTCATCCCAGTCGCCAAAGACGGTCTTGCCGCGACGGCCGCCGTAGACATGCGCGTCGCCCCAGGCAACCTTCATGCCGGGCTTCTCGCGCACGTACAGCTTGACAGGCGTCTTTTTGGGCGCGGTGGCGATGTAGTTGATAATCTCCTGTGCATCCATCTCGGCTGCGTTACTCATATGCTGTTTCTCCTTTGCGTGGATACGGTTGATACCTGGTTAGGCAAACATGACCTGGTCGAAGGTGTAGAAGCCGGAGTCGCGGGTGACGAGCTTCTGGGCGGCGGCTAGGGCGCCGTTGACGAAGATCTGGCGGCTCGTGGCACGGTGTGTGAGCGTGACCTCCTCATCTTGGCCAAAGAAGCTCACCTCGTGCACGCCGGCGACGGTGCCGCCGCGCAGCGAGTGCATACCGATTTCCTTGGGGTCGCGCGCTCCGCACATGCCCTCGCGTCCGTAGACGGGGTGGTAGCCTGCCTCGGGCTCGGCCTCGACTACGGCGTCGAGCAGCAGCTTGGCAGTGCCGCTGGGGGCGTCGACCTTTTGGTTGTGGTGCGTCTCGACAATCTCGCAGTCAAAGCCGGGCAGCTCACGCGTGGCCTGGGCCACTAGATGACGCAGGGCTGCGATGCCGATCGAGTAATTGCCCGAGTGCATAACGCGGGTGTTCTGGCCCAGCTCACGCAGGCGGTCCATCTGCTCGGGGGTGTAGCCTGTGGTGCCCGAGACCAACGCCGCGTCCGTGCGCTCGACATAGGCGACGACGGCATCGAAGGTCACGACGTTCGAGAAGTCGATGATTACATCGGCCGTCGGTGCGCTCTCGAGCTCGGACAAGTCGAAGCCGATCTGGGCGACGATGTCAAAAACGGGCTCTCCAGCGGCGTTGACAATGCCCTCGGCGGTAGTGCGGATCAGCGAGCCCATGCGGCCCGTTCCCATAATGACGGTCTTAATCAAGCAGACCAGCTCCCTTCAGAGCATCGGTAAGTGCGGCTCGCGTGTCGTTGGCCATGGGGCACAGCGGCATGCGGTAGTTTGCCTCGATCATACCCATCTGGGCGAGCGCTTCCTTAACGGGGATGGGGTTGACCTCGCTAAAGAGGGCATTGATGAGCGGCTGGCCGGCAATCTGGATATCGCGGGCGCGCGCTACGTCGCCGTCCAGATAGGCGCGGCACATGTCGTGCACGAGCTGCGGCTGAACATCGGCCCACACACTGATGGTGCCCGAGGCGCCCAGGCTCATGAGCGGCACGGTGAGGGCGTCCTCGCCCGAGTACATGCGGAAGTCATCGGACAGCAGGTGGGCGATCTTGGCCGCGTAGGCGACGTTGCCCGAGGCTTCTTTAATACCCATGATGTTGGGGTGCGCGGCCAAGCGCTCTACGTTGCGCTCGCTGATGCCGCAGCCGCAGCGGCCGGGGATGTTGTACAGGATGCAGGGGATATCTACGGCATCGGCAACGGTCTTAAAGTGCTGGTAGATGCCCTCCTCGTTGGACTTGTTGTAGTAGGGGGTAATGAGCAGCAGGCCGTCAGCGCCCAGGCCCTGATAGGTGAGCGACTTGGTGAGCATGGTCTGCGTGGAGTTGGAGCCCGAGCCGGCGATGACGGGGACACGGCCTGCAACCTGCTTGACCACCGCGGCGACAACGGAGTTGTCCTCATCGTCAGTCATCGTGGCGCTCTCGCCGGTGGTGCCCAGGGTGAGGATGGCGTCGGTACCGTTTTGCAGGTGGAAATCGATAAGGCGCTCGAGCGCGTCAAAGTCGACGCTTCCGTCCTTTTTAAACGGCGTGACGAGGGCGACGATCGAACCCTCGAGGTTGCGGATATCCATGTTCTTCTCCTTCGCTTCCGCGATCTGGATGCGTTTGTTCCACTGAGCGGCGACGGCCAGACGCTCGTCCTGGGCGCGACGGCGGGCACTTTCGGCGCGCGACTTGGCCAGCAGCTCTCGGCCGCTCGGCAGCACGTCGAGCGTGGCAAAGTAATCGCCCGGGCGCTCAGCACGGCGGATGAGGTCGGCCGAGCCATCGCGGCGCAGCAGGACCTCGGCGGAGCGCAGACGGCCGTTGTAGTTGTAGCCCATGGAGTAGCCATGCGCGCCGGTGTCGTGAATCACGAGCAGGTCGCCCATGTCGATATGCGGCAGCTCGCGGTCGATGGCGAACTTATCGTTGTTCTCGCACAGATTGCCCGTGATGTCGTAGGTGTCCGTAGCGGGCGCTGTGGTCTTGTCGTCACCACCCGGCTGGCCCATCACCGTAATGTGGTGGTAAGCGCCATACATGGCAGGACGGATCAGATCGACGGCGCTTGCATCGACACCGATATAGTCCTTGTAGATCTGCTTCTCGTGGATGGCCTTGGTGACCAGGCAGCCGTAGGGCCCCATCATAAAGCGACCCATCTCGGTGCAGATCGCCACATCGCCCATGCCGGCGGGAACCAGGATCTCGTCGTAGGCCGCGTGCACCCCCTCGCCGATGGCGTGGATGTCGTTAGCCTGCTGCTCGGGCAGGTAGGGGATGCCGACGCCGCCGGACAGATTGATGAAGGCGACGTGTGCGCCGGTCTCGCGCTCCAGGCGCACGGCAAGCTCAAAGAGGATGCGCGCAAGCTTGGGGTAGTAGTCGTTGGTGACGGTGTTGCTGGCAAGGAATGCGTGGATACCAAAGTCCTCGGCACCCTTGGCCTTGAGCATGCGGAAGGCCTCGAAGAGTTGCTCGGTGGTCATGCCGTACTTGGAGTCGCCGGGGTTATCCATGATGCCATTGGAGAGCTGGAACAGGCCACCCGGATTAAAGCGGCAGCTGACCGTCTTGGGGATGGGTCCCGCAACGTGCTCAAAGAACTCGATGTGGCTGATGTCGTCAAAGTTGACGATGGCACCCCGCTTGTCGGCGAGCTCAAAGTCCGCCGCCGGCGTGTCGTTGGACGAGAACATGATGTCATGTCCCGTAATGCCCAGCGAGCGGGCGATCATGAGCTCGGTATAGCTCGAGCAATCGCAGCCGCAGCCGTATTCGTTGAGAATGGAGATGAGCGCCGGGTTGGGATTGGCCTTGACGGCAAAGTATTCCTTAAAGCCCGGGTTCCATGCGAAGGCGTCGCGCACTTCTTGCATGTTGCGGCGGATGCCCGCCTCGTCGTATAGATGAAATGGCGTGGGGAACTGCTCGACGACATGCTCGAGAGTTTCCTTGTCCACAAACGGCTGCTTGGTCGCATATGCCTCGTTGGGGGTCAATGCCATGTCCCGTAAACCTCGCTATCCAGACGGCGCCATCTGCGCATCGAATCCGCATAGCGTGGACCCAATGTCCGGATAGCGCTCCCGCATTGCTGCAGACAGTCCTGCGGGTGTTTCCCGCAGGCCCACCAGGCTGTTCGTGCCCGAAAAGCCCAGTTCGGCGGGTTTCGCCTCCCCGCGGGGTCAAAGTCTGCCGACTCGCCCGCGGCTCTTCGTGCCCGCGCCTCTATCAAGTGGTAACGACCCTACCACGTTGCACTTTACCAAACAAGAGTATTCGTATATAACGTTTAAAAAATGCAGGGATATGCTGGAAATAAGGGTGCGGCAATCTTGCGGCACAATAAGATGGTAACTGGCGCGCGCCTATGAAAGGAATCCCTATGACCGAGCTCCAAGAACTCCGTCGTTATCGTCGCGACTTGCACCGCATTCCGGAGCTCGACTTCGATCTTCCGCAGACTATCGCCTATATTGAAGGCGTGCTCGCTCCGCTCGCCTGCGAGGTGACCCATCCGTGCCCCAGCTGCGTCTGCGCTTTCTTCGATGCCGGCACGGGCGCCGCGCATGCCACGGCGATTCGCGCCGACATGGACGCTCTGCCCATCGCGGAGGCAACGGGCGCGGCCTTTGCCTCGACGCATCCCGCTAAGATGCATGCGTGCGGTCACGACGGTCACATGGCCATGGTGCTTGCCGCCGCGACTTATGTTGATCGCACGATTCGTGAGCAGCCGGGTGCCATCAAGCGCAACGTGCTCTTTGTGTTTCAGCCGGCCGAGGAAACGACCGGTGGCGCCAAGACGGTGTGTGAGAGCGGCGTATTCGAGCGCTACGGGGTGGATCGCATCTTCGGCTTCCACGTATGGCCCGATTTGCCCGCCGGCACGTTGGCGAGCTGTTCCGGTCCGCTGCTGGCGCGTTCGAGCGAGACGCATATCCATATTCACGGTACGAGCATCCACATCGCTAAGACCTATGGTGTGCCGGTTGGGGAGTCGCACGATGCCGCGTTGGCGGCAGCAAAGTTTTTGGTTGCCGAGCGCGAGCTGATGGACGAGCTGGGCACCGACGAGCCCTGTATCGGTAAGTTTGGTCTGCTGCAGGCCGGTACGGTTTGTAACGCGGTGGCGGGGGAGGCCCATGTGGCCGGAAGCCTGCGTGTGTTTACGGACGACATGTTCGACCGTGCACGCGAGGGTGTGTGCCGCGTGCTTGATGAGGCATGCGCTGCAACGGGCTGCACGTACGATCTCGACTTTGCCGAGGGCTATCCGCCGGTCGACAACGACCCCGAGTTGTTTGCTCGAATCGCGCCTGCTCTGCCCGAGTTACAGCTCGTGGACGAGCCGCTGCTGATTGCCGAGGATTTTGCGTTCTACCAACGCCATCTGCCGGGCGTGTTTTTCCTGCTGGGCACGGGTATGCCAGACGGGCAAGAAAACCCGAGCGACGCCGAGGGCTGTCCCGCCTATGCCACGAGCGCCCTTCACACTGATACCATGCTCTTTGACGAGGAAATCCTACTCAAGGGCCTCGATGTCTACAAACGATTGCTTGACTTGGAGTGATGATGAAGCGTCGACAGACTGCCGTGTATAGTCCTGGTGGGTGCGGGTGTGGCTTGCTGCTGCTCCCGGTTATTGCTGTGAGCATTGGCGTGATGTTTGCGCTTGCCGGGTTGGCCGCGGCGGCGCTCGTGCTGCTGATTGTGGCCATTGGCGTGACGGTCTGGCTGTGCCGTTCTCGCGAGCAGCGCCGCGCCGACGGTAAGACCAATGTCGGCTGGGTCGTCTTCCTGATCATTGCGTACCTATTGAGCATCAGCTACCTGGTGTTCTTTGTCCTAATGATGATCAGTGCCTTTACCGGGAAATCCGTCACGGTGGGTTGATGCGCTGCCAGCAGACGGTCACGCAAAGTGCGTTTGCTCGGCGTCTGGATAGCTGCATTGGCCGTTTACCGCAACCTTAGCCCTCAGCTAATGAATTCAAGTTCAATCCTTTCTACGATGTGCTGTGTGCCGGCACGGTAGCCGGATCGTAGGAAGGATGAATAATGGCAAAAGAGGGAAAGAAGCCGATCGGCAAGATTGTCCTAGGCGTCATCGTGGTGCTGGTTATCGTCGGTGCCGTGGGCTCTATGGGTGGCAATTCAACCGATTCGTCTGCGAGCGATTCGGCAAAACCTGCCGAGGCGACACAGCAGGCTGAGGAGCAAAAAGAATCGCAAGAACCGTATACCATTGCTGACGAGGCTGAAGACACCTCCAGTCAGTTTGCCTATAAGATCACGGGCACGCTTACCAATAACACGGACAAGGAAAAGAGCTACATTCAGATTGAGTATGTTCTGTATGATGCCGATGGCAACCAGGTTGGAACGGCTCTTGCAAACACCAATCATCTGAAGGCAGGCGGCTCCTGGAAGTTCGAGGCGCTGGGTACGGTGTCTCCCGACCAGGTTGCTAGCTGGGAGCGTTCGGACGTAAGCGGTTTCTAGCATGTTGCATGCACTGGGGGAGGTGAAGTCGTATGCCCGATAAAAAGCTGACCGAGGAGCTGCTCAATGAGCTTCTCGATGCGCCGAACATCGATGGCTATATCAGGGAGCACGACTTTGCCGCCCCGTCGCTTTCGGACTACCTGAAGCAGCTGCTGCAGGAAAAGGGCTTGGAGCGCTCGCGCGTGGTTCGTATGGCCGATCTCAATGAGACCTTCGGCTATCAGATCTTTACCGGTGCGCGTCACCCGAGTCGCAATAAGGTGCTGCAGATTGCCTTTGCGATGGCGCTGACGCTCAAAGAGGCCAACCGTGCACTGACGGCTGCCGGGGTAAGCGTCCTCAACTGCAAGGATCGCCGTGATGCGATTATCATCTTTTGCATCGATCGCGGGTGCAGCCTCCAAAAGGTCAACGAGGAGCTGTATCGCTTTGGCGAGGAGACGGTGAGTTAGCGGCTGATATCTGAGCCGGCGGAGCTGCCGAACAACGATGCAAACGAACGGGGCGCGGATGCCATGGGGTGTCTGCGCCCTGCGCTATGATGGAGGCTATGGATACTCAGACCAGAACATATTCCGATGACGAGCTGACCGCAGCGCTTGCCGAACAGCTGGCGTCGCTCGATCGCGACGACAGCTATCGAGTGGAGCGTGTACTTAAGCGCTCGTCCGTTGAAACAACCGAGCTCGTGTACTTTGAAGGAACCGGCGGTGGTTCGCTCGGCCCCTTTGTCCGTAAACGCATCGATGCTTCGGCTCAAATCGGCGGGGCATACGAGCGTCTGTTTGCCGCCCAGCGGGCAGGCAGGCGTTTTGAGTACCTGCCCAGAATCGTCGATTGTCGTCGTGTGGGCGACGAGCTCAACGTGGTTATGGAATACATCGAAGGGGAGACGCTCGGGGTGCTGGTGGGCCGTCTGGGAACCACCCCCGATTATGCGCGTGAATTGTATCCTGCCCTATGCGATGCCGTGGGCGAGCTCCACGCCGGTTTTGCAATGGCGGGGGAGACGTCGGCGCCGGTGATCCATCGCGACCTCAAACCGTCGAATATCATCGTGACGGGTGCGAACTGTACGCTCGATGAGGGCCTGACGTTTTCGTCGCTGGTGATTATCGACTTGGGGATCGCGCGCGTATGGCGCGATGGCGCCGATGCCGACACCGTCAAGTTTGGCACGCGACCCTATGCGCCGCCCGAGCAGTATGGGTTTGGGCAGACGAGTGTGCGCAGCGACGTCTACGCACTTGGCGCCCTGTTGTTCTTCTGCTTGACGGGAGTCGACCCTAAACCAGGGCTCGACATGCGCGAGCAATGCGAGGCGCGTGGCATTCCCACTCCACTTGCCGATGCCGTCTGCATGTCGATGGCGCTCGACCCGGCCAAGCGTTTTGCGAGTGCGGAAGCGTTGGGACGGGCGACGCGCTCGGCATACGATCTGAGCCGCCCCGTGCGGCCTTCTACACCTGCGCCCGTCCGTACTCCGGCCTCGGAGACGGTGTTGACGCTCCAAGGGCTCCAGAACCCCGCAGGGCTTCCTAGGCCTGCCGCCTCCGCTGCATGCGGTCCGCTCTCTCGCGTTCCGGAGTCTCTGGGGCGCATTTGGAATACGCTTGTCTGCTTCTCCCTACTTGTGTTCTTTGCCGGAAGTCACTTTGCCGTCTTTCACCCCACGGGAGCAAACCAAAGCTACCCGACGTGGTTTCTCATAATCGAGTATTTTTTCTTTGTCGATGGCCTTATGGTGCTTATGCATTTTGCGCTGCTCGATAAGCGCCGTCTTCGTCGGCGATTCGCACTGCTCGACAGCTATCGCGGCAAGAAACTCGCGAAACTCTGGCTCAAGGCATTGGGTGTGCTGCTCCTATGCATGATCGTCGTAGTCGCGGTTGCCAATGCGACCGGCGTCGTCGATATCTCCGCTACCTAAAAGAAAAGGGCCCCATTGGGGCCCTTTGCAGTTGCACTTAGATGCGGTTCATCTGAGCGGCGACTTTGTTGTACCAGTCCTGCCACGTGGGCGGGCAGTACTTTTTGGCCGCTGCCGGGGTAAGGGTGGAGCCGTAGTTGGCGCCCAGATAGGCAACGTGAGCGGAGATGCCCTCGCTCCAGCTGCCAAAGCTGCGCCAACCGCCGCCACGTGCACTCCAGCCCCAGGCGTTGTAAGAATTGGCGCAATAAGCACCCTTGGTGCTCTCGATGCAGGCGATGGCGGGGGACCAGCGGGGGTCGACACCGGTATTCCAAGCGGCGACGGCAAAGTTATAGCCCTGGCCTGCCATGGGGGAGCCGGCGAGATAATTGTCGATGCGGCCCGTCCACTCATTAATGAACGAATCGTAATCGGAGCTACCGGTATTGGCGTTGTTCACCGTGGTGTCGATGGTGGTGTTGGTGTTGGTGGCCTGGCTGCTGGAATTGCTGCCGCTTACGCCCTCGCCCGAGAGCTTCTCGGCGGCAGCGGCCTTATCGGCCTCAAGCTTGGCAAGCTCGGCGGCATTTTCCTGCTCGGCTTTTGCCTGTGCCTCGCTGCGGAGCTGCTGGGCCTGAGCCAACGCATCCTCGGCGTTTTTCTGCTCTGCCTCAAGCTGAGACTTGGCCTGCTGGAGCTCAGCCTTGTTCTGCTCGAGTTCGGTTTGCATGTTATTGAGCTGTTCGATCTCGTCGACGCTCGAGCTCGTGATCTGGTTGGTGTATTTGCAGGTCGTGATGAACTCACCCAGGCTCTGCGCGTTGACCAGGAAGCTCACGATGGGGTTGGTGCCCTTCTGATACTTGTACAGATCGCGCATGGCGGAGCTTGCCTTGGCCTGCTGCTCGGGAAGCTTGGCCTCGATTTCCTCGATGCTTGCCTCATTGGAGTCAATCTGCTTTTGCAGGTCATCGAGTTTGGTGCGGGCGTCGTTGTAGGCGCTCGTGGCGGCTTCGATCTTCTGCTGGGCTGCGGAAAGCTGGTCCTGCGTTGCCTGCGAGGCGGCATACGCCGCAACGGGGGAGAGCATCGGCGTGGCCGTCAGCGCAACGGCGAGCGCGGCGCTCGTGATGATACGAGCCGGCTTCGACGCAATGAGCGCTGCGGCGCGATGATTCGAATGCTGCATCCAGTCCCTCTGCAATCAATCGTAGGTTATGGTTCGAACGGTATTCTACTACTGCTTTCGACCTCAACTTGAACCTTAAAGGTTCCAAAGGGTCAAGCTGAACTTGAGGCTTTGGCTTTGACCTGCAGTTATGATGAATTGTTGAGAAACCATAGAGTTCAACTTTAACGTTACAGAGCCCTGTTTGAGAGGTGTTTTGGGCTGTAAAAGCTATCTCAACGTGGGGTTTTACAACTACAGCGTGCCTTTCTGACGAGCCTGCTCAATCTCTCCGAGGGCCTCGGCAGGGGTGAACGAGCAAGTGCCGTCGCCGAGCTTGACCACCTGGATGTCGTCGCCGATATGGACCTCTCCGCCCTTTAGTACCACGCCAAAAACGCCCTCGTGGGGAAAGATGCAGTCGCCGGCGAGATAGTAGATGGCACAGCGTGTGTGGCAGACCTTGCCGATTTGGCTGATTTCGACAAGCACCTCGCTGCCAAGCTTGAGCTGCGTGCCCAAGGGGAGCGAGAGTAGATTGATGCCTTGCGTGGTGAAATTCTCCCCAAAGTCACCCTGGCGCACATCGAGTCCGCGGGCCTGCGCCGTCTGGATGGACTCTGCGGCCAAAAAGGAAACCTGACGGTGCCAATGCCCGGCGTGTGCGTCGGAGGCGAGGCCAAATTGCTCTATAACGGTGTCGTGTCCATCGGCGACGGGCGACTTGCGTGTGCCCTTGTGCGCCGACGTGTTGATCGAGACGATGCGGGCGGGCCTGTCGTAGGCATCGTTTGCCGTGCGTAGGGGAACGGCCGTTTGTGCGCGTTCCGCCAGCTCGCGCTTCGCGGCATTGAGGATGGGGTTATCGGTCGGATGGTCTTGGGGCACGTGCGCGCCTTTCGTTCGAGGATGTCAATACGCTGAATCCTAAACAATGGTAGGTTCATTGCCCATTGTCATACAACGGTGAGCGCCGTCTTCGTGTTGGCCTTCGTGCTGGACGATTGCGTCGATTGCCATAGATACGGTGGAGCTTTGGGCGCCGGCGGCTTGGCACGCTAGAATAAATCAGTTGCGCAAAGACCGCCCGTTGTGTGGGCAGTTCATGATAGGAAGTTTCCATGGCATTGCAGTTTACAGAGCGCGAGTTCATTCCCGTGCTGCTCGGTGGCGACATCAACGCCTATTCGGTGGCGCGCGCCTTCTATGAGGAGTACCAGGTCAAGAGTCTGGTCTTTGGCAAGTATCAGACGGGTCCCGCGTACCGCAGCCAGATTATCGACTACACGCCCAACGTGGACATCGATACCATGCCCGTGATGCTCAGGACCGTCAACGGCATTGCCCAAGCGCATGCCGATAAGACGATTGTCCTTGTGGGCTGTGGCGATAACTATGTCGCTCTCGTGGCTCAAGCCAAGGATGCCCATGAGTTGGCGGATAATATCGTCGCGCCTTACGCTCCCTATAGCATGCTTGAGCAGTGCCAGAAGAAGGAGATCTTCTACGAGCTGTGCGAGAAACATGGCGTGCCCTATCCGCATACCTTTACCTTCACCATGGCGATGCTGAACGCCCAAGGCGAGGCACCTGCCGAAGTGCTCGACCAGATTGACTTCCCCTACCCGATGATCCTGAAGCCTTCCGATGGCATCATGTGGTGGCAGCATGAGTTCGAGGGCCAGAAAAAGGCCTATGAGATTGCCGACCGTGCCGAGCTGGAACAGGTCATCCGCGACTCGTATGCCAGCGGCTACACCGACGACCTGATCTTGCAGGATCGCGTGCCCGGAAACGACGAGTACATGCGCGTGCTCACCAGCTATTCCGACCGCAACGGCAAGGTGCGCATGATGTGTCTGGGCCATGTGCTGCTCGAGGAGCATCAGCCTCACGGTGTCGGCAACCACGCCTGTATCATCACCGAGCCCAATGACGAGCTCATGGGCGGCGTGCGCAAGTTGCTCGAGGACCTTCACTTTGTGGGCTATTCCAACTTTGACGTTAAGTACGACGAGCGCGACGGCTCGTTTAAGTTCTTCGATTTCAACACGCGCCAAGGCCGCAGCAACTACTACGTCACCAACAGCGGCTTTAACGTTGCCAAGTATGTGGTGGACGAGTATGTGTTCAACCGCCCGTTTGAGCCGGAGTTTGTGACGGCGCAGGACGAGGCGCTGTGGATGGTCGTCCCCATGGGCGTCGTTGACAAGTACGTCAAGGATCCCGAGCTGCGCGCTAAGGTGCATCGCCTGGACAAGGAAGGCAAGGGCGCCGACCCTTCGTTTATGAAGGGCGACTTTGTCTTTAACCGCTGGCTGCGCATGTGGCACACCAAGCTGCGCCACTTTAAGCTGTTCAAGACGTATTACAAGTAGATGAGTGCGGCGCCCGTCCGGTTTACATCGGGCGGGCGCGGGTATGATACGCGCAATTGCGCAAGCGTCACCAAGGAGGCGGCGATGGAAAAGCTGGGAGTTATCGGCGGCATGGGCGCCGAGGCCACGTCGTATTACTACGACCAGGTGGTGCGCCATACGGCTGCTGCCTGCGATCAGGAACATATCGACATGGTGGTGCTCTCCAAGTCGACCATGCCCGACCGCACGCTTGCCATTAAGACCGGCGAGCATGCCAAGCTGCTGGCGACCATGAAAGAGTGTGCCCAGGCACTCGAGTCGCTGGGCTGTGCGCACATTGCCATTCCCTGCAACACGTCGCACTACTTCTACGACCAGATCCAGTCGTTTACGAAGGTGCCGATTATCCACATGCCGCGTGAGTCGGTGCGCTATGCCCTTGCGGGTGCGGTGATGGGGGAGTGCGAGTTCGACCCCAACCTGAGTATGCCGGCCGAGCCGGTGCACAAGATTGGCATTATGGGCACCGACGGAACCGTGGGCGCGGGCGTCTACGGCCGCGAATGCGAGGCTGCGGGTGTTGAGGTCGTCTATCCCAGCGAGAAACGTCAGAACGATGTGATGTCGCTTATCTACGATGATGTGAAAGCCGGACGTGAGCCCGATATGGATAAGTTCGACCGCGTGATGTGGGAGTTCGCCCGTAGCGGCTGCGACCGTGTCATTCTGGCCTGCACCGAGCTATCGGTGCTGCAGAAGTATCGAGAGATGCCCGAGATCACCCTCGATGCCATGGATGTCCTGGTGCGCGAATCCATCATCCGCAGCGGCGCCCCCTACCGCCTCTAGCTTCCGACCTGTCAAAAAGGGACAGGTTAATTTTGGTAGGTTTTATCTGATGAAACAGTAAAGGCCTCGGCTCGTTTGGTGCGAGCCGAGGCCTTTTGCGTTGGGCGGTTGCTGCCGGTGGCGAACTAGAACAGGAAGCCGATGGCGATGAGGGCGATGCTGACGATGAGCACGGCGATGTCCAGGCCCTTGATGGGGTAGCGCTTGTACGAGCTGGCGCGTGTACGCAGATAGAAGCCGCGCTGTTCTGCCGCCAAGGCTGTGGCATCGGTCTTGCCCACGCTCGAGATGAGCAGTGGCACGCACAGTGGCAGCATGAGCTTAAGCTTCTTGATGGGGTTCTTGGTGTCGTACTCGACGCCGCGTGCGGTCTGCGCTTCCATGATGGCGTTCATCTCCTGACCAAACACCGGCACAAAGCGTAGCGCCGTGGTAAAGGTGAAGGCATAGCGATACGGCACGTGCAGCACCTCGACGCAGGCGTTGGCAAGGTCGTTGAGCTTGGTCACTATGAGCATGAGGATGAGCGGTAACGCCACACCCAGCAGGCGCAGACAGGCCTTCGATCCTGTGATGAGGCCCGTGTCGGTGATAAAGCCCCACACAACGTTGCCATCGCGCATAAAGGCCAGCTGG
Organism: Collinsella sp.; assembly: GCA_023708985.1. Lineage (GTDB taxonomy): Bacteria > Actinomycetota > Coriobacteriia > Coriobacteriales > Coriobacteriaceae > Collinsella. The sequence goes on from BREX01000011.1 coordinate 69,071, forward strand.
AGCACCAGCATGATAAGCGCGAGCGGAATCAGCAACTTGAGCAGCGAGAACAGACGGTCGACGACACCGGCATAGGCACCCAGCGCAAGGGTGAGTGCCAAAAAGCCCAGCAGCGCCACGTAGGTGTCGGACAAGAAGATGCCGACGATGATGGCGGCGGCGAGGCCCAGTTTGACGACGGGGTTCAGGCGATGCAGTAGCGTATCGCCCGGCATGTAGTCGATGACGTTAACCACGGCGGACCATCTCCTTGGTAATTCGAACGACATCGGTGACCTCGCTCACCTGCGCAAAAGCGGGCGAGACGGAAGATGCCAGACGGCGCGAGAGTTCAATAACCTGGGGAGGCTCCACGTAGGCACGCCGCATGAGATCGATGTTCGAGAATAGCTCGTGCGTGCGGCCGCGGCCGAGGATGCGACCGTCGGCCATTACTACGATACGCTCGGCAAAATCCGAGACGACTTCCATATCGTGGCAGACCATAATCACGGCGCAACCGCGCTCGGCCATGGTGCGCACTGTTTCCATGACGGTCATGCACTCGCGGTAATCAAGGCCGCTCGTGGGCTCGTCGAGCACGACGATCTTGGGCTCAACCACTACGACGGAGGCAAGCGCCACCATTTGTCGCTGGCCGCGCGAAAGCGAGAAAGGTGCCTCATCGGCAGGCAGGCCAAAGCGGTCGATAACAAGTTGAGCACGACGCAGAGCCTCGGCACGGTCGATGCCGGCAAGCTCCAGGCCAAAAGCGACCTCGTCGAGTACGGTATCCTTGCAGATCTGGCGGTCGGGGTTTTGGAAGAGGGTTGCGACTTCGCGGGCGATGCGGCTCGTGGGAACGGCTGCGGTGTCCAGCCCCGTAACGCGCACGCTGCCCGAGGCGGGCTTAAGCAGGCCTGTGAGCAGCTTGGTGAGCGTGGTCTTGCCGGCACCGTTCTGGCCGACGATGCCCACGAGCTCGCCGGGATAGAGGGTCAGGTTGAGGTCGTGTACGGCGGCGCCGCCATTGGGATAGGCAAACTCAACGTGATCGAAGGTGAGCACGGGCTCGGCGTCCTTGGCGTGCGGGCACAGCGACGGTGCATGCGGGGAGCCGGCGGGCGCCTGGGCTTCGCTGGCCGCGTGTGCGGGGTCGACGATGCCCGAAATCAGGCGCTCGGCCTCATCGACATCCAAGCAAGGGGTACCGCTTACCAGGCCATCGGCCTCGAGGCTATTGAAGATACGCGTGACGCGAGGGCAGTCGACGCCGATGGCACGGAGCTCGTCGGTATGCCCGAAAACCTCGTGTGGCTCGCCCTGCAGCGCGATTTCGCCATGGTTGAGCACGAGCACGCGGTTGCAGTACTCCGAGAGCAGGGCGACCTTTTGCTCAACGACGACGATGGTGATTCCAAGCGCGCGGTTTGCCTCACGCAGCGTCTCGAAGACCAACGTGGAGCTGGCGGGGTCGAGTGCCGCGGTGGGCTCGTCGAGAACCAAGACGCGCGGACGCATGGCGAGGATGGCAGCGATGGCCACCTTTTGCTTCTGTCCGCCCGAGAGGGTGGCGATCTCGCGGTCACGCAGGTCGCTGATGCCGACGGTCTCGAGCGTTTCACTCACGCGCCGCTCGATCTGGTCGTGGGGAACGCCAAAGTTCTCGAGGCCAAAGAGCATCTCGTCCTCGACGACCGAGGCGACCATCTGCGTGTCGATATCCTGCAGCACGCTGCCGACGATTTGCGACACGTCGGTCAACGAGACCTCGCAGGTGTCGTGGCCGTCAACCATGACGGACCCAAAGAACGTGCCGGTGTAGTGGTGGGGCACGGCGCCCGACAGGCAGGCGGCAAGCGTGGACTTGCCGGCGCCCGAGGGCCCGATAATGCCGATGAAATCTCCCTTGTTCACGCTGAGTGAGATGTGGCTGAGCGCCTGCTCGGTCTGCGTGCCATAGGAGAACGAGACATCGTCGACGTTGATGATCGTTTCCATGGATACCTTTCATAGTCATCGGGGACGTTCTTTAATGACTAGTCGTTTAAGAACGTCCCCAAGAGCTAGTTGTCTGGGACAGTCTTTGGTGGTGGAGCACGGAGACGGCTTTACGAGGGGCCCCAGGTTGGCGCGAAAGAGGGGCGAAGCGTACTTGGGTACGCGAGCGACGAATGAACGCCAAGATGGGGTGGCTCGTAAAGCCGAGCGGGTTAGTTGAGCCTAAGGGCCTTCTGGATGGGCAGGTAGAGGGCGCCGACCAGAATGGCGTTAAAGACGGCGGTCATGGCGACGACGGGCAACATGGCGGCGGCGAGCTCGCCGACCACGCCGAGCATGGCCATCTTGATGACCATGAAGATGGCGCCGGAGACAAAGGTGGTCACGAAGGTTGCGACGATGGCGACGGCAGGCTTGACCTGACCGTTCTTGCCGGCGGCGTTGACGATGCCGGCCATGAGCATGGCGGCGATGCCCTCGGCGGCAAAATCGACGAACGGCGAAGTGGTGGTGATCTGGATCACGGCAGCCGAGATGAGGCCAATGACGAGCGCCTGGCCGATGTTGGGGCGAACGGCCAGAATGGTGAGGCAGAAGGCCGAGATGATGAACTCGGGGCTGATCATGCCGCCCGAGATGCCCGAGATTGCCTTGCCGACGGTGAAGTTGAGGATGAAGCCGGCGGCGAGCAGGATGGCGAGCAGGACGAGGGCGCGGACATCGAGTTTGCCGCGATCGGCGGTATGGACGGTGCGGGGCTGGGTGGCGGTGGTGTTCTGAGGCATGGTGAAAATCCTTTCGGAAGGGGATTGCAAGAGAAAAGCGGAGGCGCGTGATGCGAATGCGATCGGGCTCGAGATAGAAAAAGGCCCCCGGTCGAAACCGGAGGCCTTCCAATCACCTAGAGCGCAAAAACAGGCGTGAGGGACTCACTGTCGACCGATCGTATTCGCATCACGCCACCACCAGTTGTTGAGAGATTTCATCGTGTTCTTCATGTTGGTGGCTCCTTTCGTGATGCCGTGGCGCGGTCGCACCTAGTTGCTGTTGCGCTGCACTATAGCACAGCGAAGTGTGTGCGGGGAAATCTTTTTTAAAAAGATTTCAGGCGGGTTTCCCGTCGGTCAAAAGAGCGGGCTAAGCGGGCGAGGCTGCCATTGCTGCCTTGTCCGCTCAGCTAAGACATGAGGGCCTTAGGCCTTCTTGCGACGATAGATCACGTAGGCGCAGACACCGATGATGACGACGGCGCCAACGGCCATGGCGGCCATGTTGTTGCCCTCGGACTTCTCCTCGGTGACCTCTTCCTCTTCGGCCTCGGGCTCGGCCACGTCCTCATCGGAAAGGGCCTCGTCGGCGTAGGTGATGGACTCGACCAGGCAGTCGTTGTCAGCATCGTAGTCACTCGGGACGAACTCCTCGGAGAAATCGCCCTCCTGGAGGTAGTCGCGCATCTCCTCGAGCATGGCCTTGCACTTAACATAGGTGTTCTTGGTTGCAGCCTTGCCGGCCTTGTTGGCCAGGGCGGTGCGGGCTTCGGTGCCTTCTTCGGCCTGCATGGCCTCGTCGACGGTCAGGTTCTGCTCGATGAGCTCCTTCTGCAGGGCGTCGAGATAGGCGCGGACGCCGGTGGCGCAGTGGTCGCGGTTCTCATAGGCGAGCGTGTTGATGTCCATGAGGACGTAGTTGATGGAGTTCTCGGGCTCCTCGTTGTTCACGACGTCTTCCTCTTCGCAGTGATCGAAGGAGACATCCTGATCGCTGAAGTAGGGGCTGACCTCGGTGAGCAGTGCGGAATAGAGGGGGATAGCGACGGAGAACTCGGCGTTGGAGAGCATCTCCCACTGGATGGTCGCGATCTCGGGGTCCATGCCGTGACGGATCTGGAAGGTGTGGATTTCGGTGTTGCGGTTGGAGCCGATGGCATACGCGCCGTCGGTGTTGGCGTTGAGGCCGGCGACATTCTCGCCGCGAGCGGCGAAGGAACGAATCATCTCAAAGGTGTTCCAGTCGGACTTGCCGGGCGTAAAGAACAGCGGCTGCATTTCGTGGACCAGGGCGCCGGTCGTCGCGCGAGCGTCTTCGCGCTCGTCCTTGACGATCTCGTAGTCGGTGCCCTCAGCAAGCGGAGCCATGAAGTAATCGCGGCCCTGGATATAGCGCGACCACTGGTGCATGCCGGCCTCGCCAATCTCCTCGCCGTAGGTCTTGGCGACGTCGAACTTGCCGTCGGTGTACTCGGCAAAGCCCTTCTCCTTAGGCATAGACTCGATGCCCTCGGAGTGGAGGCAGTTCTCGGTGTCGTCGAGGTCGACGTCATAGGTGAGGTTGCCGATGTTGGGGTTGAGCGAGGCGATATCGTCAGTGAGCCTCATGGCGATCCACTGATGGCCGGAAAGCGCTGCAAACAACCAGGTCTCGTTGTTGTCGGCAATGATGATCTGGTCGTTGGAGCAGACGCCCTGCTCGTCAATCAGGCTGCCGAGGAGCTCGACACCCTCGCGGGCCGTGGCACTCTCGCCCAGAATGACGCTGGCGTAGTTGTATTCGCCAATGCCAGTCTCCTCGGTGATGGGGTCGGCCTCTTCGGCCTTCTCGTTATAGGAGGTGCTCAACGTGGCAGAGCAGGAGACACCCTTCTCGTTGATGCCTGCCTCGGAATATGCGTCGTAGCGATCTTCCCACTGCGAGGGGTTGTCGCGAACGAAGGTGTAGCGGTAGGTTGCGCCCTTGGACTTGTACTCAAAACCGGACTCGACCGAGGTGTACTCGTTGCCGTCCTTGTGTGCGGGCTCAATGCCAAAGTGCTTGATGTAGCGCGGACCGAAGTCCTCGGAACGGCCGTAGTACGTGTTGCCGTCTGCCGTGAGCTTGCTGCCCATGTAGATCTGGGTGCAGGCGAGTGCCGAAGTCGGCATGGCCATGATAGCCGCTGCTCCAAACGCAAGGCCGCAGCCGAGCTTCTTGAGCGTGTTGACAGGATGAGTAAACCTCATAATCCCTCCCAACTGTTGAAACCCCGCGAAACCGTACGGAGTTTCAGCTAATAAATACATCTACTAGCCTAAAGGAAGTGTAAAGAGTATTCACTCGACAACAGCCTTTGCTCGATGAGCGTGAAGAAATATACGATGAACGGATAATAATACTCATTTTATGGCTTTAGTTAAATAAAGGCACCCTGCATTTACTGTAGCTGAATAAAGCATTAGACGGCGGTCAAAAAGAAAACTCTCCCGCTGTTTAGGATTTGCATAAACAGCGGGAGAGTCGATAACTGGATGAATATCATACCAATGTGGATTTACTTCTTTCGGCGGTGAATCACGTTGATGGCGTAACCGACGAGCATGGCCAAGACGATGACAATAAAGCCGATCAGGGGATTGTCGTTCATAGGGTCCTCCTATTTTCCGAGCGGGGAGAATTCGTCGACGATGAGGTCGAGGCATTGCGGAAGCGCGCGGGCTCCAAAGACGCCCGAATTGCTGGAGATAATCTCGCCATCGAACTGCATGCCCAGTGACGGGGTGCAGGTGATCTTGGCTTCCTTGGTCTGGATGATCTTGAACTGTGGGCGCCCGAGTACCTTGCCGGCGGGGTCAAGCGCAGCGGTGATCACGGTAGGCAGCAGCTGCACGGTGCGCACGGGTTCGATGACCGCAATGTCGACCATGCCGTCGTTCATGCGGCAGTTGGGAAACAGGTTGATGTCGTTTTGGATGACCGAGGTGTTGCCGGCCATGCAGCAGATGCCATCGAGCTCCTCGACAATGCCGTCATGCTCGATGGTAAAGTGCGCCACCGTGGGGTTGGGCGTGGCGAGCGCGGAGAGGAAGTAGGCGATCTCGCCGATGTCGTTTTTGGTGGGGGCGGCCTTCATCATGATCTCGGCGTCGAAGCCCGAGCCGGCGATGATGATAAAGCCGTGGCGCTTCTCGTTGCCGTTCTCGTCGAGCCAAAAGAGCTCGCCCATGTCCACTTTGACCGTGCGACCGGCGCGGCAGGCCTTGGCAAGTGCCGCCGCCTCGGGGGCATTGCCGATGTTGTTGAAGAACAGGCAGGCCGTACCGGAGGGGAAGATGAGCGTGGGGACACCGCATCCGCGCATCTGATCGAGCACGTTGGAGACGGTGCCGTCGCCGCCCGAAACGACCACGCGATCAAACTCGCGCACGTCTGCCACGGCGTCCTCGGGTTCCATGCCGTCGCCGATAAAACGCATCACGACCTCGTCGCCGCCCTGCGCGAGGGCGTGCGTGAACGCGTAGATTTCATCTGAGCTGGGGCCCGATGCCGGGTTGTGGATGATAAGGCAGCGCATACTTACGTTCCCGTTCTGTGACTAACCGAGTATAGTTGTAAGGCAATGCCGATATCCTACCCGTGTTTTTCGGGCCTAACCTTATTCGATGGGTTGATATGTACATTTCCACACATCAGGCTCTACTCGACTTTTGCCAGCGCGCCCGTGAGTTCGACGCGATTGCCGTCGATACCGAGTTTTTGCGCGAGCGCACGTTCCATCCGCGTCTGTGCCTGGTCCAGATTGCCACCCCTGCCGAGAGCGTAGCGGTCGATCCCCTGGTAATCGACGACCTATCGCCGCTGGCCGAGCTTATGGCCGATGAGAGCGTGACCAAGGTCTTCCACGCTTGCTCGCAGGATATGGAGGTTATGCTTCATACCGTAGGCGTGCTGTCGCGTCCGATTTTTGACACGCAGGTGGCCGCCGCCTTTTTAGGCGAGCGCCAGCAGATTTCCTACGGCGCGCTCGTGCAGACGTTTTGCGGCGTCTCGCTGCCCAAGACTGAGTCGCTGACCGACTGGTCGCGTCGCCCGCTGACCGATAAGCAGATTGAGTACGCGATCGATGACGTCAAGTACCTGATCGTCGCCTATACCGAGATGATGAGCCGTCTGCGCGAGCTGGGCCGCGTGGACTGGGTACTCGACGAGTTGCGCCCGCTGGCTGACGAGTCGCACTATCGCGCCGATCGCCACGAGGCGTTCCGCAAGGTCAAGCGCATCAATTCGTGCAGCCGTCACCAGCTGGGTATCGCGCGCGAGCTCGCCGCCTGGCGCGAGGACCGCGCCGAGCGCCGTAACATCCCGCGCAAGTGGGTCATGTCCGACGACACGCTGCTTGCGCTCGTTAAGCGCAATCCCGTCCGCGTTGAGGAGTTCCGTAGCATTCGCGGTACCGACCAGCTGGGGGAGCGCGACGTGGACGGTGCGCTCATGGCCATCAAGCGCGGCGCGAGCTGCCCGCACGATCGCCTGCCGCTCATGGTGCGCGGACACCGTCAGATCTCGCCGGAGCTGGAGAGCGTGACGGACCTGATGTATGCGCTCATCCGCCTGGTTGCCGAGCGCTCGGGGGTGGCGACCTCGGTCATTGCCTCGCGCGATGACCTGGCCGATTACATCGAGCATCCTGAGCAAAGCCCCCTGCGCGAAGGCTGGCGTTTTGAGCTTGTGGGTTCGCGCCTGGACGATCTGCTTTCCGGCAATATGGGGCTCACCGTGAAGGACGGAAAGATTGAGTTGTTATAGGGAAGCCTAGTCTGCTGAGTGGGTAGAATGCCTCCAACGTGTAACTCGATTTGGAGGAATTCGCATGCCCTATTACTATGGATATGGCTTTGGCATCGACCCGCTGTACCTGCTGGTTGTTCTTGTCTGCACGGTGCTTGGCCTTGCTGCGCAGAGCTATATCAATTCGACGTACAAGACGTGGTCCAAGGTTCGCTCGGACGGCGACACGGGTGCCACGGTCGCTCGCCGCATGCTCGACGCCAACGGTTGCAACGCCGTGGGTATCAAGGGCGTCGCCGGTGAGCTCACCGACCATTACAACCCGCAGGACAATAACCTGTATCTGTCGGATTCCAACCGTTCGGGCGGCTCGGTCGCAAGCGTTGCTGTCGCTTGTCACGAGGCAGGCCATGCCGCGCAGCGTCAAAGCGGCTATGCCATGATGAAGGTACGCACCGCCCTCGTGCCGGTCGTCAACTTTACCCAGAACACTTGGACCATCGTGCTGCTCATGGGCCTGTTTATGAACATCGCGGGACTCACGACCCTCGCACTGATCTTCTTCTCGTTTAGCGTGCTGTTCCAACTGGTTACGCTACCGGTCGAGATTGATGCTAGTCGGCGCGCCGTGGCGTATATTGAGCAGTCGGGTATGAGCTCCCAGCAGGTCAACGGTGCCAAGAAGGTGCTGACGGCCGCCGCGCTTACCTATGTGGCTGCGGCGCTCACCTCGATTATTCAGCTGCTCTATCTTATGGCTCGATACAACAGAAACTCCAACCGATAACAAATTGGGTCGCTGGGCGCCGCGGGGATTCGTGTCCTCGCGGCGCTGTACTATGTCTTGGACTTGAATTTGCGCAGGGCCGAAGCCCTTGTGCACGATGACGAAAGGAGGTTGCGTGGCAGGTTGGGATCTAACCGGCAATAGCGTTTCCGCCGAGTTCGACGGTTCGGACGAGCAAGAGCGTAAAGAGCTCAGCGTGAGCCAGGCGGTAGAGATCGCCGCCGGTGCGCTCGATGCTATTCCGCAACTGACCGTCCTGGGCGAGGTCACGGGTTTCCGTGGTCCCAATGCCCGAAGCGGCCACTGCTACTTCCAGATTAAAGACGACTCGGCCGCCGTCGACTGCATCATCTGGAAGGGCGCCTATCTCAAGCGTACCTTCGACTTGCGCGACGGCATGCAGGTGAGCTTTAAGGGCAGCTTCAATCTCTATAAGGCCACGGGCCGCATGAGCTTTGTCGCTCGCTCGTTTTCGCTGGCGGGGGAGGGTCTGCTGCGTCAACAAGTGGCGCAACTGGCCGAAAAGCTACGCCGAGAGGGCCTGATGGACGAAGCGCGCAAGCGCCGCATCCCGGTGTTTTGCTCGCGCGTGGCGGTCGTCACCTCGCTTTCGGGTGCCGTAATCGACGACGTCAAGCGTACATTGCGTCGTCGTAACCCGCTCGTCGAGCTCGTTTGCGTGGGCGCCAAGGTTCAAGGCGAGGGTGCGCCGGCCGAGCTCATTGAGGGCTTGCGCCGCGCCGCTTCCATTACGCCGGCGCCCGACTGTATTTTGCTGGTGCGCGGCGGCGGTTCCTTTGAGGACCTCATGACCTTTAATGACGAGGAGCTTGCCCGCGCGGTGGCGGCTTGTCCTGTGCCCGTGGTGACCGGCATTGGACATGAGCCCGATACCTCGATTTGCGACATGGTGAGCGACCGACGCGCCTCCACGCCCACGGCGGCGGCAGAATCGGTGGCGCCGGCTATGACGGAGTTGGCCGATGTGCTCGAGGCGCGCCATCAGCGTCTGGGTGCCGCGATGGCATCGATGATTGGGTCGGCCCAGGTCGACCTGGAGATGCTCGATCAGCGCGGTCGCCGTGCCTGGGATACCTATACGGCTCGCTTGGGTGATGCGCTCGATGCCGCTGCGTGTCGCCCGTGCCTCAACGACCCCACATTTATGGTCGAGCGTCGCGAATCGGAGCTTGCGCTGACTGCCGATCGCCTGTCGGGCGCCATAGTACGCTCGGTCGGGACATTCCGCTCCAACTTTGAGCGCTTGCCCGAGCGTCTGGTTACAAGCACCTCGGGGCTCGATGGTAAGCGCCATGCGCTCACGCTTGCGAGTTCCCGCCTGGAGCATCAGGGACGTTCGATGCTCAGCAAACCCGCGTCCGACCTGGGCCGTGCAGCAGCCTCGCTCGATGCCCTGTCGCCGCTCAAGGTGCTTGCCCGCGGCTATTCCATCGCGTACAGCGACGATGGTGTGGCTACGAGCGCCAAGACCTTTAAGCCCGGCGACGCCATTCGTGTGCGCATGGCAGACGGCAACGTGGCGGCAACGGTCGATATGGTCGAGTAACCCGCGTTTCATAGCGATAAACCTTTAGGAAAGGAAACAGATATGGCAGAGAAGACCCCGGTCGAGCAGCTTACGTACAAGCAGGCTTCGCAGGAGTTGGAGCTCATCATCCGCAGCTTGGAGTCTGGCGATATGGAGCTCGAGGAGTCGCTCGAGAGCTATACCCGCGGCGTCGAGCTCCTCAAGAGCCTGCGCACCCGCCTGTCCGATGCCGAGCAGAAGGTCTCGGTGCTCCTTAAGGACGTCGACGGCAACGACGTGCTCGCCGACGGCGAAGCCGCCAACACCGACGACAACCTCTCGTTCTAACCATCTCGACCAAATATAATTACCTTGGTCTGTAAGAAAGGAACCAGCTATGTGCGATTGCATCTTCTGCAAAATTGCCAACCACGAGATCCCCTCGACCGTTGTCTATGAGGACGACCGGGTCATCGCCTTCGACGACCTCAACCCCCAGGCGCCGGTCCACACGCTCGTGATCCCCAAGAAGCACTACAGCGACATCGCCGACAACGTACCTGCCGAGACCATGGGCGCCATGGCTCACGCCATCCAGGAGGTCGCTAAGGCCAAGGGTCTGGAGGACGGTTTCCGCGTCATCTCCAACAAGGGCGTCAACGCCGGCCAGACCGTCATGCACTTCCACATGCACGTCCTCGGTGGCAAAAACCTGGGCGAGAACCTCATCTGAGGACGCGTAGCCCGTCGACTTGGCTGCCTTTGGAGTAATCTATGCAGCTTTCTCAACTCGAATACCTTCAAGCGGTAGCGAACTATGGCGGCGTGCGCAAAGCAGCTCGCGCCGTTCATGTGAGTCCGCAGGCCGTTTCGTCGGCAATCAAAAAGTTGGAATCTGAGTATCAGATTGTTTTGCTCGATCGATCGGCGGGGGAGGCCGTTTTGTCTCCTGCGGGCCGAGAGTTTGCACGTCGCGCACGTATGATCCTGGCGCAAGTCGACGATCTCAAAAACTACGCTCAATCGAGGGACGACGGCGTCTCGCCCGACGGCCACTTTCGTCTTTACGCCCCCTGCCTTCATGGGCGGGGGCGCCTTTTTGCCGAAAGCTGGTATGACTCGCTTGAACGCTCGCACCCTCAGATTCACCTTGATGTGTGGCATCAGCCAACGGCTACATGCTTTGAATCACTTGTGCTTGGTATTTCGGATGCGGCCATCTCATTTGAGGAACCAAGGGACAGTGTCCTTTCTTCGAAATACTTGGGTGAAAAGGAGCTCAAGGTTCTTTCATGCCCAGCGGGTCATCAATCTGTGGGCGCCATGACCATTCGCGAGTTACTGGGCGGCAGGCTCGCTGTTCCCATTAATTTGTCACCCTGTCTCAATGCAATCAATCAATGTCCCGAAGCCCAGCTGGTTAATTTCCGCTTCCGTGATGTCGAATACGGAAACAAGGCGCAGGCTGAGTTTCTTCAAGCCGGGGGATTGATATTGAGTTTTTCTGGGTCCTCTCTTGCGTCGGATGGATCAGAAGTGAGTGAGTGCTCAATTGAAGGTTCGCGTGATGTAACCTTGCCTATCTACTTTTGCTATCGGCAAAATTCCTGGACTGATCGACACCAGACGGTTTTTCTGCACCTATTGCGTCATCTTGCTTCGTGAGATTAATTGGCTTCGAGGCATCAAGTGATTATTGACGCCTTGTAACACATAGCTGACAGCTTTGCCCCCATGCTTTTCCAAGATTCCGATTTAGATTGCTGGCTCTTGGAGGGCGGAGCATGAAAAACCGTACGGTTTTGCTTTATATGACGTTCGTTTTTCTGTCGAACTTCAGCACCATTTTGTATTTTCTGACGGTTTACCTTGAATTCGTCGGATTCTCGATGGTGGCGATTTCTAGCATGATGATTGCATATCAAGTGAGCAAGTTCATTCTTGAGGTTCCTACTGGTTATATTGCTGACAGGTTTGGACGAAAGGGGAGCGGCTTCGTTGGCATTGTGGGAATGCTTGGGTACTACGCCGCCCTGCTTCTCGTCCGATCTCCTCTGCTTTTAATCGGTGCGTTCGCTCTCAAGGGTTTTGCCGTTGCATGTGTGAGCGGATCTATAGAAGCGATTTACATTGACAGCGTCTCTCAGGACCAGCTCGTAAGACTTAATGTCGTTGAGCGATTTGTTTTCTATGCCTCTTATGCCATCTCCGCTTGCGTGGGCGGTTTCATTTCGTCTGTCGGTGCATATCTCATTGGTCTTTCGGCAGATATCATCGCAATGGTGTTGACGTTGCTTGTCGTTGTCTGCATTCCTGAGATGCGAAGAGGGGGCACTGCGACGACACCTGAACATGGGATTAGCCCGAAGATGATCGGTGCTGCTATTGCGGGTAATGGCATTCTTCGTTCAGCGTTCATCATGGACTGTTCTCAGGCATTTGCTTTTGTCGCCCTGGAAGACTTTTTCTCACTGCTGCTTGCGGGTCGCGGAATGAATGCCGTCGCTTCGGGTGTGACCATTGCGGTTCAGCTCCTTGCCTCGGCCTCCATGGGACTTATTGTGCCCTGTGCGATTGCTCATGTCGACAAGGGCCGCTTTGCGCGTATTTGCGGCATCGTGCGTCTTTTCCTGACAGCTCTGTTTTTGATTCCCTTAACTCCGGTTTATTTGCTGCCCGTGTTCTATGTGCTGCAGATGGTCGCTTACTCGTTATTTGCTCCAATTAAATACTCAATTTTTCAAAAAGCAGCCGATCCTTCGATGCGCTGTTCACTGATTTCGGTTCAAAGCCAGATGGTGGCGGTGGGTGCCATCCTTTTCTATCTGTTCAACGCTGCGTTGAGTAGCGTTGCGGGCATTCGAGTCGTATTGCTTGTCGCGCTCGGGATTTCTTCCCTTGTGTATATCCCCGCGCTCTTTCGTCTTACAAGCCAAAGGACATGGGTATTTATACACCGATAACTTATATATCAACGCAATAAACCCGAGCGCGAGGGCGTTTGGGTTTATTATTGAAACGTATGTAACCTGGCGGCGCCACACCGCCTGTTAGTAGGGAGACACATGAACGTTCTGGTCGTCAACGCAGGATCTTCGACCCTTAAGTATCAGGTCATCGATACCAAGTCCCACAAGGTGTCCGCAAAGGGCTCCTGCGAGCGCGTCTGCTTTACCGGCGGCACTTTCACCCATGCTGCCAACGGCTCCAAGAAGGTGACCGAGAACATCGAGTTCCCCGACCACAAGGTCGCCATCGAGGTTGTCCTGAAGGACCTCGAGGCCAACGGCGTCAAGATTGAGGGTATCGGCCACCGTATCGTTCAGGGTGGTTGGTACTTTGGCGATTCCTCCCTCGTCGACGAGGATGTCCTCGCCAAGATCCGCGAGGTCGCTCCGCTCGCCCCGCTGCACAACAACCCCGAGGCCAACGTTATCGAGTACTGCCTGGAGCAGTATCCCGACCTGCCCAACGTTACGGTTTACGACACCGCTTTCCACTTCAACATGCCCGAGGTCGCCAAGACTTACGCCCTGCCCAAGGACGTCTGCGACAAGCTGCACATCCGTAAGTACGGCGCCCACGGCACCAGCTACCGTTACATCTCCAAGAAGGTCGCCGAGATGACCAACGGCGAGGCCCGCAAGGTCGTCGTGTGCCATATCGGCTCCGGCGCTTCCCTGTGCGCCATCGAGGACGGCAAGTGCATGGACACCACCATGGGCTTGACGCCGCTCGACGGCGTTATGATGGGCACCCGCTGCGGCTCCATCGACCCGGCTACCGTGTGCTACCTGCAGCGCGAGGGCGGCTACACCTTCGACGAGGTCGACGAGATGATGAACAAGAAGTCCGGCCTTTTGGCTGTGACCGGCGGCAAGACCAACGACTGCCGCAACGTCGAGGAGCTCGCCGCTGCCGGTGACCCCGAGGCCCAGCTTGCCTTCGATATGTTCGTCTACAAGATTGCCGCCAAGGCTGCCGAGATGGCCACCTCCATGTGCGGTATGGACACCCTGGTCTTCACTGCCGGCATCGGTGAGCACGCTCCGGCCGTCCGCGCCGGCGTGGCCGACCGCCTGGCCTTTATGGGCGTCAAGATGGATCATGCCCGCAACGCCCTGCGTGGTGACGGCGCTTGGTGCCTGTCTGCCAAGGATTCCAAGGTCAAGATTTTCGTCATTCCCACGGACGAGGAGTTCATGATCGCTTCCGACGTCGAGCGCATCGTCAACGGCAAGTAATTGATACAAGGGGAGGGGACTGGATGGCCTTGTGCCGTTCAGCCCCCTTTTACGCTCTTTGGGCGAAGAGTTTGATAGATATTTATCGAATTCTGATAACTTCTTATTAAGGATACGGCCGCCTTATGGGTTTGCCGACCGTACTGTAATCACGAAGGAGTCTCATGAACGTACTTGTTGTCAACGCCGGTAGCTCAAGCCTTAAATATCAGCTTTTGGATACCGATACCCGCGAGGTTTTCGCCAAGGGCAACTGCGAACGTATCGGTTCGGACATGGGCATCTTTGGCCACTCCGAGAACGGTGGCGCCAAGCAAACCGAGGAGGTCCCCTTCCCGGACCACCGTTCGGCTATCGCACGTGTGCTCGAGGAGCTCGAGAAGACCGACTTTACGATCGATGGCATTGGGCATCGTATCGTTCAGGGTGGCTGGTACTTTGACGATTCCGCGGTCGTCGACGATGAGGTCATGGCTAAGATTCTCGAGGTGGCACCGCTTGCCCCGCTGCACAACTACGGCGAGGCAGCGGCAATCGAGTATTGTCGCGAGAAGTATCCGGAGCTGCCCAACGTGGCCGTCTTCGACACCTCGTTCCACATGACCATGCCCGAGGTCGCCTACACCTACGCCCTGCCCAAGGACGTGTGTAACAAGTACCACGTGCGCAAGTACGGCGCCCACGGTACGAGCCACCGCTACGAGTGGATGATGGCCAAGGAGATCCTGGGTTCGCGCTGCCACCGTCTGCTTTCGTGTCATCTGGGCAACGGCGCTTCGCTCGCCGCCATTGAGGACGGTGTATGCCGCGATACCACGATGGGCCTCACGCCGCTCGACGGCCTGATGATGGGCACCCGTTGTGGTTCCATTGACCCGGCTACCGTGTGCTACCTGCAGCGCGAGGGCGGCTACAGCTACCAGGAAGTCGATGACATGATGAACAAGCAGTCTGGTCTGCTTGCCATCTCGGGCATCTCCAACGACGCCCGTGACATCCGCACGCGCGCCTCCGAGAGCGACGAGCGCTGCCTGCTCGCCTTCGATATGTTCGCCTACAAGGCCATGCAGCAGGCCGGCTCCATGATTGCCTCCATGGCGGGCGTGGACACCATTACCTTTACCGCCGGCATTGGCGAGAACGACTGGTCGATCCGCAAGGCTTTCTGCGACTGCTTCGAGTGGCTGGGCGTGCGCATCGACAACAACAAGAACCGCGAGGCCGTGGGCAACGGACCGCAGGTCATCAGCGCCGCCGGTTCCGCCGTTACGGTCATGGTCATCCCCACCGACGAGGAATACATGATCGCCCACGACGTCGAGCGCCTGACCAAGAACAACTAGCGCTCATTTGCAATTGAATGAAAGGCCTCCAGAGCAAACGGCTCCGGAGGCCTTTTTGTTGGCAGAAGGACGACGACCCAAGCTTTGCCGCTCAGATCCAAAGTGATCGATTCCAAACACATACGCTCTCAGCAACGTCACCCATGCATTCAGATCCTCAGCCCCAGCTCGTAGCCAAGCCGCCGTCCACTCCAGATTCCCTGAATACCACGTAGCGGCAGGGACCCCACAGGGTAAAGCTCTGAAAACATTCCGCACTGATATTTTCTGTATTGAAGACGTCGATGATGCACCCGTATAC
>BREX01000012.1 GCA_023708985.1 Collinsella sp.
CTCGCAAAGGGCCAGGCCCCGGACCGGGGCGCCCGGAGGCATGCCGCCAAGGGCGCGCGGAGGCTGGTCGAGAGGCGCGGGGCCCTGCTCGCGCGCGGGGTCCACAACAACAAAGCGAACGTCGCCACGGCGCGCGAGCTCGCCTGCTGGGTGTGGGCGGTCGGCCTCATGGCCGAGGAGGCGTAGGGGGGGCGGTCCCCCGCACATAAGCCAGTCACCCCGGAAGCGGTTCGATCCGAAGCCGTTGAGGCGAACCTCAGGTCCCTTTTCTGCGAGCGCCCAGGGCGCCACACGCGTGCACAGACTGTCGGTTCGACGTAGAAGCCTCAGCCGTAGCAACGGATTGCCCAGCGAGAGATCGCCACGGGCGGATATTAAACTGCAAAGACGAGCGTCGGTAAGACACGCCGAGGTCGCCGCGGACGGGTTGATATAGGGAGAGGGCCTGACCCCATATCGTTGGGGCCAGGCCCGATTTTGCCTCTTGACAATGTCCTGCTCATATTAAAAGGAACGTCCCTATCTGCCATCTACGCGCTTAGCCATCCAGGCATGGGGCTGGCCTTCATCCTCATAGTCCACCGGGGCAATTTGCGTGTAGCCCGCCTTTGCATAGAGCGGCAGCACGTATTCCTGCGCATGCAGCTTAATAAGCTTAGCGCCGGCATCGCGTGCACACGCACCGCTGGCCTCAACGATCGCACTCGCCAGTCCACGACGACGCATAGCCGGCAGCACGGCCACGCGCCCCATAATGTAGGCCTCCCCCGCCGCGACACCTTCGTCCAAGTCGCACGCCGGCGACACCGGAGCCTCCGCGTCAGCCGCGCGCTCAAGCTCTTCGGGAAACACGCGCGAGCAACCGGCAAGCTCGCCGTCTACATAGAGCGTCACATGAATGCAGTTCGGATCCTCGTCGATAGCGTCGAACTCATTCTCGTAGCCCTGCTCGTCCATAAAAACGACGCGGCGCACCAACGCCGCGTCATCAAAGCATCCCGTCTTAAGTTGGATATCCATGGCTGCCCTTTCATTCAATGCGAACGTTAGGGACAGATTTTAGCGAAAATGAGCTCCGCGCACGCTAAACTTCGCGCGAGCCTTCGCCAGGCAGTCGTAATGACCCACGTTATGGGCATCGCTCGCGATGAAGCTGTACAGGTTCTGATCGAACAGGCGCTGTGCCGGCTTTTTCTCGCGACCAAAGCGACCGCCGGCAATAAAGTCCGCCGAAGCTTGCAGCTTGCAGCCCATATCTACCAGGCGCTCCGCCACGCTTACATCCTTTTGAACCGCACGATAGCGCTCAGGATGAGCGATGATCACCTGGTAGCCACGGCACTGCAAATCGTAAATCGTGTTCTCGTACTCTCTAAACGCATACGCATCGGCATGCGTCGAAAGCTCGAGCAGAAACTCGTTGGTCCCATCGAAATGCAGGTGCTCCGCGGCATCGATACCAAGCTCAACGAGCTTTCGATGGTTGACCTCGAAGCCCATCTGAAGCGGAAAACCGTCAGCGTTATCGCGCAGTAGCTCAAAGGCATCCCACATCTTGTCGTAATCAAAATAGGGATCACGGCAGTGAGGAGTGCAAACGATTCTGGTTACACCGGCCCGCTTGGCAGCCTCGAGCATCGCCAAGCTCTCATCAAGATCGGCGGCGCCGTCGTCTACACCCGGCAAGATATGGCAATGAATGTCACGCATAGGTTGGCCTTAATCAACTAAACGTTTGCTCGGTTGGTGAAGATGCCCTTTTTGGAAGTGCCCTGATTGTCGGAGCCCTTCTTAACCTTCTTACCGTCCTTGGTGTAGTAAGAATAGTAGTACTCGCTGGTCTCGGTCTCACAGTAATTCATGACGGTACCGATGAGCTTGACCTTCTCGGACTTCTTAAGCTGGGCGATAGCGTTGAGCGCCTCTTCGCGCTTGGTAAAGTCCTCGCGCACCACGAACAGCGTGCCGTCGGTCAGGCTAGCAATCTCGGCAGCATCGATGAAGGTGCCGACCGGAGGAGCGTCGAAGATGACGTACTGGAACTTGGCAGACAGTGCCTTTACCAGCTTGGCAAAGCGGTGAGAGACGATGATGTCGGCAGGATTGGGAATATGCGGCTCGGCATCGAGGAAGTAGAAGTTCTTCTGACCCGTCTCGACAATTGCCTGGTCAATGGAGATCTGCTCGGAAAGGACCGCATAGAGTCCGCCGCGCGAACGAACGCCGAGCATATCGGAAAGGGACCTGCGGCGCATATCGGCCTCGACCAGGAGCACGGACTTGCCGCTCGTGGCGATTGCCTGAGCAAGGTTAATGGAAACCGTAGACTTGCCCTCGTTGGGAATCGAGGAGGTAACGGTGATGGTGCGAATGGGGTCGTCCACGCTCGCAAAGCGGATGTTGGCCAGAAGGGTCTTGGCGGCATTCTGTACAACGAGCTTATCGGTGTTCTTTGCCTTAGCCATGCCTATTTACCACCTTTCATAGCCGGAATTCGGCCAACAACGGGAATACCCAGGAGCTCTTCTGCCTCTTCGGCACCGCGGATGCGGGTATTGAGCATGTCTGCCAAAACGACATAGGCAACTGCGATAAAGATACCGGCGAGGAACGCGACGGCAATATACAGCGTGCGCTTGGGGCCGCTGGGGGCTTCGGGGGTCTTAGCCTCGTCGATAACGTTGATGCTCTGGGCAGCGCCGACGTTCTGAGCGACCGTACTCACCGAGCTGGCAATGGCCTTTGCGACCTCAGCCGTCTCCTTGGCATCGGTGCCGGTAACCGAAAGCGTAATGACACGCGTGGTGGTCTCGGAGGAAACAGACACCTTGTAGTCATCCAAATCGGTGAGGCCCAGTTCTTTGGCGGCGCCGCTCTTAACGCTATCGCTATCAAGCAGCGTGGCGATATCGTTGGAAAGCATCTGGCTCGCCGAGAGATCGTTGTAGCTCATCTGACCGCTATCGTCGGTCTTGGCGAGAATGTACATGCTCGTCGTCGCGGTATAGGTGTTGTCCATCGCAACGAAGGACACGATGCCCATGGCGATCGCGCAGACCACCGGAAGGGTGATGACCAGCTTGAGGTGCTTCTTCAGCAGCTGGAACAGTTCGAGAAGGGTCATGCAGCTTGCCTTTCATTTCCCCAGTTCGGATTGACAAAACTGTCCGTATGTTATCGCATCTTTTTACCGAGACCAAACTCTATACATAAGAAACAGGCTCTCCTGTAAAAATGACGGAAGCAATCGTACAATTGCACAACAACGCCGCACCCGAAAGTCCGATGCGGCGTCTACATCAATATCTATGTTGTATCGCTATGCGAATGGCTCGTCCTGCTGTATGGGAAACGTCACCGTAATGGTGGTTCCCACGCCCAACTCGCTCGACAGATCGAGCGTGGCGTGATGATACAGGGCCGCATGCTTGACAATGGCAAGCCCCAGGCCGGTTCCGCCGCGTGCCTTGGATCTACTCTTGTCCACGCGATAGAACCGCTCAAATACCTTGCCCTGTTCTTCAGGCGCGATACCGATTCCCGTGTCGGCGACCGCGAGGAACGGATGACCTTCGCCGTTGGTGCCGCACTGCAGCGCAACCGTACCGCCGGGTCGATTGTAGCGGATGGCGTTGCTTGCCAGATTGTAGATGAGCTCGTCAATCAAGCGCGACACGCCTTCGATGACCACAGGCTTGGTCTCATGACTTATCGTCACATTCGCTTGACGGGCGACCTGTTCAAGACGCTGCTCAACCGTGTAGATGGCACGCGAGAGCTCAATAGGCTCCGTGGACCCAATGGGCACCGCCTCGCCCTCAGTCGCACGCTCGGCCTCGTCCAAGTTAGACAGCGTAAGGATATCGTTGACAAGCACTGCCAAGCGGCCCGCCTCACGATAGATACGACCGCCAAAGTTGCGCAGGTCATCCTCGCCCTCAACCATGCCGTTTGCGATGAGCTCGGCATAGCCCGAAATCGCCGTAAGCGGCGTCTTGAGCTCATGGGTGATATTCGCTGTGAACTCGCGGCGCATACGGTCGTTGTCCGCTAGCACCGCCATTTGGCGCTTGAGTTCCTGGCGCTGCGACTCGATACGCTCAAGCATAGGGACCATCTCGGCATAGGCGTGCTCATAGCTACGGCGTGGGTGATCCAAATCCACCTCTTGCAACGGCGCGATGATGGCACGGGACTCACGGCGCGCCATAAAAAACGAGAGTACTGCACCCGCTGCTGCGATAAGCAGCATCGGCCCCAGCATCGACAGCAAAATCGCCGCAACGCCAGGCTGGGCCTGCGCCAAGCGGACGACCTGGCCGTTATCAAGGGTGACGGCGCGATACAGCATAATCTCGTCGAGTGTAGAGCTTGCGCGCTCCGCGGAACCCGAACCACTC
Organism: Collinsella sp.; assembly: GCA_023708985.1. Taxonomy (GTDB): domain Bacteria; phylum Actinomycetota; class Coriobacteriia; order Coriobacteriales; family Coriobacteriaceae; genus Collinsella. Next base: position 4,401 of record BREX01000012.1, read on the forward strand.
TCAAAGGCCTCGATGACCTCGGGGCGATCGCCATGGTTGGGCAGTGTGGAAGGCGACGCCTCGTTGTCGTAGGCAACCGATCCATCCTTGTTAATCAGCGTGATGCGTAAGTCCTCGCGATCGAGGCTTCGCAAGAACGGAATGGGCTCCTGCTGCTCGTCGAGGGCGGCAGCAATGAGCTCGGTTTCCTGCGCCAGATTGGCACTCGTGGCATCCGCCAAGGTGTTTTGCACAAAGAACGCACCCAGCACCGTAAACGCCACGATAACCGCCATGGCGCAGACAAAGATCGTCACAAAAACGCGGTGCGACAGCGTATGTTTTCCCTGGGGGGCGAAGACCACGGGTTACTCCTCCGATGCGGTGGCCGCGGTGTCGTCGCCTTCGGCACCATCACCGGCAGAAGGCTCGGCCAGGCGATAACCCACGCCGCGCACGGTCTCGATGGCGCTGGCATGCTCGCCCAGTTTTTGGCGAAGCGTTTGCACGTGCACGTCAACGGTGCGCGAACCGCCGTCGAAGTCCCAGCCCCACACGCTCTGCAGCAACGACTCGCGGGTAAAGACCACGCCGGGCTTGCGCATGAGGTACTCGAGCAGGTCGAACTCGCGCAGGGTGAGCTTAAGCGGCTCGCCGGCAACGGTCACCTCGCGATGGCTGGGCGAAAGCACGATATCGCCCACGCTGAGCACGTCGCTCGCCTGCTTGACCATGCCGCCGCGGCGCAGCAGCGCACGGCAACGGCTGGCAAGTTCCATGAGCGAAAACGGCTTGGTCAGGTAATCGTCGGCACCGCCATCGAGCGCCATAACCTTGTCGAGCTCGGTGTCCTTGGCGGTAAGCATCATGATGGGCACCGTCGCCGTCAGGCGATCGGCACGCAGGCGACGCATAATCGCCAAGCCATCGGTGTCGGGCAGCATGATATCGAGCAGCACAGCATCGGGCACCCGTCGCGCCACGGCAGCCTTAAACTCGCCATCGCACGAAAAGCCCTCGGCCTCGATTCCCTGCTTGCGCAGCGCGTAGACCGTCAAATCCCTGATGTTGTCATCGTCCTCGACGTAATAGATCATGTTGAACCCCTTTGCGGCCGATATGACCGCATCTTAACCCTAAAGGCACCTGTAAAAGACAGCGTCAGCCAAAACGCCCCGTCAAATAATCCGCGGTGCGCGGATCGGACGGATTCTTGAAGAGTTGCGCGGTGGGCGCGTGCTCCACCAGCTCACCCAGCAAAAAGAACGCAACCGAATCGGAAATACGCGCGGCCTGCTGCATGTTGTGCGTCACGACCACCAGCGTGCAGGTCTCCTTGAGCTCGCAGGCCAGCTGCTCCACCACCAACGTCGACACAGGGTCGAGTGCCGAGGTCGGCTCGTCCATCAGCAGAATGTCGGGCTGCACGGCAAGTGCGCGGGCGATGCACAGGCGCTGCTGCTGTCCACCCGAAAGACCCAGGCCCGACTCTTTGAGCTTGTCCTTGACCTCGTCCCACAGGGCAGCGCGACGCAGGGAGTCCTCGACCAGCTCATCGAGCACGGCGCGGTCGCGCACACCCATACCGCGAGGACCGTAGGCGACGTTGTCGTAGATGCTCATGGGAAATGGGTTGGGGCGTTGGAACACCATGCCCACACGCTGGCGCAAACGGCAGATGTCGCAATCGCCCAGGATATCTTGACCATCGAGCGCAATCTTGCCCTCGATGCGGCAATCCTTGATGCCGTCGTTCATGCGGTTAAAGCAGCGCAGCAACGTGGACTTTCCGCAGCCCGAAGGCCCGATGAACGAGGTGATCTGCTTGTCGCGGATCTTGATATTCACGTCCTTGAGCGCATGGTGGTCGCCATAGAACAGGTCGAGGCCCTCGACGTCGATGCGCGTCGGCGAGGCGGCAAGATCCTCTGCCGTGGGGCGAGTCGCATCCCCAACCTCGCGCTCATGCGCGGCCTCGGCCTGCGCTTCCATGAGTTCTTCAAGCTCCGTGGGCTCCACAGCCGCAGCAGCCGTCATACCGCACACCTCCATATCGATATCAATTCAGCAGTATCGATAGTAGGAATCGCGGCTCATACGCACGTGAGCACATTGTCAAGTGTTTGTAAGGGCACGCTAGCTATGCGGCGGGCAGCTCGATGGTAAATATCGTGTGTTCGGGCGTCGATTCACATGCAACGGTACCGCCGTGTGCCGCGATGATCTCCTTGGCAATAGCAAGGCCCAAACCGGCACCACCGCGATTGGTCGCACGCGCCGCATCCAGGCGATAGAACTTCTCAAAGATCACCTTGAGCTTAGCCGCAGGGATAGGATCGCCCTGATTGATAAAGCGCACGCGCACGCCGCCATCGTCTTGGCGCCTGGCCTCAATCGTGATAGTCGAGCCCTCATAGCTATAGGCGACGGCGTTTTTCATGATGTTGTTGAACACGCGGGCCATCTTGTCGCCATCCACGAGCACCGTCAGGTCCTCGCGAATATCAACTTGGGCTTCCTTATGCTGCTCGTTGAGGATGGGATAGAACTCGTCAGCCACCTGAGCCAGCAGCAACCCCAGATCAACATAGCCGCGCGTGAGCACGATATCGTGGAAGTCAAAGCGCGTGATATCGAAGAACTCTTCGATGAGCGCATCGAGCCGGTGCGCCTTGTCGAGCGCCACGCCCGTAAAGTGTGCACGTTGCTCAACCGGCAGCTCAGGAGCCTCTTGCAGCAGCGAAAGATAGCCCACCACACTGGCAAGCGGGGTGCGTAGGTCATGTGCCAAGTACGTGACCAGATCGTCCTTGCGATGAGACTCGTCACGCAAGGCCTGTTGCACCTTGCGCTCGCGATCGCGCACACGGTTGAGTGCGCCCTCGACCTCCAGGAAGTCGCCGTCGATGTTGTCCCAGGTGTCGGGGTGATCGATCAGGCGATCTTGAATACGAGCGGCCAGCACACAATCGGCATGCTGCTCGCCCTGCTCATAGCCCTGGTAGTACAGGGCGCGGCCGCAAAAGAACAGCACGCACACGGCAAGCGCCAGCACAAAGCCAAGCATGTTGAATACAAAGCCGGCATCGAACAGCACCGGCCCTTCGATGCCGCCGAGTGCCATGGCGCCAATCGCCAACGTCATGGCCCACGCGGCACCGCCAATCACCACGCAGCGGCGTACGATTTCAAATCGATCGATCAGCAAAAAGCCGACAAGCAGCACCGCCAAGATTCCAGCGATGTTATCGATGCCAATCAGCAGCAGGCTCAGCAAAAAGAGCAGCACCGTTGCAAGCGCGCGGTTGTCGACGACCGACCTCACGTATTCAAAGAGTCGATCGGGCACCTCGAATGCCTGCCTATCGTCTTTTGTCATGTCCACTTCCCCACCATCAAAGGCGTTATTCGATTATGTAGCCGACGCCCCAGACGTTTTTGATAAAGCGCGGCTTTTGAGCGTCGTCACCGATCTTTTCGCGCAGGTGGCGAATGTGCACCATCACCGTATTGTTGGAGCCGGGCATAAAATCCTCATTCCACACCGCGCGGAACAGGTCCTCCACGGCTACCACGCTGCCGCGATGCTCGACCAGATACAGCAAGATGGAATACTCGATGGGCGTGAGGCGCACCGGCGCACCGTCCACCATTACGGAACGAGCATCGCGGTTGATCTCCAGGCCGTCGAGCTGGATGATCGGCGACTCGGCCACCTGCGCGCGGCTACCGTAGCTGGTGTAGCGGCGAAGCTGAGCATGCACGCGCGCGATGAGCTCAAGCGGACGGAACGGCTTAACCACGTAATCGTCCGCGCCAAGCGAAAGGCCCTCGATCTTGTCTTGCTGGGCATCGCGCGCCGTCAGCATGATCACGGGATAGGTATGGCTGGAACGGATCGTACGCAGCAACTCAAGCCCATCGATATCGGGCAGCATGACATCCAGCAGCGCAAGATCGAACTCCTGCTCCAAGATTGCCTTGGCAGCATCGGCCCCGCTATAGGCGACCTGTACGTCAAAGCCTTCTTTTGTAAGGTAGATACCAACCAAGTCGGCGATGGCCTTTTCGTCATCAACTACCAAAATGTGCTCGTTCATGCGTGCTCCTCTCGCGCTCCATTATGCCCGAGGGGACGCATGCCACACACAACAAGCGTGGGTGATTAAGTCGGCCTTAAGCACCCTTGTGCCCGTTCGGGCGCGGATGTGGGCCACGCACGCACGCGATGATCGCCGACACCGGCAAACGATATACTCTAGTTCCAGAAGAGACCATCCCGTCGAAAGCGAAATCTGTGAAGTCCCTCACCTCTTTTGCAAAGCGCTCAGCTCAGCTTGCCGCCGGCTTTGTCTGCGCTATCGCCCTTGCCGCTGGCGTGCCCACCGTCGCCGGCGCCCAAGTACTCACGACCGACAATGTTTGCGGCAAAACCGCCGATGCGCGCGGCATCACGGCCGAAAATCTGCCCGATATCGATGCGACCAATGCGCTCGTCATGGGCAAAGACGGCACCGTCTACTATGGGCGCGGCGCCGATGAGCAGGTTAAAATCGCCTCGATCACCAAGGTCATGACCGCAATCCTAACCGTCGAGAATTGCAAGATGGACGAGAAGGTCACGGTGAGCAACGCCGCAGCCACCGTGGGTAATTCGACCGCCGGCTTGCTCGAAGGTGACGAGCTTACCGTGGAGCAGGCACTGCGCGGCCTGATGATTCCCTCGGGCAACGACGCCGCCGTCGTGCTCGCCGAATATGTGGGCAAGAAGATCGACCCTAAGACCCACGACGCCGAGGCAACCTTTGTGAAGGCCATGAACGAGCGCGCTAAGAAGCTCGGCTGCACCGGTACGCTTTTTGAAAACCCGCATGGTCTGGACTTTGATGAGTGGGCTGGCGATATGCACTCAACCGCACACGACGTAGCGCTGATGATGCAGGAGGCCATGAAAAACGACACGATCCGCGAGGTCGTAGCGAGCGAAGATTCCTGGATCGAGGTAACGGGCGCCGACGGCACCGACCATTCGCATTCCATGGACACGCATAACTATTTGCTAGGCCAAGATGGCAACATCGGTGGCAAGACCGGCACCACCGATGATGCAGGCTATTGCTTTACGGGTGCCTACAACCGCGATGGCGACGAGATCTACACCGTCGTTTTGAACTCCACCACCACCGACCAGCGCTTTACCGATACCGCAACCCTTGCCAATTGGTACTACGGTCACAAGGTGACGGTCGCAATCGCCAACACGCAGGAAAAGACCGCCAACGGCAACCCGCTTATGGCGCGCATTGGCCAAACCGACTGGACGGATAAGACGATCGACGCCACGCTCGCCGATCCTACGGCGCAAGCGACCGTGTTTTCCCTTGCCGGCGAGGTGACCGAAAAGGTTAGCTACGACGATCTTTCGGGCACGGTGCATGTGGGCGACAAGGTGGGCAGCGTTACGCTCAAGCAGGATGGCACCAAGATCGCCGTCATGGACCTGGTTGCCGACGAGGAAGGCGCAGGGCCGAATCCCATTGAGTGGCTACTCGTGAAGCTCGATCGCTTGGGCCGCCGCATCGACAACCGCCCGCTCACGGCAGAAAGCGAGACCGTCGCCAAGGCGCCCGAGGTGTAGTGCGCAAGAATAATAAGCCCACTGAAGGGAGGCGTCCGAAAGGATGCCTCTTTTTTGAGGTTCGAATCCCCAGCCGCCATTCTTGATAATAAAAAGGGCCCCAAATGGGACCCTTCTTCAAATTCGTACTGGCGGAGAGCTGGGGATGTCCGGGCATGCTGCGCATGCCCTCCGGCTTCAAAGCCTGGCGGCTTTTCGCCCACGGGCTACAAACGCTTTCGCGTTTGCTTAACGCCCGTGCCCTCTCGGGTTCGAATCCCCAGCCTCCTTTCTCCGCACAAAAAAGGGCCCCAAATGGGACCCTTCTTTCAAGTCATACTGGCGGAGAGCTGGGGATTCGAACCCCAGATGCCCTTTTGGGGCATACTCGCTTAGCAGGCGAGCACCTTCGGCCTCTCGGTCAGCTCTCCGTAACAGCCGTTCTATAGTAACCAAACAGCCAAGGATGAGCAAGAGGAAATTTTCTAATTGCCTAGCAGCCTTTCCTTCTTGAAAGCTTCGCCTACCCCAGCGAGCGGTTGAGGGAGCCGAGCTCGTCGTTGCCCATGGTGCGCCACATTTGGAAGATACAACCGCGCGCCAGGAAAAAGAAACCGTTGTCGACCAGTTGCACAGCGGCATCTGCCAGCTGATTCGTCACGGCGGACACTGGCGGCAGCTCTAGTCCAGCCTTGTGGATGGTCTCGACCGCTTCCTCGAACGTCGGAGGCTCGCTGACGCCCATCTCGTTCATAAGGCCCTGCATTTCTTCCAGCGCGCTGCTGCCCGACTCCTCGCCGCGCGGCACCAGACGGTAACAAGCCAGCGCCAGGTCGAGCTGATCGCAATTCCAATAGGCAAACGCCAAGCGATAGAACAGGTAGCCGATTGCAGAACGATCGCTGGCAATACGTAGGCCGTGGCGCGCCACCTCGATAATCTCGTCAAAGCGCTCCAGACGCGCAAGCACGTTGATGAGCGCAAAGTGCGACTGCATGGACGAGCGCGCCAGATCGTAAAGATGGCGCACCTCGGGCAGTGCTCGTTCAAAGTCCTCTTGCTCGGCGTAAAAGCTGCAGATCTCGTGCTGGGCAAAGTACAGCGCATCGGGCGCACGAAGGATTCGCACAGAGCGGTCTTCTTCCAACACCGGTAGCACCATGCGCACCAGCTGGTTATCGCAAAACTGCGTTTGAACCGGACCTGTCGCCAAAAGCTCGGCGACGGCGCACTTGGCCTCCAACTCCTCGACAAGACGGGAAAAGCCTTCAAAAGCACCTGTACGGTCGACTTTTGCCTGCTCGCGCAATTCAACAACACGGGCCACGTATGGGTCGTCGTCCTCTTCCATGACCTCCAGCTCGTCAGCCGTATCGGCAAGCAGCAGATCGCGCAGCGCCGGCGGCAGCATGCGATGGTCATCACGCGGACGAGCATGAACCTCCGCCGGCTCAATCGTCTCCGGAGCGGTTGACTCATACGCCTCAAGCACACGCTTGCACGGCATATCGTCCATGTCCATGCTCTCAAGATCCTTGGCGACAGGCACGCAATCGGCCAGATAGGCCGCACGCCCAAAGAAATACGTTGCGACAACGCACTCGCCCTGCTCACTGTCGGGAGCAGCAATCTGCACATAGCAGCGCGTGATGCAGGTGCCCGCGGCAAAACACGCTGCCGCAAGCGTGAGCGCCACGCGCGCATCGTGCTCCGCGGCCCAGATCGTGCGCGTGTCCTCGTCCAGCTCGTGCCAGGCGTCATCTTGAGCGTCGTATTCACGTTGCGGCATGGCATCAACGACAGACTGCCCAAACCGAACGAGCATAATCCCCTCGGCAACGTTTGCCCGATAGGTATAGTCGAGCCGCGTGACCACGTTAAGCGCCTCGACAATACGCGCGAAGCGGGTACGCACATCCCACTCACCGCCCGGCTGACAAGCCACCGTTCCCGGTTTGGACCACGGGTTGTCGCTCGAGGCCGTATCAAGCAGTCGGGGAACATCGTTGGTCGTCTTGGCGATATGCCACGCATCAAAGAGCGCGCAGCCCTCAAGGCTCGGCGAGGATGCCGCAGGGACCAATCCGGCCCCGATGTGCTCAAGGATGCCGGAGAGACGGTTGAGACGGCACTCGATGGCAAGCAGCATGTCAATCTCGTCCTGGTCCAGCAGGCTGCGATCAAAATTGAGATAGAAAAGCTTTGAGCGATCGATGCGAGCCAGGCTCATCTCGGACTTAGCGGCGATGGTGCGCAAGCGAGGCAAGTCAATTTCACTCATAAGGGCGGCGGCATAGCGCTCGATACCGCTCGGATTCTCGGCATGGTCAACGCGGTAGAGCAGCGTCTCGATAGCGTCAGGTAGCGGTGTCGTGTTAAAGCCCAAAAACACCTCGACCGGCTCGGGCAACTTTACGAGCTTGATCTTGTCGACAACGTTTTGCATACCCCCGTCGAGTCCGTCGGCGTCCGCCGTGCTCGCAATGGTATTTTCGGAGTCAGCGAATATCACGTAGCGCAGGAACATCGATGCCATGAACTCACCGTAAGGAAGGGAGCGGGTCGAATTCCATGTCTCGTGATCGGACTGTTCGCGCATGGGACCTTCGGGAGAGCCGACGGTTCGCGCGCACGCGCGCATCGTGCCGTTTGCTCCCCTCACCATAATCTCACCAATACCGGAGTCCGACTCGTCAAGGACCAGTTCCATGTCGGGATCGTTGGGCAGCGGAGCCTCGCTGACGGGGCGGTCCACCTTGTACACCTCACCCGAAACGCTTACGTAGCCCAAAAGCGACACATGGCTTTTGCCAACGAATTCGACGACATAACAAGATTCATGCTGATCCTCGCCAAAGAGTTTCCAGACCACGCCATATGAGCGTCCCGCAGGCTGCTCGGGCATCGCCGGAAAGCGCTTCTTGGGATCGAGAAACCTGAGCTTGTATGTCGGACGCTCTGCCACGGAATAACACCCTGATCGGTCGCTTGAAGAAGGAGTGGTCGCGAATAAGTCGCGACATCTACTCGGAATCTCACACGAGTCGACAGGAAATCGTCCCTTTGGACGAAAGCACTCAAGCTGGCGCAAAAGAAAAGCCCCCGTTGCCGGGAGCTTTAATCTCAAATGGTGCGGCGTATAGGATTCCGCGCATCCGCTGCGCGGATCCGCACCGGCTTCGCCCGCCTGCCGGCGTGCTCGCCCGCGGGCTAAAAACGCTTCGCGTTTTCTTTACGCCCGCGCCTCGACCGAGGTTCGAATCAATGCGCTGTTTACGTAAAAGAAAAGCCCCCGTTGCCGAGAGCTTTAATCTCAAATGGTGCGGCGTATAGGATTCGAACCTATGACGTTCTGATTCGTAGTCAGACCCTCTATCCAGCTGAGGTAACGCCGCGACTTGTTGATTATTATGCACATGGACTGAATAATGGTCAAGCGTTTTTCAAAAAAAGTTATTGAATTTGATTTTTACTCATTTGATGCAGTCGATCGACTCGATACTTTCAAACACGGCGAAAGCAACTCCTCAAGTATGTCGACATATAAGAAAAGCCTCCGTTACCGGAGGCTTTAAAGTTCAGTTGGTGCGGCGTATAGGATTCCGCGCATCCGCTGCGCGGATCCGCACCGGCTTCGCCCGCCTGCCGGCGGACTCGCCCGCTCGCTAAAAACGCTCCGCGTTTTCTTAACGCTCGCGCCTCGAACGAGGTTCGAATCTCCGCAATACCCCCGTAAAGGAAAAGCCCCCGTTGCCGGGAGCTTTAAAGTCAATTGGTGCGGCGTATAGGATTCGAACCTATGACGTTCTGATTCGTAGTCAGACCCTCTATCCAGCTGAGGTAACGCCGCAACGCACGGATTATTATGCACGCGAGCCCCCGATGGGTCAAGCGACAATTAGAAAAAATTTTACGGAGTGATAATTAAGTTGTTCGTGCCTCGACCGAGGTTCGAATCCATGCGGTGTTGCCATAAAAGAAAAGCCCCCGTTGCCGGAGGCTTTCAATTTCAATTGGTGCGGCGTATAGGATTCGAACCTATGACGTTCTGATTCGTAGTCAGACCCTCTATCCAGCTGAGGTAACGCCGCAGCGCAAGACATATAAAACCACTTTAGCTTATTGGAGTCAAGCACAATTTCAAACTTTTTTGTGGAACGCAGTCTTGTCATGCTGCTCCGCATATACCGCCATTCCCCGTACGATCGATTGGCTTTTCGATCACGTCAAACTTAGCATCAAGTTCCCTCAGGAGCGATCTCACCCGCTGGGCACAATCATAATCGGCAAACGAGATGCTCAACATGCGAGCAACCTGATTAGATGTCTGGACCCCATAGAAATGCTCTAGGGCCACAAGCCCCTCGTGCGCCACAAACGTCTCAACCACATGAGGCGACTCCTCGTAGCACCATTGCGTCAACGGCCCCTCGCTCGTCTGTCGAACCACCAGGCCACCCATGCCAGACGGCTCACACGTCACAAGCAGGTACTCCCCGCCCTCGTCGCTCTCAAACAAAACCACCCGATCATCAAACAGCTCCATCGCGTCCCCTTTCTCTCGCTCTTATTTAGCAAAAGCATAGCAGGTAGATGGCTGCATACAGAACAGTTGTTCGTGTGTTTTCTATTGAGCTGTCCGCACAGCATGGTATGGACCTGCGCACGAAATAGGGCGCCCCCGAAGGAGCGCCCTTGCATATCGCCTATGCAGCCAAGTTACGCGACCGGCTCGATCTTCTCGAGGCCGCCCATGTAGGGACGCAGGACCTCGGGGATTGTGATGGTGCCATCGGCGTTCTGGTAATTCTCCAGAATGGCGGCCATGGTGCGACCAGCCGGCAGACCGGAACCGTTGAGAGTGTGCAGGTAGCGCGAACCCTTGAAGTTCTCGGGGTCGCGATACTTGATGTTGGCACGACGGGCCTGGAAGTCGCCGCAATTGGAGCAGGAGCTGATCTCCTTGTAGGCGTTGTAGCTCGGCAGCCAGACCTCGACGTCGTAGGTCTGACGGGCAGAGAAGCCCAGGTCGCCGGTGCACAGGCTAATCACGCGATACGGAAGGCCCAGCTGCTGCAGCAGGTACTCGGCCTCGGCGGTCATGCTCTCGAGCTCCTCGTCGGACTCCTCCGGCTTAGCAAACTTGACCATCTCGACCTTGTCGAACTCGTGCTGGCGGATGATGCCGCGGGTGTCGCGACCAGCGGAGCCGGCCTCCTCGCGGAAGCAGGGGGTGAAGGCAGTGTAGCGGCGCGGCAGAGTGTCGGCGTCCAGAACCTCACCGGCATGCAGGTTAGTCAGTACGACCTCGGCGGTAGGGATCAGGAAGTTGTCGCCCGAGACGTGATAGGCGTCGTCCTCGAACTTGGGCAGCTGACCCGTACCGAACATGGTCTGACGCTTGACGACGATAGGCGGCCACCACTCCTTAAAGCCACGGCTGGTGTGCGTGTCCAGGAAGAAGTTGATAAGGGCGCGCTCCAGGCGGGCGCCGGCGCCACCGAGAACGGTGAAGCGGCTGCCGGAGAGCTTGTTGCCACGCTCGAAGTCGAGGATATCGAGGTCGGTGCCCAGATCCCAGTGCGGCTTAAAGTCGAAGTCGAACTCGCGCGGGGTGCCCCAGCGGCGACGCTCGATGTTCTCGTCCTCGTCCTTACCGTACGGGGTGGCCTCGCACGGAATGTTGGGCAGGTGAGCCATGAAGTCGTACTGCTCCTGCTCAAGAGCGGTGCGGCGCTCGGCAAGACCGTCGATCTTCTCGTTGACGGCGCGCACGGCCTCCTTGGCGGCCTCGGCCTCGTCCTTCTTGCCCTCCTTCATCAGGGCGCCAATCTTCTTGGACTCGGCGTTACGCGTGGCCTGGAGCTCCTCGACCTCGGTGATGACGGCGCGGCGCTCGTCGTCGAGCTCAAAGAACTTCTCACGATCCCAAGACGTCTGGCGATTTGCCATGGCGGTATCGATGGCATCGGGGTTCTCGCGAACAAACTTGATATCAAGCATTAGATCCTCCGGCGATATACATTCCATTTAGGTTGCAACCTTGTACATGTATGGGCAAGTATATACTTATGAGCGTTTACGACCCAACTCAACTACGCAAGAAGGCACCCAATGGACGCAGTTTTTTCCTTTTTGTTTGGCACCCGCACCGGTTTTGCCATCCTTTTCGCCGGCGGCATCCTGCTGTTTGCGATTCTTGCCTTTGTAATGGAGAAGCGCACCCATAAGATGTATGTCGACCGCGGCCCCAAGTCCGAGGACGAAGAAGACAGCTTCTGGGGCTAACCTGCCAAAAAGAGACAGGTTTATTTTGGCAGGTTTTATCATGGCAAACGCAAGCGCCCCGCAACTGGAATTGAACCAGTTGCGGGGCGCTTTTCGCTAAAAGGACAAAACCGCAGAAAAAACCTGCCAAATTAAACTGTCCCCTTTTTGGTCGGTTTTACTGGAGAGTTGCGTCGATTGCCTTGACGAGGGCGCTGCGCATGCCGGCGTCCTCGAGCGCAACGACGCCCTTGATGGTGGCGCCGGCGGGCGAGCATACGGCATCCTTCATCGCCGCAGGATGCTGACCAGTCGCAAGCTGCAGCTTTGCCGTGCCCAGCACCATCTGGCTCACAATGCGATAGGCATCGGCGCGCGGGATACCGTGCTTGACGGCCGCGTCGCCCAAGGCCTCAATCGCCATGGCAACAAATGCCGGAGCGCAACCGCCCACGGTGCCGCCCACAAACAGCAGGCTCGTATCGAGCTCGACGACAGCGCCAAGCTTACCGAGCAGGTCGAGCACAACAGCACGCTGCTCGTCGTTAAGCGTCGAAGCCTTCTCGCAGGCGATGACACCCTCGCCCACCGAAACCGGTGTGTTGGGCACCGTCGAGATATGCGCGACGCCCGACAGGACCTGCTCCCACTTGGCACTGTCCCAGGTCCAGGCAACCGACAGAACGACCTTTTTGGCAAGAGCATCCTTGAGCGGGGCGAATACCTTCTCGATCATGTACGGTTTGACCGCAGCGACCACGATATCGGATGCGGCGACAACCTCGGCGGCATCGTGGCAGGCGACCATGCCGCGCGCCTCGCAGCGCTCAACCAGTGCGTCGTAGCGACCCGCGCAGGCGCACATGTCGCTCGCAGTTACACCGGCAGCGATCCAGCCATCAGCCATAGCGCTCGCCATATTGCCAAAACCGACAAATCCAATCTTCATATCGCATAGTCCTTTCAGACACATTCCTCAAAACGAAAGGTATTGTCCCACGCCATTGTTTCGCATTGCCGACCTATTTGTGATACGGCTCGCCACGACTGATCTTGCAGGCACGGTAAATCTGCTCTAGCAGCACCACGCGCGCCAAGTTATGCGGCAAGGTAATGCGTCCAAAGCTGAGCATCTCGTCGGCTCGTGCGCGCACGTCATCGCTCACGCCGTCCGATCCGCCAATCACAAAGGCTATGTCGCTATTGCCTCGCAGCATAAGATCATCGAGCCGCGCCGAAAGCTCCTCGCTCGAGCGCTCTTTGCCCTCAATGGCCAGCAGGATCACATGCGCTCGAGACGGCAAGGCAGCAAGAATCGCCGCCCCCTCCTTGTCACGCGCGGCATCCACGCCGCCCGCCTTGGCCGGGTCGGTATCGGCCACCTCGCGGATATCCACCTTGGCATAGGCGCCCAGGCGCTTGGTGTACTCGGCACACGCGTCCTTCCAAAAGCGCTCTTTGAGCTTGCCAACACAAACGACGGTGTATTTCACGCGTGCCTACTCCTTCGAACCGTTTTGAACTTTGCCGACGGCCAGCATCTGCTCAAACATCGATGCCGACTGCGAGAAGTCGCCCGGCAGCACGACTGTCGAGGTTTTACCCGTGCGAGCGAACTCCGTCATCATCTCGGACCACTGCGTAAACATGAACAGCTGGTTGGCCTCGTCGTTACCGACTCCCGTCTCCTGGATGATCTCGAGCGAATCTTTGATACCCAGCGCGATGGCCTTGCGCTGGTTGGCGATGCCCTCGCCCGCCTTTTCCATAGCCTCAGCCTCGGCGGTCGCCTCGGTGACGCGCTTGATGCGGTCTGCCTCAGCGAGCTCCTGTGCCGCAGCGCGCTTGCGCTGGGCGGCGTTGATGTCGTTCATGGAGTTCTCGACCTCGGTCGGCAGTGCGATTTTGGTGATGAGCGTCGACACGAGGGTGAAGCCGTAGGCAGCCATCTGCTCGGACACGGTAGCGTTGACGTCCTTGGCGATGTCATCCTTCTTGGCAAAGACCTCATCGAGCGTGTAGACAGGGATGGAAGAGCGCAGGGCATCGGTGATGAAATCGCGCATCTGGTCGACGGGCTCCTGCAGCATGTAGTAGCTCTTGTAGATGCCCGAATCTGCCGGGCCGGCGCCCATGTCATAGCTCACGTGGTACTGAGCAGAAACCTCAAGGCCGATAGTCACGTTGTCCTGGGTCTTAACATCGATGCCGAAGCCGTTTTTCATGGTGCGCAGACTCACCGTGGCGGCCTTGCGGTCAATCACGGGCACCTTCATGTGGAAGCCCGCGTTGACGATGCGATTGAACTTGCCCAGGCGCTCGATGATCACGGCATGCTGCTGTTCAACGACATAGCAGGCGTTGGGGAGCAGCAACAACAAAATGATGATGGGAAGTAGAAGGCTCGTAAGAGCGGCGATAATACCGGACAACAGCATGGTCTCTCCTCTGATAGGCACACGTTAGCACTAGGATACCCGCACGAAGCAGCCACGTGACACCAACAGGAGGCCCATAACAAAAAAGCCCCCATTGCTGGGAGCTCTTTCAATCAATGGTGCGGGCGAAAGGACGTCCGCGTATCCGCTACGCGGATCCGCACCGGCTTCGGCCGCCTGTCGGCGCCCTCGCCAGCTCGCTAAAAACGCTCCGCGTTTTCTTTACGCCCGCTCCTTCGCAGGTTCAAGTCCCCGCGATGAGCCCATAACAAAAAAGCTCCCATTGCTGGGAGCTCTTTCATTTAATGGTGCGGGCGAAAGGACTTGAACCTTCATGGGGTTGCCCCCATACGGACCTGAACCGTACGCGTCTGCCAATTCCGCCACGCCCGCGTGCAGGAATTAGAATAACGGAGCGCTACCGCGAACGCAAGAACTATTTTTGAAAAAGTTTGCAGGCATTTTCCCAAGCTGCTCGCGCGATAGCCTCGGCATCCTCCCCTGTGCGATCAACACGGTCGTTAACCAGCGTGTTTGCCGTGATAGAAATCATTGCCGGCTCGCACTCAAGACCACGAATGGGCTCCGGCGCCATATACGGGCAATCCGTCTCGAACAAAATGCGATCGAGCGGGGTCACCGCAAATGCCTCGCGCACGTCGTCGTTGCGCTTAAAGGTGGCCGCGCCGCCATAGGCGATATAGCAGCCCAAACCCACAAAGCGCTCCATCGTGGCTCGATCCTCGCCAAAGCAGTGCAGCACGCAACCGGCCTGAGGTACGCCTACCTCGCGCAGCACGTTGTACGCATCAACGTGCGAGGTGCGCCCCCCATCCGAGTCCTCGTGCCGCAGGTGCAGATCTACCGGCACGTTACAACGCACAGCAACTTCGAGCTGACGTGCCATGCAATCAATCTGCACACTGTGGGGCGCCGGCGCGATGTCGTCGTCGTAATCCATGTGGTAGTCCAGACCGATCTCGCCGATGCCGACGCACAAAGGGTCATCGAGCGCGGCAACGACCTGTGCGTGAATGTCGTCGGTATAATCCGGCGCGCCATAGGGGTGAACGCCAGCGAGATACTTAATCTGCGGAATATCCCACATCGGCAGAATTTCGCGCACGAGCCAGTCGCTATAGTCCGTCACGCTGCGCTTGTCGGCGATGGGGTCGAGCATCGTCACCAACAGGTCGACGCCCGCGGCTTTGGCGCGCACGAGCGTCTCGGGCACTTCTTTGCCCCAGAACGAAAGCAGATGCGCATGCGTATCGGCAAGCGGTGCCAGCGGCACCGGGCAGGCCACCGTTTTCTTCTTTTTGGTAAACGTCACGCGTTCGACATTAGGCATCATGGATTAGCTCCTGGGCCAGACGGACAAAGTCGGCAACATCAAGCGTCTCGGCGCGCGTGGTGGGTGCGATACCGCAAGCCTCAAAGGCGGCATCGAGCACGTCCTTGGCAAAACCGTTGGCGCTCATGGAATTGCGGATGGTCTTGCGACGCTGAGCAAATGCAGCGTCAATCACGCGGGCCACAAATTCGCGATCGAGTTCTTCGGGCACCACACCGTCAACACGGTCGATACGCACGACGGCCGAGTCCACGTGCGGCGCCGGCATAAAGCAACGCGGCGGCACCTCAAAGCGACCCGTCACCTGCGCATACAGGCCGAGCTTTGCCGTATAGCCGCCATAGGTCTTGTTGCCCGGCACTGCGGCAATGCGATCGGCAACCTCCTTTTGCACCATGACGACAGCGCGCTTAAGCGCGGGCATCGTCTGGAAGAACTGAAGAATGATCGTCGCCGCCACGTTATAGGGCAGATTCGCGACAAACACCGTGGGTTCACCACCGGCGGCCTGCTCAATCTGCTCCGGCGTCACCTTGAGCGCATCGCCCATGATAAAGCGGAAGTTGGCATAGTCGGCGGCGTGGGCATCGAGCACCGGCTCAAGCTCGGGATCGGCCTCAATGGACGTAACGCACGCCGCTTCCTGCAGTAACGCAAGTGTCAACGTTCCACAACCCGGACCCACCTCGAGTACGCGCTCGTCACCTGCAAGCTCGGCAAGCTCGCAGATACGCTCGATCACATGATTGTCGATTAGAAAGTTCTGGCCCAGGCGATGCTTGGTCGCAAGGCCAAACTCCTCCAGCAGCTCCCTGGTGGCCGTGGGGTTTGCCAAAGGCGAAGTTGTCATGGTTGCCTCCTTAGCATGATGGCGGCGTCTTGAAACAAAAGGGCATGGACCGTGGCGGCCATGCCCTTACAGCTAGACAGCAAATTGCCGATATGGCGCTCGCGCGGTCTCTACGCCAGACGCGGGAACAGCGGATCGCCCTTCTCGACGGGCTGACCACCAGCAAGCAGGCCCCAAGCGCAAATGCCCTTGAGGTCGTCGCTCGCGGCCTCGCCCTCACAGGACAGGCGGCGCAGAGCCTCGACAGAAGTCTGGGGCATGAGCGGCATCAGCAGGTGGGCGGCGATGCGGATGGCCTCGAGCAGGTTGTAAATCACAAATGCCAGCTCGTCAGCCTTGGCCTCGTCCTTGGCAAGCGCCCAGGGCTCGGAGTCCTCGATGTAGTGGTTGGCGGCATGGATGAGCTCCATGACCTCATCCTTGGCTCCGCCGTAATCGAGCATGTCCATCTTGGCCATGTAGCGCTCGACCAAACCGTCGGCAATCTTTGCCAGCGGGTTATCGAACGCGTCGGCAGACGCCGGTTTAGCCGGGGCGCAGCCGTCAAAGTACTTTGCGCTCATGTTGAGCGAGCGCGAAATGAGGTTGCCCCAGCTGTTGGCCAGATCGGCGTTGTAGACCTGCTCCATGCGATCGAAGCTGATGGCGCCGTCGGTGCCGGGGACCACGTCGGTCATAAAGTAATAGCGATAGCCCTCAACGCCCAGCATGTCGATAACGTCCTGCGGAGCGATGGCGTTACCGCGGCTCTTGGACATCTTCTCGGCCTTGCCTGTCTCGGCATTGCGCACGGTCAGGAAGCCGTGGGCAAAGACGTGCTCGGGCAGGGCCTCGCCGATGGCCATGAGCATGGCGGGCCAAATGACGCAGTGGAAGCGGATGATGTCCTTACCCACGATGTGGAACTGCGCGGGCCAGCGATAGGCCAGCTCGGCACGCGCCTCGTCGGTGTCGACACCGTAGCCGACGGCCGTCATATAGTTGAGCAGCGCGTCAAACCATACATAGGTCACATGGCCCTCGTCAAACGGAACCTGGATGCCCCAGTCAAAGCTCGTGCGGCTCACGGAAAGGTCGTTAAGGCCGCCCTCGACAAAGCTGCGAACCTCGTTCATGCGGAACGCAGGCTCGACAAAGTCGGGGTGCTCGTCATAGAGCTTGAGCAGCTTGTCCTGGAAGGCGGAAAGCTTAAAGAAGTAGGACTCCTCCTGCACGCGCTCAAGCGGACGGTGGCAGTCGGGGCACAGGTGCTGGCCGACGCTGCCGTACTCCTCGTCGCCCTTCTGGACCTGCGTATCGGTGAAGTAGGTCTCGTCAGGCACGCAATACCAACCGTCGTAGCTGCCCTTATACAGGTAACCGGACTCCTTCATGCGCTCCCACAGGTACTGCACGGCATGATGCTGGCGCGGCTCGGTGGTGCGGATGAAGTCGTCGTTGGAAATCTCGAGCTTGCTCCAAAGCTCCTTGAAGTGCGGAGCCTGGCTGTCGGTCCACTCCTGCGGCGTCATGCCATGCTTGGCTGCGGCCTCGGCGACCTTCTCGCCGTGCTCGTCCATGCCGGTCAGGAACTTGACGTTATAGCCGGCGGAGCGGCGATAGCGAGCCTGAACGTCGGCGATGATGGTGGAATAAGCCGTGCCCAGGTGCGGATCGGCGTTGACGTAGTAGATGGGCGTCGTGATAAAGAACGAAGGCTTGCTTTGATCCATGGGGTTTGTCCTCCAGAAAAACGTTGCATACAGAGGATGATTCTAGCGCAAGGGCTGGATATCCTCCATCTATTGCATATCGAGCACCATGGCATAGACATCGCGCTTGCGGCGCGAATACTTCTGAGACAGGCGCTTGGCCACCGCAGACGCGGGCTCCCCCTCCTCGAGCGCGGCGCGGATATCCTCGCGCAGGGCCTCGTCGGGATCCGCTGCCGCGGCGCCAACCGGCACGATACCGGCCTCCTCATCCTCGCTCGGCGGCGCGATGACCAGCGCAATCTCGCCCTTTACCTCGCCGCGAGCACGCAGCTCCTCGGCAAGCTGGGCAGCGGACCCGCGCAAGACCTCCTCGTGCAGCTTGGTGAGTTCGCGGCAGACGGCAACCTCACGCTGGGGAAAGACCTCCGCCACGGCCTCGAGCGTCGCCACGATGCGATGTGGAGACTCGTAGAAGATGAGTGCGCCGGGCACCACGGCAAGGCGCTGCAAACGGCGCACGCGGTCGCCGTGCTTTCGGCCCAAAAAGCCCTCGAAGAAAAAATGCTCGCAGGGAATACCGGACGAAACGAGCGCCGTGACGCAAGCAGAGGGCCCGGGAATAACTTCGACGGGCACATCGGCCTCACGCGCCGCCTCGACCAGCGCCTGGCCGGGATCGGACACACTCGGCATGCCGGCGTCCGAGGCAAAAGCGAGGGCCTCCCCCGCCAGCAGGCGGTCAACCAGGCCGGCGGCGCGGCTGGCGATCACATTCTCGTCGCAACGGACAAGCGGTTTGGAGATGCCTAGGTGCATCAGCAGCTTTGAGGTCACACGCGTGTCCTCGCAGCAGACGGCGTCGGCGGCGGCAAACGCCTCGCCAACGCGCGGAGACAGGTCACCCAAGTTGCCGATGGGCGTGCCGACCACATAGAGTTTGCCCGTATGGGCGCTGTTTTGCGTCATATCAACCTATTCAATCATGCCGCGCTCGAGCGTACCGAGCGCCGCGCGGGCGTCCCATGCTGCAATGCGCTTCTCGGTCTTCCACGTTTGGAAGAACCAACCGGCAGCCGGCGCAAACGAAGCCAGCTGGTTAGCGATAAACACACGCTCGTAGGCGTTGCGGCCCTCGGGCGTAACCGACGAGTTGGCAAAGATCGCCGCGCCCGACCATTCGCCCACCAGCACGGGAAACCCCGTCGAAATCGCTTCTTTAAGCTCGCGCTTGTTACGCGAAATCGCCGTCGTCAGCCCGCGAGGGCTCGTGATGTCGAGCGCATACTCGTCGCGGTAATGGTACAGGTGAAGGTCCATGTAGACGTTCTTGTACTTGGCGCCGCGCATAAAATGCTTCCACTCGCTGGGATGCCCCGACGACGAGAAGACGACGATCTTATCCTCGGGCATATACGAACGGACGAGCTCGTAGGCATCGCGATAGAAATTGCGCAGGTAGTGAGCAGGAATGCCATCCGTCATGGTGAAGAGGCTCTTGCGAACGCTCATCTGCGGCGTGTCCAGCAGCTCAATGCCCAGCAGGCTCTCGGCCTCGCCATAGCGATCGGCCAAGCGCTCGAGCACGTCGAGTGCGACATGACGGCCGTTGGTGGACGAATGCCACTCGGCAACAGCCTCCGGCGTGGTGGGCGAATCGTTGGAATCGCCCTGGCCACCGGGCACGGTTGCCAGATCGAGCAGCACGCGGATGTCGTACTTGGCAGCCCACTCAATTGCGCGGTCGATGTAATCGACAACCGATATGTAGGAGGCATCGGACTCCTGTGAGCCAAAGGCATACCAGGGCACCGGCAGACGCACGGCATTGAGACCGATCTGCGCCATGCGGCGAAAATCGTCCTCGCTCACAAACGTCTCGTAATGGCGGCGCATGCGCTCGTTATAGGCGGCGGTACCCATGGCCTCCTGTAGCTCAGCCGCGTTGGATGCACCGGTCGCCGCGTACAGCGACGGGGTCACCCAAGGCTCGGGAATAAACCAGCCAGAGAGATTAACGCCGAGCATCCTCTCCATCACTGCCCCCTTCGGATCATGCAGGTCGAACCCGCATCGTATTGCGTAGGATAAGTATCGTTTTGAGTATACCCGCGTGTGCGGACAGGCGACCGAACGGTCTGCAAAGTGACGCGAAAGTGGGAGGAATGTCTGGGAGCAGACGGACTCGGAATGGTGCGACGAGGTGTGTACGCGCGCCGGAGGCAGGCACCGGAAAGTGTGTCCCGTTCTGAGCCCTTATTCTGGGACGCAGTTTCCGCAGAACCCTACATAAAAGAAAAGGACCCCTTTGCAGAGGTCCTAGTCAATTCAAGGTGGCGGGGAAGGGAATCGAACCCCTGACACGAGGATTTTCAGTCCTCTGCTCTACCAACTGAGCTACCCAGCCATTTGAGGTGTGCCTTGTTTCAAGGCTTGATTAGTATAACCAAGGACGCGTTCCGGTCAACCGAGAATTTCAAAAAGTTTTTGAGCACAGCCTCGGTTCTTTAAATCGGCACGTCAGAGGCATCAGCCGGCAGCAAGAAGTTTTTCGCTCAGAGCCGCACGGGCAAACTCACTTGGCGTCATCCCCTCGGCAGCCGCCCGTCGACGAATGGCCTCCTTCATTCCCAGAGGAATCTTGACCGACAACGTTGCCGTCCCCTCACCTGAGAGCGGGGGCCGTCCATGCACGATCCCACCAACGGTATGTTCGCCATCCGGAAACTCTCCGCGCTCGTACGACTCGCACCACGCGTCAATCATTTCATCCGTTACAACCTGACCATTAGCGGCCGTATACGTCTTGCCCATCATCGACCCCTTTGCCGAGCCTGTTCAATCTCCTGCCAAAATTTCTTCTGGACTGGAGACAAGGCATGAATGATAAGCCACCCACGGAGAAGCTCGACCGCGACAAGCTCCACGCTTCGTCCGTCTGGGAGCCATCCAATCGCAAGCCATCTCGGCGGCTCGTCCTTCGACTCGCGACGAATGCACTCAGTAACCGCAAGCCAAGCGCTAAGCACCTGCTGTTCTGTCAGGTGCTTTTTAGCGTTGGGATGGATCTCAACATCCATGCATCTTCTCCTCCATCTTACCCAATTTCGTATGACGAAAGTCCGCTGTCGCCAATTCTTAAGCCGGCACGCGTTGGAGAGCAGGGGTCGAAACAATGATTGAAGGACGCTCTAGTACGGCCCAGGCGCCGGGGCAGGAGCACATACGCCAGGGACGTACGTTTTCGTAGCATACGAGGACATAGCCACGTGCATCGATAAAGGCGATGTCGATGGGATAGGCCATAAAACACGTGTGGACCGAAGAGCAGCGTGGAAACGCCATGACGAGCGGCAGGCCGTTGGCGGCAACCGGACGCCGTCCCAGCATGCCGCGCAGGCGCACGGCAAACGACTCCGCCACCGCAAACTCGGCCGGCGTCCAACCCAGCCTATTGAGTGCCCGCGCGTAGGCGATGTAGGACGAGACCGCGGTCACATGACCACCCCCGGGCGCCATGGATCGACCGTCACCGCGCGCTCGTGCGACAACGTTGTCGGCGCCCCCAGCGGAACGCCAGCGATGCTGAGAGAAGTCGGCCACGGCTCATAGTGCATGGTGCAGGTGTAGGTCCTAAACGTACCGGATAGGGAGAGCAGGCCACCATCCGATGCCTCCGCGCCTTGCTCGCTCGACACTTCGATCTGCAAGTCATAGCCTTCCATGGCATTCAGAATTTGAGTCTGGACCGTCGCCGAGGCATCGACAGAGCTTTCGTCGCCCTCCCCCTCCGACGCCACGGCGTGCGCCAACACGATGTCGGGCACCACGCGGTCGAAGCGCGCGACAGCGCTGGCATAGATCATGACGTTGTACACGATGAGTGCCAGCACCAGCAAAACGGGCGTAACCACTGTCATCTCCACCGTCGCTTGGGCGCGCTCCTCGCGCAGACGCATGCGGATACTCATTACGACCCACCGCCCAGAGCGCCAACCAGCGTGGCGACATCGACGGTGAGCGGGATGGAGCCGCCGCCGGGCAGAGGAATCTCCGCAAGCGTGAACGTCGTGCCGCTGATGGTGCGTTCGACTTGATATTCCAACGCCTCGCAAAGCGCCTTGGGATCGGTCACGCCCAACGGAATACTTCGCAGCTTGTCTTGCGCTTGAGAGAAACCAGCAATGTCAGACCCCGGGCTCTTAATGACGTTGGCGGAATCGGTCAGCACTGGCTTTCGCAGGCGCAAGTCGCACGGTTCCAGACCCAGCGCCGCCACGGACGCCGAAACGGTATCGCCGAGCCACGATGCGATGGAGTCCAACGCGCCGCTGCCCCCTCCTAGGCCTTTAATCATCTCGCCCATAAGTTCGTCGGCCGAACCTTGGATATCACCGTATCCCACAAGCAGCCGTCCCCAAACATCCATGACGCCGTCGAGCACACCGGCAACGCCGCCCGAGCGTTCCTTCAATGTCGAGAAAAATCGCGAAAGCACGTTGTTTTGCGCCGTCGCCTCATCGGGCGCCAGCACCGCGGCAGAGATGGCACCGCGATCGCCAAGCCTGACTGCCGTGTTAAACGAAGAGTTGAGTTCATCGGGGCTCGAGATGGCACCCGAAACCGCAAAGGCAACCACGCCGTTGCGACCGGGCGGAGCGATACGCGGACGCTCGCCCGAAAGCGCTTCAATGGCCTGGTCAAACGCATTGCCCGCACGGTCGGCTTCGTCCTCGGTCTGACGCTCGAGCTCGAGCTCCTTGTTGCGACAGTCGACGTAGTCCTCCAGGGCGTCTTTAAACTTGTCAAAGTGATACTCGAAGCCGTTTTCGATAGAGGTTGAAGGCGCCGCAACGGCACCAAGCGACAAAACGCCAAAATGGCATTTGCTGCATTTATCCTGTCCATCGTAATCGGCAACCGAAGCAAATCCGCTCGGCGCCCCTTTCTTATAGTTAGGGCAGGTCGTCCCGTAATGCAGATACGCCTTGTCATCGTTCACGCTAGTCGGCCACACCGCATCGGTATAGAGTTCCGTCGCCCGAACCTCATCAGAGTTGCGCGGCAGCAGCGGAATATAGGAGGAGACCCTGTCTCCGTTCTCGGTTATATGTGCCCGATCGACCTCCGCGCTCGCATAGGTATAAAACGCCTTACGCGCCGCAGACTCTGCCTTCATCTCGACACTCGAGCCGTGGGGCTTCTCATTTGTCAGACGCCAATGGTAGTAGTCCTTCGCGCGATCAAGGGCAACTTGGGGCTCCCACGTAACGCTCGATGAGTAATGCGGATTTTGAACACCGGAGAGATCCGTTAGGCTTTTCGCACGCTCCCACATGCAAGAACAGCTGCCGACCGAGCCCTTGTCAGACCCACCACAATCCACCAGCCAAGCACGCTCTTTAGCCTTCGCCGTGTCCTCAGAAGCCTTCCGCAGCTCCTCGGCCGCACCCTCTAAATCATCTGATGTGTCTTTAATGGTATCGGTCGAGATCTCTGATCCTTTGAGCGCAGCGAAGTCAGACTCGGATGTCCTGGGCACGGCAAGCGCCGTACCGGTATAGGTCACACTATCGGTATCCTGCGCCGACACCGCCTGCGTGGCACGCGCGGCGATCAGATACGGCAGGGCCGTCTCGATTTTCTGTAAGCCTTCCGATGCGCTTTTGGCAAACTTGTTGCGCGTTTTAATGATCTCAATCCCGGTGTCGACCATATTGCCGGCAACCGGCTCGGCACCCGGGATGAGGATGGCGACCAGGCCCGTCCCGATCGTGGCAAACCCCGCCAGCCCCAGACTCAAGATGCTCGCATCAACCACCGTGGCAGCCGTGTGATAGGACGACACTACGTTGGCACCCGCCAGCGCGCCGCTATCAGCCGCCACCTGGGTATCCCCGGCACGCGACATGCTCCATATCGCCGCCGTCGACGAAAACAGCAGCGTGAGCACCACCAAGATGACCACCGCAGAGGAGAGCGTGGTGTAGGCACCGTCTTCGATAAACAGGTCGATACCGGCTCGACCCATAAAGCCGCCTCGTTTGCGGAGAGCGCCTGGTCGACGGCGGGCCGCAAACCCTTGCGTCACCCGCAACAGGCAGCGCCTAATCCCATGCAGCAATCCACGAATCATAATCTCCCTCCAGCCATTCGGGACGCGATTGATACGAGACATCGACCTTGAGCTCAACGTAGCCGCCCTCGGCGGTACCACCCATAGCCTGCGCAAACGCACCGATCACAGGCAACGGCTTGACCTCGCCGGAAACGGACACGGACGAGACGCCACCCGCACCGGCCCGGCCAAGCTCGATATCCCACGACAACGGCCCGCCGGCATGAAAGATCGAAACGTTGGGCACTGCGGCAAGTCGGCGGCGGGTGAACTCCTTAAGATCGTCGTCCTCCGCCGTCGTCGTGGTCATGAGCCGCGCGGTCTCGGCGGCGGCAGACTCCATGACCGCGCGCGTATAGAGCAGGCACACCGGTTGCAGCGCGAGAAGGATGAGTGTCAGAAACGTCGGCAGCAAAAAAGCGGCCTCGACCGTAGACTGCGCCCGGTCCTCGCGCGCGGCATCAATACAACGCGATGTCCTTAGCGGCCGCAGCGGCGTCGATAACCGACGTCGAGGCAACGCCATGGGATGCCGCCCGCTCAACCAGCGCCGCCAAGCGCCCATCGGTGCCGGCACGCCAAAGCCCCGCGATCGCCAGCACGATCGATAACAGCGCCATTGTGACGATGGCGTATTCGACCGTCGCCTGGGCAGATTCCTCACGCAGGACATCATGCATTTCACGATCCCTCCTTTGAGCTTATTGTTTGCGGGCTCAGGCGCACGGCGCGCAGACGACACGAAGCATCGCCAGCATCCGCGGCAATTGTCACCATATCGACCCAGCCGCGTCCGTCGCGCACGATGGCGCCCCACACGTTTCCCTTGATGTCGAGATAGCCGCTCAGAGCAAGTTGCGCCGTGGGTACCTCGCGATAGGCACGCAGCATATCCGCCGCCGCTTCGGTCATCGGTCGGTCCTCGGACCATGCATGCCGGACCGCAATCGCGTTGCCCTCAGGCGAATCCGTCGCAGTGCCAGACCGCTTGTCGAGCGTCCGCAGAAAAGTTTGCGCCGTGACAGCGACATCCGAATCGTCTGCATCTCGCATCTCATCTTTTTGAGACGCCACCGCCGAATCTGAGCCCAAATCGGAGGCGGTCCAAGGACGCTGCTGCCGCGCGGCGTTAAGCCCCCAAAGCACCGCCGCTATCGCCACGGTCAGGCAAGCAAACACCAGCAGCACCCCGATGGGGCGCTCGCCCTCTACAGGCTGTTGATGCCCTCGCTGATAGCGTTCCATAGATCTTGGACCTTGCCCTTAAATGCGACGATGGCGATAATCGCGATCACCACGAGCACGCCGACCAAGATGGCATACTCGGTGGTACCCTGTGCACTCTCCTCCTGCAATAGTTCCTTGGCGCGCTGACGAACATGTGCCGCCCGGCAAAACGCCCAGCCCTGGACCTTGCCAGCAGCGTCAGTCATCGTGTTCATGTATTCCTCCCTACATCATCCCGCCTGCTCCCAGCAGCGGGCCCAATATGGACAGAAGCAACGCCGGCAAGATGAGCGTGCCGGTGGGAATCAGCAGCTTGACGGGCGCACGCTCGATCTCGCGCTCGACCGCGGCGCGATGAGCCGCACGGATCTCGCGACTTTGAGCGGCCAGCGTCTCGGCAAGTGGGGCACCCAGGGCGAGCGCCTGCCCCACCGTGATGGCAAAGGTCTCGAGCGCTCGCACGTCCAGGTCGCGCGCAGCGGCCAACAACTCGTCCTCACGCGTGCCCACGCCCACCTGCCACGCCATGCAGGCGCGCTCAAGGCGAAGAGCGAGCACTGACCGGCGGTTGGCGCAGAAAATCTCAAGCGCCGCATCAAACGAAAGACCGGCCGAAAGACCCAAGCGCACAACATCGATCATCTCGGACACTTCGCCGAGCGAAACTCGCGCCGGGCCGCCCGCTCCAACCGCGCCCTTCACTCGCGCGGTCAGGGCATCGACCACCGAGCGACCCGCGGCAGCGACCAGCACCGCCTCGCGCTTGCAGGCCCCTGCGATCTTGCGCGCATCCGCCCGATCCAAACCCGTCGCGACAAATACACTCAGGGCGCACAGGCAAGCCGCAACTGTAACTGGGGCGCTCATAGCTCCACCCTCATAATGCGCCGGATAACCACCAGGGCAACGGCGTTGAGGGCGAGGCCCAGCACCACAGCGCCCGCGCCGGCAGGCGTCGCAAGACCGCGACGAAAATCTGCCGAAAGCAGCGCCAACACCGCGCACATGCCTGCCGGCATCGCCGCGACCATATGCGCAGACATGCGAGCCTGCGACGTCTTAACATCCAGGCGGCGCTTGAGCTCAATGCGCTCCCCCACCATGCTCGACGCCTCGGACAGTAAGTCGGCAAGCGGAGCACCGGTGCGCTGAGACACCTTAAGCGCCAAGGTCACAAGCGAAAGGCCGGGGGCGTCGATGCGCACGAGCAAGTCATCGAGCGCGTCGGTCGCCGAGATGCCGCAATCAATCGCCGCCGCTACCCGCAGAAACTCGGTATGTACCGGCTCTTGCGCATGAGCGCCCACAAAGCGCATGCCCTGGGCCAGCGAATGTCCCGAGGCAAGCGACATGGAAAGTGCGGTAAACGCCTCGGGCATTGCCTCTTCTGCATCGTGTTGCTCGCGCCGGCTCTCAAAGCCATCCCGGGCGGCGCCAACGGCAAACGGAGCAACAAGTCCCAAGACAAATCCGAGGGGCGATAACGACACCATCGTTAGTAAAACGCAGCAGACACCGCTCGATAGCAGCAGAAACGCCAAACGCCCCGAAGCATCTTCGATCACGAGGCCAAGGCGATGCGCCGGAGCCAGCGATGCCCACGAACGGGCGATCTTTTTCAGCAGATCGTTTTCCACCAGCTCACGCGGCAGCTTCTCTGCCACCGTCTCGAGCGCCTGACGTGCCAGCTCCGCCGGCGGTACCTGCGGCACACGAGGTTCCGCCCCGCACGCCGTCGCGACAGAAAGCCCTGCCAAGCCCCCTACGACGAGGGGCACAGTGATCTCCATTCGTCCACCTCCTCTTGCGTGAGCGTCCCCGACCGCAGGCCTTCTGCGATAAACGGCGGCTCGCGGTCAAGCGTCCAGGTGCGCTCGGCGGCATCGAACGTCACATAGCGCTCGAGCTCTACGCCGCCCGATGCGGCGCGTCGCACCCCCGAATACGAGGAGACGAAGCGCCTGCCATCGGCGTGGCGCTCGGACATCACGATGCCGTCGAGCGCCATGGCAATCTGCTCCTCGATGAGCTCGCTCGGCAGATCGATGCCATAACGTGCAAGCAACGTCAGACGCACCACGGTCTCCTGTTCTGAACCCGCATGAAGTGTGGTGAGCGACCCGTCGTGGCCCGTGTTCATGGCCTGCAACATGTCGCAGCACTCGGCACCGCGCACCTCGCCCACCACGATGCGGTCGGGGCGCATGCGTAGGGCATTAGTTACCAGGTCGCGGATCGTCACCGCGCCCTCGCCCTCAATTGAAGCCTCGCGCGCCTCTAGGCGCACCACGTGCGGATGATGCGCAAACTTGAGCTCGGCAGAGTCCTCGATCGTCACGATGCGCTCGCCGGTGGAAATCTCACATGACAACGCGTTGAGCAGGGTGGTCTTACCAGATCCCGTGCCCCCCGCAACCGCCAGGTCCTGTCGCAGCGACACCGCACACGACAGCAGCTGCGCATACCAAAGCGGCAGCGATCCCAACCCCACGAGCTCGTCCAGCGAGCAGATACGGTCCGAGAACTTTCGGATGGTGAGAATCGGTCCGTCAATCGCCACAGGCGGAATCACCGCGTTGACGCGATAGCCCGTTTTGAGGCGGGCGTTGACGATGGGGCTGCGCTCGTCGATACGGCGGCCAAGTGGCGAGATAATGCGGTCGATAAGCACACGGATCTGCTCATCATCCTCAAACGCATGCTCGATGGGGTACAAGACGCCGCCGCGTTCAAAGAAAGCCGAGCGGCAGCCGTTGATCATGATCTCGGTAACGGTGTCGTCCTCGATGAGCGGCTGCAACGGCCCCAAGCCCACCACGTCATCCAAAATCTCGTCGATGATGGTCTCGCGCTCGGGCGTCGCGAGATCGGTCGGCTCCTCAACATTGAGCGCCGCCTCCACCGCAGGACGCAATTCCGAGCGGGCAAGTGCCGGGTCGATATAGGCGCTGATACGCGCCACTTCGTCGTAACCCATGCGGTCCATCACGGCGCGCTTGGTGCGTCGTTTCACGGCGCGGCGACGCCCCGCATCTACAGGCGCTGCCGCCGCCGCAGCGCCGGCAGCCTTAATCCTCGTTTGCAGGCTCATCGCTGATCACCCTCGCGCGACCAGGGAAGGCGGATACGCGGGCGTTCGGTGCGCGTTGCACGGTCGGCGACCATATCGCTCCAAGGGCCGACGGCGCACCCCAGTTCCACGAGCATCTCGCGCGTGGCCTCGCGCACGCTAGTCGCAAAAGCGCTGGTCTGCCCCACTGCCTCGTCAGCGCGCCCAAACGCCATGAGCGCGGCGAGATCCTGCCCGCCATCGGCGATACGAATCTTGGAGCTCAACGCACAGGCAATCTCAAAGCGCATGGCGACGTCCTCGTCTGCCCCGCGCGCACCGAACCGGTTGAACACGGCGCTCATGCGCGTGCGCGGCACACCTACTCGACTTGCCAGTTCAATGACGCGCGACGCCGATGTCGCGGACGACACCGCCGCATCGCCAACGACCAGGCAACGGTCGCTCGCCGCCACCGCAGCCGCCACGGCGTCGCCCCAAAAGACCGAGGTATCGATAAAGACCACGTCGGATTCGCGACGCAGGACATCAAGCAGTAGCTCCACCGGACGTGCCATGAGCTCGGCTTGCTCGGGCGCCGCGACGGGACCCCAGAGCGTAACGCCCGGCGCCACGCGCATCGATGTGGCTACGATATCCGGCTCGGTGAGCGTGCCCGCCGCCGACGGCTCGATAAGTGCCGCCATATCGCGCGGAGCATCGACGCCTAACAAGTCGTAAAGGTTTCCAAACATCAGGTCCAGGTCGAGCACGGCGGCACGCAAGCCCAACAGCGACGATGTGTGTGCCATGGTGGCAACGATCGTCGACTTGCCGCAACCGCCCGAACCCGAAATGGCGCAGATGACCGGAGCTCGATGCGGCGAAGCGGCAGCGTCTGCCGGCGGCATCGGAGGCGGCGGGGCGGGCGTCGGTGACAGCGTCCCCGTCTCCCCCGCCGCAACCACACGCTGCGTCCAAGCCGGCATGGCAGCTTGTTCGGTCTGCGAGGCAGGCTCGTTCTGCGCAATCTGCTCATGCTGCATCAGCGACAACTCGCCGCACCCGGCAAAGCCCTCAACTTCATCGAGTTCATCCGCCAGATTCACGCCGTGCACGTATCCCATATCTACAGCCGGGGAATCGCCAGCATGCTGCGCCGGCCCTCCAGCGTCATCGTGTACAAGGGGGTTCCGGGGGCGCCGACCATGCTCGGCTTCCGCTTTTCCATAATCATCAACACGCGGGCCTCTTGTAGCGCGAGGCGCCCCGGGTTCCCTATCAACAAAAGCATCGGGCTCAATCGTCATGCGCCGATCGGAATCAACCGCTCCCTCGCCCGCGCGCCCGTTGCCGCATATATTGTGTGCAGCGATGACCTCGGTCGCCCCCGCGCGAAACAGCCCCTCGATATCCGACGGATCGAGCGCTTCTATCAACACGACCACGCGGCTCACGCGGCCTTCGGCCGTCAGGCGCGCAACAGTCTTGCGCACATCTTCGGTATCAAACAGAGACGCCGCGATGATGGCAGCCCCGCGGCGTGACGGAAACGCCCGCGCCATGGAAACCAGCCCGTCCAGGTCACCCACACGAAGCACCTGTGCACCCACATCACGGCCCTCGACTTCCCGCTGCAACAGTCCGTAATCGCCGCACGCGCAGCACGCAAGCCAGATCGCCTTCATCACTCGTCGCCTCCGCTCTTTTTGCCGCGCGCCGTGGCGGGAATCGTCAAGCTGACCGTTCCCTTGCCCGAGGCTCCCAGCAGTTCCTTGACGTCTTCGGGGTCAGCCGCCAGCGTCGCCCATTCGATCTTGCCCTCGCGCGTGGCACCGGAATCCTCGCTGGTATCGATCACGTACGCGCCGCACAGCCGATCGGTCACGCCGTCTTTTTGCACATACACATCCACGTAGCTGCCCACGCCCGCAGCACCGCCGACCGAGTGCTCGGCATCGACCGCCACCGAAACGGCGACCTTGCCCTTAGGCACCTCGAGCTTGTGGCTCTCGGCCTTGGTGTAGACATTGCAGATCACGGCGTTTTTGGGAATACGCGAAGTCGTCACGTCGCCGCGCACCTGGCGCAGCTCGGTCGCCGCGTCACGCGGCAGCAGGCTCGTCAGCCATTCCTGGGTTATGACATTGGTCTCATCGAGGGTCTCGCCCACATCGATATCGCGCGCCGCGACGCATACCTCGACGCGATCGCCACCGTACTTGGCCAAGGTCTCAGCCTGGACCTGTTCGGCTCGTGAGCGGATCGACGAGCCGTAAGCCATGCAGAGCAGCGCAGCGAGCACGCCCGCGACCAGACTGATGGCGATGCGCTTGCTCTTGTTCACGGCCGCTCCTCTCATGGCAGTGCCGGGCGAATGCCCGTACCACCATTGTCTGGGCGGTCAGAGCGCAAAGCGGCGCAATCGCGATCTTGGTTTTCGATGTCAAACCAATCGCTGACCAAAAGCTGACCTGCCCGTCAAGCTCGTGGCAAGGTTTTGGTCAGCACGTCAGCAAACTGCATGTTTCGAGGCTTTTCCGCAGCAAAAAAGCCGTCTACCGAACAGTTGGGAGACGGCTGTCATAGGAAAAATCAATTACAGATGGACATCTGGATCGAGCATTTGAGCGCTCACGCGCATGGATGACGCCAGGTTTTGGAACGTTTCCAGACGCAGGCTGTCAATCTGCCCGGCGTCCTCGGCCTCGCGAACGGCGCAACCCGGCTCATGGGTATGCGTGCAATCGCCAAACCGGCACGCGCGCGATGCCTCGACAATCTCGGGGAAGGCGCGGGCCAGCCCCCGCTCGTGACCCACGAGCGGTAGGCTGCGCAGACCCGGGGCATCGGCGATCACGCCGGCGTCGCCCGGCAGCGCCACCATCACGCGCGCGACGGTAGTGTGACGGCCCTGGTCGTCGCGTTCGCGCACACCGCCGGTCGCCAACGTATCGTGGCCCAGCAGTGCATTGAGCAGCGTCGACTTGCCGGCACCCGACTCGCCCAGAATCATGGCGCAGCTCCCGACAGGCACGCAGGCACGGACCTCGTCCAGGCCGCGGCCCTCGGCAGAGGACGTCACGATCACGCGCACGTCCGGACCCACCAGGCGGCGCACGCGATCCAGATCGCGCTCGAGCTCCCCGGCATCGCAGCGGTCAGCTTTGGTGAGTACCACCACCGGTTCGGCATCGCAGTCGAGCGCCAACACCAGCGAGCGCGCCACGCGGTCGAGCAGCACCTCGCCGGCACCGAGCGCCTGCACGATTAGCACGCTATCCACGTTGGAGCAGAGCACCTGGCGCTCTCCGCGGGCATGGCCGCGCCAACGCTCAAAGCTCGTACGGCGCGGCAGCACGCACTCAATCACGCCCATATCGTGCCCGGGAGCGCGGCGCACCGCCACACGATCGCCCACGGCAGGCAGCAGGACCTCGTCCCCACCGCGCGACTTGGCAAATCCCACGGCATGCTCGGCGCGGAAGGTATCGTCGGCAGTCGCCACCAGTGGAAACCCGCGATCCAAGCGCACCACGGCGCCAAGCTGCATCTGCTCGGGCTCCTCGACATGCGCGCAGAAATCATCAAAGGCAGCCTGCTGGGCTTCATCGACCGGCAGGTCATCAAACGCCGGAACATCCTGCAGCGCGTCAAGCCCCGGTACACTCGCCAGCAACTCCTCAGCAGATGCAGGGGGTTCGGTCGCGAGCTTCCGACGACGATCACGCTTAGCCCGCGCCCCCGTCGTCTTTTTCTTCGCCTTAGCCTTAGCCTTGCCCACAGATGCCTCCCAGCACAAAACCACACAACTGAGCAGGTATTTTAAATCAAAAAGAGCTGGCCGGGCAAAGCCCGACCAGCTCACAAACTTTCCCTCAGCCAATGGTCCCGAGAGGTTATCCGAAGGCCCGCCCGCCGGGAGGGGTTTCTTCCGAGCGATCCCGCAGCGCGAAGCGCGAGGACCAGCGAGGAAGAAACCCCGCAGGCGGTCGGGCCGGTGGGAAGGATGGCCTTTCGACCTACTCCTTCTCGACCGCGCGCATGATCGCCTTGTAGATCTCCATCAGCGGGATGATCAGGAAGGCCAGGCCCAGGGCAGCGACAACGCCCTTGAGCTCAAGCGTCACAGGGCCAAAGAACATCTCGGCAAGCGTCGGCTGCACGGTTACGATCACCGTCAGCACCAGCGCCAGCGCGGCGGAAGCCCACAGCCACTTGTTCTGCTTCTTCATGGTGAACAGCGACGCACGACGGCTGCGCATATTGAAGCAGTGGAAAATCTCGACCATGTTGAGCGTGATGAACGCCATCATCACGCCTTCCTCGTCGGCATTGCCGGCGATCATATCGGCGATGTGGATGTAGCCCATGTCAAAGTACACGCCCACAAAGAAGCTCGCCAGCACCAGCACGGTGATGATTAGGCCCTGGACCACACAGTCCAGGCCCATATTGCCGGCAAAGACGCCGTCCTTGGCGTTGCGCGGCTTGCGCTTCATGATGTCGCCCTCGGCATCCTCCATGCCCAACGCGAGCGCGGGGAAGCAGTCGGTAACTAGGTTCACCCACAGCAGCTGCACCGGCTGGAAGATGGTAAAGCCGATGAGCGTGGCGATAAACACCGAGAACACCTCGGCAAGGTTGGCCGAAAGCAGGAACTGGATGACCTTGCGGATGTTGTCGTAGATACGACGGCCCTCTTCGCAGGCACCGATGATGGTGGCGAAATTGTCGTCGGCGAGCACCATGTCGGCGACGTTCTTGGTGACGTCGGTACCAGTAATGCCCATGCCCACGCCGATGTCGGCGCGCTTGATGGACGGGGCGTCGTTGACGCCGTCGCCCGTCATGGCCACGATCTGGTCGCGCGACTTCCAAGCCTCGACGATGCGTGTCTTGTGCTCGGGTTGGACGCGGGCGTACACGCCGTAGTCCTCGATGTGCGCGTCGAGTTCCTCGTCGCTCATGCGATCGAGGTCGGCACCGGTGATGGCATGGCTGCGATCGGTGACGATGCCCAGCTGTTTGGCGATGGCCACGGCGGTGTCGATGTGGTCGCCCGTGATCATGACGGTGCGAATACCGGCATCGTGCGCCTCGCGGATGGCGTCGGCGACCTCGGGACGAACCGGGTCAATCATGCCGGACAGGCCGCAGAAGACCAGGTCGTGCTCGAGCGCGGCGGGACTGCAGTCGGCCGGGACCTCGGTGTAGGTGCGGCTTGCCAGCGCCAGCACGCGCAGGGCCTCGTCGGCCATGGCCTTGTTGGCGGCCACGAGCTCGGCACGACGCTCCTCGGTCAGGGGGACGACCTTATCGCCCTCGTAGATATGGGTGCACAGGCCGATCACCACGTCGGGCGCGCCCTTGGTGTACTGCTCATACTCGCCGTCAAGGGTCTCGACGACCACGGACATCATCTTGCGGCCCGAGTCAAACGGGGCCTCGCCCACGCGCGGGTGCTCGGCAGTCAGGCCAGTGAGGCCCGCCTTGCCGGCATCGTTGACAAGCGCGCACTCAGTCGGCTCACCCACGGCCTCGCCCAGCCCCTCGTCCCACTGAGCATCGGAGCACAGCGCCATGCCGGCCAGGAACTTCTCCTTGGGCGCAGCGAGCTCGTGCTTGACGACGGTCATCTTGTTCTGGGTAAGGGTACCGGTCTTGTCGGAGCAGATGGTCTGTGTGCAGCCAAGGGTCTCGACAGCAGAGAGCTTGCGGATAATCGCCTGGCGCTTGGCCATCTTGGTCACGCCAAGCGAAAGGACGATGGTCACGACGGCAACCAGGCCCTCGGGGATGGCGGCGACGGCGAGCGAGACGGCAACCATAAAGGTGTCAAGCAGGGCAGTCGGATCGGTAAGGACGTTGCCCACGCCGTGGCGGAGGATGTCAACGCCAAAGATCACGACGCAGATGACGATCACCATGATGGTGAGGATGCGGCTGAGCTCGGCGAGCTTCACCTGCAGCGGCGTGAGCTCTTCCTTGGCCTCGGCCAGGGCGCCGGCGATCTTGCCCATCTCGGTGTTCATGCCGGTGCCGACCACGACGGCGCGACCACGGCCGTACACGACGGTGGAGCCCATATAGCACATGTTCTTACGGTCGCCGAGCGGCACGTCATCGGTGCCCGCGGCGAGCTCGATCACGTTGGCGTGCTTCTCTACGGGCACGGACTCGCCGGTGAGCGCGGCCTCTTCGATCTTCATCGTGGCGCTCTCGAGCACGCGGCAGTCGGCCGGGACGGAGTCGCCCGCCTCGAGCATGATCACGTCGCCGGGCACGAGCTCGGCGCTCGGCAGGTGCACGAGCTTGCCGTCGCGCAGCACCTTGGACTGCGCCGCACTCATCTCCTGCAGGGCCTCGAGGGCCTCCTCGCTCTTGGCTTCCTGGACCACGCCCAGCACCGAGTTGACGATAACGACGAACATGATGATGGCAACATCGGCAAAGTCGGGCTCGCCCTTGACCATGCCCGTGAGCGCACTGATGACGGCGGCAACGATCAGCATGATGACCATGGGGTCGGCCATCTGCTCAAAGAAACGCTTCCACAGCGGCGTCTTCTCGGCTTCCTCGAGCTTGTTAGGGCCTGTCTTGGCGAGGCGCGAAGACGCCTCGTCGTTGCTCAGGCCGAGGTTCTCATCGACACCTTGGTCGCTGAGCACCTCCGCCGCGGCGGACAGGTATTCCTTTTGCATATAGAGTCCCCTCCTGGGATTCGGGCCACTCAGCAGATTGATGCCCGATCATAATTCCCAGGAGAAGGGCAAGGGCTCATCAAGGCTGCCGTGCTGAGCGGCAGTTGATAGTGGAGCTATGGTACCCCAAAGCGACGCGTCTAGCCAAAACAATCGGTTTGGAAATATGGTCCGCACGCAACGGTGCAGACCGTGTGATGCTCAACATTGGTAAAACGTTTTTTCTTCGGCACATCGCCAAACTGACATATCGCCCAGATAGCAGCGGTTGGAGTGGTTGGTAAAGATTTTTCATATACCGTTTTTCCCGCAAAAAATGAACTTCCATTTCGGCATACGGTCGATTTTTTGGGGTATTCGGTCGGCATTTCGTTATAATCATCTCGGTTTTATTTCTTATGGTTTATCTATCAGCGCAAGACGATGTCAGATGGAGGTCTGAATGTACAAGCGCACTAAGATTGTATGCACCATGGGTCCCGCCTGCGATAGCGACGAGACCATCCGCGAGATGATCAAGGCGGGCATGAACGTCGCCCGTTTTAACTTCTCGCACGGCTCCTACGACGAGCACCACGGTCGCATCGAGCGCGTCCGCCGTATTTCCAAGGAGCTCGGTCTGCCTGTCGGCATCCTGCTCGACACCAAGGGCCCCGAGGTCCGCACCGGCCTTCTGGTCGACGGCAAGAAGGTTGCCGTCAAGACCGGCGATAAGATCGTCGTCACCGCTCAGCCCACGTCCGAGGATTTCCACGGCACCGCTGAGCACATCTCCCTCGACTACCTGGCTCTGCCTTCCGAGGTCGAGAAGGGCTCCCTCATCCTGATCGATGACGGCCTGGTTGCCCTCGAGGTCGAGTCCGTCAGTGGCCAGGACATGACCTGCGTCGTTAAGAACGACGGCCTGATCGGCGAGCGCAAGGGCGTCAACATGCCCAACGTCAACATCTCGCTGCCCGCCATCACCGAGCGCGATCGTCAGGACATCCTCTTTGGCCTGACCGAGAACATCGACTACATCGCCGCTTCCTTCATCCGTGACGGCGAGTCCGTCCGCGGCATCCGCGAGCTTTGCCGCGAGAACGGCGGCGAGCACGTGACGATCTTCCCGAAGATCGAGTGCGCCTTGGGCGTCGAGAACTTCGACGAGATTCTCGAGGCTTCCGACGGCATCATGGTCGCCCGTGGCGACCTGGGCATCGAGATCAAGCCCGAGCTCGTTCCGCACATCCAGAAGGAGATCATCGCCAAGTGCAACGCGGCCTACAAGCCCGTTATCACCGCTACGCAGATGCTCGACTCCATGCAGCAGAACCCGCGCCCGACGCGCGCCGAGGTTGCCGACGTTGCTAACGCCATTTATGACGGCACCGACGCCGTCATGCTGTCCGGCGAGTCCGCTGCCGGTAAGTACCCGGTCGAGGCCGTCAAGATGCAGGCCAGCATTGCTCTCGAGGCCGAGAAGTACCTCCCGGCCCACGCTCCGCTCGAGGTTCCGGCCGATGCTCACGGCACCCGCGTCGTCAACAACGTTGTGGGTATGTCCGCTGTGAACATGGCCACCACCGTTGGCGCCAAGTGCATCACCGTGCCGACGACCACCGGTCGTACCGCACGCCTGATCTCGCACTTCCGTCCCAACATGCCGATCTGCGCGTTCTCCCGCCACGAGTGGGCCGTCCAGCAGATGATCATGTACTGGGGCGTTATCCCGCACCAGGCCGAGATTACCCAGGGCACCGTCAACGGCACGATCGTCAAGGCGATCGAGACCGCTAAGGAGCTCGGCTACGTCGAGGCCGGCGATCTGACCGTCGCCACCGCCGGCGATCCCCGCATGAGCGTCCAGCTCGAGGACAAGGTCTCCTCGACCAACGTCGCTTACGTCGCTCAGGTGCGCTAAGTCGCACTTGCAAGCATGTTTGCATTGCAAAGGGCCCGGAAGGCTTCGCCTTCCGGGCCCTTTTTTAAACCTTCTTCGTATGCCGCTTCATCGATTTGTGTTCAGTCGCGAACCTTTCCGATGCCGAGCGTACCGCCGAAGATGCCCTGCGACGGGAGCTGTTGGTCAATTGGGATGAACTGTTCACCGTCAAGCCGGCCGGCTAGCAGCTAGCGATCAGAGGGACTGCGGGAACGTCAGAAGCAGCAACGCGAGCCGCAAAGCCTGCCTCGGTTAGCTCGATGACCTCGTTAAACGTTGCATCGAAGAACTCCTCGGTTAGCAGGCGATACGGCGGATGATCGGGCTTGCCGGGGTTTTCGCGTACAATCTCGTGCATGACGCCGATGGTCTTGAGCACATACTCCTTATGGATGGGATACTGCCCAAAACGCGTCGCAGCGGTATACAGGCGATCGGTCGCACGCGGGATGGAAACAATGCCCAGCGTCTTTCCAAACCAGTCAAAATCGCCCTGCTTTTTAATGCGGAATTCCTCGCACGGCTTGCCGCCGTGCGCCTCCAGGTACTGATTCACACGCGTATTCCATACGGTATCGGCCACCAGATGCGACCAGACACCCAGCGTCAGATCGAGCAGCGACTGCGCCACGTCCTCGGGCGCAAGCGAAAGCTCGCTAGCACCGGGACCGACAACCGGCTCGGCGTCCTTGTAGCGTTGGGGATAATGCACCCGATTGAGTCGCTCGCGCTCCTCGATAATCGAGGTCGCCGCGGCCGGCGCACCGGTGGGAGAACTTTTAAGCAACGGTGCCACATAGGTATCCCAGAACTCATGCTCGCGAGGCTTAGGGATGGGCTCAGGCTTGGCAAAGTGTGTAATGCGGTACGGGATGGGATCGGCGATGCCGGGGACCATATAGCCCACGAAGATATCCGGAACCACGCAACCAAACAAAAAGGCATTGCGGTCGCGCACGCTATTGGCAAGCGCACCGGTGCGCTCCAGCAAACGCTCCGTCTGAGCGATATGAATGTTCCAGCTTGGCATAGCCACCCCCATAAAAACCTGGATAACTATACCATCACGGCAAAGCCGCGCGGGCGGCTACGCACGCTCTACGCAGCAACTAGTCCGTAGCACCGCTTTCGGTTCCATACGACGGCGAAGGCGCCTCGACCACATGGTGGTATCGATCGATATAGATTGCACGGGCACCCAGGCGTCGCACCAAATCCTGGTGATGTGTGCTCATCAAAACCGTCTTACCCGCCGCAACGTAGGCCAGCAAAAAGTTGGCCACGATGTCGCACGAGTCCTCGTCAAGTCCGTTGGTAGGCTCGTCGAGCACCAGGATATCGGGGTTCATCGACACCACCGCAGCCAGCGCCACGCGCTTCTTTTGCCCGCCCGAGAGCTGATAGGGCGAGGCATCGACCAGGTCGGCAACTTGAAACAGTTCCATGGCATCGCATACGCGGCGCTCGAGCTCGTCTGCCGGCAGCCCCATTTGAGCCGGTCCAAAAGCAACCTCCTCACCAACCGTGGCGCAGAACAGCTGGGCATCGGCGTTTTGAAATACGAAGCCTACACGCTGGTGGAACTTCTGGGCGGCAGTAGAATCCTTCAGATACGCCGCATCGACCACGCGTCCGTCAAACAGGTATGCGCCGGCATCCGCGAGCTCAAGGCCATTGATAAGGCGCATGATCGTCGTCTTGCCGCAGCCGTTGGGCCCGAGTAGAGCAACGAGCTCGCCGCGATCGACCTGCAGTGACACGCTGTCGACAACTGTATGCCCCGCATAGGAAAACGCCACGTCGCGAAACTCGATGAGCGGCGTGACCTCAGCGCCGACAACACCGCTCGCACCCATCGCGTTATTCGTATCGTTTGCCAAAACGCCGCCCTTCCCTACTCACATCGACAGTTCGACCGTCCGCGCTACAACACCGCGCACAACACGACGAGCAACGCCACAACGGCCGCGTAAACGGCATCGCGCCAGTCAAACCCGGCGCGTGCAGGCGCCGGATACACGCCGGCAAAGCCGCGGCAAAGCATGGCCTCGTCCATCGCGCGGCTGCATTCCATCGCCTTGATAAACGTCATGCCCATGATACCCGCGATCGAATCGGTACGCGAAAATCCCTCAGGCGTACGGCCAACGCTGCGCAGCATGACCGATTCGCACAGATCGTGCGCTGTGCGTCCCAGCACCTCGATATGCTTGAGTGCCATATCAAAGGTAAAGATGACCTCGTCGGGCAGATGCAGCATCTTGAGCGCTGCCGACATGCGGCTCCAGGTGAGTGTCCACGAAACGCCCAGCACCAGCGACACATTAATGAACGTCTTGAGCGCGATCTTGAGCATGGCGCCCGTGGCAGACGCGCCCAGCAGCAGGGCAGGCAGTGCCAGAACCACCGCAAGCCCCGTGGCGCCGAGCGCCGGTACAAAGGTCGCACGCAGCCCGCGTACGGGGCGCACGGCAACGAGCACCAGCGCGATAGCCGCCATCAACATGAGGTACAGCGGGCTCTGTGTCAGACACACGCACAGGACGCAGACGAACATCCCCACCAGGCGTACCGGAGCCGAAACGCAAGAAAGGGCGCGGTCGACCATCGACCCGCCCTCGTGCGCGCCTCCACCCAGGCGAACCCGCTCAAGCAGACTCGCCAGGTGCAGGACGTTCTTTTGCATCACACGATGCCGAGCCCCCGCGGGCTCGTAACGCTGCTCGACCGCAAGCCAGCTAGGCAGCTCGGCTATTGCCATGAGCACCGCTTTCCTTGACCGTCAGCGAGACCAGGCGGAATGCGATGGTGAGCACCGCCACGCCAATCACGCCCGAAAGAATATACATCGCAGCCTGGCCGGCAAAGCCAAGGCCCTGCTCCTCGGAATAGGCCTGCAGATAATCGCCTGTGGGCAGGGCATCGGCAAAGGTCGGGGTATCGAGGCCGACCGAAGCCTGCAGGCTGTCGTCGCCAGCCTCCTGAACGGCGGTCGCGGCGCCCTCGGCGTCCCACTCGCCCCAGGCGTCACCCGTGGCCAGCAGACCCAGCGGCGTGGCTACAACAAGCACGGCGACCAGGATGAGCGTGGGAATCAGGGAAGTCTTCTTGGCAGCAGCGCCCTCGGCAGCAAGCTGGCCATCGACGGCCTCGGGCCCGACGATAATGCTCGGCGCCGTCTTCTTAATGAAACCGTAGATGGCGGCCGTCGCCACGCCCTCGATCACGCCGGCAACCAGCATATGCGGGATCAACATGGCCGGAATAGCCACGGACAGCGGGAAGGGGCAGTACAGCGGAGCGCCCGAAGCGTTGGTAAAGAGCATCGGCTGAATACCAAACTCGATTGCCGCGCACAGGGCCGCCAGGCACAGGCCGACCCAACCGCTCACGATGGCAGAAACCGAGGTGCCCCAGCTCTTGTCGTGCAGACGGCTGTTGAGCGCACGGAACACGATAGCAGCGACAAACGGCAGCACAAAGGCCATGTTAAAGCAGTTGGCGCCAAACGACAGAACGCCGCCGTCGCCAAACAGCAGCGCCTGCAGCGCCAGAGCGACCGAGACAGCGATAGCCGCGGCCTCGGGGCCCAGCAGCAGCGCGATGAGTGCGCCGCCGACGGCGTGACCAGTGGTACCGCCGGGCAGCGGAACGTTGAACATCATGAGCAAGAAGGAGAATGCGGCGCAGATGCCCAGGAACGCCATATGCTCGCGATCGAGCGTGGCGCGCACCTTTTTGATGCAGTGAACCCATACGGGCACCATCGCCACCGCCATAACGGCATCGGTCTGCGGGGACAGATAATTATCGGGAATATGCATGAGCCCTCTCAATCAGAACGTTGTGTGTTACGTTTCCAACAATCCGTAACACCGACTCTGCATACTAACAAAAAGGCGCACCGCCCACAACGCAGCACGCCCTTGCAATACGTACGTTATTAGCCCAGGTCCACGCACCGCCCAATAAAGGGCCCATGCACTCCCAACTTTCCGGTCACCCGGAAGAAGGTGCGATCCGCTCGCAACAAGGTTAACGCAGGAACCCGCCCCCGAGAGGGGTTTTCTAAGGCAACATCCCGCAGCCGCGAAGTGGCGAGGACGTTGCCGTGAAAACCCCGCAGGGGGCGGGTTCCGAACAGCAAAGATTACGAGCGGACTTCGCCGTTTACGCCCTTGCACACCTTGGTGACGATCTTCTGGTGCGCCTTCTCGACCTCTTCGCTAGTAAGCGTGTGGTCGTCCGAGCGATACGTGAGCGCTAAGGCCATGGACTTCTTGCCCTTGCCGATACGAACCGGATCGCGGTAGACGTCGAACAGGCGCACGCCCTCGAGCAGCTTGCCGCCGGCGCTGGTAATACGGCGCTCAAGATCCTCGCAGGTCACGGCATTGTCGAC
This sequence comes from Collinsella sp., assembly GCA_023708985.1. Lineage (GTDB taxonomy): Bacteria > Actinomycetota > Coriobacteriia > Coriobacteriales > Coriobacteriaceae > Collinsella. Next base: position 46,021 of record BREX01000012.1, read on the forward strand.
CACAATGGCAAGGTCGTGCTCAACGGCCGGGTACTGCGAGAACTCGCGGTAGTTCTCCTGGTTGCGGGCGCCCTTGATCAGCTTGTCCAGGTCAAGCTCAAAGGCAACGACAACCTCGTCGATGCCGCAGGCCTCGCGCGCCTCGGGGTGGATCTCGCCGACCCAACCCAGCACGGTACCGCCGGACAGAACCTCGGCCGCACGACCCGGCTGCAAGAAAGCGTAGCCCTCGCCCTCGACATGACGGAAGCGAACCTTCTCGATGCGCAGCTGGGCGAGCAGCTCCTCGACAATGCCCTTGCCAAAGAAGAAGCGTAGCTTGCGGTACTTCATGTTCCAGGACTGCTCGCTCCACTGGCCCGAGAGCACGGCCGCCACGGACTTGGTCTCCTTGGGCAGGCTGGCGTTCTCACGGCCGTGGAACAGGCTGCCGACCTCGTACAGGTGCACGTTGGGCGTGCCGTGGGCCTCGTTATAGGCCACGGACTGCAGCAGGCCCGGCAGCAGCGAACGACGCATCTCGGTCTGCTCGGCTACCAGCGGGTTCATGAGCACCACGGGGCAACCGCGGCCCTCGGTGGACATGCCGATCTTCTCCAGGTCGCCCGGGGCGGCAAAGCCAAAAGTCGTGGTCTCGTTGAGGCCGCAGGCGCGCAGGATCTCGCCGACCTTGCGGGTGAGCTTCTGCTCGCGGGTCAGGCCGCCGATGTGGTTCTTGGCAGCCGGGATGGTCGCCGTCACGCGGCCCATGCCCCACAGACGCAGGACCTCCTCGATCAGATCGATCTCGCGCGGCAGGTCGGGGCGGAAGCTCGGCGGAGTGACCATAAAGTCCTCGCCGTCGCGCTCGACGGTGCAGCCCAGACGGGTGAGCGAACGCTCGATAAAGTCGGGCTCGATGTCGGCACCGCAGATGGCGTGCACGCGGGCCAAGCGCAGCTTAATGCTGTCGATGGTCTTGGGCGCGGGAAAAACGTCGACATAGCCGGGAGCAACCTCGCCGCCGGCAATCTCCTCGATGAGTGCGCACGTGACGTTGGCGACGTCCACGCAGCCGGTCTCGTCGACCTGGCGCTCAAAGCGAATGGAAGCATCGGAGATCAGCGACAGGTCGCGGCTGGTATGCGAGGTGCGACCGGCGTTAAAGCAGGCGCTCTCGACCATCACGTCGACGGTGTCGTCCTCGATCTCGGAATCCATGCCGCCCATAACGCCGGCCAGCGCCACGGGGCGCTCGCCGTCGGTGATGAGGCCCATTCCGGCGTCGAGCGTGCGCTCCTCGCCATCGAGCGTCGTGAACTTCTCATCCTGCTGGGCGGCGCGAACCACCACGCGGCGCCTGCCATCGCGCTCGGCAAAGGTGTCGAGGTCAAAGGCGTGCAGCGGCTGGCCGGTGAGCATCATCACGTAGTTGGTGATGTCGACGATGTTGTTGTGCGGACGCACGCCCAGGGCGTTGAGACGCTTGACCATCCAATCGGGCGAGGGGCCGACCTTCACGTTGCGCACGATGCGAGCGACATAGCGGTCGCACAGGCCCTCGTCGGCGATCTCGACGGAAAGCTCGTCGTCGGTCGCGCGGCCGGTCTCCGCCTTGATGGCGGGCAGCTCAACGTGGAAATCGCGGTCGAAGATGGCGCCGGTCTCGCGGGCCATGCCGATCATGGACAGGCAGTCGGGGCGGTTGGGCGTGATCTCGCAGTCGAGCACGGTGTCGCTCGAGCCCACATACTCGGCAAACGGCATGCCGCAGGGTGTATCCTCGGGCAGGATCATGATGCCGGAGTGGTCGCCGCCCAGACCGAGCTCGCGCGCGGAGCAGTTCATGCCCATGGACACGACGCCGCGAAGCTTGCTCTTCTTGATCTTGACGTCGCCGGGCAGAACTGCGCCGATCATGGCCGTGACGATGTGGTCGCCGGCCTCGAAGTTCTGCGCGCCGCAGACGATCTGCAGCGGAGCGGGGTTGCCATCGGCGTCGAGGTTCTTGTCGCCCACGTCGACCGAGCACGCATACATGTGGTCGCTATCGGGGTGCGGGGTCTTGGTGAGTACCTTGGCAGTCACCACGTGGTCGAAGGACTCGCCCACGGTGTCGATCGCCTCGACCTCGGTGCCGGTACGGATATATTCGTCCGAAAGAGTCTTGGGATCCTCCGGAATATCGATCATGGTCTTGAGCCAGTCGTAAGAAACGCGCATCTAACTGGTCTCCTTTCATAAATGCGGCTTTGAGCCAAAAAACTGCAACGGAGACGGGTTTTCCAAGTGCCGCAGATTGCCTTGAAAGAGGAGGGCCGCGTACTTAGGTACGCAACCGATGATTGAAAGGCAAGGTGCGGTGCTTGGGAAAGCCGCCGGGCCTAGAACTGATTTAAGAAGCGCATATCGCCCGTCATGAGCGTTCGCAGGTCCGGCAGGTCGTAGCGCAGGGCCGCGACGCGCTCGGCGCCAATGCCAAAGGCGAAGCCGGTGTACTTCTCGGGATCGATGCCGCAGTTGATCAGGACGTTGGGGTCGACCATACCGCAGCCCAGAATCTCGATCCAGCCGCTGTGCTTGCAGAAGTTGCAGCCCTTGCCGCCGCACACGTGGCAGCTCACGTCCACCTCGCAGCTGGGCTCGGTGAAGGGGAAGAAGTGCGGGCGGTAACGCGTCTTGCGATCCTCGCCAAACATGCACTTAACAAAGTAGTCGAGCGTGCCCTTCAGGTCGCCAAAGGTGATGCCCTCGTCGACGACCAGGCCCTCGATCTGGTTGAACTGCGGCAGGTGGCAGGCATCGGCCGTGTCGGGACGGTAGACGGTGCCCGGGCAGATCATGTAGATGGGCGGCTTCTGCGACTCCATAGTGTGGATCTGCACGCCCGAAGTCTGGGTGCGCAGCAGCACGTCGGACTCGCCGTGGGCGTGAGCCTCGGGGTGCGCGACGCTGCCGGGGTTGTTGTCGACCACGTAGAAGGTATCGCGGGCCGAGCGGCTCGGGTGATCCATGGGGGCGTTGAGCGCGGTGAAGTTGTAGTAGGAGGTGTCGACCATGGGGCCGGACTCGACGGTGTAGCCGATGCCGCAGAAGATGTCCTCGGCCTCCTCGATAATCTGCTTGATCAGGTGCTGGTGGCCGATCTGCGGACGGATGCCCGGCAGCGTGATGTCGACGGCGTCGTGCTCCAGTGCGCGCTTGAGGGCGGCGGCCTTCATCTCGGTGTTGCGCTCGTCGAGCATGCCCTCAATCAGCTGGCGCATCTCGTTGGCTCGCTTGCCCATCACGGGACGATCCTCGGGGGCGAGCTTGCCCATCATGCGCATCAGGCCGGTGATGCGGCCCTTGCGGCCGAGCAGCTCAACGCGCGCAGCCTCGAGCTTGGCTGCGTCGTCGGCGCCTGCGACGAGCTCCTTGGCCTCTTCCTCGAGTTTGACCAGATCATCAATCAGACTCATGTCTTCCCTTTCGTCTCTCGCGCATCCGCGCTCCGGGACGGCTGACGCCGCCCGATGCTGCGGATGCGCGGCCCGGTTCGGTAACAAAAAACCGTCCTCGGGCATGTGCATTGCCCAAGGACGGTTGAATTCCGCGGTACCACCTTGTTTGACCCAGCGGATGTCTGGCCCGCCGTGCCCACTCTGCACCCCTTATCGCGAGGCTCACGGCTTCCCTACTGGGGCTTCGCCGCCGCTAGCCGCGCGCCCGTTGAGGTCGCTGCTCGGGAGTGAACGCTTGGCCCTTGCCACCGCAGGAAGGCTTGCAGCCCATGACCTTCCCTCTCTTGCCGGCGACGCGGCGGGCAAAACCCTCTCCGTCAACGCATTGGGCTATAGGATAACACATTCTGCGAGCATATCGCCGCGTTCCGTTTTGTTCGCACTGGGTACAAGGTAGGTAGCTGTGCAAACTGGCCGTACGCCCACCCGTGGCGTCCGGTCTGCGAGATCAAGGATATAGGTATGGGAAAGAACAAGGATAAGATGGCCAAGCCCGCAGCGGATAAGACGCCCAAAGGCATGAAGGTCGATAAGGCTGTCAAAAAATTCCGTAAGCTCGAGGGCAAGCTGTGGACTCGCGAGTACCTGCTCAAGATTGCCGAGTTTGACGGCGCGACCATTGCTCCCGCCAACGGCGCCGCGGCCCGCGCCGATGCTATGGGCACCCTTGCTGGCGAGCATCACAAGCTGCTGACCAGCAAAAAGTCTGTCGAACTTGTGCGCTCGCTGGCACGAGAGACCGTCGCGGGCGGCAAGATCGACGACCCGCAGCTGCTCGACGAGATTCGCGTACTCGGCCGCGACCAGCGCGAGGCAAGCGTCATCCCCACCGAGGAAGCCGAGGCCTGGACCAGGCTCACCTGCGAGGCCGACGCCGTGTGGCACAAGGCCAAGACGGCCAATGACTGGGCGAGCTTTGAGCCCTATGTGGATAGAATCGTCGCCCAACTTAAGCATCAGGCCGAGCTCATGGACCCCAAGCGCGACCCATACGATGTTTGGCTCGACCAGTACGAGCGCGGCCTTTCCGCCAAGAGCTTCGACGCGTTTTGCGATGAGGTCAAGGCGACGGTCGTGCCGCTCGTGCACGCCATCGGCGAGCGCGGCCAGCAGCCGGCTGCCGACTTTTTGCACGCCCACGTGCCAGAGGCCGCCCAGCGTGCCATGAGCTTCGACCTTATGAGGCTTGTCGGCCTGGACCTGGACGACACCACGCTTGCCTTTACCGAGCACCCGTTTAGCGAGGGCTTTTCCGTGGGTGACGCGCGCATCGCGACGCACATCTACGAGGACGACTGCATCTCCAACGTCTACAGCATCATCCACGAGGCGGGACATGCCGCCTACGAGCTGGGCGTCAATCCCGCCTATGCGCGCACGTGCCTGGAGGGCGGCACCTCCATGGGCATCCACGAGAGCCAGAGCCGCTTCTTTGAGAACACCGTAGGTCGCAGCCGCGCCTTTATGGGACCGCTGCTCGAGGTGCTGCGCCGTCACGCGCCCGAGGTCTATGGCGACGTGGACGAGGACACGCTCTACCGCGCCGTGAACATCGCGCAGCCGTCGCTGATCCGCACCGAGGCCGACGAGCTCACCTACCCGCTGCATATTATGGTGCGCTACGAGATTGAACGCATGCTGTTTGCCGGCGAAGCCACGGCCAAGGACATCCCCGCGCTTTGGAATCGCTTTATGGACGAGTATCTGGGCATTCCCGTTCCCGACGACACGCGCGGCTGTCTGCAGGATACGCACTGGAGCGGCGGCTCGTTTGGCTACTTCCCCACGTATGCACTGGGTAGCGCCTACGACGTCATGTTTGTGCCGGCCATGTGCCGCGACGGTGTCGACCTCAACGGCGCCTGTGCGAGCGGCGACTTGGCACCCGTCCGCGCGTGGCTGGGCGAGCACATTTGGCAGTGGGGCCGCGCCAAGGACGCGCCGGAGCTCATCAAGGGCGCATGCGGCATGGCGTTCGATGCCCGCTACTACTGCAGCTACCTGCAGGACAAGTTCACCACGCTGTACGAGCTGTAAGGATTGACCAGCACGCCATCGCCAACGCCAACCATGTTGACGCCGATGTCTTGGCAACGTCAGCGAAAACGGCCCCAAGCGAGCAAGGTGACGTGAAATGAAAGGGCGCTGACCTTCTGGTCGCGCCCTTGAAATTGAACGTCAGATTGCCGCTTAGGGGCGTTTGCAGCGTCGAGCAGTTACGCGGTTTGGTAAAACCGCGTAACTACAGAGCCTCGAGTGCGTTGGCGATGCGCTTCATGGCGGCATCGGCGGATGCTTGGTCGGGCGCCTCGGCCAGCACGCGGATAACCGACTCGGTTCCGCTCTTGCGTACGAGCACGCGGCCCTCGCCTGCCAGCGCAGCCTCGGCCTCGGCGATGGCGTTCTGCACGCCCATGTTCTCGAGCGCGGCGTCCTTGTCCGCCACGCGCACGGCCACCTGCGCCTGCGGTAGCAGCTTGCACGGAGCCGTGAGCTGCGAGAGCGTCTCGCGCTCGGCGCGGATCACTTCCATCACGCGCAGCGAGGTCATAATGCCGTCGCCCGTGCGCTCGATATCGCCAAAGATCGTATGGCCCGTCTGCTCGCCGCCCAGGCTGTAACCGCCCTCGCGCATCTTGGCATACACGTGGCGGTCGCCCACACCGCTGGTCACGGCACTTAGGCCGGCAAGCTCCAACGACTTGATCAGGCCAAAGTTGCTGGCAATCGTCGGAACCACGGTACCGCCCGAAAGGCGACCGTGCTTGTTCAGGTACACGCCGCACACGTACAGGATCTGGTCGCCATCGACCACGCGGCCGCGCTCGTCCACGGCCAGGCAGCGGTCGGCATCGCCGTCATAGGCAAAGCCCACGTCCAAGCCCTGCTCCACCACGTGGCGCTGCAGACGCTCCATATGCGTGGAGCCGCAGTCGACGTTGATGTTAAAACCATCAGGCGCGGCATTGATCACGCGCACGTCGGCGCCCAGCGCGTCGAACACCGGCTTGGCCACCGAGGACGCCGAGCCGTTGGCGCAGTCGATGCCGATCTTGACGCCCTGCAGCGAAAAGTTCGCGCTGGCGATGAGCGAGGCAATGTAGCGGTTGCGGCCCTGCATGTAGTCCACCGTGGCGCCGATGTGGTTGCCCGTGGCCAGCGGCACCTCGCTCTTGCCATCGACGTAGTCCTCGATGAGCTCCAGTACGTCCTCGTCCATCTTAAAACCGTCGCTATTGACGAGCTTAATGCCGTTATCGCAAAACGGGTTGTGGCTCGCGCTGATCATGATGCCGCAATCGAAGCAGCCTTCCACGGTCTGATGCGCTACACCCGGTGTGGGGATCACGTGCAGCATATAGGCGTCCGCACCGCTCGCGACCAGGCCACTCACCAGCGCCGCCTCGAACATATAACTCGAGCGACGCGTGTCCTTACCCACGATGACGCGCGCCTTGCGCTCGCGGTTGGCGCCGTAATACCAGCCCACAAAACGGCCAATCTTATAAGCGTGCTCTACCGTCAGCCCAACGTTAGCCTCACCGCGAAAGCCGTCGGTGCCAAAGTACTTCATGCGCTCTCCTTACAAAATAGGGGCGAACAGATTGCCTGTCCGCCCCAAAATGGTACTCGATTATCTGCGCTACCAGAAAAACCCTACGCCGACGCGCTGTCGCGAGCCGCCTGGCATGTAGGAGTCTGACGCAGCATAAGCGGCTTGTCCCCCGCCTCGGCTGACGTGGTCAGCGTATATGTGATCGTCGTCGTCTCGCCAGCATGCAGGTCAACGGTGCCCGAATAGAAGGGGATTCCATGCCACGTAGCGGCGCCAAGACCAAACTGGGTGCCCTCGACGGTCAGATCAGTAATGTTGCCGCCCGTCGGGGCAAACAACGAGACATTCAGACGCTCGTCGTCGCGCGCGGCATCGGGCGCGCTCGCCGCGACGTAGTCGGGCAGCTTGCCGGCCTCCTCCTGCGTCATGATGTTCGTCAGGGTAACGGTGATGCGATACGAGCACGTGCCGTCGCCGTTCTTGATGCCCTGGCCAATCTGCGTATCGGCATTCAGGTACCAGTCGAGCTTGGAGAAGCTCAGGTTGTTAAAGTAGACACCAGCAACGGGATCTTCACTCGGGTCATCCGGATCGGGCAGCGAGGCGTCGATGTTCATCTCCTTGATAGCGTTCTGCTCGTCATCGTTTTTCATCCACGCGATCAGGCGGCCCTCTTCGGCACCGCGCTCAACGGCGCTGACAAGCTTCGTAACATCGACATCGCCGATACCGCCAAGGATCTTGTCGAAGGCAGCGCTGGCGACGGATGCAAAGATGCCGTCCGACTCCTCGACCGGATAGTTCCAGTACACATCGTGCATGAGGACCTTTGCGGCGTTGGTGCCGTCGACAACCGTTCCGTCGGGCAGCGACACGTTACCGACCAGGCCCAGCAGATACTGCAGGAACACCGGGTCGATACCCACGACGCCGTCAACGTCCTGGCCATATTGAGATTTCCACAGGGCTGCGACACGCTGCGAGTTGCGGGGCCAATCAGGCGAATAGGTATTGCCCGAGTTGTACAGGTTACTGTGGTTGCCGAACAGCGCCTCATCCTCTTCGTCGACGCTCTCGACTGCCTCATCCTCGCTGAGTCCAATGCGGGGAACAAACTCGCCAATCGACATCTGGCCGTCGGTGACCGAAATCAGGCCCTGCGAACCGCCAAAGCCGCCGCAGGCACGAATCTCGACGTTGTTCATGGCGTACACAAGGTAGTTGCGCGTCTGGCCGTTGGCGCCGAGCATCTGCGGAAGGACGGGGGCGACCTTCTCCGCCGCGTCAACCGCGCCGTTGAGGGTGGCAAAGCCGTCCTTGGCCTTATCGACCAGCTCGGTCACCTGGGAAATATGAGTATCGCCAATGCCCTGGATCTTCTCGTTGGCGCTCTTGAACACCTTCGAGCTGCTGGAAAGCGAATCGGCGACCGCCTGCAGCGCGGACACGTTAATCATGCCGTCCTGAAACAGCTTGCCGGGCGTGGCCTGCGAAAGGTTATCGGCCATGGGAACCAGCGCATTGCTCGAGACATCGGACAGGGCGTCGATCATGGTGCGGGCCGCATTGATGTCGCTGCCATACACCGGGATAAACGAAGCCGCCGTCCACAGCGGGCTCGAGGTCTCCGCCTTCATGCTGTCGCAAAGCTCATCAATCTTCTTCGCGTCGTCAGGCAGCGTCGAAAAATCGCCCGACGTGACCTTGTCCTTAAGGCCACCGACAATCTCGACGGCCTCCTTCGCTTCACTCTTTACGGTCTTTGCCGAGTTAAGCAGCATAAAGCCGCTTGCGCCAAGCGCAACGAGAAGCACCGCGACTACAGCGGCAATAATGGCGCCGGTGTGACGCTTTTTGCGTTCGCCCTTGCGATGGCGATGACGGACCAGACCGTCAGAGGTCGAACTCGACGAAGCGTCGCTACCGTAGTTCAAGCCAAAATCGTAATAATCTTCCTTGGAACCCGAGCCCGCAAACTCGGCACCGCTATCATCCAGGCGGGCGAACGTGCCAGTCTCGGAGGCACCGGTGTAAATCGTGCCAAGGTTACCCGTAAGCCCCGCGCCACCGGCAGAGGGAGTATTGTTGGCGGCCTTGCCGGCATTAACGTTGCCGGCGGCATTTGCGGCGTTGGCAGCACCTGCGTTGTTCGCAGGTACCGAAGGAGCCCCGCTCGGCTGCGACGCGGAGGTTGCACCGCCCGCAAAGACATTCCCTCTTGCACGGCCGGTCTTTTTCGCCTTTTGAGACTGCTCGTACAGAGCGGTAAACATCGCCGTCTCGCCCGGGGACACGCGCTTACTGGAACCGCCCTGTCCAGCGCCGCCCGGCGTGCCGGCCTTACCAGCCCCGTTCGGACGCGGCGGAACTGCAGGACGGCCGTTATCGCTGCCCTTAAAGTGATTACCAGCCATAAAGAAATCCTCGCAATTGAGTCGCAATGAAAAAATCCATAACGTTACTAGTTTATGGCATTTTGAGCATCGACAGCTAAACTCCAGACACGGACGTCAATTGGCGAAAATGCGGCACAACACCTTTTCTGTCTTGGCGGCGGCGCCAGCTACACCGTGAGGAACATCATCACGATGATCATGGCAAAGCCGATAAGGTCGGTCGGCAAAAACACCGTGCCCAGCATAACGGCGCTGGTGATGGTCGCCGAAACCGGCTCCACAGTTCCGATGAGGCTCGCACGCACCGAGCCGATGTCCTTAACGCCCTGCATATAGAGCATGTAAGCAAAAAACGAGCCGATAACCACGAATACCGCGAGCGCCTCGACGCCGGCAGCGTCGAGTGCCGGCATATGCGCCCAAGGCTGCACGAAGACGCACGAGACCACGCCCGCCGTGAGCATTGCCGAGCCCGTGACGATGGGGCTGCCGTATTCGGGCAGGATCTTGGCGGGAATCACCGCCATACACGTGGCGCTGACCGCACACATAAGACCTGCTGCCAGGCCAAGCGGCGAGATATTCAGGCTGGTGGGGTCGCCGCCGGTGGCGATTAAAAAGGTTCCACCCAGAGCCAGGCCAATGCCGATAACTTCGCGAGTACGCGGCATGCGGCGATCGGTCACGCAGGTGTAGCCCATGATGATAACGAGCTGCAGGCACTGGAGCACCGTCGCGGTTCCGGCGTTCGTCAGGCGCACGGCCGAAAGATAGCAAAACTGGTTGAACAGCAGACCAAAGGCGGTAAAGAGCAGCAGCCGCTTGCGATCGGCGGGTGTGGTCCAGAGCTTAATCAGGCGCTCGCGGTCGCGCGTAACAACCACGGCCATAAAGAGTAGACCGGCGAGAATCTGACGCACGCTCATAAGCCACAAGGTGTCGACGTGGTAGGTATCGAACAGAAAGCTCGCGCTGGTGCCCGAGAAGCCCCAAAACGAACCGCCCACCAACGTAGCCAAGACGCCCGTGATCATCTTGCGCGTCGAAGCGCTGTTCAGGCGCTCGCGCCAAGCGCGGCGGGTGCTACGGCTGAGCTCATCGGTGCCCTCGGGCACATCAATGTTCGATATATCGGTCATCGGCACCGAAGCCCCTGCGCCTTCGACCTGCTCGACACGCTCTTTGCTCATTCCATTCCCTCGAAGCAGCCTGGAAACAATTCGGCTTACCTTACCACGGCGAAGGCACCAGCCGAAGGCTTGTCCGCTTATCGGTAGGACAATTCCGCAGACGTCTTTCCATAGCTCGATACCGCAATGGCCTTGCATTATGCGACAGCCAAATCGCGGCAGCAGGCTCTTTTGAAATGGATATGACAAAGCCCCCGAATTCCACAATGTAAGCGATTTTTAAAAATGTTCTTGCCACCGAGTTCAGGCTCCGTTATATTATCCCTTGCGCGCTTGCGCACCCTTGATCGGGCGTTTAGCTCAGGGGGAGAGCGCTTCCCTGACACGGAAGAGGTCAGAAGTTCAAATCTTCTAACGCCCACCAAATGTTCGCAGCTCAGAGGCTATGTCCTTTGGGCTGTTTTGTTTTATGTCGCTAAATCCGCTGGCAGTTCCAACCGTCATCGCAACGTAACATCAATTCACCTGACGAATGGCAGCCAAATATATTCAATACCCCAACATCAACAATAGCCAGGCACAAAACTGCGCCGCAAGCTGCTCCAACCGCCCAACTGGTCAAAAGCCGACCATCTACTTGCCAATTTATCTAACGGCGTAACCAAGCAGTCCGCGCCGCAACTTCTCAACAAAACGCCGCGATGTCTGCGCCCTGCGGTATCCTTGAGCCACTCGCACCTGCAGCACCAAGGAGCCGCCATGCGCACCGAGCTCGATGTCCCCTTTTCGCACAAAGAAGAAGCCAAGGCGCTGGGCGCCAAATGGGACCGGACCAAGAAGATCTGGTATGTACCCAGCGGCGTCAACCCCGAGCCTTTTGCCGAGTGGCTGCCCGGTGTTGACCGATCCGACCCCTCAGCGCCGTATATATATCTAGTACTGGGCAAGCGCGAGTGCTGGAAGTGTCACAAAGAGACCTCGGTCGCGGCCTTCGGCATTCCCTATCGAACCGATGACGACAAGGGCATCGCCATCGCGCACGCGCCCAACGAAGCCGGGCACATTACCATCGACACGGCCAACGCCAACGCACTCGCCATCGTGCCCGCTCTTGGCTGCGTGCCAGGCGAGATCCGCGACTATCTTTCTAAGCGCTGCGGCTACAAGCCCGTAGGCGCGCGAGCCTCCAAAGCCCCGTCGCTCGGCAACACGTGCACCAGTTGCAACGCGCTGCAAGGCAGCCGCTATCTGTTCGAGGAGCCCTCGTCCCCGTTTGCCCTCACTGCCATCAACAAGCTGCCGGCACTGGAGTTTGTACGCGTCGAAGTTGCCGGCGTCTTTGGCGTCCCGGCCGCGCGCACCGACTTTGACCAGGCGCTCTTTACCTGGGCACGCGGCCATCACACCGAGTTCCACAGGCAACTCGGTGAGGGGGTTTACTTATAGGGACAGAGATGCCTTCACAGCCAGCTCCTCCGCATCACCTATCCCTCGTCGCCGGCGTCGTACACGATATCGAGGCCACAAACAGGGCATTTCTCCTGATACACCGGCATATGAACGCCTGTCCGTTTTCTCACTTCGTCGCTCAGTCTGTCGCACGCATCGATGAACCGAATGTCGAGACACGGTATTTGCGAGCCGCAACAAGGACAGGCGACGACAAACGACTCGCAATCAACCTCTACGCTCGGAAACATATTGTTGTCGATAAGGGCACGCGGCAGTTTTCCGTACTTCCCCATCACGACATCGCCTCGCCAGCTCACGCTCGCTCCCTTCCCGTAATTGAAACCAGGAAGAGCATGCACCAGCAAGTGCGCGCGAAATTGCATCGCCACGCGATCCGATCAAACAACACGATCTTAAAAGACCACCAAAGCCAAATACGCTAATACGGCAGAATCCCCGCCTTTTCACGCTTCTTTTCCGAGCGATCGAACTCAATGCGATGGGCCTCAAGAAACGCCGTATTGGGTCGCCACTGACGCTCATTCGGCTGCCTTAGCGTCGCACCCGCAAAGGAAGCGTAGTCGGTCTTATCCAGCAGGTACGATCCGCACAGCCGATATTCGCCGCAAACAGGCTCAAACGAAATCAGGTGAGCATCAAATAGGGAATGAAGATCGCGCCGAAGCAGAATACCGTTGCTGGCAACCTGCGATTTGGGTCCCGAGTAATTCTCGATATGCGCAGCCTCCAGAGCTTCGCTGACGCCGCAGTCCGACACCGCGCAACGGCCATCATAGGCGGCAACGAGCTGCTTGCGGAACCATTGCTGCCCCAATCGCTCGCGCCTTAACGCATAGCGGACCTTTTCGTCGTCGGTCGCACCCTGTCCGGCAAACTCAATATCGACGGGTATGTGCTTCAGATAACTCATGTCGGGCGCAAAACGAGGGTCCGGTCCGCCTTTATGAACAGGACCGTGCAGAACAAACCATCCGTTTTCGGGCTCGAACCGCTCAACAAACGCAAGGCCGAGCACCTTATAGCCCACCTCGGTTGCAAATATGACTCCGACTGGGACGTCACATTCCATGCAGTTGAGCATTTTACGGTTGTAATTCTGGTCTCGAAAACCAACGGTACCCGGCGCTTGAACCGAGTACTTAATGACCCACGTACCATCGTCCAAATAGAGCGGAGGCACATTGTTGATGCTCTCGGTTTGCCGCTGGCGCGCTTGTACCCCGCTACCCCACTCCCCTGTATACTGATGTAGCACGTGTTTCATCCGGGCTTGTTGGGCCGGATTGTTCATGGGAGGGTCTTATGGCTGCTTCGAATCCGCCTAAGGGGAGCGTTTCTTCTTCGTCCATCAAGCCGGTTACGCGCAAGGCCGTGCGTTGCCAGCGCGAGGTCGCCTGGCTTGTCACACAGGCGGCGGGCAAACTCGTGGCGAACACGGAAGACGTCAATGCGCCCACACCGAGCTTTGTGCTGGCAGCGGCGCTGGATCGAGTACGCCAGCTGGAACTCGCCGCACAAGAAGACGGCGGCCATCTTGGCTACCAAGACGCTATGGCGCCCGACCTGTTGACCTTTTGTCGCATGACCAAGTTGCCCGCCGCACCCAATGCGCTTTCGGACGCAGGCTACATGTTTACGCTTTCGGGCGCGGACCTTATCCGCGATATCTACGCATACTGCAGCGAGCTCGCCGAGCGCAGCGTCTTTGGCACGGCTGAAGTCAAACCGGGAAATGTCATCAAGCTGGTTCTTAGGCTGTTCTTGATGGACGGGTTCGGGGCCATGCCGGCGTAAGCCGAGTCTTTAGCATCACCGTCGACTGGGCAACAACCGCTTTACCTTAGTGGGCGCCAATCGAGGGTCGATTATTGGGTCGCCTCGTCCACTAACGCATTTATTCCACGCGCTCCGTTAGTCGATACTTGCGATTGCGGCTCGTCGCCGCTGCCGTAGGCTCTAGCTTGCCCTGCGCGATAAGCGCATTGACGCGCGTCCTAACCTGGGAGACCGTAAGCCCCGTGTGCTCTGCCAGCTCGCGCGTTCCCAACTCGTCATAGCGCTTTAGGGCCGCCATGATCAGGTCCCCACCATGATCGACCTGCTCAACCTTGGAGCGATAGAGGACAACCTTAAACCGGTCAAAACCAGGGCAAAACAGGGGCTCAGCCAGACCGTGCGCACGCATAGCATCGAGCATCATCGGAATACCCGAACCGTTACCCTCGGCAGGCGAGCCCGCGCCATCGGGCAACGGGACAAGCGACATGAGCTTCACGAGCGTCGCGTTGCGGCACCGCGAGCTGCCATCAAACAAGTTCTCACGAGTTTTTCCGCCATAAAGGCCACCGGGGTTCACCACCTCGATACGATCGTCAAAAACGTCGACGGCGATCGATTGCCCACAGAACCGATCCCCGTATTCCCTGTGGATAACCGCGTTAGCGATTGCCTCGCGCAGGACCTCCTCGGGAATCTCCAGCGAGTCGATACGCGAAATGCCTTGGACGGTCGAGGTGCGGCGCAGGTTTTTGGCGACAGCCGCGACAGCATCCGAAATCATCTCGCCCAGGGTGCCCTCGCAGACTGTGCGGTCCATAAACCTTAGCGGTCCCGCAGCGCCCTTTTGAGTTCCCGCATGGACAGCCACATCAATGAAGAGCTTGGGATAAAACTGCTGAGGGTAAACGCCTGCGGCAAGGAGGCCAGCCTTGGTAACATTGCCCTGGGAGTCGAGGAAATTCAGACGCTCCATCTTTGTCTTCTTGTCCGTCGCACCGTGCATCGCTCGAGGCGTCAACGAATAAGCACGCTCTATCGTGCGGTCGACCAGCGACTCGTCGAGATCGCCCACGCTCGCGCAGGACACCGCATCGCGATCGCTAGGGCTCGTCCGTTCGTATGACGACAGCGCCAAAACCTCGGTCGACGAAAGCGGCACGTCTTTGTCATCGATGCGCTTGTAGCTACCGCCCTGGGCGCCCCGCTCTATTACATAGCAAGGCTTGCTCGACGGGTCGAGCTCCTCGATCGTGATGACGAGAACAACGGTACCCCGAAGCTCCACGCGCTCAATGGTGTATTTGGGCGGATTGGCCAGCTTTCCGCGACCGCCGGCATCGCCCATGCCCGCCACGAATTGGTTGAGCACTTTCTCGGTCTCAAAGTTTGCAACTGGGACAAAACCCGCGCGCTCGCTCACTCCGAGCACGATAATGCCGCCGGCAGTATTTGCGAAAGCGCTGACCGTTTCCCATACGTCGCGGGAAAGCGTCGTAGCGCTCTCTTTCACTTCGACGCTAAGGTCATCCGAGCCCATGCGCTTTAATGACTCGAGCAGGCCGGCCAGCTCGCTTTCGTTCATCTGCATGTCCTTTCGCTCGGTCCTGCGGAGAATGCCGCGAATAGATTTCCTTCATCTCTCAGTTATCTCTCGTAATTATCTCTCATCTTACTGCTATCTCTCATATAAGAGATGAGTGAGAGATGGAAGATAAGATGTCTGCCATCTGTTTCATTTAAACATGTTCTTGCTGGTAGAACAATCGGTATTGAGACAATACCATGATTGCTTGTCTCTTTGCTGCTCAGTTATCTCTCATATTTATCTCTCATCTTTCTGTTATCTCTCATATTAGAGATGAGTGAGAAATGAGAAATGCATGAGTGATGGACGGTCAGGAATCGAGAGTGGATTTCCGGACGGTTTTTTGGCGTTTTGGGGCTGTTTCCGTCCGAAAATCCACTCTCGTTCAATTTGCGTCCGAATTTCCACGCTCGTGTGTCCGAAAATCCACGCTCGTGCGGCAGATTGGTCGAGGGCCCCATATGGGTATACTCACGAGGATTCGACTCGATTCGCCCCCGCTGGGGCGTCAAAGGAGACTACATATGTCCACTACCTCAACCGACCCGCGCGCCGCTGCTGCCGCGCTGCTGGTGCCCGGTACCACCTGCCACGGCTTTGCCGTCGAGCGCTGCGAGACCGTGCCCGAGCTCGACTCGGACGCCTACGTGCTGCGCCACACTGCCTCGGGCGCTCGCCTGCTGTACCTGGCGTGCGACGACGAAAACAAGGCCTTTGCCATTGGCTTTAAGACGCCGCCGGCCGATTCCACCGGCGTGTTCCATATTCTTGAGCACTCGGTGCTGTGCGGATCGGCCAAGTTCCCCGTCAAGGAGCCATTCGTCGATCTGATCAAGAGCTCCATGCAGACGTTCCTCAACGCCATGACCTACCCCGACAAGACCATCTACCCCGTTGCCACCACCAACGAGCAGGACCTGTACAACCTGATGGACGTGTACCTAGACGCGGTGTTCAACCCGGCCATCTATACCAAGCCCACCATTTTTGAGCAGGAGGGCTGGCACTACGAGCTGGACCTGCCAGAGGGCGTCGAGAGCGAGGGCGACGGCAGCTCCGCCAGCCTGCGCGAGGGCACGCTGCGTTATAACGGCGTGGTGTTCAACGAGATGAAGGGCGCGCTGTCCGACCCCATGAGCGTGCTGGACGATGCCGTCAACGCCGCGCTCTACCCCGACACCGCCTATGCGCACGAGAGCGGTGGCGACCCGCGTGCGATTCCCTCGCTCACCTACGAGCAGTTCCTGGACACGCACGCGCGCCACTACAATCCTTCCAACTCCTACATCACGCTCTACGGCGACCTGGACGTGGACCGCGCACTGGCCTTTTTGGACGAGCGCTATCTGTCGCAACCGAGTGCCGCGAGCCGCCGCATGGACGCCGCCGTTGCCGCCGGCGAGGACCCGTCCGTGCTGGCACCCAATCCGCTGGGCGTGCAAGCGCCCGTGACCTGCGAGTATAAGCGCGTCGAGATGGCCACCACGCCCGAAAACGCCCTGGTGGGCCTGGGCCTTGTGCTGGGCAGCGCGCTCGACCGTAAGCGCACAATCGCGGCGGACATCCTGTTCGAAGCGCTGCTGGGCTCCAACGAAGCGCCGGTTAAGAAGGCCATTCTGGCAGCGGGCCTGGGCGGCAACGTGGTGAGCTACACCGCGGCCGAGAGCCTGCAGCCCTACGAGCTCATCATGCTGCAAAACGCGCAGCCCGGCGTGGCGCGCGAGCTGCGTCGTGTGTTCCAAGACGCCTGCCGCGACCTGTGCGAGCACGGCGTTCCGCGCGAGCGCCTGGAAGCCATCATCAGCAGCAACGAGTACGACCTGCGCCAGCGCGACTACGGTATCGCCGACGGCGTGGCCATTGCGTGCGACGCGCTGAGCACCTGGCTCTACGATGACGACGCCGCGACGCTGGCGCTCAAGTACGGCCCGGTGTACGAGGAGCTGCGTGGCGAGCTGGACGGCAGCTACTTTGAGGACCTGCTGCGCGAGCTGGTGCTGGAAAACGACCATATGGCGCTGGTCGAGCTGGTGCCGGTGGACGCCGCCGAGGGCGCAGAGGGTGCCGAGGCCGCCGAGCTAGCAGCCAAGCGCGACGCCATGACCAATGCCGAGCTGGCCGACGTGGTCGAGCGCACGGCCGTGCTGCGTGCCGCACAGGAGGCCGAGGACACGCTCGAGGCCAAGGCCACGCTACCGCACCTGCGCGTTTCCGACATTGGCGAGGCGCGCCCCGAGCCGCCGCTGGTCGTGGACACGACTGCGCCCATCCCCTGCCTGCGCCACGGCATCCCCACCAACCGTCTGGCCTACGCCATGCAGTACTTCGACCTGAGCTGCGTCGCATTTGAGGACCTGCCCTATGTGACGCTGCTCTGCCGCCTGCTCAAACAGCTGCCCACGAGCGAGCACTCGGCCGAGGAGCTCGACAACGTGCTCGCCGGCAAGCTGGGCTTTTTGAGCTTTACGACCGAGGTCATGACCCAGCCCGACGTGGACGGTGTGCGTCCCTACCTGCTGGTGAGCGCCGGCGCCCTGTCCGAGAAGATCGATGCGCTAGCGAGCCTGCCGCGCGAGGTGTGGTCGAGCACGCTTTTGCTCGATGCCGACGCCGACCGCGTGCGCGACGTGCTCACGCAGATTCGCATTGGACTTGAGCAGGGCTTTATCAACAACGGTCACTCGGCGGCACTCGGTCGCGCGATGAGCTACAGCTCGCCCTCGGCCATGGTGCGCGAGCAGCTTTCGGGCGTGGACTTCTACCTGTTCCTGCGCGATCTGCTCGACCACTTTGACGAGCGACTGGATGACCTGCGCGCCAAACTTGCCGAGCTGGCAGGCCGCATCTTTGTGGCCGATGGCTGCATGGCGAGCTTTACCGGCAGCGACGAGGACTTTAACGCATACTGGGCCGCCGCGGACGATCTGGGGCTGGGCGCTGGCGACGGCGCCGATGCCGGCAGCGGCACGCTCGTGGTACCGGAGCCGCGCGACCGCCACGAGGCCTTTGTCATCCCCAGCGACATCTGCTTTGCGGCAAGCGCGTGCGACCCGCGTCGCCTGGGCATCGACGTGACGGGCGCCTGGGCGGTTGCCGCCAACGCGCTCTCCTACGACTATCTGTGGAACGAGATCCGCGTGAAGGGCGGCGCGTACGGCTGCGGATTCCGCGCGGCAGGCGAGCGTCAGACGGCGTTCTACACCTACCGCGACCCGGCAATCGACCCCTCGATTGAGCGCGTTGCGCGCGCAGGCGAATGGCTCGGCAGCTTTGAGCCCGACGAGGCCGCCTTTGAGGGCTTTATCGTGAGCTGCGTGAGCGGCATGGACGCGCCAGTGAAGCCATACGCGCTCACCAAACGCCGCAACACGACCTACCTGGCCGGGCTCGATCCGCATGCACGCGAGGAGCGCCGCGCCCAGATGCTCGCCGCCACGCCCGGTGAGCTTCGCTCGCTCGGTGCCGACGTGACGCGAATCGCAGCCGAGTCGCCAACCTGCGTCTTTGGCGGTCGAGACGTCATCGCCAAGAGCAACGCCGGCTTTAACGTCGTCGACCTGCTGGCCTAACCCACAAAGGTAGATTTTTGGGACATGCCTGAAAATCTACCTTTTCTTTTGCCGCTGCTTGGGCGGGGCAGCTCACCCGTCCCACCAGTTTGTCTAAATCTGTAACATCTAGGCGGCAATATTGGCTCCAGATGTTACAAATCGAGACGTTTTCGGATGACGCCGGCCCTTTGTCTCAATCTGTAACATCTAGGTCAGATTTTGCTGAGTTACTGTTACAGATCGAGACAAACCGCCGCAGACACCCGCCCCACCAGCAAAAACCACCACGAAGGGGCAGGTGCCTTTGCGTTGATTCGAACACTTGTTCTATAGTAGGGGTGCTTGCATCGGACTTAAATTGCAACTAAGATATAGTTGCAGAATGTGAGGCGGGATGACTCGGACCGATAAACTCATCGCCCAACTGCTTAGCTGCCCTTCGACGTATCGGTATACCGATTTTTTAAAAGTCATGGCTTCATATGGCTTTGAAATGGACAACAAAGGCAAGACATCCGGATCGCGCATTCGCTTCTACAGGCCATCAGATGGCAGGATGTTCGTAATGCACGCGCCACATCCATCTGACGAATTGACGGCGGGGACCATTCGAAACATCGTTCGATTTCTGCAAGATGTCGGAGGTAGTCATGAGTAACGTTTTGGCATACAAGGGTTATTTCGCCCCAGTCGAGTTCGATGCCGAACAGCATGTGCTAACAGGTATGGTCACCGGCATTAGGGACGCAATCGTATTTGAAGGCTCCACAGCTGAAGAAGTGGAGCAATGCTTCCACGACGCCGTCGACGATTACCTTGAGTTTTGCGCCGAGAAAGGCGAGGAACCCGAGCGGGCTTTTAAGGGCTCGTTCAACGTAAGAACGGGCTCTGAGCTCCACAAGCAAGCGGCGCTGGCAGCGGCAAAGAAGGGTGAGTCACTCAATAAGTTTGTGACTGAAGCAATCGCTGCGGCGTTATAGCATTAACGCATAGGCCCAAACAACCACAAAGGGCGCAGCTCACAGGCATATTTGCGGTGGCTTTACTGCCCATATCGCGTTTGCCCAGATAAAACCTGCCAAAATAAACCTGTCCCTTTTTGGCAGGTTTGCTAGAGGAGGCTGGGATGGACAAGGCTGAGTTGCGACGGGCGATGATTGCTCGGCGCGATGCTCTTGATTTAGATGTGCGGGCGGCGAAGTCTGCCGTTATCTGTGCGCGGCTGGTTGAGCTGTTGGATCGCTCGGATGCCGCGGCGCCGCGCACCGTTGCCGTCTATGCCGCGATGGGTTCCGAAGTCGATCCTGCCGCGTTTGCCGCAGCGGCCGCCAAACGCGGCTGGCGCGTGGCCTATCCGTGCATGTTCTCGGCAATTGATGCCGCAGCTTGTGGCCAGCGCATGTGCATGCGGGCAGTTGCCGCCGACGATGCGTCCGCGGCACCGTTTATCGCCCACCCCACGCGGGTCTTTGCGGCCGTGGACATCGACAACGACCGCTTCCCTATCGTGTCTGCCGAAGCTCTCGACATGGTCGTCGTGCCGCTCGTAGCCTTCGACCGCGCCGGCGCGCGCCTGGGCTACGGCGGCGGCTGCTATGATCGCTACCTGCTCACGCTCTCGCCCGCATGTCAAATCATCGGCATCGCCTTTGACGAGCAGCGTGTCGACCACGTTCCCACCGACGCCCACGACCTGCCGCTACTCCACATCATCAGCGCCTGATCGCCGCTGTATCGCACCCGCAAGATGAGCGTGGAAAATCTCCCACTTTGAGCCCCCTTACGAGCCAAAAGTGGGAGATTATCCACGCTCATTCAACAAGCGTCCAAAAATCCACGCTCGTCCGTCCGAATTTCCACGCTCGTGCGGCTCAACGCCCTGCAACCGCCTCAGCGCACGCGCGGCACGCCGGCAACTCTGAGCTTGCGGTCGAGTTTTGCCGGATCCCTTAAATCATCCCAGCACAGGCGCACAATCTTGCAGTTATCAAGCAGCGAAAGCCTCGATTCGCGCTGGCGCTCGTCAAATTGCGCCTTTGCGAGCTTGCCCTCCTCCGCCGCCTTTTCGCTTTTAACGAATCCGTCGAACTCCCCGATAATCAACCGGTCGCCCACGCGCCACAGGTAGTCAACGCGATACGGCCTCCCCGGCTCAACCGGGTCGAACAGCTCAACTTGCAGCTCCGGAACCTGCCAGCCGCGCTCGATCATCAGCGCTCGCGCCTTGGACTCGCCGCCGCTTTCCGACAGGCCATCGGCACACCGTGCAACACTTCGCGCCGCCACAACACCGCGACGATTCAAGCCAAGCTTGTCGACTGCCTCAACGAGATGCTCCTTCGACAAAAGCTGCTCATGGAGCGCCGAGTCTGCGATGATCAGCCCCTCGACAAACGATGCATCGACCAGGCAATCCGTAATCGTTTGATCGATATCGGTCACGGCAATATCCATCTGGCTTGCCCGCGTTTGACGAACATAACGATGGCGAATCACCTGAGAGCCGGGCGTCGTCGATTGCGCCGGCGCCGCGGCGATATGGATGTGCGTCAAATTGGCATGCGAAACCGAAAGGCCATAGATAACAGCCGCCGTATAGGAGCAAAATGTCCAGTCGGGGTGCTTTTGCGCAAGGGCCCGCACCCGATGCAGATAACGCTGCCGAAACTTGAGCTCGGACCAGTATTCCGGACGCGCATACAGCCCCGGCATGACCACTTCGAGACTTCCCGCCGCCACCCGCCGCTCAATCTGCTTTGCCTCTGCTGTCGTGCGCGCGTACACGCAGTTCATCTGCTGTTCGCATGCTTTAATGTGGCTTGCAAGTCTTTGATTCGCCGTCATGTTTCCCATGTCGCCTCCCAACTCTTGGAACGGCGCAAACGTACCAGACGGTTTCATGCGAAGTCTGACCAAACGCTGTCCAGGCGCTGACCAAATGCTTGACGGTTTTGGGCGTTTTAGGCTGATGGCTTATATCTGCAGGTAGGGCGGTTGTCGAAAGGTCCCCGTCTCCACAATTCGATGCCTTGGTCCATTGGATTATCAGAAAGAAAAACCCGTCGAGATTCAAGACCACGCCAAATGCGACTTTGCTTCTGCACGCACCGTCTCTTAGCCGAGCCATCAGCATCTACATATAAAAAATGAGCGTGGATAATCTCCCGTTTTGAGCCTAGTTTCAAGCCAAAAGCGGGAGATTATCCACGCTCGATTTGTAAATGTCCGAAAATCCACGCTCGTGTGTCCGATAATCCACGCTCGTCATGCCGCGAGCACAGCAGCAGCAGCCGTAGCCTAGTGCTCCTCGCCGGCGCGGGCTAGGTCGTAGGGCGTGGTCTGGTAGACGTAATAGTTGAGCCAGTTGGTGTAGAACAGCTGAGCCTGGCTGCGCCAGACGTTGCGCGGCTCAGCGGCGGGGTCGTCGTTCGGGAAGTAATGCGCCGGCACCTGGGGGTTGAGCCCGCGCTTCACGTCGCGCTCGTACTCCAGGCGCAGCGTGTCGGTATCGTACTCGGGATGGCCAAATACAAAGAAGCGGCGGCTGTCGGTCGACTTGACGATGTACAGGCCCACCTCGTCGGATACGGCCACGACCTCAAGCTGCGGCTCGGCCTCCACGTCCTCGCGGCGCACATCGGTGTTGCGCGAGTGCACGGCATAGAAACGGTCGTCGAAGCCGCGGACCAGCGGGCTTTGCGGCTTCACCAGATAATGCTCGAACACGCCGCTCGCCTTTGCCGGCAGGTCGTACTTCTGGATACCGTAATGATGGTAGAGCCCCGCCTGCGCGCCCCAGCAAATGTGCAGCGTAGAGTGCACGTGTGTGGTGGACCAATCCATGATCTGGCAGAGCTCGGGCCAGTAGTCGACCTCCTCGAACGGCATCTGCTCCACCGGCGCGCCCGTGATGATCAGGCCGTCGTAGTGGATGTCGCGGATGTCGTCGAACGTGCGGTAAAACGTCTCCAGGTGGCCGGCGCTCACGTGCGTGGCCTCGTGCGTCTTAGTGCGCAGCAGGTCCACCTCCACCTGCAGCGGCGTGTTGGAGAGCTTGCGCATAATTTGCGTCTCGGTGGCGATCTTGGTGGGCATGAGGTTGAGGATGAGCACGCGCAGCGGACGGATGTCCTGGTGCAGCGCGCGGTACTCGGTCATGACAAAGATGTTCTCGCTCTCGAGCTGCGCGGCGGCAGGGAGGGCGTCGGGGATGCGAATGGGCATGGATGCTCCTTATGAGTCAGTTGCAGCTATGGTACAACGACCGGCCCCATCCGCGCGAGCACATCGCCCAGCGATGCCGTCAGCGGTCCAAATCACTCCAAAAGTAAAGATTAAGGCATGTCCCAAAATCTACGGCACTTTAGCCTAGCAAAGTAACAGCAGAACGCTACAATGGTTCGACGCGAAAAACTCGGCCGAAAGGATACATATATGTACCAGACGCGTAAGATCGGTGTGGTCGGCCAGGGCCACGTAGGAGCACATGTCGCCAACAGCCTGCTCATGCAGGGCATTGCCGATGAGCTGTACCTGTGCGATATCAACGAGGCCAAGGTTACGTCCGAGGTCCAGGACCTGCGCGACTCCCTTTCGTTTGTCCCGTACAATACCAAAATCGTCAACTGCTACGACCGCTACGAGGAGCTGGCCTGCTGCGACGTCATCGTCAACGCCGCCGGCAAGGTCGCGCTGGCCGCCGGCAACCGCGACGGCGAGCTGTTCTTTACCACCGATGCCGCCCGCACCTTTGCCAAGCGTATCGTCGACGCCGGCTTTGACGGCATCTTCGTGAGCATCTCCAACCCCTGCGACGTCGTGTGCACCGAGCTGTGGCACCTGACCGGCTACGATCCCAAGAAGATCATCGGCTCGGGCTGCGGCCTGGACTCCGCCCGCCTGCGCACCGAGATCTCCAAGAAGGTCGGTGTGAGCCCCAAGTCCATCGACGCCTACATGATCGGCGAGCATGGCTTTAGCCAACTGGCAGCCTTTAAGGCCGCGACCATCGCCGGCAAGAGCCTCAACGAGCTTCAGGCCGAGAACCCCGACAAGTACGCCTTCGACCACATGGAGGTCGAGGAGCTTGCACGCAAGGGCGGCTATGTGACCTACCAGGGCAAGCAGTGCACCGAGTACGCCGTCGCCAACTCCGCCGCGCGCGTCTGCGCCGCCGTGCTGCACAACGAGCACGCCGTGCTTTCGGCCTCTACGCTTATGACCGGCCAGTATGGCGAGGAGGGCATCTTTACCTCCCTGCCGTGCGTGATCGGTGCCGAGGGCGTCGAGGAGGTCTACACGCTGGACCTGTCCGAGCACGAGCTCGAGGGCTTCCACAAGAGCTGCCAGCACATCCGCGACAACATCGCCCAGCTCGACTGGTGGGATGCCGAGGCCTACGACGCCAAGTAAGCGTCGGTTGCCGCGACACCTCGCGAATCTAAGCGCGATACCAAGCGGGCCGCGCCGGAAATCCCCGGCGCGGCCCGCTTTTTTGACTCGCGCTGCGCCCTTGCGAATCGAAGGTGAATGGTTTTCCCGTTACTTAGTACTGCTCGATGCCCATGTAGCGACGAACCTCGGGGCTGTGGTCGAACACCTTGCCGCGCGCGGCGCGCAGCTCGCAGCTCATGTTGTAGAAGAAGATCGGCTCCAGGAACGAACGCACGCTGGCAGGCACTTCGCCCACGCCGTACTCGAGCGCATCGAGCACCATGACTGTATCGGTGTGCGTGTTGAGGAACGCGAGTGCACGCTCCTCCATGGGGCGGCACTCGCCCGATCCGAGCTGCACAAAGTAGAACACGCCGGGCTCGGTGGCTTCGAACGGGCCGTGGAAGTACTCGCCGGAGTGGATATAGCAGCAGTGCTGCCATTGCATCTCCATGAGCGAGCAGATGGCCATGGCGTAGGTCTGGCTAAAGTTGGGGCCGGAACCCAGGATATAGAAGAACTTGTGCTGCTGGCAGAGCTCGGCAAAGCGATCGCCCAGCTCGGCGTTGACCTTCTCGCGGGCAGCGGGCAGCAGGGCATCCATCTGCTTAAGACCGGCGTACATGTCGGCAAGCGCCTCGTAACCCTCCTGCATGTCGAGCAGTTCGGCGGCGATCAGAGCGCCGATGCCCTGCGGTACCTCGGCCTGCGGCACGCCTTCGCCCCACGGATAGACCCAGGTGGTCCACTTGCCGTTATCGATCTTGGAGCCTTCGCAGTCGGTCATGGCCACGACCTCGGCGCCGGCTGCCAGCGCCATCTCGCAGCCGTCGACGACCTCCTGCGTATTGCCGCTGTGGCTGCAGGCGATGACGAGTGACTTCTCGCCAAGACTCTTGGGGGCCATCAGGCAAAACTCGCGCGCCGTGTAGACCGTCGAGGTAAACGTGGTGGCCTCGCGCTTGAGCAGCTCGTTGGCCGGCATCAGGTCGATCATCGAACCGCCGCAGGCGATCCAAAAGACGTTCTCAATCTTGCCCTTGCGCTCGATAATTTCCTGAATCAGATCATGTGCGTTCATGGTGGTGCCCCTCCTTGTGTGGCGGTTTAGAACGACGACAGCTTGTACCTGCTGTCGTTCTATGTTGTCCTATATATAGCACGCACGACGACGCCCGTGAAGTCATTTCACCAAATTTGTTCTATATTGTTCTATCTGTGGACGTTAGATGTCGAACACGTAGCGCGAGCCCACGATCTTTTGGCGCCCGAGCAGCAAGGGCCGCTCGTCCTCATCGGTAAAGTACGCCTCCATATAGAAGAGCGGCTCGCCGACCGGCACCTCCAGCAGCGAGGCCGCCTGAGCATCGGCAAGCGCAATCTCCACCGTACAGGGGTCGGACTTGAGCGGCGCACGGCCCGAATGCTCGGCAACGAGCGCAAAGATGGAATTGTCCGTGAGGTCCTTGTCGGCAAGCGTCTGCAGATAGGGATGGTCGGCCAGCACAAAGGCGTTGTTCTCGAGCATGACGGGCACGCCGTCTGCCGTGCGCACGCGCTCGACAACGATGAGCTCGCAGCCGGGTTCCACCCCAAAAAACGCCGCGTCCTCGCGCGTCGCCGCAACCACCGTGCGCGACACCAGGCGTGCTCCGGCCACCATGTCGTTGGCAGCGCAGCCCTCAGAAAAGCTCTGGACGTCACCCTTCTGGACAATCTTGCGCTTGAGCTTGGGCGCGCACACAAACGTGCCCCTCCCCTGCTGGCGGTTGAGATACCCCGCGCGCGACAGTTCCTCGACGGCGCGGCGCACGGTGACGCGCCCCACGCCATAAGACTTCGCGAGCTCCATCTCGGAAGGAATGCGCGAGCCGGCCGCGTACACGCCGCGCGCGATCTCGCCCTTTAGGTCGTCCATAACCTGCTGGTACAGCGGCACGGCGGACACCTCAGTGCGCTCGGTTTTATCGTCGGATGTCATCGTTATGCTCCATTCCGTGCATGCTCGGACTCAAACTCTTCAATCGCCGCCATAAACTGCTCGCCAAAGGCGTCGGCCTTTTTCTCGCCGATGCCGTTGACCTGGATAAGCTCGTCGCGCGTCTGCGGGCGTAGGCGGCACAGACCGCGCAGGGCCTTGTCGGAAAAGACCATGTACGGCGCCATCTCCAGCTCGGTCGAGATCTCCTTGCGCAGGGCACGCAGGCGCTCGAACAGCTCGGCATCGTCACCCACGCGCGGGCGCTGATCCAGCTCGGCCTCCTCGCGCAGCAGATCCACCGCACGGCGGGCGCGGGCCGAGGCCTTGCGCTTGGACGCGCGACGCTTAACGGTAAAGGCAAACGCCTCGTCCTCGACCTCGCCGGCACGCGGGCCTAGCCCCACGACCGGGTACTGCCCCTGCGAGGTAGCCAGATAACCGCGGCCGCACAGCTGGCCGATAATGTCCTTGATACGCCCGACCGATTCGCTCGACAGCTCACCGTAGCCGCGGTCCTCATCCAGATGCATCTGGCGAATACGCTCGGTGTTGCCGCCGTGAAGCACGTCGGCGATCAGTGACTTGCCAAAGCGCATGGGTCGCGTGGCCACATAGCGAACGACAGCGCGGGCCATATCGGTGACGTCCTCGACCTCGAACTGCGTGAGACAGTTGCTGCAGTTACCGCAGCCCTCGGCCTCGTCCGTAGCGGCGCCGCCCGCACCGGCCGCGGCAGTATGCTCGGCCGCGGCCTCGTCGCCAAAGTAGCGCAGCATGTATTCGCGCAGGCAGCCGGTGGTATTGCAGTAGCCCTCCATCTGGCTGAGCAGACGATATCGATTCTGAAGCGCCCACGCGCGCTGCTCGTCGTCGAGCGCCTCGTCGGCAGCATCGCCGCGGTCGATCAGAAAGCGGCGCATGCGAAAATCGTTGCCGTTCCACAGCAGGTGGCAGCTGGCCGGGTCGCCATCACGGCCGGCGCGACCCGCCTCCTGGTAGTAAGCTTCGATGCTCTCGGGCACGTTGTTGTGGATCACGTAGCGCACGTTGGGCTTGTCGATACCCATGCCAAAGGCGTTGGTGGCAACCATCACCTGGATATCGTCGTCGATAAAGGCGCGCTGGCTTTGGCGGCGGGCGTCGTTGCCCATGCCGGCATGGTAGCGGCCAACACGAATGCCGCTGGGGCCCAGCGCCTCGGCAAGCTCGCCTGCCAGCGCATCGACTGTCTTGCGGGTCGAGCAATACACGATGCCGCTCTCGCCCGAATGCGCGATCACGTAGTCGCGCACCCATGCTGCCTTGGCTTTGTCGCCCATCTCCTCGCAGCCAAAGTAGAGGTTCTTGCGATCGAAGCCCGTCACCACCGCCGCGGGATTTTGCAGGCCAAGCATCTGCTGAATGTCCGCACGCACACGCTCGGTCGCCGTAGCGGTAAAGGCCGCCACGACGGGGCGCTGCGGCAGGGAATCGATGAACTCGCGAATCTGCAGGTAGGCGGGGCGGAAATCCTGGCCCCACTGGCTTACGCAGTGGGCCTCGTCAATGGCCACGAGCGGCACGCCAATGCCGCCGTCCGTCGCGGCTTCCTGCGCAAAGGCTAAAAAGCGTGGCTCGAGCAGGCGCTCGGGCGCCACGTACATAAGCTGGTAGCGGCCCTCGCGCGCCCGCTTGAGCACGGTGTTTTGCTGGGCCGGGGTAAGGCTGGAGTTGAGATAGCTGGGTCGCGCACCCGCCGCGAGCAACGCACGAGTCTGGTCCTCCATAAGCGACAGCAGCGGACTCACCACAAAGGTGATGCCGGGCAGCATGAGCGCGGGCACCTGGTAGCAAATGGACTTGCCGGCACCCGTGGGCATAACGCCCAGCGCATCGCGACCGGCAAGGATCGCATCGACCATGCGGTCCTGTCCCGGGCGAAACGAGGTGTAGCCAAAATAGGCGCCGAGCGTGTCGAGCGCCATCTGCTGCATGCTATCGGTCATGGTTTCCTAACGTCCAAGTCATCTGCCGCCGATTATACGCCGCCACGCGGACCGGTGCCGCGCGGCTGTCGGCCACGGGCGATGCAATCCGAATGGAACGAGCGTGGGATTTTTGGACACTTTCCGGATGGGCGTGGATAATCTCCCACTTTGAGCCCGTCACCAAGCCAAAAACGGGAGATTATCCACGCTCATTCTGCAAATTGCCGCCCTGGCGGGCTTGCAGCGTCGAGCCGTTGCGCGGTTTGGAAAACCGCGCAACTAGAGCTACATGACCATGACGTAACGCGATCCCACGTAGTACTGCTTACCCATCAGGACCGGCTCGCCATTGGGACCGATAAAGCCGGCACGCAGGTTGAGCAGCGGATCGTGCGGAGCAATGCCCAGCTCGGCCGCCTGCTCGGCGTTAGCTCGAACGGCCTCGACCGTGCGGTAGCCAACCGAGACAATCGGGGTTCCGCCAACACGCTCGACCTCGGCAAAAATCGACTTGTCCTCAAGATCGGCCGTCAACAGCTCACGGTAGGCGTCAAACGGCACAAAGATGTTCTCCTCAAAGATGGGTTCGCCGTCGGCCGTACGCACGCGCTTAATATGCAGCAGCAGCGCATCCTTCTGCAGGCCAAAGAACTCCATCTCGTTTTGGCGCGCCGGAACGATCTGGCGATCGACCACATGTGCACCGGCCTTCATGCCGTTGCTGGCACACAGTGCGGTAAACGTCTGCAGCGTCGAGGCGTGGAACTGGCGATTGATGTGCGGCGTGGAAACAAAGGTACCGCGGCCCTGCTGCTTAACCAGGTAGCCATCGGAGCATAGCTCTTCGACGGCGCGGCGCACCGTAATACGGCTCACCTCGTACTGCTCGGCAAGCTCAAGCTCGGACGGAATACGCTCCTTGGGTGCATAAACACCTTTCTCGATCGCGTCCTTGATTTCGTCGTAAATCTGCTGGTAAAGCGGTGCATTTTTGGGTGCAGGCATATCTAATCACTCTTATCGAAATATCGAAATAACTAATACGTATATAACGTCTAGTTTCATGTTACCTCATAATGATAAAACGATACACCCTCCCTACCAAAAAGCGACAGCTTCATTTTGGTAGGTTTTATCTGGGCAAACGAAGGCCTCCCGAAAGCAGCGAGGCTTTCGGGAGGCTCAAGTGGACAGGATTGCGCCGTGCCGGCAAAATACCAAAACCCTACTTGCCGTCGTCCTGCTGCAGGCTGTCCTGCTCGATGAGGCGCGCCTGCCTGTTGGCCATGCGCGCGGGCTTGTCGGGATCGGGTACGGCCGTGGGCATGGGCTCGTCGACATGACCGCCCCACCAGCCGCCCACAAAGTTGAGCGTGTGAAACACATTGATCACGGCGCCGGGATCAATGTCGCACACCAGCTTGATAATGTCCTGACTCTCGTAGGTCGAGACAACGGCGTGCAGCAGGTACATCTTTTCGCGGCTGTATCCGCCGATGACCTCGGCGCAGCTAATGCCGTGCTGAAAATGGTCAACATAGGCGGTCATGACCTCGTCCGCCTTGCGCGTCGTGATCTGCAGCGTCACGCGGTCGTAGCGACGATAGAAACTGTCGATGGTCTTGGTCGAAATAAACTGGAACACGATGGAATACGCTGCGTTGTCCCAGCCAAACATAAAGCCAAAGATCGCCAGGATAAAGCAGTTGAAACCAAAGATGACGCCCCAGATGGTCTTGCCCGTGTGGTTGGAGACCCACAGCGCGATAAAGTCGGTGCCGCCGGTTGATGCGCCGGACTTAAGCGCGATGGCAGCGCCCAGACCCGAGACCACGCCGCCAAAAATGATGAGCATGATCTTATCGCCCAAAAACGGGGCGAAATGAAAGATGTTGAGGAACAGCGACGAGAGCACAACTTGCATCATCGAGAAGATGACGAAGCGCTTGCTAATGCCGCTCCAGCATAGGAGCGCCACGGGAATGTTGAGCGCGAGCATGCCGAGCGATATGTCGATGTGAACGCCGCCCAGTGAGGTAACGCGATCGAGTAGAACCGCGACGCCGGTAAGACCGCTCGGAAGCAGGTCGGCGGGCCGAATGAACGCCTGGATCAGGAATGTCTGGAGAACGGCGGAAATGGTGACCGCCACGGCAGTAATGGCACGGCGAACGATGGTGAGGCGGCCGAGCACGAGCACGCGGTCCGTGAGCTGATCGATGGCATTCGCCACGTAGGCTCCTTTCGAAGGCAGATGTGGTTGTGGGGCATGCCCGCGATTGTAGCATGGACCACCACAAAGGGGACAGGCACCTTCGTGGTGGTTTTAGCGTCGACTGCCTTCAAAAAACGTCGCCCCAATAAAAACCACCACGAAGGTGCCTGTCCCCTTTGTGGTGGTTTTGCTGCTAGATGGCAGGTAGGATGTCGGTCAGGTTGTCGATGACAACGTCGGCGGCGGACTGGTCCAGGTTGACGCCCTCGTGCGGACGCAGTGCCAGGACGCGGGCGCCGGAGCGCTTGCCGGCCTCGATGCCCAAAGGCGAGTCCTCGATAACCAGGCACTCGGCAGGCTCCACCCCCAGCGCCTCCATGGCACGCAGGTAGATCTCGGGGTCGGGCTTAAACGCACTGCACTCGTGGCCGCTGATGGTGTAGTCCAGCACGTCGGCGATACCGGCAATTTCCACCAGCTCGTCAATGAGCTCGCGATAGGACGAGCTCGCGATGGCGCACTTCACGCCGCGCTCGTGCAGCTCACGCATCACCGGCCCCGTCTGCTCGTTGAGCAGCTCGGTATACGGAACGGGATGGTCCGGGCTGTAGACCTGCTTGTACTCCACGCGCAGACGCTCACGCAGCTCAATATCGTCGGGCACCAGCGCCTCCCAAATGGCAGGCTCGTTAGACCCCGAAAGATCGGGAATCTCGTCAAAGTGGAACCCCTTCTCTTCCATAAACGCCACGCGACGACGGTTGTAGAACCACTCGGTATCGACCAGCACGCCGTCCATATCAAACAGCACTGCCTTGATCATACGCATCTCCTCCCACCTGCCAAAAAGGGACAGGTTTATTTTGGTAGGTTTTATCTGGGGTTTTATGACGCGGCAGACACGCCCTCCCCAGAGCAAAAAAGGGGACAGGGCGCAAACCCCATCCCCTCTCAATCAACCCGTAAGGTCTACTTACTTGTGATTAGTAGGAAAGCTTCCACATGTAGCGACGCATGGTCAGCGGGTGCTGACGGGCCTCGGCGATCTGGTTGCCGTACTCGCGCATAACGGCGAGGTGCAGCAGCGGGTTGAAGTAGGTGACGACGCTCGCGGGCACGGCGTCAGCCAGGCCGTAGTCCTTAGAGTCGATCAGAGCGACCTTGGCGCCCATGCGCTTAAGGAAGGTGAGGGCGCGGGCGTCCATCGGACGGGTAGCGCCATCGGACATGAAGAAGACGTAGGGCTTACCCTCGGTGGAAACCTCGAACGGGCCGTGGAAGTACTCACCGGTGTTGTAGGCGGCGGCGTCGATCCACTGCATCTCGGTGAACAGGAAGGCGGCGTGAGAATAAGCCATCTTCTCGGAGGCACCGGAAGCCATGAAGTAGATCATCTTGTCGTCCTTGAAGTCCTCGGCGAACTTCTTGGCGAGCTTCTTGCAGGACTGAGCAGCGTTCTCGCAGAGCTCAAAGACGTTGGTGAGGCCGGTGATCATGTCCTCGTAGTGGTCATAGCCCTCGGTCTGCTGAAGGATCTCGACAGCAAGAGCGATGGCGTAGCCGGGCTTCTCGCACTTGGCAGCGAAGTTGGCGTGGAAGCCGTGAACGATGACGTAGTCAGCGTCGACGGTCAGAGCGGAGCCAGCCTTGTTGGTGAGGGAGACGACCGGGCAGTTGTGCTTCTTGGCGGTCTTGTTGGCCTCGACGGTCTCGGGCGTGGAGCCACCGAGGGAGCAGGTGATCACGAAGGTGTGCTCGTTGACCCAGGAAGGCGTGTCGTAGTTGAACTCGTTAGCGGTGAAGATCTGAACGTTCAGCTTGTCCGTGTTGTTGGCCAGGAAGTACTTGGCGGGGTAAAGGTCGGACATGGAGGCACCGCAGCCGACGAAGGCGACGCTGTGGATCTCGTGGTTGGACAGGACGTCAGCGACGATCTGCTTAGGGAGGTTAAGGTCGATCTCGTACATCTGACACATTCCTTTCAATTTTTGCGGCGCCACATTGCCGGGCGCTCGCAGGGTTACCGTGATTTGGACCGAGTCGCCGGTCCGTTGAGGATGTGTCAAAGGGACTGCCCTTTGACACATTTAGGGATGGAAGCCTGCCTGGGGCATGGGATGCCAGGCAGGCCCCCGGGGGAAAGCGGTTAGGCGCTTAGTCGCGACTAGGCCAGGATGCCGACCGCGGAGAGGGCGATGCCGCCCACAATGGCGATCACGAGAAGCCAACCGGTGTTGACGTTCTTCTTGATAAGCCAGTACATAAGGCCGGTGAGGCCAAGGGAGATCATCTGGGGCATCATGCTGTCCAGGATGTCCTGGATAACGACGGTGCCGTCAGCGAACTGCAGCGGGGTGGTGGCGCCGATCAGCGTGGCGATCATGCCGCCCACGGACATAAGACCCACGATGCCGCAGACATACATGAGCTTCTCCATGAGGTCGCCGCCCTGAAGCTTGCTCAGGTACTCGTGGCCGCCCTGATAGCCCATCTTGGCTGCGAACCAAGTAATCAGCACGGAGGGGACGATGGAGATGAGAAGGGCCAGGATCGGGCCCATGATGGAGCCCTGCTGAGCCAGCTGAACACCCAGGCCAAAGGCGATAACGCGGATGGTGCCCTGGAAGAAGGAGTCACCGATGCCGGAAAGCGGGCCCATAAGGGAGGTCTTGACCGCGTTAATCGAATCGGGGTTGAAGTTCTCGGGATCCTTGGCGTACTCCTCCTCCATGGAGGCGGCGAGGCCCAGGATGAAAGCGCTCGTCTGCGGGGTGCAGTTGTAGAACGCCATGTGACGGTGGTAAGCCTCTTTCTTAGCAGCAAGCTGCTTGGGGTCGGACTCGTCCGGATAGAGGCGATCGAGCGTGGGAACCATACCGTAGAGGAAGCCCATGTTCATCTGACGCTCGTAGTTCCAAGAGGCCTGGATGGCCCAGGAGCGCCAGAAGAACTGGCTGACCTTCTTGTTCAGGGACACGTCCTTGGTTGCGGTTGCCATAGTGTGTTCCTCCTTAGTCTTCGTCGTCTTCGAGCGGATCGTAGTCGGAATCGACACCGGCGGCTGCATGGGAACCGTTGAACTTGAAGCCCATGAAGACGACAGCCAGGCACACACCGATCAGAGCGACCGCGATGACGGACAGGTTGAGGTAAGCGGCGAGCAGGAAACCGATGAACAGGAACGGAGTCATACCCTTCTTGATCATCATGGTGAGCAGCAGGGCCAAGCCGTAGGCGGTCATGATCTTGGTCGAAACGTTAAGACCAGTGGACAGCCACTCGGGAACCATGTTGACGATGGCCTGAACCAGGTCGGTGCCAACAAAGACGGCGAGGAAGATCGGCAGGAAGTACATGATGGCGTACAAACCGGAGCCGGCGCAGATGTGCATACGGTAGGCGGTCTTGAACTTTCCGTTATCAATCGCGTTATCTGCCACATGGGTGAGGACGGCGATGATGGAACGGAACACGATGCCGAGGAGCTGACCCAGGACGGCGACCGGGATGGCGATCGTCATGGCGGTCTCGGCGGAAGCATCGGTCAGGCACGCAAAGGCAGCGGCCACGATGCCGCCCAGGACCATATCGGGCGGAACGGCGGCGCCGACCTGCACCAGGCCCATGGACACGAGCTCGGCGGCGGCACCGACGGCAAGGCCGGTGGGCACATCGCCCAGCAGCAGACCGACGAGCGTAGCGCCAACGAGGGGCTGCTCGAAGTTAAGACGACCGAGCAGGCGGGAGTCCCACATGCAGAACACGCCGACGAGGCCGACGAGCACCGCACTGATGAACGTATTCATACCCTTCTCCTTTCAGTCAGGCAAAAGCCTGGTTGATTACAGCTTGGCGTCGATGTCGACGCTCTGATACGTAGGGGTCTGCTGGACGTAGAGCTTAATGCCCATGTCGAGCAGCTGGTTGACGTCGGCCTTCTGGGTGGCGTCGAAGAAGACGGAGCTGTCCTTGCCGCCAATCTGATCGGCACCGTCGTGGTTGGCGGTGGCGCCCAGGTTGATGGCGTCGAGCTTGTAGCCCTGGCAGAACTGCAGCATCTCGGCAGTGTTGCCAAAGACAAACATGACGCGCTCGCCGAGGGTGTTGAGCTTGTCCATCTTGGCGAGGGCACGCTCGACGGTGAAGACGTTCAGGCGCACGCCCTGGGGCTTGGCCAGCTTAAGAGCGCCCTTCTTGATGTCATCGTTGGCGGCAGCGTTGTCGACGACGATGATGCGCTCGGCCTGAACCTTGGTGGTCCAGGTAAAGACGACCTGGCCGTGCAGCAGACGGTAGTCAAGACGTGCGAGGACGATCTTGGCGGGACCGGAGCTGTGACGGGACGTCTTGGCCTTCTTGGCGGGAGCCGCGGCAGCCTCGACCGGTGCGTTGGGGTTGGTCAGACCGGTGCGGGCCTCGTTGATGAGGGCTGCGAGCTCGGCGCCCTTGACGGGAACGGGGCTCATAGCGAGCGTCAGTGCCAGCGGAATGTTGAAACCGCTGACAACCGTGAACTTCGTGCCGTTCTTGGAAAGCTCGACCATGCTGTTGTTGACCGAGCTGCCGAGCATATCGGTCAGCACATAGACGGTGTCGCCCGCGTTGAACGTGGCGATCATGGCGTCCACCTTATCGGTGATGGGCTCCTTGTCGTCACGAGCAAGCGACACGACGTGGACGTTCGACACGTCGCCGAGAACCATCTCGAGCGTGTCTTTGGCGCCTGCGGCCAGGCCGCCATGAGATGCGAGAATGATCTGATTCATCTTGCCTCCTCCTTTTCGTTATGGTCATTATAACGTCTTATACGTTGCTTTTATTGCTAATTAATATAAAGACCGTTCGCGGGTGAAAATCGACCGTTGACGGGTTTAACGTACTCGAAACGTTGGAGCTAGGTAGGCCGGCGCTGGCTGGATAACCCCAAGTCGGACGCCGCGCGCAATCCCTTATCGCACGAAGTACCAGGGGATTTCCTGCACGGTGGGCTCCAGCGCGATGCCGGTGCGTTCCTTAAACAGATCCATGTCCTGCGATTTTTCCGTCCACCACGCATTGGGCTTAAAGGTCATACTCTCAACGACATGACCGACAAACACACTGTTGCGCAGCCTGGAGAAGTCGGTGTTCATAATCAGGATGGACGCGAGCACCAGCACGATGCCCAGAACCTTGATCGCGCCGGCGGGCTCGGCATAGACACCAATGCCCAGCAGCACGGTGACGACTGTCTCGAATGACATTACGACGGGAACTTTCGACGTCTCGAGCCCCATGGACAGACCCTGCATATATAAGACATAGGCCACAGCTGTGGGGATGAGTCCAAAGCCAAGGAACAGCAGCAGCAGCTGTGGCGACATTGCCGCGGCGACATCTGGCCACGGAGCCGCGATAGCCGCCATAACCGCACCGCCAAAAACAAGGCCCCAAAACGTGACAGCCAGCGGGTGGACCGTCTTGGTTGCTATCCGGCTAAACATCGCGAGCGACGCGCCACAAAAGCCCGCAATCACGCCCGACGTGACGCCCCAAACCGAAAAATGAAAACCGGAAAGGTCGCCATCGGTCACTGCAAGTACACAGCCACCGATGTTAAAAGCGATGGCAACGAGCTTGTTGGGAGTCACATCCTCGCGATAAAGTACGCGGCCGAGCATGACGCCAAACACCGGCGAGGTGTAGAGCAGCACCGAGGCCGTGGACATGCCCACCTCGCCCATGCACTCGTAATAAAGCGTGTTAGCGGTGGCGAGGCCGATAATGCCAAGAAGCGCACAAGGAACAAGCTCTTTAGGACTTGCCTTGAACAGTGCCAGGGGACCCGATGCCTTTCCCTCACGAGCACCTCCCTGGCAACCCATGAATGCCAAGACCGGAGCCATTAAGACAGCACCCGACAACAGGCGAAAGGCCGCCATGCTCTGAGACGAAACACCCAGGGCCGATATTCCGTTAACAAAGATTCCGATGGTGCCCCACATAAGCGCGGCGATCAGCACCAGCACATAGCCCAGATTGCTTTTCTTCAACGCAGCCTCCTCGGTATTGTTTCCAATAAGTTTCATACTACGTTATAGTCGTTATATACATTTTTCAAGGCACAAATCGGCGAGCGGAAAAGTGATCCGTTTTCCTCCGTCCCCAGCGGATTACTGGGCGGTTGCGGTGAAATAGTTCCTAAATAGAGGCTTCAAACCCCCAAAGGGGGTGCGGACGATTTCTTGGACCGCGCCTAGGCGTATCCAAGCTTCCTGCG
>BREX01000013.1 GCA_023708985.1 Collinsella sp.
CTGGTGATCTCCGCCTTGAGAGGGCGGCGTCCTAAACCGCTAGACGAACGGGCCACATGACATCTGCACTGCCGTGCTGCGAAGAAATATATTACGGGACAAAAAACATCAGCGCAAGAAGAAATTCCAAATTGCCGAAAAAATTGTCGGCAGGTTATGGAACGCGCAGGTCAAGGGTTAGCTAGTTCGAGTTGAGATGAGCCAGGAGGGCTTCGCGGTTGTTGGGGATGTTGTCCTCGATCACGGCGTCGAGGGCGGCGTTGAGAAGCTGTCCCAGCTCCGGCCCCGGCTTGACGCCGGCGCGGATCAGGTCGCCACCATTGATGGCAAGCATCTTGCGTGTATAGGGCTCCCCCGCCTGCAGCAGATCGTGGGCGAGCGTACGCATCTCCTCGATCGTCTCGACGTAATAGAAGCACGAGGGCGCCTTGCCGAGCGTGTCGGCACGCTTAAGGTCCATGAGCTCGTCCATCAGACGCGGCGTATCGACACCCTCGCCCGAAAGCGCGCGCATCATATTGAGCAGGCAGGAACGCTCGGGGCGTAGCGGCTTGTCATGGTATTTGATCAGCAGGCACACATCGCGCACCAAATCGTGCGAGAGCGCCAGGCGATCCATGATGACACGCGCCTTCTTGGCGCCGAGCTCGGGATGACCGTAGAAGTGGCCGCTGCCGTCGTGATCGACCGTAAAGCACTCGGGTTTGGAAACGTCGTGCAAAAACGCCGCCCACATAAGGCTCGACGAGGGCGCGACGCCGTCGCACAGCGCCAGCTCCCCTGCCACCGTCAGCACGCGGGCGATATGCTCGTAGACGTTAAACGCATGATAGACGCTGCGTTGATCAAACCCGCGAGCGGACGCGAGCTCGGGCACGGCGGCGCAAACAAGCTCGGGGTAGCGCAGCATCGCGTCTCCCCCATGGCCGGTCGAAAGGATACCCTCGAGCTCAATGCCCACGCGCTCACGCGCCACAGCATCGAGCAGCGGCGCGCACTCGGCAAGCGCCTGTTTAGTCTTAGGCTCGATCATAAAATCCAGACGGCAGGCAAAACGCACCGCGCGCAGCATGCGAAGCGCGTCCTCGTTAAAACGACGCTTGGGATCTCCAACGGCGCGGATGAGCTTGCGGTCTAGGTCGCCCTGACCATCGTAGCGGTCGACAAGACCACGCTCGGGATGCCAGGCCATAGCGTTAACGGTAAAGTCACGACGCGCCAGATCGTCCTCAAGCGACGCCGCACGCTCCACACTCTGGGGATGGCGGCCGTCGGTGTAAAAGCCGTCTAGGCGGTAGGTGGTGACCTCAATGCGCTCATCATCGCAAATAGCCGTGATGCCGCCAAATTTTATGCCCGACTCAACCACGGCAATATCAGCCGCTTCGAGCGCCTCTTTGGACTCCTGCCACAGGCCGCTGCAGCACATGTCAACATCGTGGCTGGGGCGTCCCATCAGGGCATCACGTACCCAACCGCCCACGTACCAAGCCTCAAGACCTGCTGCCTCAAGCGCACGCAGGACACGGATAGAGGCATCGGTCGGCTGCGTACCGTTGAGCGAAACATTGCACATGCCTATGGCCTCCTGCGACTATCAAATTGGCTATCGATTGCGTCTGCAAGAAGTCTAGCAAGAAACAGCCTCCACTGCACACGCAAGTCCGATAAACAAAAACGCATCCGTCCTGGTCTAAGACGGATGCGAAATAATTGAACTATTCAGGCAAGGTGCCGGAACTAGCAAACCTGACGGATTGCAATACCCTTCTGATACTCATCGACCTTGGCAAAATCGCCCAGACCCGGGCACTCGACCACGTTGGCGCCGGTGGCCATCGAGAGGCGCAGGGCATCCTCGACGCGCTCGGGGGCGTCGTGCCACACGGAAAGGAAGGCGGCCAGCGAGGAGTCGCCCGCGCAGACGGTCGACAGCAGCTTGACGTCGAAGGTGCGGTTGGCAAACCAGATGTGCTCGCCGTTGGAGAAGTACGCGCCGTCGCCGCCGAGCGTCAGCAGTACATTCTTAGCGCCCTTGGCGTGCAGCTCGGCCATGGCGCCCTTGACGGACTCGTCGTCGCCACCGCTCACCTTAATGCCAAAGATGTCGAGCAGCTCGTCGTCGTTGGGCTTAATGAGCAACGGCTCCATAGCAATGAGGTCGGCCAGCTGATGGCTCGAGATATCGAGCACGAACTCGGCGCCCTTCGCCTTCACGCGACGCAGGACCTCTGCCAGGAAGCCCTCGGAGGTGTTGGGGGGCAGCGAGCCGCTGATAACCAGGCAGGTCATGTCATCGAGCGAATCGATAAGCTCAAACATCTCCTGCTCGTTGGCTTCGTTGATGGCGGCACCGGCGTTGACCATGTTGTACTCGGTGTCGGGGCCGGCATTGAGGAACACGTTGACGCGCGTGATGCCGTCAGTCCACACGGGCTTGACGGGCACGCCCAGGGCCTCGGCGCCCTTAACGATATACTCACCCGAGAAGCCTGCGAAGAAGCCCAGGATCGTGGTGTCGACATCGTAGTGGTCGAGCGTAAACGAGACGTTGAGGCCCTTACCGTTGGGCGTGTAGACGGCGTTGCGGGTGCGGGTAACGGTGTTGGCGGACAGGCCATCGCAGGAGATGTTGTAGTCAATAGAGGGATTTGCAGTAAGCGTGTAAATCATGCATGTTCCTTTCACGAAGCAACGTGTTAATGAAAGTATATTCCACGCTTCGGCAAAAGGCTACAACAACTCGGTGAACGGTGTGGAAGCGATGAAGTACGGCAGGACACCTCTCCACCATGGCGGAACAAAAAAGGCGCCCCGGCCGAAACCGGAGCGCCGCATGCGCAAGAATATGTCGCGTTTCGCTTACTTGCGATCCAGCTTGCGGACAGCAACGCGCTTGCTGTACTCGTCGACGTGACCAAAGTCGCCGATGCCGACGGACTCAGCAACATTGGCGCCGGTGGCCATAGCGAGCTTCATGGCCTCCTCGACGTTGTCGCGATCCCTGTACCACTTGTGCAGGAACGCAGCGAGGGTGCAGTCGCCGGCGCAGACGGAAGAGACAAGCTTGATGTTGAACTCACGCTTGGCATACCAGATGTCCTCGCCGTTGGAGAAGTAAGCGTCACCGCGGCTACCACGGGTGAGCAGCACGTTCTGGACGCCGGCCTCGTGAGCCAGCTTCATGGCGACGCGGACCTCGTCGTCGGTGTCGACCGGCACGCCGAAGATAGCCTTCATCTCGTGATGGTTCGGCTTAATGAGCAGCGGCTTCTTGTGAGCGAGCTCCTTGAGCTTGTCGGAGGACAGGTCCAGGACGACGTCGGCGCCACGGGCCTGAGCGTGCTCCATGACCTGAGCCAGGAAGTCGGGCGTAGCTTTGGGAGGCACGGAGCCGGAGACGATCAGGCACTCAAGGTCGCCCGCGGTGTCCAGGATGTTGTAGAGCTCCTCCTGGTGCTGCGGCGTGATCGGAGCACCAGGGTTCAGGATGCCGTACTCGTGCTGGCCATCGTTGACGTAGGTGTTGATGCGCGTGATACCGTCGGTCCAGACCGGGCGGCAGAGGCAACCCAGGTTCATGACCTCCTCGACGATGAACTTGCCCGTGAAGCCGGCGAAGAAACCGAGCGCGACGGTGTCGACGCCCATCTTCTTAAAGGCGAAGGACACGTCGAGGCCCTTGCCGTTAGCCGTGTAGCTGGCCGAGCCGGTGCGAACGTTCTCGTCGGGCTCGAGCGGAGAGCTCGAAACCGTCATGTCGACAGCCGGGTTAGCGGTTAGCGTGTAGAACATTTACAGTACCCCCTGTATATGTGAGGGCCGCGTGGCCGGCCCATTCCAACCACGCGGTTACCTCTGATACCAAATTAGCGAGCTGCGGACTCGAGCAGTGCCTTGACCTCGGCAGCGGTGTTGCAGGCGAGCGCCTTCTCGGCGAGCTCGTCGCACTCGGCCTTGGTCCACTGGCTGATGGTCTTGCGGGCGCGCAGGATGGACGGAGCGCTCATCGAGAACTCCTCCAGGCCCCAGCTGATCAGCAGCGGCTCGAGCAACGGATCGGCAGCGGCCTCGCCGCACATACCGACCATGATGCCGGCCTTCACGCCGCTCTCGATGATGTTCTTGAGCGAGCGGAGCACGGCGGGATAGTAAACCTGGTACAGGTTGGAGATGGTGTCGTTGCCACGGTCGGCGCACATGGTGTAGCCGATCAGGTCGTTGGTGCCGATGGAGAAGAAGTCGGCGACCTCGGCCAGGCGGTCAGCGAGCAGCGAGGCGGCAGGCGTCTCGACCATGATGCCAACCTCGATGTTCTCGTTGAACTTGCGACCCTCTTCGGTCAGCTCGGCCTTGCACTGCTCGACGAGCTCCTTGACAGCCAAGACTTCCTCGACGCAGGTGACGAGCGGGATCATGATCTTGACGTCACCGAAGGCGCTGGCGCGCAGCAGGGCGCGGAGCTGGACCTTGTACTGGTCGGGGTTGGCCAGGCAGTAACGCACGGCGCGGAAGCCCATGAAGGGGTTCTCTTCCTTGACCATGTGCAGGTACGGAATCTCCTTGTCGCCACCCACATCGAGCGTGCGGATGATGACCGGAGCGCCCTTGAGCGCGCTGGCGACCTTACGGTAGGCGTTGAACTGCTCCTCCTCGGAAGGAAGCTCAGCAGAGTCCATGAACAGGAACTCAGAACGGAACAGGCCGATAGCCTCGGCATCGTGATCGAGCGCGTTGGGCACGTCATCGGGGTTGCCGATGTTGCAGGCAATAATCTTCTTGATGCCGTCGGCAGTCACGGACGGCTTGCCGCGGAAGGCCTCGAGAGCCGCCTTCTCGGCAGCGAAAGCCTCGGCCTTGGCAGTGTAAGCGGCGAGCGTCTCCTCATCGGGATCGGCCTCGACGATACCCTTGCCACCGTCGACGACAACGGTCATGCCGTTGCGCAGTGCTGTGCAGCTGTTGGAAACCGAAAGGACAGCCGGGATCTCGAGGGCGCGCGCAATGATTGCGGAGTGCGACGTGCGGCCACCAGTCTCGGTGACGATACCGGCAACGTGGGCCTTATCGATCGTGGCGGTCATGGACGGCGTGAGGTCGTGCACGACAACGACGGTGTTCTCGGGCAGGACGGAAAGGTCGACGACCTCCTTGCCCAGCAGCTCGGCCAGAATACCGGTGCGGATGTCGGCGATGTCGGCCGCGCGCAGACGGAACATCTCATCGTCCATGGACAGGAACATGTTCTCGAACATGGTCGAGGTGTCCATGAGCGCCTGCTCGGCGCAGGTGCCGCCGTCAATGGCGGCGTTGATGGCGTCGGTCATGCCCGGATCCTGAGCCAGGACAATGTGTCCGCTCATGATCTCGGCCTCGGCCTCGCCCACCGTCTCCTTCATGTGGTCGGCCT
Organism: Collinsella sp.; assembly: GCA_023708985.1. Classification (GTDB taxonomy): domain Bacteria; phylum Actinomycetota; class Coriobacteriia; order Coriobacteriales; family Coriobacteriaceae; genus Collinsella. The sequence continues at coordinate 5,411 of BREX01000013.1, forward strand.
GAGCCTGGGTCTTCTCGCAGAAGGCCGAAAGAGCGGTCTGATAGCGCTCCTTCTCTGCTGCCGAATCGGCAACCTCGTGCGGCTCAAACGTCAAGTCGGGATCGACGGCGACCATGACGGTGCCGATACCGATACCCTCGGAAGCGTTGACTCCCTGATACATTCCCATTCCTCTCTCCGTGTCATGTGATAAAGCGTTTTGCCATATCCATGACAAAAGAGCGCAGCTTCCTTACAACAGGTCACTGCGCCCCCAAATATGAACTTAGTTGTTCAACATGCGACCCGTTTGAGTTCTACTCGCCAAGACCGCTCTTGATGAGCTCAATGGCAGCAGCCAGAGCCTCGGCCTCATCGGCGCCGTCGCACTTGACCTCGACCTCGGTACCGCAGGGAATACCAGCAGCCATGAGGGCCATCGGGGACTTGCCGTTGACCTCCTTCTCGGGGGTGACGACCGTCACGTCACAGGCGTACTTGCCCATGGTGGAGGCGAACAGACCAGCCGGACGCATGTGCAGACCCTGAGGATTAACGAGGGTAGCCTTCTCAGAAACCATAATTGACTCCTTTTTTGTGTTTAACCCCTGTCATGCATGTGGCAGGAGTCAGATTCACGACGTTGTTTATATTAACTCACATCAAACGGTTTTTCATTGTGTTTCGCACGAATTGTTGGACAGATGTCGTTCGCTGTCCGCCCGGCAGGCGAGCTGCGGGAACATGCTTCCGTCCAAGAAATATCGTGCAAAAGGAATTCTGGCTGAATTATTGTTCGCGTGGGTGATTCAGTCGATGAGGGCTATTTATGCCCTGTTGGGGACTAAGGAGTGTCCCGGGGTGCCGGCAGGAAAGGAACGTCCCTGAGTGCCGGGTGGTATGAAAAAAGGCGAGGACCCGTAGGGAGTCCTCGCCTTTGTTACAGGGGGCGATGTTATTCGCGTACTGCGGAATTAGACCAGGCGGGCGTTGATCGTCTTGGCGATCTCGGCGGCGTCGGTGGAACCCTTGACGGTGGCACGGAAGTCCTCGTCCATGAGCGCCTCGGCGACCTTGGACAGGATCTTGAGGTGCGTAGTGCCGGCCTGGGCACCAGGGATGAGCAGGGCGATAGCCACGTTGACGGGAGCGCCGTCCATGGTGTCCCAACCGGTCACGCCGGATTCGTCCTTGACGACGATGACGGCAGCCTCGGTAATGGCGTCGGACTTGGCATGCGGAATGGCGAAGCCCTCCATCATGCCCGTGGTGCCCTCGGCCTCGCGGGCCAGGAAGGCGTTCATCACGGCGTCGGCGTCGCTGGCGATACCGGCCTTGACAGCCTGGTTGGAAACGAAGCTCAGAGCCTCGTCACGAGAAGCGAAGTCTTCGGCGACAAAGACATTCTCAACCTTCACGAAGTCGGCAGCCTCGGCCTTAGGGGCCTCAACGGCAGCGGCCTTGGAAGCCTCAACCGGCTTGGCTACAGGAGCGGCCTTCTGATTCTTCTCGAAGTCGTACTTCTTGAAGGCCACGAACAGGATGCCACCGACCACAGCGCCGATGAGGATCGCGAGGACCCACAGCGGACCGTTCTCGACAACGGGCAGGACCAGGAAGCCACCGTGGGGCGCCGGATCGTGGACGTTGAACATAATGGTCAGGATCGAGGCGATGGAGGAGCCAAGCATCATGATGGGCATGACGGGCCAGATGTTCTTGGTCATGAACGGAATGGCGCCCTCGGTGATGTGGGTGCAACCAAGGATGAGGTTGACGATACCGGCGTCATGATCCTCCTGGCTGAAGTACTTCTTGCCGACGACGACGGCGAAGGTGGTGATCAGCGGCGGAACGATGCAGGCGGCGGAGACGGCAGCCATGAAGTTGGTGCCGAAGTTGTAGGTATCGGTGCCAACGCCAGCAGCCAAGGCCTCGGTGAGCATAGCGGTACCGGTGACGTAAGCAGCCTTGTTGACCGGGCCGCCCATGTCAACGGCGCACATGCAGCCGATGGCAAGGCCCAGGACAATGGCGCCAGAGGCGGACAGACCCTTGAGGAAGTCCATCATGGCGGTGTTGATGGCAGCCATGGGGCCGGAGATGCCGAGCATGACCAGGCCGACGATGGCGGTCGAGAACAGCGGGTACAGGAAGATAGCCTTGAGGCCGTCCAGATTCTTGGGCAGCTTGGAGAAGACCTTCTCGAGCAGCAGGATGACATAGCCAGCGAGGAAGCCGCCGACGATGCCGCCCAGGAAGCCGAAGCCCACGCCGGCGCCGCCGGCGTCGATCATGCCGGTCTCGGCGTTAACGGGCAGGCCCTGGATGGCGATCATACCGGCAACGAAGCCGGGGACGAGCGCCGGGCGCTTGCCGATGGACTCGGCGATATAGGCGGAAAGCACGGGAACCATGAGGTTCATGGCGATACCGCCGATGATCTTAAGCATAGCGGCAAAGCTGTTGTAGTCAGACGCCGTCGAATCGAAGGACGTGATGCCCCACAGGAACGAAACGGCGGTCAGGACACCACCGGCGACGACGAAGACCAGCATGTGGCTGACGCCGTTCATGAGGTGCTTGTAGATGATGTGGCCGATAGATTTCTTCTCCGCGACCTCATCCTCGACATCGGCAGCAGCCGCAACCGAGTCGTCACCCTTGGCGGCGAGCGCGCGGTCGATCAGCTTACCGGCTGCCTCGACGGACAGGGCCTTGGAAACACCAACGGAAACCATGCGCTTGCCGGCGAAACGCTCCGCCTGGACATCCTTATCGGCTGCGACGACGACGGCCTTGGCACCGGCGATCTCACTCTTGGTGAGCTCGTTCTCGACACCGACCTGGCCATGGGTCTCGACCTTAATGGTCAGACCGCGCTCGGCAGCTGCCTTCTCCAGCGCCTCCTTCGCCATGAAGGTGTGCGCGATACCGGTCGGGCAACCGGTGGCGGCGATGATGTCAAACTTAGCCATGTGTCCCTCCTTTTTAAGTTTTGCGCCCGCAGACGCTCCCCTACACGCGCGTCCTTGCGCGCTTTTCCACAACTGAAAGATACCAACCTACCGTCCGCGTGAGAAGAGACAAGGAGCAATTCTCCGGTGAAAGGTTCTTTCATAACCGTAAACGGTAGGTGAAAGTTTACCATCAACACTTGAAACGGCAAGGTGTATCTTGTAATTGAAAATCCCCCTATACTATGACAGTACAAAACGAGTCCGATTATCATGCCAACCAGGAGCCATCCATGACCGATAGTAGCAAGAGCGCACTTTCCCTCATTAGCACCCATCAGGGATACAGCGAATCCGAGCAGCGCATTGTCGACTATATATTGGAGCACCAGTCCGAGGCGCCACGCCTCACGGCGGCTCAGCTCTCGCGCGCCGCCGCCACGTCCGAGGCGACCGTTTCGCGCTTCTGCCGCAAGCTTGGCTTTGGCAGCTTCCGCAGCTTTCAGTTTTCGTTGGCGAGGGATTTGGAAAGCCAGCGCAACGAGGGCCTGACTGACGAAGTCTCGCTCGACAATATGGAGCAGAGCCTTAAGAACATCCTGGCTGCCAAGGTGAGCGAGCTTAATGCGACCATCGACGGGATCGACCACGATACGTTGGCGGCTGTTGTGCATGCCCTTAAGCATGCAGGGGTTATTGAGTTTGCGGCTGTGGGAAATACGAACGCGGTCGCGCTCGATGCGACGTTTAAGTTTTCGCAGCTGGGCCTGCGCTGCATGGCGAGCACCATTAGCGAGACATCAATCGGCTTTGCGCTCACGTTGCGCCCGGGTGACGTCATCGTGCTCATCTCAAACTCCGGCAAGTCGCGCCGACTGGATCGCATGGCAAAAGCGGCTCGCGACTGCGGTGCCACCGTAGTCGTCATCAGCAGCGACAGCAAGTCTCCACTCGCGCGCCTGGCAGACTACACTTTTAATACCGTCAACCACGAGGCGCTGCTGACGACGGGTGACTTTGCGTTCTCCAAGATCAGCGCCACGATGATCATCGAAGTTATCTACAACTTCCTGCTGCCCGAGATTGAAGACGCGCGTGAGCATATCAGCTACTACGAGGAGCTCATCCAGCCGGATAAGGTCGTTGAGTAGGTAAATTGGGGAGCCGATAGACGCCTCTCGTCACGAAACACGCCCATCTACTACGTTTTAACCGCAACCGCCAACCATACACCCAAAATAGAGAAAACCGCAGGCGTTCTACCTGCGGTTTTCTTTTTGAAATTCTTGGCGTGGTTGCCGATGCCCTACCAAACGTAGTAGATGGACCCGTTTCGTGGCGGCCGGGTTGGACATGCATGTGGCGGCTCGGCCTAGGCACGCGCCTCCGCAAGCATCTGCCTGGCGTGCGCCAGGCTTGCCTCGGACTGATCGCCGCTGAGCATGCGGGCGATCTCGGCGGTACGCGCTTCGCCAGTTACCTCGTCCAAATGCGTCTGGGGAACATCGCCCGATTCCTTGCTGACGACATAATGCTTGTCAGCCATGACGGCGACTTGCGCCAAGTGGGTTACGACAATCACCTGATGCGTAGCGGCGAGATCTGCCAGCACGCCCGCGAGCGCACGCGCCGTGGAGCCACCGACACCAGCATCGACCTCGTCAAACACCAGTGTATCAACACCGTCCGCGTTACCGAGGACAACCTTACTTGCCAGCATGACGCGGCTGAGCTCGCCGCCCGACGCAATTCGACGCAGGGGACGCGGCGTCAAGCCGGCACCGCTGCGGTATAGCAGCTCGTAGCTCGAAGGACCAACGGGCGTCCACTCAGCACGGGGAAGATCGCGCGACTCCCAGACGAGCTCGGCGCCGCCCATCTCCAGGCGAGCCATCTGGCGGCCAACCTCGTGGCAGAAGCGCGGGGCCGCCGTATTGCGAGCGCGCTTAAGTGCCTTGGCAGCGGCAAACAACTCGCGCTCGGCGCTCCCGAGTGCCTCACGCGCCTTTTTGATCTGCTCATCGCCATCATCGACCAGGGACAGCAGTTCTTGCGAGCGATCGCGCATGGCGAAAACATCGCCCATAGTGGGACCCCACTGACGCAACAGACCCTTGAGGTCGGAATACCGCTCACGCATGCGAGCGAGCTCGCGTGGGTCGAAGGCGACGCCATCGCGATAGGAACGAAGCTCGTTCGCGCAATCCTCAAGGGAGATACAGGCATCCGAAAGCGCATCGGCAATGTCACCAAGTTTGCGATCGACGGTAGCCATACGGGAAAGCTCTGCCACGGCGCCGTTCACGGCATCGAGCGCTCCCCCTTCGGAAGTAAGCGATGCATGGGCATCGTTGGCCGTCGCCACCAGCACCTCGGCATGCTCGGAGCGCGGCAGCAGCTCCTCGAGCTCCTCATACTCACCCGGCCTGGGGTCGACCTCGGCGATACGCTCCAGGGCGAAGCGCGCCTCCTCGACGCGACTCCCCTGCGCGCGTGAGGCTTCCTCCACACGGCGAAGCTCCTTGGCGGCGACACGCGAAGCCTTAAAACAGGCGCGATACTTCTCGAGCGCCTCAAGCGCCGTGCGCCCTGCCCAGGCATCGACCATGGCAACGTGATGCGCCGGATCGAGGAGGCGCTGGTGCTCGTGCTGACCGCAAAGATCCATCATCACGCCGACGCGCTCCGAAAGCTCACGCACGCTGGCGATGCGGCCGTCAATTTTTACGCGGCTGCGGCCCTCGGCAGAAAGGCTACGCTGTACGGTGAACCCCTCCGTGTCGTGCGGACCGTCGAACAGGCGCGCCTCGACGCTCGCCAGCGCCTCGCCCTCGCGCACCGTCGACGAATCCGCGCGCTCGCCCAAAATAAGCTTGAGGGCCGAGAGCAGCGCGGTCTTACCGGCGCCGGTCTCGCCGGTCAGGACAGTCAGGCCCGCACTCGGAACCAACGTCGCCTCGCGAATGAGTGCAATGTTGGAAACCTGCAGCTCATCGATCATGACGCACTCCGTAGAACACGCGGCTCACCGAGTTGTAGAAGCTCTCGGGGCCGTAATCCAGCAGCAGCACATCGCCGGGACCGCGACGCACGGCCACGCTCTCGACCGTGCCATCGCAGGTAATAAACTGTCCGTCGATGGCAATCGCCGGCACGCTCGGGCGATCATCAGACATAAAGATCTCGACGACATCACTCGGCGAGGTCAAAAAAGCGCGAGCCTGAATGGTATGCGGGGCGATGGGCACACAGACCATACCCGTGTAATCGGGGCTGACAATGGGACCGCCGGCGGAAAGCGCGTAGCCGGTGGAGCCGGTCGCCGTCGAAACGACGACACCGTCGCCGCGAAGGCGGTCGATATGATGGCCGGACACCGTGATGTCAAACTCAACCATATCGGACAGGGGGCCGCGCGTAAGTGCCATATCGTTGAGGGCAAACGTGCGCACGACATCCTTCGTGCCGTCTTCGCGCACGGACACGATATCCGCGGCGATGGTGGCGCGGCGGCTCACGTGCAGCTCGCCGGACAGGGCGTCGCTCACGACCTGCAGAATGTCGCGCTCCTCGGGGCTCGCAGCAGTTAAAAAACCCAGGTGACCATAGGAAAGACCAAGGATAGGAATCTCGCGATGGTTGAGAATGCGGGCAGCGCGCAGCAGCGTACCGTCGCCGCCGAGCGTAATGACCAGATCGGAGCCGTCAATATCAGGCGTGCTTTGAATCTTCGATCGCTGGTCGGCAGCCCATGCGACCTCATAGCCCTGGCGCGTCAGCCAAAGCTCGAGCATCAGGCCGCTCTCGACCGCCTCTTGCTTGTAGTAATTGGGAACCAGAAAGACCTTCATAGCGTTGCAGCTTTCTCGCTCAAAACCGATACCTGGGATTGCAGCTCATCGTCGGCGCGCTCCCCGGGGACAAACCTTGTGCCGTACAAGAAAAACTCAACGTTGCCCTTAGCGCCATGGATGGGCGACACGCACACGTCAAGCGGGAACAGGCCCTTGACGGCAAAAAGCTCAATCGCCGCCACGAGCGTATCGCGGCGGACGGCGGGGTCGGTCACGATACCGCCGTCGCCCACCAGCGCAGCCGGCGCCTCAAACTGGGGCTTTACGAGCGTGCAGAACGAACCCGAAGGCTTCAGGCACGCCAGCACGGCGTCGATTATATTCGCGATGCTGGTAAACGAGACATCGCACACAGCCAGGTCGATGGCGCCGGCATAACCAAGCTCAGGCAGCTGCGTCACGTTTGTGCGCTCATGCAGCGTCACGCGATCGTCCTGACGCAGCGACCAATCAAACTGGGCACGGCCCACGTCCACCGAGACAACGGTCGCAGCTCCGCGCTTGAGCAGGCAATCGGTAAAGCCGCCGGTAGAGCAGCCAACATCCAGACAGGCAAGGCCCGTCGGATTGATACCAAACGCATCAAGCGCGCCTTCGAGCTTAAGACCACCGCGGCCAACATAGGGAATGCGCCCCTTCACGTGCAGCGGCAGGCCCGGGATCACCTTAAGGCCCGGCGAAGTCAAACGCTCACCGCCACTCGAGACCAAGCCGGCCATAAGAGTGCGAAGGGCATCCGCGCGATCGGCGCAGATGCCCTGTGAAATCAGTTCGTCATCAAGACGCACGCGTTTCATGAATGCCATCAACCATTCGTATCCGGAGATGCGGCCTAGCTATCCTGGGATTCGTTTGCCGCATCCTCATCGTATTCCTGCTCGAGCTTATCGGCCTCACGAGGCGTCAGCTCAAACTTGTCGACCATATCGACCGCGCGGGAGCCCAGCTCAATCGCCTCGTCAAACAGATCGAGTGAACGCTCCAAGGACGTATCCTTGGAGCGAACGGTAGCGATGATCTGGTCCAGACGGTCCGAAATCTCATCAAAGTTGCGGACGAAACCCTCTGGCATGGCTACTCCTCGACGGAGTCGACATCAGTCTCGGCGGCGTCCGCGCCCTCGGCCAGCACACCAGCCTCAGCCTGGGCAACCGCAACTTTAGCGGCAGCCTCGGCAGTCTGGGCCTCCTCGCGAGCGCGATCCTCGGCGAGCAGCTCTTGGTACAAGTCCTCGCCCGGCAGCTCCTCGCTGCGAGCGATCTTGCCCAGCACGCCGTTGACGAACGACGCGGACTGGTCGGTGCCATAGGCCTTGGCAAGTTCGACGGCCTCGTTGATCACGATAGCGTCCGAGACCTCTTCGTCGGTGAGGAAGCGCATCTCGTAGACGGCGATACGCAGCAGATTGCGGTCGGCGCCGGGCATGCGCATAAGATCCCAGTTCTTGGCGACGGCGCGCAGGGCACAGTCGATGCGATCGATATGCTCGTAGGCACCGCGGCACAGCTCCAGCGCATAGGGGTCGAGGGGGCCCTTCGAGATCAGGAAATCGCCCTCGAGGACGCGCTCGAGCGGGCTGTCCGTGGCCTCGGCCTGGAACAGCAGCTGCAGCGCCTGACTGCGGGCAAGCGTACGCCCGCGATAAACCTTAAGGCTCAAAGGTTACTCCTTGGGGAAAACGAGGCCGTCGATGCAAACGTCAACGCGCTCGACCTCAACGCCCACCTGGGCATCGATGGCAGCGACCACGGCAGCGCGAACGGCCTCGGCGAGTTTCTTGAACGGATAGCCAAAGAACACCACAACGCGCACGGTGAGTGCGAGCTTGTCGCCGACGACCTCGGTCTCGACCGCCGACTCGGAAGCCGGGGCCTTGGACGAGAGCATCATGGAGACAAGGTTGGTGGCAAGGTCCTTGACGCCAACGGAGGCGATGCCCTCGACATCGGACACGGCGCGCGAGACGATGGCGGTCAGAACATCGGGCGAAATGCCGATGCCGTCAATCTTGATTTCCTGGGGCATGAGTCCTCCTAGAAGAGTTGGTTGCTAGACGCGGGAGACGAACTTGCCGTCGCGGGTGTCAACCTTGATGACCTCGCCCTCGTTGAGGTACATGGGGACCTGGATGACAGCGCCGGTGTCGATCGTGGCCGGCTTGGTGGAACCCTGGACGGTGTCGCCCTTAAAGCCCGGGTCGGTCTGGACGATGGTGGTCTCGATGAACATCGGCGGAGTCACGCCCATGAGCTCATCGTCGGCGAAGAGCAGCTGGCAGATGTCGTTCTCGCGCAGCCACTTGGAGTTCTCGCCCACCATGTCCTCGGGAACGGGAACCTGCTCATAGGATTCGTTGTCCATGAAGATGTAGTCGGTGCCATCGTTGTAGAGGTACTGGAACTCACGGGTGGTGAGCATGACGCTCTCGAACTTGGTGCCGGCGTTGCAGGTGTTCTCGACGACGCGGCCGCTCTTGATGTCGCGGGTCTTGTAGCGCACAAACGCGCCGCCCTTGCCCGGCTTGACATGCTGGAACTCGACGATGGTGTAGACCTTGTCCTTAATGCGGAGACCGAGGCCGTTCTTGAAGTCGGCGGTAGAAATGGTAGGCATAGCGACCTTTCTTGTTATGGGCAGAACGCACAAGCGTCCAAATTACATACGAGCGAAATTATACACTTGCAGACGGCGCCTGCAGCGAGCGCATAAAAAGAGAACGCGGGGCGTCCGAATTGCTCCGGAGGCCCCGCCCCAAAAATCTATCGAAATGAGCTAGCAATCGATGACGTGAAGGTCATGCGGCGTCTTGGTGAAGGGCTCGTAGCCGTTCTCGGTGACCACGCCGTAGTCCTCCAGACGCACGCCGCCCACTCCGGGCAGGTAGACGCCGGGCTCCATGGTGATAACCGAGCCGACCTCGATGATATTCTTGCTGCGGTTGAAGTTGGGCAGCTCGTGGATGTCAATGCCCACGCCGTGGCCCAGACCATGGTTGTAGTAATCACCATAGCCGGCATCGCCGATGATCTTCTTGGAAAGCTTGAAAATGTCGTTGCCCTCGACGCCCGGATGGATTGCGGCGACGCATTCCTCGTGCGTACGGCGCACGAGCGCGTACAGGTCGAGCTGTTCGGACGTGGGCTCGCCCATCACGACGGTACGAGTCATGTCGGAGCGATAGTCGCAGTAACCCGCGCCATAATCCATGAGAACGAAGTCGCCCTTCTCGATCACGCGGTCGCTCGGGACAGCATGCGGGTTGGCGGTGTTGGGACCGCTCGCGACGATGGAGCCAAAGGCCAGGCTATCGGCACCGTTAGCGAACATAAAGTTCTCGAGCTCGTTGCGGACCTGTTTCTCAGTCATACCGGGCTTAATATAGCCGAGCATGTGCTGGAAGGCGGCGTCGGTGATCGACTGCGCGTGGCGCATGAGCTCGATCTCCTCGGCGTCCTTGATGGCGCGCATCTTACGGATGTCGTCATGCATCAGCGGCAGCATGCAGGCAACGGAGCGGTCCTCCAGGCCACGCTGAATACCCTGGTAGAAATTGATCTGCATGTCGTCCTCGACAGCGCAGACGCGGCACTTGTTGGCCGCGATCTTGCCGGCGACCCAGCCGGGGATGGTGCCCTCGTCCATGTCGTAGACCCAGGGGCTGCCGGCGGGCGTGTTCTCCTCAAAGCTGTTGAGATAGCGCGAGTCGGTATGGAACAGGCACTGGTCAGCCGTAATAAACGCAGCGTGCGGGAACTCGAAGGTGTAATCGAAGACGCCCTTGACGCCCGTAAGCCAACGAAGGTTGGCCTCGTCGCGCACCACGATAGCGTCGTAGCCGCGCTCAACCATCAGGGCACGGACACGCTCGATACGACCGGCAGGACCGGCAGCAAACTCAGACATGCAGATTCCTTTCTTGTTGTCTTCATAAAGACGGGACGGGCTCAATCAACGTACGGAATCGCGAGCGATTCGCAACCGATTGGAAACCCGCCCCTCAACATGATACGAAAGACGATGGATGTCAATAAATCCTAGAGAAGTTCGTTGCGAGAAGCCAAGTATGCGTGAGCATGGCGGTCGAGAACCTCGTCCTCAACGCTCGTTAGACGAATGGCGCCGAGCGCCGCGGGCAGCGGCAACATGCTGCGGTTCGAGCGGACAAACTGCTGCCTGCGGAACTCCTCGATATATGCGGCAGGCTCCAGATCGAAGGCAAGCTCCTCGATACCAAAGTCCTCCAGGCAGTCATCGACCTCAAAGACGTAATCGATATCGAAGTCGCAGGCATCATGTGCTAGGCGCGCCTCAAAGCGCATGCCCTCGGACAACAGCTGGTAGGCAGGCACCGGCGAAGCGGCATCGCCCAAGCAGGCGCGCAGGGTACGCTCCCCCGTCTTGCCAAAATCGAGCGCATGGCGGGCGCTCGGGTTCGTGGCCATCAGTACGTCCTTACGGGCAGTCTGAGACCACTGAACGGCATTGACGAGCGCGACCTCCTCGCCCGCGAGAATCTCGGGAATGGTCTCGGTAAACTGATTCCAGCGGGACTTGCTGCTCGAAAGCATGGTGCCAACAAGTACAGCATAGCCGAGCTTGAGGTCCTCGGGGTCCGCCTCGCGAACAAGGTCGAGGTCACACACGACCAAGCCCGGCTCGGGACGGAACGCGATAGCGGGAAGCGCATGCGCGGACGAGGCGACGAGGGGCTTCATGGTCGTCGCGACCGTGAGCATGGCGTCGAACGTCGTCGGCAGCAAGGCGCACTCGGTGCGACCGCACCACTGATTGGCACACCAGCAAACGACCGAGCAGGTCGCCGTGTCGCCGACAGCGACAACGAGATCGTCGCAGGTAATGCCGTTAGCCGACAGGGCGCCAAAGACGGTATCGGCATCGGCAAGCGTAGCACCAGCAGGTGAAACCTCGAGGACGAGCAGCGACACGGCAAAACCGGCGTCAACCAGCGCATGCTCGACAGCCTCGCCAAAACGCTCGGATGTGGCGTCGTTCCAAACCACCATCGCGCGCTTAGGCTTGCCCACAGCCGAGGCAAACATGCGCGACAGTTCCTCGAACGCGCCCAATCCGACGCGGACATCGACACTGCGGTTTTGGAAATTGATAAGTTGGCGGCGAATCATAGCAGTCCACGCTCCAAAAGCATCTCGGCACAAAGGTAGGAAACGTCCTCGAAGGACTTGTTGCGAATATCAAGGGTAATATCGGCGGCCTGGCGATACAGCGGACGGCGATGCTCAAACAGGCGCGCAGCATGCTCGGGCGAGCGGAAATCGGGCCGGGTATCGGAGCGGCGAATCTGGCGCAACGAGTCCTCAAAGTCGCCTTCGAGGTACACACAGGTACCCATCTCATGCATCAGCTCAATGTTTACCGGCGTCTCGACGATGCCGCCCCCGCACGATACCAGCAGGCTGCGTTCGCTTTGAAGCGAACGGAGTGCCGAGGTCTCGAGTTCGCGAAAACGATCCTCGCCCTCGGTCTCAAATATCTCGGTCACCGACTTGCCGCATCGACGCACAACCAAACGATCGGTATCGATGAATCGACGCTTGAACATAGTGCCCACGTTGCGCGCAAGCGTCGACTTGCCCGCGCCCAAAAAGCCGATAAAGAAGATATGGTCGCAGCCGTGTTTGATGTGCTGAGACATGGCGAAACCTATTCCTCGCAGGGAAGGTCGCGCAGGGCCCGGCGCTCAAAGATACGGAAGATCTGCGTGTACCACAGGTCCTGGGTCGCCTGCGGCTTGACCAGAATAGTGTCAACACCGGCAAAATTACCGCTCCACACGTCTGTGTACAGCTGATCGCCGATCAGCACCGCCTCGTCTGCCGTGGCGCCGAGGCGCCTAAGACCCGCCTTCAAGGCAAACGGGGCGGGCTTCATGGCGTGGCTGATGGCCTCGAGTCTCAGCTCGCGTGCAGAGCTCATGACCTGATCGCGATGCCAGTTGTTGGACACCATGCACAGCTTAAAGCCTTTGGCGCGGGCGGCGTCGAGCCAAGCGGAAACCGCGGCGGGAACCTGCTCGGTGTCGCGCGGCACCAGGGTGTTATCGCGATCGAGCAAGATGGCGCGCTTGCCGTCGGCCCACAGGGTATCAAGGTCGATGCGGTCGACCGAGGCAACGTATCGTTTGGGGCTAAAAATCCTCATGCTAATTCCAAGACTGTTGATGCTCTTCGTAGGTTTGCGAGAAATACTCCTCGTCCTGTGTAATGTAGAAATACAGGTCATCGGAGTCGGTCGGCTCAAGGGTAGCCTTGAGCGCCTCGAGCGACGGAGAGCAGATGGGCGTGGGCGGCAGGCCCTCGTGCTTATAGGTGTTATACGGGCTATCGCTCTGCAGGTCGTCGGCGGTAACCTCGCCGCCGGTGACATACATCATGGTCGCATCGCTGTTGAGATAACGCAGACCGTCGAGCTTGCCGGCAAGGCGGTTGTAGAAAACCGAGGCCACGTGCGCACGTTGGTCGGCGTTGAGGCCCTCGCGCTCAACAATAGAGGCCAAGTTGACGATGTCGTAGTCGGACATCTCCACACCGTAGCGTTCCTTGATCTTGGCCTCGCAGCTCGCAAAGTCAAGCGACTTGTACTCGGTCTTAAACTGATCGAGCATGGCGCGAATCACATCATCGGCCGTCGGCGAATCACCCAACGAATAGGTCTTGGGGAACAAGAAACCCTCGAGCGAATCGTTGGCGGCGCCCTTAAGGAAGCTATAGTCGTCCACGTAGTTAGAGGCCTTGGCCTGATTGAGGAAGTCTTCCTTAGAGATGCTGTCGTAGGCCTGGGCCACACGGTCCGCGACTTGATCGACCGTCAGGCCCTCAGGGATAGTCAGCGCATTGGAGCCCGCGTTGGGGCCTTCCATGAGCTGCTGGACGACCTTGGTCGCATCCATGAGCGTGGAGAACGAGTAGGTGCCAGGCTTAAGCGACATATCGGCGTTGAGCTTTTTCACCGCCGCGTAGTAATCCTTAGGATTTTCGACGATATGGTTCTCGGAGAGAATCGAGGCGATCGTATCGCCCGAAGCACCGTCGGGAATGGTCACCGTAACCTGCTGACCAGCCGTGACCTTCGTATCCTCACCGGTAAAGAAGCCCTTGACGGCAGGCACGACAAAGAAAGCGATAGCAGCAAGCGCGATTACGGCCACCACGACGCCGACAATCATAGGCACCAGGGAGCTTTTCTTTTGGGCACCGCGACGAGCATGCGTGTTGTAGCTCGAGCGGGTCGCCGGAGCAACGCCATGCGAGCCGCGAGCGTGATGCGAATGCGATTGGGGGGCCTGCGTTCTCTGGGTAGGTGCCTGCTGCTTAAAGCGAGTACCGCCTGCGGGCTGAGCCGAACGAGCAGTGGGCCGCTGAGCCGCGTGAGAAGCCGGATGCTGAACCGAACGAGCAGAAGGCTGCTGACCCGTCCGTTGAACAGGTTGGGCCGAACGAGAGGAGGACTGCACCGGACGCGCGGCAGACTGAGCTGCGCGCTGGGTCGGCTGTGCCGGACGCTGGCCAGGCTGGGCAGGGCGCGGCGTAGGCTGCCCATGGCGATTCTGCTGGCGCGGATCGGAAGCGCTAGGCATGCGAAACCTCCTCGTTTTTACGATCGAGCCATGTCTGCAAGAACAGGCTGGCGGCGATCATGTCAATCTTGCCCCTCATCTGCTTTTCGTTGAGCCCCTGCTCGCGCAGGATTCTCTTGGCCTCCTGCGAGGACAGACGCTCGTCCTCAAACTCCAGCGGAAGCTCGAGCTCGTCGGCAATCTTTTGGGCCACGGCGGCGACGCGCTCGGCCTGGGGACCGGGCTCACCGGCCATGGTCAAGGGACGTCCGCTCACCAGGATATCGGGCTCATAGTCCTCGACCAGGTAGCGAAACGTCTTTGCCATACCAGTGACCTCGGCAGCCGGAAGCACCTTGACAGGCATTGCCATCTTGCCATCACGGCTCGAGACGGCAATGCCAATCCTGGTCTCCCCTATGTCCAGTGCGAGCGCGACCACAGCGACTACTTATGTTCTTAGGCGCCGAGCGCGGTCTTGGCGGCCGCGAGGGCATCGGCGATACCGGCGGCGTTCTTGCCACCGGCCTGGGCCATGTTGGGACGACCGCCACCGCGACCATCGACCAGGCCCGCGATCTGCTTGATCACGTTACCGGCGTGGAAACCGGCCTTCACGGCGTCATCGGAGCCAGCGGCGAGCAGAGCCGGGGTGCCCTTCTCGGTCACGCTGGCAACGACGCAGGCGACGGGGCCGGCAACCTTCTGGTGCACGGTATCCCAGACGTTTCGCAGGTCAGCAGCCTCAAGGCCCTGGAGCTCAGCGACGACGAGCTTGTAGCCGTCGAGCTCGACGGCGCCCTCGATGGCGCTGGAGATAGCATCGGAGGAGCCACCGGTCAGAGCCTTCTTAAGCTTATTGGACGTCTCGCACAGCTCAGCCTGCAGGTTTTCCACGCGGGCGGGAACCTCATCCACACGGCACTTGAGCGCAGCGGCGGCGGCGTCGACGAGCGCCAGACGGTCGGCCATGTAGTCGAGAGCACCCTTAGAGGTCACGGCCTCAATGCGGCGGACGTTGGAGCCCGTAGAGGACTCGGAAATGATCTTGAACAGGCCGATCTCGGCGGTGTTGGCGGCATGGGTGCCACCGCAAAGCTCACGGGAGAACGGCTGGTCCTCGGCGCCCACGGAGACAACGCGGACGACGTCGCCATACTTCTCGCCAAACAGGGCGACAGCACCGGCGGCCTTGGCCTCGTCGATGCCCATGACGCGGGTCACGACCGGCTTGGAGGCGAAGATCTGCTGGTTGACCAGGTCCTCGACAGCCTTGAGCTGCTCGGAGGACAGGGCCTCGAAGTGCGTGAAGTCAAAGCGCAGGTGCTCGGGCGTCACCAGCGAGCCAGCCTGGGAGACATGCTCGCCCAGGACCTGCTTAAGCGCGGCGTCGAGCAGGTGCGTGGCGGTGTGGTTGCGACGCAGGAAGCCACGGCGCTCGGCGTCGAGCGCGGCGGTCACGGTAGTACCGACGGTCAGCGTACCCTCGGTGACGTGGGCGACGTGAGCATACAGGCCGTTGTGGTTCTTGGTATCGGCAACAGTCAGCGCAACGCCCTCGGCGGAAAGCTCACCGGCGTCGCCCTGCTGGCCACCCATCTCGGCATAGAACGGGGTGCGGTCGAGCACGACCTCGACGTCCTCGCCCGCAGCGGCGGACTCGACGGACTCGCCGTTGCGCACGATGGCGACAACCTTGGCGCCATCGATGACGTCGTTGTCATAGCCGTCGAACTCGGTCGCGGCAACCTTGTCGGAAAGCTCGACCCACACGTCGTTGAAGCTGCCCCAGGCATCGCCCTTGGCGTTGGCGCGGGCGCGGGCCTTCTGGTCCTCCATGCAAGCGGTAAAGCCATCCATGTCGACGTCGTGACCGGCGGTGCCGGCGATCTCGACAGTCAGGTCAATGGGGAAACCAAAGGTGTCGTGCAGCTTAAAGGCGACGTCGCCCGGAAGGACAGCACCCTCGGCGAGCGCGGCCAGGGCCTCGTCCAGGTAAACGCGGCCGTTGTCGAGCGTCGTTGAGAAACGCTCCTCCTCGGAGGCGACGATGCCCTTGACGAGGGCAACGTTCTTGAGCAGCTCGGGGTAGGCCTCGCCCATCTGAGCGTTGACCTCGTCGATAAACTTGGTCAGGAAGGCGCCCTCGATGCCCAGCAGACGACCGTGGAACACGGCACGGCGGAGCAGGCGGCGCAGGACGTACTCGCGACCCTCGTTGCCGGGCAGGATGCCGTCAGAGATCATAAAGTCGACGGCACGGGAGTGGTCGGCGATGATGCGCAGGGAGCGGCTGGCGCCGGAGTAATCGTCGGCGTCATAGGTCTTGCCGCTGATCTTCTCGCCCAGCTTGATGAGGTGCTGCATCAGATCGCCATCGTAGTTGGCGGTCTTGTGCTGCATGATGGCAGCCATGCGCTCCAAGCCCATGCCCGTATCGAGGTTGCGGTGCGGCAGCTCCGGCATGGAGCCGTCCTCCTGGCGGTCGTACTGGGTAAAGACAAGGTTCCAGAACTCCAAGAAGCGGTCGCAGTCGCAGCCGGGCTTGCAGTCGGGGCTACCGCAACCGACCTCCTCGCCCATGTCAAAGTAGATCTCGGAGCACGGACCGCAGGGGCCGGTGGGGCCAGCGGCCCAGAAGTTGTCGTCCTCGCCCAGGCGGGAGATGTGATCCTCGGCAACGCCCAGAGAGCGCCACACGTCATGGGTCTCGTCGTCCTCGGTAAAGACGGTGAAGTACAGGCGGTCGAGCGGCAGCTTGAACTCCTTGGTGATGAGCTCAAAGGCCCAAGCGCAGGCCTGCTGCTTGGAGACGCCACCAAAGGAGAAGTCGCCGAGCATCTCAAAGAAGGACAGGTGACGGCCGTCCTCGCCGATGCAATCGATGTCGTTGGTGCGGACGCACTTCTGGCAGGAGATTGCGCCGATCTCCTTCATGGTCTTCTTGCCCTGGTAATACTCCTTAAACTGGTTCATGCCGGCGTTGGCAAGCAGCAGCGAAGGATCGTCGGGGACGAGGGACGAAGAAGGATAGAGCTTAAGACCGCGCTCCTCAAAGAAGTTGAGGAACTTAGAGCGAATCTCGGCCGTAGTCATTGACGGGTAGTCAGCACTCATAGAGGGAATCTCCTCGGTTTCACATCGAAACAGTTCAAACGTAACGATATTACCATCCCACCGCGCCTGTGCAAAAAAGAGGGCCGCCAAACAGCGACCCTCCAGCGAAAGTGCACGTTATTTAGGTCTGTCAAATACTTTGAAAAAAATGATTTCGGTAAAATTTCATATAAGAATCGTCCGGAAGGAGCGATCGATGAATAGCAAACGGTTTGTCGTGAATGCACTAACCTCAGTAGCCCTTTTAGCAATCTTCGCTTACTCGAGCTGGTATGTGAACCAGCCGAGATTTGGCTACGCATTGTACGCAGTAACATCTGGCGATAAAGCGTATTACACCCTAAGCGCAATTGACGCCATCTTTTTCTATGTGGCTGGCCCCTTATCAATCGCTTTGATCGCGTTTATTGTTATTTACAACATCAAGAAACGCTAACAGGGCCTATTTGGAATCCGAATCGTCCATGGAGCCGTCGATGCCGGTTTTGGTGTCGTCGTCAGAGCTTGTGTCGTCGTCCTTGGCAAAGGGGTTCTTAAAGAAACCCGTCGCGTCGGGCTGTAGGCCTGAGAGCTTAATCCAGGGATTATCGAGCTCGGGCTTGGGCATTGCCTGGGCCTCGGGAGCGGTCTCGTTGCCGATGAGTTCGGACTCATAGATGAACGTATCGTCTCCGAGCGCGTCGTAGGCGGCGACCGGGTTACCCTCGGTATCGCGATACGGCGTGCCCTTAAACACGGCGCCGTCGTATGCCACGAGCTGACGGCCGGTCTCGTTCTCAAAGTAGTAGACGAAGATGCCCTTGAGGGCCGCGCACGGCGGAATGGCGATAACCATGCCGATGGGACCCATGAGTGCCGAACCGACAACGAGAGCCGTCAGGCTCATAACGGGATGCACCTGCACCGAGCTCTGCATGACCTTAGGCGAAATCACGTTATCGGTGACGTTTTGAGCCACCATGGTCACGACAAGCGTCCATAACGCCAGCATAGGGCTGAACATAAACCCAAGCACCGTGGCGATCGCCGCGCTCACCCAGGGACCGACAACCGGAACCAAGTGCATAATGCCGGTGAAGATGGCCATGAGCGCTGCATATGGATGGCCAATGAGCGTAAAGCCGATAAAGGCGAGGATGCCACCGCAGATGGACGTCACGACCATGCCGCGCATATAGCCGCCAACCGAGCGTGAAAGGATGGCAACCATAAAGCGGTACGAGGTCTCTTTTTCCTGTCCGATGATGGTGCAGACCTCGTGGTGCATGCGGGGATAGTCGCAGGCCAACCAATAGGCAAGTACCAAGCCCAGGAAGATGACGAACAGCTGCGAGGCCGTATTAGTAATGAGCGGGAATACACCGCGACCGAGCTCGGCAGCGATTTGCGAGACGTACTTGGACGCTACGGTAACCAGCGAAGAAAGATTGTCGTCCAGATACTCCTTGAGCGGCGTGTTATTGAGCGTCTTGGCGTGCGAGAGCATCTCGTTGAGATCGCCACCCGCAACACGAAGCTGCTCGGGCAGGCGGCTCAGGACTTCCATGATTTGACCGAGCAAAATAGGCGATAGGATGCAGACGACGGCGACGGGCACGGCAACAACAACAATGAGCGCGATAAGCGAACCGATGCCACGACCAACGCCATGATGCTCAAGCCAGTTGGTGATCGGGGACATCACAAAAGCAATGATGGAGCCGACGGCAAGAAACTCGATAACCGGTGCCAGGATGCCCATAAGGTTAAAGATGGCGGCAGCGATGACAATGCAGCCGACAACAGCCCAAATGCGAAGCGTCAGAATGCGGGTATCGCGCAGCGTGCGGTCGGTTTGTTGGGGGTGCTCACTCATGAACGAATCATCACTCCGTCGGGGTCAATCTTATCCTGAATCTTCTTGAGGGTGCGGCGCAACAAGCGCGAGACCTGCACCTGCGAGATGCCCAGCTTCTTGGCGATCTCGATCTGGGTCATCCCCTTTACAAAGCGCAGCTCGATGACTTCGCGCTCGCGCGGCGAGAAATCGCGGATGGCCTCTTCAATGACCAGACGGTCATCGGTAAAGTCGAGCTCGTTGTCGTCGTCGGCGTAGCGGTCGAGAATCGAGGGCGCATCGTCGGAATCGGACGCACCAGGAGCCTCAATGGGCACCGAGGTATAGGCCGAAGACGATTCCATAGCCTCCAGGACCTCGTCGACGGTCACGTCCAGGTACTCAGCGATTTCTTCGACCTTGGGCGAGCGCTGCAACTCGTTGGTAAGCTTGTCGGTAGCCTGGTTAACCTTGGCAGAAAGCTCCTGCAGACGACGAGGCACGCGCACGCTCCAGCCCTTGTCACGGAAGTGACGCTTGATCTCGCCCAAGATGGTGGGCGTGGCAAACGTGGTGAACTCGAGTCCGCGCTCAGGGTCAAAGCGGTCGATTGCCTTGAGCAGGCCCAAATAGCCAACCTGCATCAGGTCGTCGAGCGGCTCGCCGCGATTCTTAAATTTGTTGGCAAGGAACCTTACCAGGTTCATATGGGACATGACGAGCTGCTCGCGGGCGTCCGGATCACCGGTCTCCTTGAAGCGATGAAACAGCTCGCGGGTTTTCTCCTTGTCCCAAGCGGTCTTACCGCTCCGGGAACGTTCGGTCATAATTAGATATCCGCCTTGAGATCGAGGGAAAGCGTCAGGGGCGCCGCAGTCTTTTCGTAGGAATCGCACACGCTCGCGAGGATGAGCTCGGCATACACCGCAGCCTGGTCGTTTTCATCGACCGTAGCCTGGTCTCCAAAGGTAATAGTCATGCCAACGTGAGACTCATCGACATCGAATTTGATGGTGATGTCGTCGCAGTCGACCGCGGTGCACCCAAAGATGAAAGCCTCCTCGGCAGCCATGCGGATGTCCTCGATGCGATCGACAGACATGGAGCACAGGGCACCAACGTTGGCTGCCGTCATGCGCACAAGGCGAGCGAGACGCGGGTCGCCGGCAACGGTCAGCGTGATGGGGCAGGTTGCTTCGCTACTCATCGCAGGACTCCTCAGAGGACTCGGCGGGCGTATAGGTGTAATACTGAGCCGGCTTGGCTGCGGGCTTCTGAGCCACATCCGCACCATCGGCGGCCTCGTCCTCGGCCTCACCGATCAGAACGCGCTCGGTAGGCTGCTCGGCCTCGGCGGCGGCAGCGGCTAGCTTGCGATCGGCGTCGGCTGCAGGAGCCTTCACCTTGTTAAAGAGTTTCTGTACGGCGCCGGCCGCAGAGTCGGTCACGCTCGACACGGCATTGCTGGCCTCGGCCATGCTGCCCGTAACCTCGGAAATGTCGCGAACGACCGCCTCAACCTCAACGAGGTTAGACGTCAGGGCGTCAACGGCAGTCTTGCTCGACTTGAGAAGCGGCTCAACCTGCGCCAGCGCGGGGGTAAGTTCATCAACAGCGCCATCGAGCTTTGCCACCACGGGCTGTGCCTCGGCGAGCGTGTTGTTAAGGTCGCTCACCGTCTTGTCGAGCGAATCAACGACGGTGCGGGTCTTGCGCAGCGTGAGCGCGAGCTCGATAACAGCCCACACACCGGCAACGGCAAGCAGCAGCAGGGCGATTTGAATGGGACTCATACAAGCCTCCCGAAGGAATCGAAATACAGACGCTGTTCATGGTACCCCAAAGAAGGGGAAAGATACCCAAAGGGAATGTGCGAGGTGCCAACGACCTACTTGGGCGCGTTGCCGCTGCGGTCGCGTTCGCTTTGTTCTTCGCGCCATTCTTCCCAACCACGGCCGGCAGGCCGCCAAAATGCACCGCGTTCCAAGCCTTCGGGCAAATAGCGCTGGTCGACCCAGCCTTCGGGATAATCGTGCGGATACTTATACACACCGTATTCATCGCTGCCCGGGCGATGGCGATCGCGCAGATAACTCGGCACCTCGCGAAGCCCACTAGAGTGGATATCGGCCAGCGCCGCATCGATCGAAGCCTCACACGCGTTGGATTTAGGCGCCAAGCACACATAGAGTGCAGCCTGAGCCAGGTTAATACGGCACTCGGGATAGCCAATGACCTCGGCAGACTTAAACGCGGCATGCGCCACCAAAAGCGCCTGCGGATCGGCGTTGCCAACGTCCTCAGAAGCCTGAATCATAATACGGCGAGCGATAAACTTGGGATCCTCCCCCGCATCAATCATGCGCGCGAGCCAATAGATCGTGGCATCGGGGTCGCTACCGCGCATAGACTTAATGAACGCACTGATAATGTCGTAGTGCATGTCGCCGTTTTTGTCGTACGAAAAGCCACGACGCGGGTTGGCAATCTTTACGTCATCCACGGTAATGGGATAGCGCTCCCCCGCCGCCGGTGTTGGCGTACCCTCGGTATCGGGGCGCGTGACGGCAATCTCGCTCGCCAGCTCGAGCGTCGTCAGGGCCGAGCGTGCATCGCCCGCAGCCAGCGTGCAGATGGTCTTAACCGTATCCTCATCGGCCGAGAATTTGCCGTTCAGGCCCTGAGGTGCCTCGAGCGCACGCTCGATAAGCATGGCGATATCCTCGTCCTTTAAATGCTCAAGCTCCACGACTCGACCACGTGAGAGCAGCGCCGAGTTGACCTCGAAGTACGGATTCTCCGTCGTAGCGCCAATCATAATGACGGTACGGTTCTCAACTGCATGCAGCAGGGCATCCTGCTGCGACTTAGAGAAGCGGTGAATCTCATCGATGAATAGAATGGTGCGGCGGTCGTACGTATTCAGGCGCGTCTTGGCCTCGTCAATCACGCGGCGCAAGTCCTTTACGGTGCCCGTCACGGCGCTGACCTCGACAAACTCGCTCTTGGTATGGTTGGCGATAATGTGGGCCAGCGTCGTCTTACCCGTACCGGCCGGCCCGTACAGAATCACGCTCGAAAGCACGTCGTGCTCGATCGCGGCACGCAACCATGAGCCCTTACCGACGGCCTTTTGCTGGCCCACATACTCGTCGAGCGAATTGGGGCGCATGCGCACCGCAAGCGGCGCATTCTGAAAGGAACGCTCGCGTGTCGAAGCAGAAAAAAGGTCGTCCATAGCCATCCCGTGCATCAATCAAAAACGTTTTCCACAAACAGTATACCGAATAAATACGAACTACCGTTCGTTAATATAGGTACGATGCGGAATCTTTAGACCCGGGAACAGCTTGCTCGTCAGCTCGCAGAAATAACCGTCCGTCATGCTCGCGATGTAATCAACCACGGCTTGATCCTTGTCGTCCTGCCAGGCATAGGTACGATCGTAGTAGGAAAGCTGCTGCTCAATGCGCGAAATATGGTGCTTAAAGATATAAGAGGACTCGTCGCCACTGTTTAGATCCCGCAGGCAACGGTCGTAGAGCTTTTCGAACGCCTCACGCAGCTCCCCCTCGGAATCGCCTTCGATACCGCCCTTGCTATAGATCTTCTCGTAGTTCTCGCGCTTGGCTCGGCGAATTTCCTCAAACAGGTCCTCGCTCATCTCGATGCGCGGCTTACCATAGCTATGCTCAACGATATCGATGGAAGCGTGCGTGAGGATCCAGCTGTTATAGGCGCCGCCCCGACCATCGTCAAAAGCGTCGGGCGAAAGCAGACCCGCCGCGATCGCATCCTGACGGTCACGACCGACGTAGGCAAGAATATCCGAGATGCGAACGACGCAGCCCTCGAGCGTCATGGGACGCAGGTGCCCAATGGCGCCATAGCCCGTGGCGATGCAGTCCTCGACCGCCTGATCGAACTGGTCAAAGGAGCCCATATCCGACAATTCAAACACGCGCTGCTCGTACTCGCCGTTATGGCATAGCACGCCGTCGAGCGTCTGGAGTGACACGTTACGGCCGTACAGCGCGTCGAGCACGCGGACCGACTGCACGTTATGGAAAAAATAACGCCCCGTACGCTCGTGGTAGATATCGTTGAGGAATCGCTCACCGGCATGGCCGAAAGGCGTGTGTCCCAAGTCGTGGCCCAGGCCAATCGCCTCGATCAGATCGCAATTGAGCCCCAGGGCGCGACCGATATCGCGCGCAATGCGGGAGACAAGCTGCACGTGCAAACCGCGGCGTGACAGATCGTCATTGCTACGGAAGCTAAAGACCTGCGTTTTGCCTGCATAACGGGTGTACGCCGGAAGATGAAGTATCTTTTCGGTATCGCGCATAAACGCCGGACGCATAAGCGTGCCTTTGTCGGCGGCGCGATCAATACGACGAATGACCTGATCGTCGTTGCAACGATACGGGTTAACATAGCCCGAAGCACGATCGGTGGCAATGCGCTCGAAAAGTTCGGGCGACAACGCCGAGGGAATACGGTCCATGCGCGCCTTAATGACGGCCGTTTCTTGATTAGTTGCCATGGCATGCTCCTTAAAAAGGATGCGCAATCGGTTACAATGTCCAGCCCACGACCTCGATTATGGCAAATATCGGCACCAAAAACGGGAGCAATGGCAGGGAGCGCGATTTTGTGAAGAGGCAGGAGAGGGCCAGGACCAGGAGCGCAACGGCAAATGCCACGATGCCGCCCAGAGGGTCGAGCGTGCAAAGCGCGAAAAGCGCCTTGGCATCCCCCATGCCGATGCCGGGGGCTTGGCGAACACGACGCCAGAGCGACTCAGTGAGCACAAGGGCAAGGTAGACGATGACCGCAAGACCGGCGTGGTCAAGCGCCGTGTTAACACCTCTGTCGAGCCAAACGCCTGCAAGCGCCGCCACCGCACACACGCCGGCAAGCTCATTGGGAAACCGCCGCTCACGGGCATCAATCACCGCGCCGGCAAAGATACAAATCCAAAACGGGATATAGACCATTAAAAACCTCCTTGGGCAGTCACTCAAAAGCAAAAACCACCACAAAGGTGCAGGCACCTTTGTGGTGGTTTTGGTGGTGCTTATTTGGCGCCTTGCATGACCTCGTCGAGGGTAACGTTGACGGCGTGTTGCGTCGGGACCCAGTCGACCTTCAGGAACAACGCAGCCACCGTAATGGGGATATAACTGAACATAAAGATCGGGAAGGTAAACAGGTTGGTCACCAGGCGCCACTTTTGAGCGCAATGAATGTGCTTGTACTCAAAGATGGTCGTGAGCAGCGCCAGGATAAAGAAGGTCTGGTACATCATCACGAACGTCATGATGAGCGAAGCGGCACACGCCTGCATCTCGACCTCGGTAGCCAAAAAGCCATGCGAAAGACCACCGACGATTAGGAACGTGGCGTTGGCGAGCATCGAAATCAGCGATAACAGCATACCAGGGGCAATCGTCATAAACATGTCATATGCGGCAAAGCGATGATAGCGGAACGTCGACTTGACCAGATGCTTGCCGTAGGTAAAAAAGACCTGGTAGAAGCCCTTGGTCCAGCGCATGCGCTGTTTCCAGGACGCCTTAAACGTCACCGGCTGCTCGTCAAAGAACTCCGCCGGCGCATAACCGATGCGGATGCCGTGAATGGCGCAGAACGTGGTGAACTGGATGTCCTCGGTCAGTGTATGGAACTGCCAGCCGTGCATGCCCTCGATAACACTGGCGGAGATAAGGTAGCCCGAGCCCGAGACGGCGCAGGACGTCTTGCAGATATTACGCGCGTTGTTGAGGAAGCGGGCCTCACGCAAATACCAGGTGGCGTTGGCAGAGGAAATCCACGAACTGCCGAAGTTCTTGGAGTTACGATAGCTCGTGACCACATGAAAGCCCTGGTCAAAGGCATCATTCATCTTAGAGACGTAATCGCGGGAGATAACATTGTCGGCATCGAAGATAAAGTAGCCCTCAAACGTGTCGGGATACTCGTTGAGAATGCGATCGAAACCAAAGTCCATGACCCAGCTCTTGCCCTTGCGGGCCAGGTCATTGCGCTCGTAAACAATGGCACCGGCCTCGCGCGCGAGCTGCGCCGTGTTGTCGGTGCAAGCATCGGCGACCACGAAGACCTCGATGAGCTCGGACGGATAATCCTGGTCCTTGATGGAGCGAACGAGGTTGGCGATAACGGCCTCCTCGTTGTGTGCTGCAATAAAGAAGGCATACCGGTGGAGTTTTTTGGCCTTGGGAGGCGCGACCTCGCCGCGGAGAGCACCGATGACAAAGAAGACCACCTGGTACAAGAAGCAGACCGTGAGCAGCGTGACGACAATCTGGTTGAAGATCACGATGGGTGTGTTGGTTTGTAAAAAGGCGAGCATGCAGGCTCCCAGGAACGTGTTACGTAAACAACCGTATATCTTACCGCAGGCTTACCGAGTTCAAGAAACCACCTAATACTGGCTAGGCTTCGAGCAGGCCGAGCTGCGGTACGATTTCGTCGCCGGCAGCAGTGCGACCAAGCGAACGCGGGGCTAAGTCGTCGAGGACGGCGGCGAGATCCCACGGCAGCTCGTCGCGGCACTCAATGCGCTCTCCCGTCACGGGATGATCGAACGCCACGCGCCAGGAATGGAGGAATTGCCTGGTCAGACCCTGATCGGCACGCGCATCGCACTTACCGTAGAGCGGATCGCCCACGCAGGCGTGGTTGATATGGCGCATGTGCACGCGAATCTGATGCGTGCGACCGGTAAACAGGTGACACTCAACGAGTGTGTAGCCGTCATCAAAGCGCGTGGAATCAAAGCGCTCAAGGACCTTAAAGGTCGTGATGGCCTGGCGCGCAAAAGGATCATCGGAAACCGCCATCTTGACACGGTCACGTGTAGAACGGGCAATGCCGGTGTTAATGGTGCCCTCATCCATGGCGATATGACCGTGAACGAGCGTAATGTAGCGGCGGTCGAGCGTGCGCGTACGGATAAGATTTTGGAGCGCGCGCTGGGTGTCGTCGTCCTTTGCCGCAAGCATAAGACCCGAGGTATCGCGATCCAAACGATGTACGATACCGGGGCGGTCCTCGCCCTGCACGGTGCCCAGATGGTCGATGCCGCAGTGGTAGACCAGGGCGTTCGCAAGCGTACCGCTCTCGTGGCCGTGAGCAGGATGGCACACCAGGCCGCGCTGCTTGGAGAGCACGATGAGGTAGTCGTCCTCATAGCGAATGTCGAGCGGGATGGCCTCGGGAATCACGTCGGTGGGATCGTGCGGCTCGGGCAAATCAACCGAAATACGGTCACCGGCTCGTACGGCATACTTTTTGGACAGGCAGGTCTCGCCATTGACCACTACGGCCCCACCCTCAATCAGATGTACGCAGGCAGAGCGTGTAGGGCAGCCGTCATTGGCGCCCAGATAGGCGTCAAGACGCTGACCAGCGGCATCGTCGGCAACAAGGATATGGATGTCGGCCATTAGCGCTCAGTCCTTTCGCGAATCTTGCGGGCACGCTCCCCACGTTGTTTAGCCTTGCGCTTGGCGCGGGCCTCGTCACGGGCGTTAAGCTCGGCGGTCGCATCGACCTCACGAGCCGCGGGGCTCAAGAACATGTAACCGAAGAGCGCCAGCACCACACCGACCGTAATGCCGATATCGGCCACATTGAAGACGGGGAAGTCGATGAAGGTGGTGGCAATAAAATCGGTCACGAAGCCAAAGGCCAAACGATCGATCGCGTTACCGATAGCACCACCCGCAACCATCGCCATGCCCACAACCTCAAGATGGGCGAGCTGAGGCGCACGGAACAAGTACACGGCAATAGCAATAATGACAGCCAACGCCAGCACGGCAAACGCGATGCCATGCCCCTCGCCCATGCTAAAGGCAGCACCGATATTGCGGACAAACATAAAGTCGACGACACCGGGGATGACGGTCACATGCAAAGCGTCGCCCACGGCGCGAACCGCAAGCTTGGTCAGCTGGTCAACAAGCAGCACAGCCAGCGCTACCCCACCAGCAACACCCAACCGCCAACGCAAAGGCGGCGTCATATCCGCACCACGACCCAAAGAAATCCCCTACCCTCAGATAATCAAATGCCGTTTAACGCAAATAACCATCTTATATTGCCACACGCAGAGCGCACGACACACTCGCTAATGTCAGATAAATAACCAGCATAAAAGAAAGCGGCATTCCGGATAACGGAATGTCGCTTTTCTTCAGCGGAGCAAATGGGCCGAAGGCGTCAAATTCTCCCTATAACTAAAATGCCGAGTTACCGTGCCTTAAAGGGCATTCGCACACCTCTTGCAAATGTGAGCGTGGCCGTTGTACTCGCCGACGGTGGTGCGGTAGTTCCAGCAACGGTCGCAGCACTCGCCCTCGGC
The DNA here is from genome assembly GCA_023708985.1 of Collinsella sp. Taxonomy (GTDB): domain Bacteria; phylum Actinomycetota; class Coriobacteriia; order Coriobacteriales; family Coriobacteriaceae; genus Collinsella. The sequence goes on from BREX01000013.1 coordinate 33,120, forward strand.
AGCATCGATGGCAACAGAAAGCTCCTCGCCCTGGGTAAGCTCAACATCGGAGACGATGTAGAACTCGGCCAGGTCGACGGCCTTGTCGCCGGTCAGCAGCGCATACATTTCGGCGGGAACGACCGCCTTGACGCGGACCTGCTGGCTCTTGGTGAAGGTGCCGGCGGAGCGGGCATCCTCAAGGGCCTTGGTCACGACGCTGCGGAGCTCGAGTGAAGCCTCGAGCACGCCCTCGAACTCGTTGGCCTCGTCGACCGTGATGGGCGACTTGTACCAATCGAGCAGCGCGGCGTACTTCTGGTGATCGACGCAGCCGGCGGGCGCATAGGCCATGGCCTCGTCGACCGTGTAGGACAAGATCGGCTGCAGGTCGCGCATGAGCATCGAGAAGAGCTCGGCAAGCACGGTCTGGGCGCTGCGGCGCTCGAGCGAGCCGGGCTTCTCGCAGTACAGGCGGTCCTTCAGGGCGTCGAGATACACGTTGGAGAGCTCGGTAACCACAAAGTCGTAGAGCGCACGGTAAGCGCGCGGGAACTCGTAGCAAGAGTAAGCGTCGTCGACCTCGGCCTGGACCTGGGTCAGACGGGCAACCATGAGCTTGTCGAGCGGCAGCAGGTCGGCAAAGGCGACGCCGTCGGTTTCGGGCTCAAACTGACCCTCGAGCTCGGAGAGCAGGAAGCGCAGCGTGTTGCGGAAACGACGGTAGGCATCGGACGTACGGGCAAGGATCTCGTGGTCGATGGACACGTCGGAGCTGGTATCGACGGAGGCAACCCACAGGCGGATGATGTCGGCGCCCATCTCGTCGCAGACCTTGTTGGGGTCGATGACGTTGCCGAGCGACTTGGACATCTTGCGGCCCTGGCCGTCGAGCGTGAAGCCCTGCGAGACGACCGCCTTGTACGGAGCGTGGCCGTTGGCGCCCACCGAGGTGAGCAGCGAGCTCTGGAACCAACCGCGGTGCTGGTCGGAGCCCTCGAGATACACGTCCGCCGGGTACTCAAGCTCGGGGCGATACTCGCAGACAGCCTTCCAGGAGACGCCGGAGTCCCACCACACGTCGAGGATGTCCTTATCGGCCTTGAGGTGATGGCCGCCGCACTTGGGGCAGACGCAGGCCTCGCCCAGGTAGCTCTCGGGAGCGTCGGTGAACCAGGCGTCGGAGCCCTTCTCGTGGAAGAGCTTGATGACGGCGTCGAGCGTAGCGTCGTTCATGACCTTCTCGCCGCAGTCGGCGCAGGTGTAGCTGGGGATAGGCACGCCCCAGTTGCGCTGACGGCTGATGCACCAGTCAGGACGCTGCTCGACCATGGCGCCAATGCGGTTGGCGGCGTGAGCCGGATACCACTTGACGTTCTCACGGACCTCCTTGCCAGCCTGCTCGCGCAAACCGGTCTTGTCCATCGAGACAAACCACTGGTCGGTAGCACGGAAGAGCACCGGGTGCTTGCAGCGCCAGCAGTGCGGATAACTGTGCGTGATCTTCTTCTCGAGGACCAGGGTGCCGCGCTCGCGCAGGAACTCGATGATGTGCGGGTTGGCCTCATCGGTGTCCATACCGCTGAAGGGGCCACCGGTACCAAACTCCTCGCCGGTGTAGAACTTGCCGTCGTCATCGACCGGCATGCAGATGTCGGTGATGCCCTCCTTGAGGCAGGCGAAGTAGTCATCGACGCCGTGACCGGGCGAGTTGTGGACGATACCGGTACCGTCATCGACACCGACGTAATCGGCCAGCAGCGCCACGCCCTCAACGCTGTCAAAGATCGGCTGCTTGTAGTGGATGTGGTGGAAGGACTCGGCGGGAACCACGTAGGGCTTGCCGTCGACCATGACCGGGGTGTACTCCCAGCCAAACTCCTCACAGCACTTGGGAGCCAGGTCCTCGAGCATGACCTCGGCACGACCCTCGTGCTCAACGGCGACATAGGCGGCGCCGGGCTTAAGGGAAACGGCTTGGTCGGAGGGGATGGTCCACGGGGTGGTCGTCCAGATGATGAAGTCGACCGGGCCGTCGAAGTTCTCGAGGCCGGCGGGCTTGGAGGTCATCTCAAAGCGAACAAAGATGGAGGGACTCGTCTCATCGGAGTACTCGATCTCGGCCTCGGCGAGCGCCGTGTGGCAGTGCTTGCACCAGTGAACCGGCTTGTGGCCGCGATAGATCATGCCCTTATCGAACATGGCCTTGAAGACCTCGATGTCGGCGGCATCATGCTGGTGATAGAGCGTCAGGTAGGGGTTATCCCAGTCGCCGAGCACGCCCAGACGACGGAAACCGGCCTTCTGCAGCTCGATGTTCTCGACGGCGAACTTGTTGCAGAGCTCACGGATCTTGGCCGTGGAAGTCTGGTTGAACTTCTCGGTGCCGAGCTTCTCCTCGACCTTGTGCTCAATCGGCTGACCGTGGCAGTCCCAACCGGGGACATAGGGAACCTCATAGCCCTGCATCATCCAGTAACGGTTGATCATGTCCTTGGAGATCTTGTTCATGGCGTGGCCGATGTGGATCGGGCCGTTGGCGTACGGAGGGCCGTCGTGCAGCACGAACTTCTTGTGACCCTCGTTCTTCTTCAGAACCTGCTCGTAGACCTTGTTGTCCTGCCAGTCCTTGAGTCGCTTGGGCTCGGACTTGGAAAGACCGGCACGCATGGGAAAACCGGTCTTGGGCAGATTCATCGTCTGCTTGTACTCGTTTGCCACGGTACCCCTTTCATGTCGTGGGCGCGCACGCCCTCTGGGCACCAAAAAAGCGCCCGTCCCTACAAGCTGGGACGAAGCGCCACAAACGGGCTGCACGCCCGCAAAAGCTCTTCGCTTAACCACCCAGCTTAGATGCCCTCGCCCGCGTATTCGCGCGCTCGCATCCGTTACTCGGCTGGTCTGTATCGACGACCATCTCGGCGATGTCTACTAAGACGAACCTACGCGGCACGTCCGTTGGGACCGCAGCTCCGGGGTGATTTTCATCGGTCGCATGCACGGGTTCTCAGCGCTCCCCGCTCTCTGTAGCATGCGGACGGCCGACTACTCGTCCCCATCAACGCTTATGCGGAGTATGCTAGCACGTTCCGCACCGGCGAAAAACCCTCAACACTGGTTTTATACGTTCGAAATTTCTTGCGGCCGTGGACCTTCTCTTGGAGCAAAATACCTGTAAGCACTTTATCGAACGAAAGAAGATTGCTATGCGCACGATCGGAATGAGCGACTATACCGTTGGCGAAGACTGCTTTGACGAGCTGCACGGCGCGTTGGCCGAGTACGGAGCAACCAAGGTCGCCATCATTGGTGGTAAACGAGCACTGGCCGCAGCACTTCCCGGTATCGAAGCTGCGCTGGCAGGTACCGACGTCGAGATTCTGGAGACGCGCGTCTACGGCACCAACAGTACGCGCGCAAATATCGCCAAGGTCGTAAACTCCCCTGCCTGCCAGGAAGCCGACGTGCTCATCGCATGCGGCGGCGGCAAGGCGCTCGACACCGTGAAGACCGCTGCCATTGAGCTCAAGAAGATCGTCTTCACCGTCCCGACGATCTGTTCCAACTGCTCCGCCGCGACCGCCATTGCCGTTGTCTACAACGACGACGGCTCGCTCGAGGGCTATTCGTACCCTAACCGACCTGCGCATATCTTTATCAACCCCAAGATCATCGCCGAGGCTCCGGCGGAGTACTTCTGGGCCGGCGTGGGTGATGCCCTGTCCAAGCAGCCCGAGGTCGAGTACGCCACGAGCGCCGGCAACCTGGAGCACACGGCAGGCCTTGGCCTGGCGCTCGCACACACCTGCTCCGAGCCGCTGTTTACCTATGGCGTGCAGGGTCTTGAGGACGTTCGCCAGAACCTGTCGACCGAAGCCGTCAAGCAGATCGCGCTCGATATCGTGGTCAACACGGGCTACGTCTCCAACCTGACCAACCAAAACGATTACTACTACAACTCGAGCGTGGCGCATGCGTTCTACAACGCCACCTGCAGCATTCCGCGCGAGGGCACCTACCTGCATGGCGAGGTCGTGAGCCTGGGCGTGCTGGTGCTGTTTGCCTACACGGGCGATACCGAGAACCTTGAGCGCTACTCAGCCTTTAACAAGCAGATGGGACTGCCCGTGACGCTTGAGCAGGTCGGGCTTTCCGAGTCCGATATCCCCGCCCTGTGCGAGTACGCGCACACCACCAACGAGTGGAAGCAGGGAAACCCCGAGCCCTTCACCGACGAAAAGTTCGCCGCCGCCATCAAGGCTGCCGACGCTTACGGCCACACGCTCTAGGACTGGCCCAAAACCACCACAAAGGGGATATCCTGCCTTTTGTTTTGCGGGATCAAGGTCGCTTTATGCGAACTTGATCGCCACTTATATGGCGCATTGATGGCAATTGCTTCGTACGTGCATACCGGGAGCCTGTACACCTCTGGCAAGGCGTAACACACTAGACTTTGTTCCAAAGTCCGTGTGCTAAGGGGGCAGGCCCCTTAGAATTCCTGTGGAGTGTGTACGCACGTACGCAGGAAAACGGCAAAATTTCGCTATATCAGGGCGTTCTTTCATTGGAGAGTATGGTATACACGGCTTAGTTCAACAAATAAGAATTTATATATAAAGGAGAATATTGATGAAACTGTTTTTATGTTCTCACTTTTCAAGTGTAGGAAGTCTGATAAAGGAAGAAATTGAAAATAAAAAAGTCGCATTTATTCCAACAGCTTCGCTGCGTGAAGGCTACACCGGTTATGTCGGCTCGGCTCGAAAATTATTCAAAAAGTTGGGAGCAATCGTAACTGAAATTGATATTTCAACGGAGGCTTATTCAACGATACAGTCTGTTTTTGAAGATGCAGATGTGATATATTTTACCGGCGGAAATTCTTTCTTTCTTATGGACCAACTCCGTAAAACAAGAACTGATGGGTTGCTGAAAAAGGAATTGGTAAATGGAAAATTGATGATCGGCGAGTCGGCAGGCGCAATTATATGCGCTCCAAGCATCCAATATATCGAGCAAATGGATGAAAAGCCGGAGGACTACTCACAAGAAGATGATGCAGGGCTTGATTTGATTGATTTCTATGTTCTTCCGCATTATCTTACAGCACCATTTAAGAAAGTTACTGAGAAAATAATGACTGAATTTTCGGATTTGAATCTATGCCCAATTAACAACCGTCAGGGAATTGTAATTGATGGTGAATGTTCAAAGGTAATTTGCAAAGACTAATTTGAATATTTCAGTTTGCTGTACTCATTCCTAGCAGGGTTTGGGGCGGGCACGCCCCAACAAGAAGCTGTCCCAAAGGGGCAAGAATGGGGACTGCGGACGATTTCTTGGACCGCTACGCGGCCCTTCCCAGCGCGGCGCGGAACTCGGCCGGCGTGCGGCCGCCGAGTGCATCGCTGCGCCTCTCCGTATTGTAGCGGCCGATCCAGGCCCCGAGCTCCTCGATGAAGCGGGCGGGGGCCCAGCCCGACCAGTCCCTGCCGTGCCAGAACTCCCTCTTGAGCAGGCCGAAGAAGCCCTCCATCGCGGCGTTGTCCGGGCTGCAGCCCTTGGCGGACTGGATTGGCTACACTGATGTGGACAGTTCCGGGAGGGGCGCAAGAGACGGGAAGGCCGTGTGCGCGTTCCTGCGTGAGGGCCGCGGGGAGGGGCTGCCTGGGTACGGCGCCTGTCAACTCGGTCTACGTCTTTGATGACCGGGTCGTACTCAATATCAACTTCACGGATGATGCCAAAACGGTCACCCGTGAGGAAGTGTTGGGTTCGAGTGCTATGGACAATGTTCCAGCATGCTGGGATCGAATTCGCTTGCCGGGATCACGCGGTAGCCGTGGCGCAGGAGCAGGTCAACGAAGACACCGTTACCCGTTGTGAGCGTGCCGCTGAAGGATCCGTCGTAGATATGGCCCACGCCGCACGACGGACTGCGATCCTGCAAAATGCACGCAACAATCTCGGACGGGCCGCCCGCCTGCTCGCACATATCGAGCGCACGTTGAGCACCCTGGCGAAACTCGCGATCAACCGACACGCCCTCGCAGGTACGAACCTCTCCGTTCACAATCTCGGACGGCTTGCGCGGTGTAGGCAAGCCACCAAAAACCTCAGGGCATACCAACAGGACCTCGGTCCCCGTACGCTCGCAAGCCTCGACCAGCTCGCGATGGTAGTTGTCGAGCCCGTTATACTTGCAGCTCTCGCCCATCAAACAGGCACTTACCACGATCTTCATATACAACTCTCCCCACGCAAAACGCCCCATTTGAGATGGACACTCAAATGGGGCGATTGACACTGTGCAACTAGTATTACTGCTGCTTTGGCATCAGCGGGTTCTCGCGCGTGAGGAGATTCATAAACTCCTCACCCGTGATCGTCTCCTTCTTGTACAGATAACGAGCCAGCTCGTGGAGCTTAAACTTGTTCTCCTTGAGAATCTGCAGGGCGCGGTCATGCGCATCCTCGATCAGCTTGGCGACAATCGCGTCCACGCGCTCGGCCGTACCGGGGGCGCAGGTGAGAGACGTGTCCTGGTTGAGGTACGCATTCTGAACGGTACCGAGTGCCATCATGCCAAACTCATCGGACATACCAAAGCGCGTCACCATGTTACGGGCGAGCTTGGTGGCCTGCTCGATATCGTTGGCTGCGCCGGTCGTCATCTCACCAAAGATGAGCTCCTCGGCTGCACGGCCACCGCAATAGACGGCGAGCTTGTCCAGGACCTCCTGGCGTGTGGTCAGGAAGCGCTCATCCTCCTCGACCTGCATGGTGTAGCCCAGAGCACCGCTCGTGCGCGGTACGATGGTAATCTTCGTGACCGGCGCAGAGCCCTTCTGGCGAGCGGCAACGATGGCATGGCCGATTTCGTGGTAAGAAACGACCTGCTTCTCGTGATCGGACAGCACCGTGGACTTGCGCTGCTGACCGGCGATGACGACCTCCACCGACTCCTCAAAATCGTCCTGCGTGGCGCGCTTGCGACCCTCGCGGACGGCACGCAGGGCGCCCTCGTTGATGATATTGGCCAGGTCGGCGCCCGAGGCACCGGGCGTGGCGCGGGCAATCGCGGTCAGGTCGATCGGCGGCTGAGTCTTCACGCTCTTGGCATGCAGCTCAAGGATGTTCTTACGGCCGGTCAGGTCGGGCAGCTCAACGGGGATGCGGCGGTCAAAACGACCGGGGCGCAACAGGGCCGGGTCAAGGCTGTCGGGTCGGTTGGTAGCAGCGAGAACGACAATACCCTTGTGGTTATCGAAGCCGTCCATCTCGGTCAGCAGCTGGTTGAGCGTCTGCTCGCGCTCGTCGTTGCCACTAAAGCCGCCGCCATCGCGCTTCTTGCCGATGGTATCGATCTCATCGATAAAAACGATGCACGGGGCCTTTTCCTTGGCCTGCTTAAACAGGTCACGCACCTTAGCAGCGCCGCGACCGACAAACATCTCAACAAACTCCGAGCCCGAAATGCTAAAGAACGGAACACCGGCCTCGCCGGCCACAGCCTTGGCAAGCAGGGTCTTACCGGTACCCGGAGGGCCGACAAGAAGAGCACCGCGCGGCAGCTTGGCGCCGATCTCCTCGTAGCGCTGCGGCTTCTCCAGAAAGTCGACGACCTCCTTAAGGGATTCCTTGGCCTCTTCCTGGCCAGCAACGTCCTTAAAGGTCACGCCCACATCCTTGGAAGCGATAACGCGAGCACCGGACTTGCCCAGTCCGCCGCCGCCAAAACCACCGCCGCCAAAGTTCATCGACGGGCCGTCATCGCCCATGGCCTTCTTCATGCGACGATTGAGCCACCAACCGATGAGGAAGAAGATAGCCATGGGAAGAATGAGCGTAAGCAGGTAGTAAGTCATCAGACCCGAGTTCTTATCGGGGACAACAGATTCCAGCGAGGCGCCGGATTCAAGCACGCGATCGGTAAAGCCCGCATCGTTTGGCACACCGGTCGTCTTGTAGGCGATGTTCTCGTCCTCGCCCTTCTTGGTGTAATAAATCGTGTAATCGTCCGTATTGTATTCGACCTTGTCGACACTCTTCTTATCGAGCGCTTTGACAAAGGTCGAGTAATCGGTCTTCGTAATCTGCTGCGTGTGACCGATGTTGGGGAACAGAACGGTCGAGAGCACGAGGTAGACGACGAAGGCGATGAGCACGTAGAGGATCATATTCCGTCTACGTTTGTTGTCATCCATCTCCATCTGCTTGAACTCCATCTACTGGGGTTGATAATGCTTTCTAGAATACCCAACCCGAGCGACGATAAACCGACGCCGGGCACGAAAGGACAGAGATGGCATCACTGGAAGTCGGCAAGGTTCAGATCTACACGGGCGACGGCAAGGGCAAGACGACGGCTGCGCTGGGGCTTGCACTGCGCGCCACGGGCTATGGACTTAACGTGCTTATGCTGCAGTTTGCCAAGAAGCTGCACTGCGCCGAGCATGATGCGGCGCCCCGTTTAGGTCTGCGCATCGTACAAGCCGACCGCGACACGCCCGAAGCCTGTGCCGCACAGATCATGGAGCTGGCGCGCGAGCAGATTAGCCAAGTCGACGTTCTGATTCTGGACGAACTTGGCGAGGCCATGCGCCGTGGATTTGTGACGCGCGTGGATGTCGAAGCGCTGATCGCGACAAAGCCCGCCACCACGGAGCTCGTGCTCACCGGCCGCGGTCTGCTGCCCCTCGCCGATCTGGCAGACCTGGTCACCGAAATGCGCCCCGTCAAACATTACTTCGACGAAGGCCTCCTAGCCCGCCAAGGCATCGAATACTAAATGATCCGAAGGGGACGGAGGAAAACGGATCATTTTGCCTTATCGCCAGGTCAATGATCCGTTTTCCTCCGTCCCCTACGGATCATTAGGCGGTGGCGCGGCCGAGCCAGTTGCCGCTGTGGTGGTAGATGGTAAACATCGTGGCCGTGATGAGCCAGGTTACGGGGTAAACCAGCAGCAGGTGCTCAAGCGACGGATCGAACGGCATAATCGCAAACACCCAGATCACCCTGAGCACGACGGTGCCAAAAATCGTGAGCATCATAGGCTGGAAGCTCACGCCAGCGCCGCGGATGGAGCCGGACGCGTTTTCGATAATCGAGAAGATCGCGTAGAACGGCGCGATGAAATGAAGAATCGTCGTGGTGTAGGCCGAAATCGAAGCATCGTCGACAAACAGACGCGACAACGGACCCGAGAACACCAGTAGCACGGCAGACAGGCCACCAATGAGCATAAACGACAGCACAAGCGACGTATGGTAGCCCTTGCGCATGCGCTCGTAGTTGCGCGCGCCAAAGTTCTGTGCCGAGAACGTGGTGATCGAAACGCCAAGCGCCTCGGTAACCATCCAGACAATGCCATCCAAACGGCCCGAAAGACCCCACGCCGTGGTGACATCGGCACCAAACGAGTTGACCGACACCTGAATCAAAACGTTGGAAATCGAATACGCAGCAGACTGAAAGCCAAGCGGCAGACCACACGAGATCATGCTCTTACAAATGCCAGGATCAATGCAGAGTTTGGACAGTGAAAGCCGCCACGCACCCGGAGCGTGCATCATACGAATCACGATCATCGTGGCGTTGGAGCAAATGGTCAGCGCCACCGCGATGCCGCAGCCCAGAGCCTCCATATGAAGCACGGCAACGAAGATGACATCCAGCACCGCATTAACAAGGCAGCCGGAAGCAATGATCACAGCAGGACCGCGTGTGTCGCCCACGGCGCGCAGCAGCGCCGTTCCCATATTGAGCAGCAGCGCCGCAACCATGGCGGCAAAATAGCAACGAGCATAGGCCACGCCCTCGGCCAATAGTTCATGCGGCGTGTTCATAAGTACCAGCATGGGCTCAACGAACACTATGCCAAGAATCGAGAAAACGATACCGCCCACCAGCGCGAGCGTCATGGCCGTATGGACCGAACGACTCAATCGCTCATCATCGTGCTGACCAAAATACTGACCGGTAATGACCGCGCAGCCAGCGCCAACGCCAACGCAAAAGCCGATGCAGAGCTCGGTGAGCACCATCGTGGCCTGAATGCCACCCAGCGCGAGCTTGCCGCCAAACTGACCGACGATATAGGTACCGATAAGCGTGTAAGCCTGCTGAAAAAACGAGCTAAAGAAGATAGGGACGCACAGCGAAAGCAGTTGCTGCCAAATGACACCCTGCGTCACATCGATAGCCGTAGATTTCTTAGCCACACGCCCTCCCCAACAGCGTACATCAAACAACAAAACGGCAATTTAAGACCAAAGCCAATACCAGCTTAGCACCGACCGGTATCGGCCGAAACGCCCCGAACCAGAGCCCAGTGCGAAATAATTGCCTAGTGATACAGCCCCGGCTGGTAGTGGTACTCGTTGCTCACATGCGGGCACAGCTGCCAAAAGGCGACAGCACTTGCCGCGGCCACGTTAAGCGAATCGACCCCGTGCGCCATCGGAATACGCACGGCGCGGTCGCAGCCCGCAATGGTCTTGGCGCCCAAGCCAGCACCCTCGGTGCCCATAAAGATTGCCAGGCGGTCAATCTCCTGCAGCGCGGGATCGTCCAGCGACACCGAATCATCCGTCAACGCCATAGCGGCACACGAAAAGCCGGCATCGTGTAGCGCCGCCAGCCCATCATGCGGCCATACGCGCGCTTCGCTGCCAATGCGTGTCCAGGGCACCTGGAACACCGTGCCCATGCTCACGCGGGCAGAACGACGATACAGCGGATCACAACACGTAGGACTGACCAAAATGCCGTCGACGTTGAGCGCGGCCGCCGAGCGGAATATTGCGCCCACATTGGTATGGTCGACAATGCCCTCGAGCACGCACACGCGCACCGGGCGCTCCCCCGCCGCCTCGACGACGCCGCCCAAGAACTCATCAACCGGAATCTGTCGCGGGCGACGAAATGCCGCGAGCGCACCGCGCGTCACGTTAAAACCCGTCAGCCGCTCCATAAGCTCCATCGAGGCAACGAACACGGGAACCGGACCCGCGCCCTCGCGTACCGCCAGGCGCTCAAACAGCGGCATCATCTGGTCGAGCCAGCGCTCGCCCAAAAGAAAGCTCACCGGCTCGTATCCGGCGCGAACCGCACGTTCGATGACCTTGGCACTCTCGGCGATAAAAATGCCCTTCTGCGGCTCCAGCACGCAGCGCAGCTCACGCTCGGTCAGTCGCACGTAGGCATCAAGCCGCTCGTCCTCGAGCGAATCGATTCGCAGCACCTCAACGGCATCAGTCATAGCAGCCAGCCCGCACCTTTCTTTACAGCGCATCTATACCAAACGAGGCGACGCTAAGCGCCGCCCCATGCATTCAAACAATCCGATGATACCGTTCACGCCGGACGATTTACGCCTCAACGCGACGATACGTTACGAACTCATAATCGACACCCTCGTCGTCCTCGCCCGAGGCAATCGTGGCAACACCGCCACGCCGCGCAATCTCCCACGCGGGATCGGCATCCAGATCGGGAAAATACGTATCCACGTCATGCATGCAATGGTTATGCGTAACCTCGGCCTCGGCGCAATACGGCAAAAACTGCCGATACACCTCGCCGCCACCGATCACCCACGCAACGGGCTCATCGGCTACCGCGGCGAGCGCTTCGTCGATGCTATGCACCACGTCGACGCCCATGGGAGCAAAGTCCCCATCGCGCGTGAGCACGATATTGCGTCGATTCTTAAGCGGGCGCCCGCCGGGAAAACTCAGCAGCGTCTTGCGTCCCATAATGACCGGACAGCCTTTGGTGCACGCCACAAAATGGCGCATATCGGAGCGATTGGACACCACCATGTCGCCCTCGCAACCAATGCCCCAGTCGTCACACACGGCGACAATGGCAGAAAGCTTACACGTCATGCGCGTCACCTACACCGCAATGGGGATGTTCTTGACCTGAGGGCCGTGCTCATAGCCCTCGACGATCAGATCATCGGTCGTAAACGCATAGAAGTCATGCACATCGGGGTTGAGCGTTACCTTGGGCGCAGCAAACTGCGGACGCTCAATAAGCTCGCGAACGATATCGACATGACGGTCGTAAATGTGGGCATCGGCAATCACATGCAGCAGCTCGCCGGGAATCATATCGACCGACTGCGCGACCATCATCAGCAAAATGGCGTACTGGCACACATTCCAGTTGTTCGCAGCCAAAATATCCTGGCTGCGCTGGTTGAGAATCATGTTGAGCGTCGGTTTATCATCCTGCGGACGCTGCGTCACGTTATACGTCACGCTGTAGGCACACGGATACAGGTGCATCTCGGACAGGTCGCTAAACACATAGGTGTTCGTCATAATGCGGCGGCTGTACGGCGTGTTCTTAAGGTCGTACAGAACGCGGTCCATCTGGTCGAAATCGCCCTCGGCATAATGGCTCTTCTGCCCAATCTGATACCCGTAGGCCTTGCCGATGGAGCCGGTCTCGTCGGCCCACTCATCCCAAATATGGCTGTTGAGGTCATGCACGTTATTGGACTTCTTTTGATAGATCCATAGGATCTCATCCATGGCAGATTTGAGGGCCGTACGACGCAGGGTAAGCGCCGGAAACTCCTCACGCAGGTCGTAGCGTGCCGTGACGCCAAAGTTTTTAATGGTATAGGCAGGGGTGCCGTCCTCCCACACCGGGCGGACCTTTTGGCCCTCGGTGGTGGTGCCATGGTCCAGAATATCGCGGCACATGGCTACAAACTGTTGATCAGCCTTGCTCATTGACCCTCCTGTCAGTCGCCTATAAGCGAGATTCATTGTAGCCCAGGCGCAAGCGGCCCCACAGCCCTAACATAAGCCCTCATTTTCTGACATATGCCAGAAATTCCTTGCGTAAATCCGCACGGTCGTTATTCTATTGTTGACATATGTCAGATATGGAGAGTGTATGGCGGGAAGACGTGAAAAATTGCGCCGCGTCGGGATCATCCCCGAATATCGCGGTTTTACCCCCGATGGCCTTGCCAGCGGAGAGGCCATCGACATGACGGTCGACGAACTCGAGGTCCTGCGGCTATGCGACCTGGAAGGCCTCAATCAGGAGGCCGTCGCAAAGCACATGGGCATCGCGCGCGCCACGGTGGCGGCAATTTGCAGCCGAGCGCATCGCAAGGTGGCAAATGCGCTGGTCAATGGTCGGGCGCTCATCATCGAAGGCGGCAATATCGCGTACTCCCCCATTACCACGGCAACGGCCGTATGGCCAGCAAAGGAGATCGACACCATGAGGGTGGCAACGACGTACGACAACGGCAGCATCTTTATGCACTTTGGCCGCAGCGAGCAGTTCAAGATCTACGACATCCAGGATGGCAAGGTGCTCAACGAACAGGTCGTGGGCACTGGCGGCACCGGTCACGGCGCATTGGCGGGCCTGCTTGCCAACGGCGGCGTCGACACGCTCATCTGCGGCGGTATCGGCGGCGGCGCCATCAACGCGCTCACCCAGGCCGGCATCACGGTCTACGCGGGCGCCCAGGGCAGCTGCGACGCCTGCGTCGAGGCCCTTATCGCGGGCACGCTCGCGCAGACCGGCGAGGCCACCTGCGACTGCCATGGTCACGACCACGAGCACGCCCATGAGCATGGCGAGTCCTGCGGCTGCCACGGCCATCACGAGCACAAGGGCCACGAGGGTTGCGGCTGCCACTAGCGGCACGGCACCGCGAGCTCGGGGCGCGACGCTGAACGCAGCCCAACTATCAAAGCCAACAACAAAGGCCACCCGGTAGCTTCCGAGTGGCCTTTGCCATATCAAGCTGGAATTACAGCTCTATTTCTTATTGCGCATCTGCGCTTCCATCTGGCGCAGCAGGTCCATGTCGGACTTGGGGCCACCCATGCCGCCTATACCGCCCAGACCCATGGCATCCAGGCCGGGAATATTGGGCATGCGCATCTTTTTGCCCTTCTTGCCCTTCTTGCCCTTCTTGCCGCCGGCCTGCGCCTGATTGGCCATCGTGCGCATGCGGCCCATCATCTTGTTCATCTCGCCCCACTGCTTCATAAGGCTATTGACCTCGGTGGGGGTCACGCCGGCGCCCTTGGCAATGCGGGCACGGCGCTGACCGTTGATGATGGAGGGGCGAAGGCGCTCCTCCTTGGTCATCGACATGATGATGGCCTCGTTCTTGTCGAAGATGCCCTCGTCCAGGTTGCCGCCCATCTGGTTGAGCGCACGCTGGCCGCCGGGGAGCATGCCCAGGATGCCCTTCATGCCGCCCATCTTCTTGACGGCCTTCATCTGGTCGAGCATGTCGTTCATGGTGAAGCCCTCGCGCAGCATTCGCTCGGCAGCCTCGAGCTGCTCGGCGTCGGCCGCCTCCTGGGCCTTCTCGATAATGCCGACAACGTCGCCCATGCCAAGAATGCGCTTGGCCATACGATCGGGATAGAACGGCTCCAGCGAATCGGGCTTCTCGCCCATGCTCACGAACTTGATGGGCTTGCCGGTCACCTGGCGCACGGAAAGCGCGCCGCCGCCACGGGCATCGCCGTCGAGCTTGGAGATGATCACTCCGTCAAAGTCGGTGCGCTCGGCAAAGGTCGAGACGACGTTGACGATATCCTGGCCGGTCATGGCATCGACGACCATCAGCACCTGATCGGGCTTGACGGCCTTCTTGATGTCCACGGCCTCCTGCATCATCTGCTCGTCGATCTGAAGGCGACCGGCGGTATCGACGATGACCACGTCACGCAGGTGGTCGACGGCCTCCTGGATGGCGCCCTTGGCGATGTCGACCGGATGCTCGCCGTCACCGCGGAAGACCGGCACGCCGATCTCTCCACCGAGCGTGGCCAGCTGGTCGGCAGCGGCGGGACGGTAGACGTCGCACGCGGCAAGCAGCGGCGAGCGGCCCTGCTTCTTGAGGAGGTAGGCCAGCTTTACGGCCGCCGTGGTCTTACCGGAGCCCTGCAGGCCCACGAGCATGATGACATTGGGAATGCGGTTGCTAAAGACGAGCTTGCTCTCGGTGGAACCGAGCATCTCGGTGAGCTCGTCGAGCACGATCTTGACGACGTTTTGCGCCGGCGACAACGACTCCATGACCTCTGCGGTCATGCAGCGTTCCTTGGTCTTGGCGACGAACTCCTTAACGACCTTAAAGTTGACGTCGGCCTCGAGCAACGCCATGCGAATGTCGCGCATGGCAGAGGTAATATCGGCCTCGGTCAGCTTACCCTTGCCGCGCAGGCGGTCAAATGTGTCGTTGAGGCGATCGCTCAGAGAATCAAACACTAGTCACTCCTTAATTGGACTCGCCCACCAGGGCGCGGCAGAAATCTTTGGCATTGAACTCCTGCAGGTCATCGACCTGCTCGCCCACGCCGATGCGCAGGATCGGGAGCTTGAGCTTCTCGGCCACGGCCATGGCGATACCGCCCTTAGCCGTGCCGTCGAGCTTTGTCATGATAATACCGTCCAGGCCAAGCGCCTCGTTAAACTCGAGCGCCTGGTTGAGGCCGTTTTGGCCCGTTGCGGCATCGATCACGAGCACGACATAGACGGGCATGGGGCCGGCGGCCATATTGGCGGCGCGCTTACGGGTCACATTGACCACCTTGGCAAGCTCGCGCATGAGCTCGGGGCTCGTGTGCAGACGACCGGCGGTATCGATGAGCACCAGGTCGCTGCCGCGCTTGTCGGCCTCGTCGAGCACGTCGTAGCAAACACTTGCCGGGTCGGAGCCGCGGTCGCGCTTGATGACGGGGACGCCAGCTCGCTGGCCCCACACATCGAGCTGCTCGATAGCGGCAGCGCGGAAGGTATCGGCCGAACCGATCACGACGTTCTTGCCGCGGGCGGCCATGGCGCTCGCGATCTTACCGACCGTCGTGGTCTTGCCGGCACCGTTAATGCCCACAAACAGCACGCAGCTCGGCGTATCGGAGAACGGATCGCGCTCGATGGGCACAAAGTGCTGCTCAAGCTGCTCGGCCAGAGCGCGGCGAAGCTGCGGAGCGGTCTTGAGGTTCTTCTTGGCCGCGGCATCGCGCAGGTCATCGGAGACCTTGATAGCGACCTCGGCGCCCATGTCACCCATGACGAGGGTGTCCTCCAGGTCCTCCCAAAAATCCTCGTCGACCTCGCCGCCAAAGTAAAAGACCTCGTTGAGGGCCTCGCGACTGCGCTCAAGTCCGCGCGAGAGAGCGTCAAAGAATCCCATTATGCATTCACGACCTTTCCGGTTTCGCGATCGAGTTTTTGCGAGACGACGCGACTGACGCCGTCGGCTTGCATCGAAACGCCGTAGAGTACGTCAGCATCCTCCATAGTACGGCGCTGATGCGAAATGACCAAGAGCTGCGTATCGGAACGCAGCACATCGAGGGCGCCGATGAGCTTGGACAGGTTGGCGTCGTCGAGTGCCGCCTCGACCTCGTCCAGCACATAGAACGGCACCGTGCGCGTGCGGTACACAGCAAAGAGGAGGGCGAGCGCCGTCAGGCTCTTCTCGCCGCCCGACATGAGCATCATCTTGGTGATGCGCTTGCCGCGCGGCTGCGCCACGACCTCGATACCCGTCTCGGCAGGATGCTCGGGATCGGTCATCTCCAGATGAGCCTGGCCGCCCGGGAAGAGCATAGCGAAGATCTCACGGAAGTTCGCGTCGACCTTCTCAAACGTCACCAGGAAGGCCTTCCGCATCTTGCGATCAATGGCCACCGTGATCTTGGTGAGCGCCTTGCGTGCGCTCTCCAGATCGGCCAGCTGCTCCTCGATGTAGTCGGCGCGGCGCTTGAGCTGCTCGTACTCCTCCATGGCAACTTGGTTAACGGGACCAAGGTTGTTGATCTGGCGCACAAGCTGGTTGAGTTCGCGCTCGGCGGCATCGCGGTCCGTGGGCGCCGGAAGCATGAGCGCTTCCTCGAGCACCGTCGTGCCATCGGCGGTAATGGCCTTGATGGCAGCCTCGACCTGCACCTCGAACTTGCCACGCGCGACCTTGAACTCGTTTTGCGTGGCAGAGGCGGTATCGACTCGCTCCTTAGCGCGGGCAACCTCTGCCTTGGCATCCTCGATGGTCTTCTTGAGCGAAGCGGAGTCCGCCTCCTCCAGAGAGGCCTGGTCACGCAGGCGCGCTGCCCAATCCGATGCGCGTTCCAACAGGGCAGAATAGCGTTCGTGCATGGGGTCGACGCGCAGGCGCAGCAGCTCGAGCGAGCGCGAAGCCTGGCGTGTTCCGCGGATACGACGGTCGATGCCCTCAAGACGATGCTCCAGGTCGGGCACGCGGCCCTTCAGCGAACGCAGGCGTTCGCTCGTCTGGGCCAGGCGCACCTTGGCATCGGCGAGCTTGCCGGCAGCCTCGGAATCGTCACGGCGAACGCGGTCGAGTTCGTCGTTGGCCTCGGCAATCTGCAAGCCCAGATCGCTTGCCTGCGCGCGGGCCTCGTCACGCGAACGGGTTAGCTCGTCAACGCGCGGGCGCGCAGCGCGAACGGCTTCGGAGGCCTGCTCGCGGCGCTTGGAGATGCGCACGCGCTCGACCTCGGCATTGTTGGCGCTTTGCTCCAAGCGGCCGATCTCGGAGAGCAACGAGCGGCGCTCGCCCTCAAGACGGGCGATCTCGCCGGCGGCATCGCCCTCAGCGGCACGCGCTTCCTCAACGGCCGCATTGGCCTCGACGACCTGATCCGACACATGCTCAAACACGGCAGCCAGATCGGGCTCCAGGCCCTCCAGCTCGCGAATGCGACGCTTGCGCTCCAGCGCACCCGAAGCCTCGCCGGCATCGAGGCCCACGCGCACCAGGCCGCCGCAGGCGACGCGGGCGCCATCGGGGGTCACGTAAGTCACGCCGTCAACGACGGGCGCCGACAGCGCGGCAGCGAGATCGTCCACTACGTAATATCCGCCGAGCAACGCCTCAACGACGGGACCGTAGCCTGCGCGAACGGACAGATGATCAACCAGACGGGTACCGGCAGCGCCCTCGGCGGCAGCAGAGCCGCTCACGCCGCGCGCCACCAGCAGCGCCTCACCCGAGGCCTTGTTTTGATCCAGAGCCGCACGACCGGCACGTTCAAGCGTGGTGGCGTCATCAAACAGCAGGGCATCAATATCGCCGGCAAGTAGCTGCTCCACCAGGCCCTCAAGCTCGCGCGGGGCCTCGAGCACGTCGCCCAGACGGCCTGAGACATCGTCGCCCAGCGCACCCACCAGACGGCTCACGAGCGGCGAGCTGTCGGCCATGCGGGCATCGAGTTTCTTTTGGCTGGCAAGCTCCGAGCGCACCTCGGACAGCTTGTTGCGCGCCTCGCTCTCGCGGGCACGCAGGTCCTTAAGGGCAGCGCGGGCGACCTCGGTTGCCTCGCGCGCATCGACCTGGGCTTGGCGAGCCCGATCGAGTGCGCCTTCGAGCTCCTCGGCGCGGTCGCGACGGCTCTCGAGCGAGGCCGTAACCTCCTCGAGCTGCTCGTCAATCTGCTCCAGGCGCGAGGCATACATGTTATCCTCGACCTCGGCGTTGCTCAGCGAGTCCTTCACCTTGGCGAGCTCGAGCACGGCGTTATCGGCCACACGCTGCACATCGCGCTGCTCGCGCGTGAGCTGAGAAATCTGATTGTCGAGCGCCACGCGACGCTCGTGGAGCGCGGCGGCGGCAGGACCAGCGGCGTCAACGTCCTCCTGGGCCTGCATATGCGCGCCGGTCACTTCCTCGAGCTGGGCGCGCGCATCCTCGAGCTCCTCGACCACGCGACGGCGCTGATGCTCAGAACCCGAGATCTGTCCGCGCATGTCGGACAGGCGCGACACCATGTTGTGACCCTTTTCCTCGAGCAGGCGCATATCGGAGTTAATGCGGCCGACCACGTCTTGCATGTGGCGGCGTTGCTCGCCCAGGTCGCCCACAAACAGGCCCTTTTCCTCGAGCATGACCTGGAGCTTCTCGAGCTCGCGCTCTTTCTCGCCCAGGCGGTACTGAGCAAGCTCAAGCTCGGCCGCACCCTCCTTGGAGCGACTCTCCAGGTCGTTCCACTGCGACTGCAGCGAACGCAGCTCGTCAACGGCTAGCATCTGCGTAAGCTCGTTTGCGCGCGAGGACAGCTCTTTGTACTTGCGCGCGCGATCGACCTGACGCTCCAGCGGCCGCAGCTGACGGGCGATTTCCTTATTGATGTCGCGGGCACGGGTCAGGTGCTCGTCCATCGACTTGATCTTTTTGAGCGCACGCTCCTTGCGACGCTTGTGCTTGGAGATACCGGCGGCCTCCTCGATGAGGGCGCGGCGCTCCTCGGGGCGGCTCTGCAAAATGGCGTCGAGCTTACCCTGGCTGATGATGGAATGCGTATCCTTGCCCAGGCCCGAATCGTGCAGTATGTCCTGAATGTCCATCAGGCGGCACGGACTCGAGTTGATGAGGTACTCGCTTTCACCCGAGCGATACATGCGACGGGTGATGGCGACTTCATCAAAGTCGACGGGCAGCATATGGTCCGAGTTATCGAGCACCAGCGTGACCTCGGCCACACCCACCGGCTTGCGCGCCGACGAGCCCGAGAAGATGACGTCCTCCATGGCCTGGCCGCGCAGCTGCTTGGCGCTCTGCTCGCCCAGGACCCACAGAATCGAGTCGGAGATGTTCGATTTTCCCGAGCCGTTGGGACCGACGATGACGGTCAGGCCCGGCTCAAATGACATATGGGCGCGGTCGGCAAACGACTTGAACCCTTTGAGCGTGAGGGACTTGAGATACACGGTTCCTCGCTTAAACAGGCTTCTTGTTGAGAATCACGCCGTTGGTGGTATAGCCCATGCGATCGAGCGCCTCGAGCGCGGCGGCTCCCTCGGCTTCCTTCTTGGAGGAACCGGTGCCGCGACCCTGGCGAATACCGTCGATGAGCACCACGGCGGTAAAGGTGGGCGCATGCGCGGGGCCCTCGGAGCCGACCAGCTTATACGCGGGAGGCTCGTGGCCGTCGGCCTGCACGCACTCCTGCAAAAACGACTTGGGGTTCGCAGGATGCTCGGCACGCTCGGTAGCCAGGTGCGGCTTAAGCGTACGGTGAATGAACTCCGCCGCAACGTCCCAGCCGGCATCCAGGTACAGCGCGCCCACGAGCGACTCATAGACGTTCTCGAGGGCCGAATGCAGGCCGCGCGCACCGGTACCGGTCTCGGAGGCACCAAAGATGATGATGTCGTCGATGCCCAGCTCGTGAGAAACCTCGGACAGCGTAGCGCCCGAGACAAGCGACACCTTCAGGCGCGTGAGCTTGCCCTCGTCAAACTCCGGATAGGACTCAAACAGGGAGCGTGCGACCACAGCGCCCAAAATGGAATCGCCCAAGAACTCAAGGCGCTCATAGCTGGCAGAAACCGGCTGTCCCTCGACTGCCGAGGGATGCGTAAGGGCCGCGCGCAGCAGCACCTTATTGTTGAACTCGTGGCCCAGGATTTCCTGGGCGCGCGTAAGTCGGTCGGATAAAGCCAAGACTTAGGCCTCCTTGGCAGCTTCGATAGCGTCGACGGCGTCGGCGACAGAGTTGAGCGAGAGCAGGGTCTCGTCATCGATCTCGAGGTTGAACTCGTCCTCGATAGCCGTAACCAGCTGCAGGCGCTCGAGCGAGTTGGCATCGAGGTCGTCAAAGGTGGTCTCCTCGCTAATTTCGGCAACATCGACGCCCAGAACGTCAGCAGCGACCTCGGCGATCTTGTCGAAGATTTCGGAGCGGTCCATAGCGCTTCCTCTCATAGTGCATGAATACCAAAAGAATGGTACCGCCCGGGCGGTACCAAGACACGGTTCTGATTCTACCCCACGGCGTGCACCGCGAAGCACATAACAGCGCTCTAACTCGCTCTTATAAAACGATACCATCCATAGAGTTGGCGACATTCTCGACCAGCCCGGCGCGCACGGCTTCGGCCGCCGCAAGCGTACCGTTTTTAACAGCCTCGACCGAGGTGGCACCATGGCCGATCAGGACCACGCCGCGCAGGCCCAAAAGAATCGCGCCGCCCTTGGCGTCGCCCGAAAGCTTGGCTTTGATCTCGCGCATCTGCTTTTTGATGAGCAGCGCGGCAATCTTGGTGCCGAGCGAAGACATAAAGGCACCCTTGAGCTCCTGCAGCAAAAACTTGGCAGCGCCTTCGGTGGCCTTAAGCGCGATGTTGCCCGACATGCCATCGGCAACGACGACATCGAAGTTACCTGAGGTGATGTCCGTTCCCTCGCAGTTACCAACAAAGCCGGGAACGGCGGCTTTCATGGCCGGGAAGCAGGCCTTAGTAAAGTTGGAGCCCTTCTCGTCCTCGGTGCCGTTAGCAAGCAGGCCCACGCGGGGATGCTCGATTCCCAGGACGACGCGGGCATAGGCGCTACCCATCTGGGCAAAGCGCACCATGTCATCGACCTCGACATCGGGGTTGGCGCCCATATCGCACAGCACAGTCAGACCGCCGGCGCGATTGGGCAGCGCATTGGTCAGACAGGGTCGCACCGGCTGCTTCTTACCTTCGGCCTGATACCTAAACGGCGTCACATAGGCGGTGGCGGCAGCGGTCATGGCACCGGTCGAGCCGGCAGAGAAGAAGGCGTCCGCATTTCCCTTCTTGATGGCGCGGCACGACAGCACGATCGACGACTTACGCTTGGTCATCACGGCGCGAATGGGATCGTCATCCATGGCGATAACGTCAGGTGCCTCAAGGGCCTCGACACGTGCATGGGAAGCGGCAAAGGGATTGACGATTTCGGCGGGACCAGCTGCCAAGACCTCGATATCGGGATCGGCGGCAAGCGCAGCCTCGATACCATCGAGAACAACCTGAGGTTTCTCGTCTCCGCCCACAACGTCTACACAAACGCGAACGTTACTCATATACATACTCCTTATACAAAAATGGCCGACTCATTGAGCCGGCCATTGTGGTTCCATTTGGAACGGCATCGCATCCAGAGTATACCGTTACTCGGTAACGATAACCTCGCGGTCCTTGTAGAAACCGCAGCTGGGGCACACGTGGTGCGGAAGCTTAACAGCGCCGCAACGGGGGCACGTGGACTGAGCCGCAGCCGAGATCTTCATGTTGGCGGAACGACGGGTGTGAGTGCGGATACGACCCTGCTTTTGTTTAGGTACGGGCATAGTGACCTTCCTTATGAACTATCCAGTGTGGCGATTACGCGCAAGTAGCGATACTACCACAGTTTTACTCATCGAGCTTGAGATTCTTCAATGCTGCAAATGGATTTTCCGTGGCAGCGGCCCATTCTGCCTCTGCCTGGGCGGCGCAATCGCATTGCTCGACGTTGAGATTGCAACCGCAGGTGGGGCACAGACCACGGCAATCGGGCTTGCAGAGCACCACAAACGGCGTGTCCATAACGACCGCGTCATTGATGGGCTCACCCAGATCGACGATGCGGTCCTCACCCAGGAGCTCGTAGCCGTCCTCGTAGGCCTCGGGATCCTCGGGCTCCTCAAAGAGGTAGAACTCCTCGATCTCTCCGGCGATATCAAACGAGGCGGGCTCCAGGCAACGGTCGCACTCACCGGTGGCGTGCGCGCGGACCATGCCCGTGAGCAAGACACCGGTACCGGCATTGGTAAAGACAACGTCGTAGTCGATGCCGTCCTGAAGCTGGTACTCCTTCTCGCCCACCGTGTAGGTGGCGACATCGACCTTACCGGTCAGCGGATACGAATCTCCAGGAAACTCGAGCTGCTCGGAAAGATCGACGGTAACGCTCGGGAACTCAGCCATTACCACTGACCATTCTGCTGGGCGGCACCCTCGTTGAGCTGCTGACGGCAACGGGTAACGGTGCCGGTCAGGCTCTTGAGGTTCTCCTCCAAGTGCGTAAAGACCTGCTCTGCGTAGTCCTCGGCAGCATAACGCGTCTCGCGCTCGTACTGCTGGGCACGATCGCGGATGTCGTCGGCCTGCTGCTGCGCAAGGCGGACGATCTCCTGCTCACCGGCAATGGTGAGGGCCTGCTGCTGAGCGTCGGCGATGATGGAATCGGCCTGGGCGGCGGCGGAAGCCATAAGCTCCTCGCGCTCCTTAAGGATACGGCGGGACTTCTGCCACTCCTCGGGATAGCTCATGCGGATCTCGTCGAGGATGTTGAAGAACACGTCGGCGTCGATGACCTTGAACTGAGCGTTCTTGCCGAAAGGCGGCTTGGCTTCCTCGATCAGCCCTTCGAGCTCATCGACCAAGCTGACGATCCTATCGCCAGGAAAATTCTCGCCCGGCATCCGGTCTCCTTTCATAGGTAACATATCATCGTGCTAGTTTACCACATGCCACCAGGCAATAAGAAACGTCACGAAAAGCGATGTTTGAGCGCTTCGACCACGTTGGACGGGACAAACGTCGATACGTCACTGCCGAGCGAGGCGATCTGGCGAACGACCGAGCTCGAGATATAGCCGTACTGCGGCGCACTCATGACAAAGATGGACTCCAGCTCGCTATCCAGGCGATAGTTAAGGTCGGCCTGCTGCAGCTCATACTCAAAGTCGGTCATGGCGCGCAGACCCTTGACCACGGCCCCCGCCCCCTGCTCACGAGCGAAGTCGACCAAGAGGCCGGTAAAGGGCAGGACCTCGACGCCGTCGATATCACCGAGCGCCTCGCGGGCCAGAGCCACGCGCTCATCGAGCATAAACGTGGTGCCCACACCGTTTTTACCCTGCGACTCGGCAACAGCGACGATCACGCTGGGAAAGATGCGGCGGGCGCGGCGGATCACATCGATATGGCCAAACGTGATGGGATCGAAGGTGCCCGGGACGATCACGCGGTTGATGGTGTCACTCATGAGCATCCTCCCGAAACGTCGTGGCATCGTTGTTGTCAGCATCGGTGCCGGCGTTATCGCCCTCGCCATCGTTATCGCCGACCCAACGAAGCAGGTCGACCGAGGTAATGCCGTAGCGCTTCTCACGTACAGTCTCAAAGC
Organism: Collinsella sp.; assembly: GCA_023708985.1. Classification (GTDB taxonomy): domain Bacteria; phylum Actinomycetota; class Coriobacteriia; order Coriobacteriales; family Coriobacteriaceae; genus Collinsella. The sequence goes on from BREX01000013.1 coordinate 57,055, forward strand.
CTGCCGGATGCGCGCCCGCATCGGCAGCGGCATGCTCAAACAAGGCGTAAGCGCCAGGTGCAAGTAAACCCTGCTGAGCCAGGTTCTGCAGCAGTTCCTCGACCGGCTCGGCACCAAAAGCATAGGGCGGGTCGAGCAGGACCAGATCAAAGGGGCCGCCCGGTACACGACCGCGCGAGGCACTCGCCAGCATGTCGCCCGTGACCACGCGCCAACGCGCACGGTCGCGGCAGAGCGACTCGATATTCTTGGTAATGAGCCGCGCGGCGTTGCGATCGATCTCAAACGTCGTGAGCGAGCGGGCCCCACGAGAGAGCATCTCTAACCCTAAGGCACCGGAGCCGCCAAAGGCGTCCAGCACGCGGACCTCGTCCAGATCGAAGTCGAATGCCGACATGACCATAGATGCGCACGACTCGCGCACGCGATCAGTCGTGGGGCGGGTGACATCGCGACCACGGGGCTCCTCGATCTTACGACCGCGCCATTCGCCGCCGATGATTCTCATCCTCCGCTGACCTCCTTAAAAATATGTCGATAACGCATGGCGACCGCGTCGCGCAGGGGGCGCGTCGCCACGGAGTCAAGTGTACAAGCATACCGCAAGAGCTCGATCGCGTCCAAATGGGCCCACTCGATCAGCTCCTCGTCGGCATCCAGGTCGACAAAGCGCAGGGTCACACCGCCGTGTTGGCGGTACCCCAGGATTTCGCCCTCATGGCGCAGGCGCAGGTCCATCTGGGCGAGTGTAAAGCCATCAGAGGTTTTTTCGAGCGATTGCAGGCGATCTTGCGCTGCCGAAGCGCCACCGTTGCCCTTGGAGTGCGTCATGACCAGGCACGTGCCCGACACGCTGCCACGGCCCACGCGACCGCGCAGCTGGTGCAAGGCAGCCAACCCAAAGCGCTCGCCGTTCTCGATGACCATGACGGTGGCGTTAGGCACGTCGACGCCCACCTCGACCACCGTAGTCGAGACGAGCACGTCGATCTCGCCACGCTTGAAGGCGTCGATCACACGATCCTTCTCCCCCGCCGGCATGCGGCCGTGAAGGCGCTCGATGACAAGACCCGGCAACGCCAGACGCAGTCGTTCGAGCTCGGTTGCCGTATCGTGCAGCGGCACGGGGACCGTCACGCGGCCCTCGTCGTCGCGGGCGATACCGGGCACGTCTTCCAGCTCATCGGTCGAGTCACTCGGCTCCACGAGCGGGCAAATCACGTAGGCCTGCCGACCCTTTTCATGTGCCTCGCGGATGGCGCCATAGGCGAGGTCGCGGCTCGACTCGGTGAGCACGCGTGTCGTCACGCCAGCGCCAGGGACGGGCCGATGGCGGATGATGCTCGTGTCCAGATCGCCGTAGACCGAAAGCGCCAGCGTACGCGGGATGGGCGTTGCCGTCATAACGAGCAGGTCCGCACCGGGACCCTTGGCACGCAGGGCGTTACGCTGGCCTACGCCAAAGCGGTGCTGCTCGTCGATGACCACGAGCGACAGATGCTTGAACGCAACGTTATCTGAAAGCACCGCGTGGGTGCCAAAGAGCACGTCGAGCTCGCCCGATTCCAGCTGGGCATGAATGCGCGCGCGCTCTGCGGCCGGCGTGGCACCCGTCAGGAGCGCCCAGGACATGCCAGCCTGCGAGAGCAAGGGGCCGGTCTTATCGGCATATTGGCGCGCCAGAACGCCCGTGGGCGCCATAACGCAGGCCTGCGTGCCGCTATCGGCAGCCACTGCCAGCGCGCAAGCGGCAACGGCGGTCTTACCAGTACCGACATCGCCCAGCAGCAGGCGGTTCATAACGCGCCCGCCATCGCACATATCGCGCAGGATATCTTGGAACGCGGCCTCCTGCTCGTCGCTCAGCGAAAACGGCAGGGCTTGCTTGAGCGCGGCCAGGTGCTCGCCCGCGGTGTGGGCGTAGGGAACGACTTCGACCAGGCCGCCGTCGTTGCGCAGACGCAGTGCCAGCTGCAGGTAGAGGCACTCCTCGTAGGCAAGCCGTGCGCGCGCGATATCGCGCTCAGCCATGCTCGAGGGAAAATGAATCGATCGAAGCGCACGGGCATTGCTCATCAGGCGGCGCTTGACGCGTAAGCGTGCGGGAATCGGGTCGAAGGGATTGCCGACGACCTCGAGCGCGCCACTTACAATGCGGCGCATCCACGCCTGGCTCACGCCATCACTCACGTAATGGACCGGCAGGATAGTGCCAGCGGCACGCCCTTCCTCAAGCTTTTCAAAGTGCGGCGAGGCCATCTGCTTAAAGCCATAGGCAAACTCGACCTTACCCATCACGGCCAGGCGGTCGCCCTGCTTAAGCTGCTGGGCAATCCAGGGCTGGCGGAAAAAGGCGACCTGCAGCACGCCCGTCTCGTCAACGAGTGAGACCTCGGTCACCTGCATGCGCGGACGCGGCTGCTTTTGGACGATACGGTCGACCGTGGCGATGATGGTGCACACGGTACCGATGGGCGCCATCTCGATGCACCACGAACGGGTAAAGTCGAGGTATCGATGAGGGATATGGAGAAGGAGGTCCCCCACCGTCCGAATTCCCAGACGGCGAAGGGCCTCCTCACGTTTACCCGAAACAAATTTGAGTCGCGCGATATCCTCGTCGAGCGCATTGCTCTGGGCAAAGCGCTCCGAGACGCGCGGCACGGAGCAGAGCTCGGACATGGGCAGATGCCTACTCGATTGAGAAGATTACGGGATAGAGCGGCTGCTCGCCACGATGGGCGTCGATCTCCAGATCGGGCTGAGCTTCCTCGATAGCGTCGACGATCTCCTGGAAGGCCTCATCGGACAGCTCCTCGCCGGCCAGAATCGTCAGCGCGTCGCCCTCCTCTTCCTCCTGCATGCGGTTGATGCAGTCGAGCGTGACCTGCTTCACGTCGGAGCCGACCACGTCGATGGAGCCGGCGATGATACCCATGACGTCACCGGAGTGAATCGGAGAGCCGTCAGAGGCGCTGGAATCGCGCACGGCGCGGGTGACCTCGCCATCGCGGACCTCGCTGATGGCGTCTACCATGGCGGCGACGGCGTCCTCGAGCTCGGAATCGGGCAGGACCGCGAACAGCGCGGAGAAGGCCTGCGGAACGGTCTTGGTGGGAACGACGGCGACCTTCTTGTCGGTGCAGGCTGAGGCAGCGGCCTCGGCGGCCATGCGGATGTTACCGTTATTGGGCAGGATGATGACCGAGGTCGCGTTGACCTGGTCAACGGCGCCCAGCAGGTCTGCAGTCGAGGGGTTCATGGTCTGACCACCAGACACGATTACGTCGACGCCGAGAGACTTGAGGATGTCTGCCTCGCCGGACCCAGCGGCAACGGCGACAAAGCCCAGGGCCTTCGCGGGCTCGGCGGCCTTCTCCTGGTCCTCGTGAATCTTGGCGGTACGGTCGTGGGCCTCCATCTCCATGTTGTGGATAAAGACCTCATAGATCTGACCAAGCTGCAGCATGTGCTCGAGCACCAGGTTGGGGGTGTTGGAGTGCACATGAATCTTGTAGTCGGGGTAGGCACCCACGAGCAGCTCGCAGTCGCCCATGGAGCCCAGGAACTTAAGGCACTCGTCCTCGTCAAAGGGAGCGTCGGCCTTAAAGAGGAACTCGTTGCAGTAGCGGAACTCCGAGCCCTCCCAGTCGTCGTTGGCCTCGATCTCAACGCGACCAAGGGCCGCGTCGCGGGCAGAGCCAGCGGAGTCAAACGTAGCGGAGAAATCCTCGACAACGGTGCTGCGGCCGAGCGCAGCGGCAACAAAGTTCTCCAGGAAGATGGCAAAGCCGAAGGCGCCGGAGTCGACCACGCCGTTCTCCTTGAGGACAGGCAGCAGGTCGGGCGTGCGGGCGACGGACTGATAGGCCTCAACAACAATGGCATCGAGCGCATCCTCGGCCGAGAACTTCTTCTTCTCGCACTCATCGGCCTTAGTCGAGACATCGCGCAGGACCGTGAGGATCGTGCCCTCGATGGGTTTGCGGACAGCCTGGAAAGCAACCTTGACGGCGCGACGGAACGCATAGGCGATGTTGGCGGACGTGATGGGCTCATCGGCAGAGACGAGACCCTCGGCCACGCCGCGCAAGATCTGCGAGGTAATGACGCCGGAGTTGCCGCGGGCACCCATCAGGGAGCCGTGGGTAATGGCGCCGGCGACGGCTTCCATGTCGGCGTCGGCAGGAAGGGCGGAGAGCTCCTTGGTCACCGAGGCGAGCGTGAGCGACATGTTGGTACCGGTGTCGCCGTCGGGTACGGGGAAGACGTTGAGCTTGTTGATCTCCTCGGCCTTGTCGGAAACAGCAGCCGCAGCGATCGGAAAACAGGTGCGAATGGTCTTTGCAATCATGGGTATTTGAATCTCCGTTTTCGGATGCTAGTTCAGACGGCTCTTGAGCGCGTCGATATGGATGCCGATCTTAAGGCTGGCGGGATCGATCTGGGCGATCTCCTGCAGGGTGAAGGCAACGGAGCTCGAAAGATTGTGGCAGACAGACTTCATGTTGACGCCGTTCTCGAGCACGACGTGAAGATCGACCGTAAGGCCGTTCTCGTCGGCGGAGACAAGCACGCCCTTGCGGAGGCGCTGACCGGCAAGCAGGCGCACGCTCTCGGCGCCCTGGAGCTGCTCAGCCATACCGACAACGCCATAGCACGTCATCGCGGCATAACCGGCAATATCGGCAATAACGTCGTTCGAGACGCTCAGACTGCCGTTAATGGTCTCAGACACAAGAATCTCCTTTTCTTGGTGCTCGCGGCACCATGTCGTGGGAGCAATCATTGCAATATTCTACAACGACCGCGCCATGTTGAGGTGGCGGGCCTCGGGATTACATCCTCGACACGAAATGTTGATACGGTAACGTTCGCGAACGGCGATCGCGGCATGAAAAAACCCGCCGCATAAGCGACGGGTTTTACAACCTGGCTCCCCGGGTAGGACTCGAACCTACAACAGCGCGGTTAACAGCCGCGTGCTCTACCATTGAGCTACCGAGGAATTTAAAAGCCCAACGGAAAGGGCTGGAAAATTCTGGCTCCCCGGGTAGGACTCGAACCTACAACAGCGCGGTTAACAGCCGCGTGCTCTACCATTGAGCTACCGAGGAATAGGTGCGTGCTCTCAAGCAACGAAGTTTATTATACGGACGAATCAGCTCAGGGCAAGAACTTTTTTAAGAAATTTTCCGACCCAGTCATTGGGGACGTTCTTAAACGACTAGTCATTCAAGAACGTCCCCAACGGCAACATGAAAGCGCCCTCAAGCGGATGTGCTTGAGGGCGCTTCTTGCTTGCGAGGTTAAGACTCGATGTAGTCCTTAAGCTTGCTCGAGCGGCTCGGGTGGCGGAGCTTGGCCAGGGTCTTGGACTCGATCTGGCGGATGCGCTCGCGCGTGACGCCAAACTCGCGGCCGACTTCCTCGAGCGTACGGGGATGTCCGTCGACAAGGCCAAAGCGCAGCTCGATAACCTTGCGCTCACGATCGGCAAGCGAGTCGAGCACCTGGGTGAGCTGCTCCTGCAGCATGGAGAAGCTGGCGGCATCGGGCGGAACGATGGCCTGGGAGTCCTCGATAAAGTCGCCCAGCTGGGAATCCTCTTCCTCGCCGATGGGGGTCTCGAGCGAAACGGGCTCCTGCGAAATCTTCTGGATCTCGCGGACGCGGTCGGCACTCATGTCCATCTCGGCACCGATCTCCTCGGGGGTCGGGTCGCGACCCAGGTCCTGAAGGAGCTGGCGCTGCACGCGGACGAGCTTGTTGATGGTCTCGACCATGTGCACGGGAATACGGATGGTACGGGCCTGGTCGGCGATAGCGCGCGTGATGGCCTGACGGATCCACCACGTGGCATACGTGGAGAACTTAAAGCCCTTCTGGTAGTCGAACTTCTCGACGGCGCGGATCAGACCGAGGTTGCCCTCCTGGATCAGGTCCAGGAACAGCATGCCGCGACCGACATAGCGCTTGGCGATGGAGACGACCAGACGCAGGTTTGCGCTGATGAGTGCCTGCTTGGCTTCGAGGCCCACGTTCTCAATGCGCGTAAGACGACGCATCTCGGCACGCGTGAGCTCGAGCTCGCCTGCCTCGGCAGCCTCGAGCTTCTCGGTGGCCTCGAGACCGGCCTCGATCTTCATGGCCAGATCGACCTCTTCGGAGGCGGTCAGCAGGTCGACCTTGCCGATCTCCTTGAGGTACATACGGACCGGGTCGCCGGTCAGCATCACCGTGGAGGCATCGATGCCACGCACGCGGGAGCGTGAACGGGACGTGCGCACGGTGCGCTTCTTCTTGCTCTTGGAAGAACCCATCTCGGCGTCGGCCTGACGGGCCATCTTGAGCTCGTGATCGTCGAGCGAGCCGGAATCGTGCTCGTCGTCGTCATCGAAATCGTCGGTATCGGTATCGTTATCGTCATCGTCGACGTCCATGGGGGCGTCGTCGTTACCGCTCGCGGAGATAATCTGGATGCCGCTGTTGCGCAGCGCGGAATACACCGCGGTGAGCCGCTCGTCAGAAACATCGATATCCTTCAGGGCGACCTGAATCTCGTCCTCGGTTACCGAAGTCCTGTTTGAGCCGTTGCCCATGAGCTTTGCAACGTAGGATTCCAGCCCAGTACCCGTGCTCTCAGTCTTTTTTGGCACAGATTCTCCCTTCATAGTCCACAGGACTCAATACTTTAGCACACACATTGACGTCTATACCCAAAAAGAGGACTGGATATAGGCAAGAATACGCTGGTTGGCCACAACATCTAGGCTTGTTCGGTGCCTGCGGCCTCCAGGCCGATCAAACGGAACGGGTCCGCCACGCCGCCGATCGACTTTTGCAGTTCGCGTTGACGCTGCGAATCCTGCGCGGCCTGCACGGTCAGCGCGCGACGGGCCTCATCATCGAGCGAACGGTCCTGGCGCAGCTTGGCCTGTGCGGCACGCATGCGGCGCTTGATGGTGTAGAGCTCGAGCGTATCGAGCATAAACACGATGTTCGTCTCGGTGGGGTGCTTGCTCGTCGCCGAGATGCGCCCGGCGCTCACAAGCGTTGCCGCATCGGGACACACTGAGCGCGCAGCATCCATGCAGGCTGCAGGATCGGTTCCCGGCGGCGTTGCCAGAACGGCCCATGCGATGGACTCGTGACGTGGGTCAACCCACTCGATGGAGCAGATGCGGTCGGCATACGTGCGGAACAGGTCGGGGTAGCTCGTGAGCATCGTCAACAGCTCGCGCTCCCCTGCCAAGGACTTGCGCTCTAGATCGGTAAGAACCATCGGCGCCGCCGCAGCCGGTGCGCCCGAACCGTCAGCCACTGGCACAGCGCCCATACCATCAGGCACATCGATCGGAGGAAGGTCGTCGACGACCTCCACGGGCGCGGCACCGTAGGCATCGAGTGGGACGTAGTCGTACGGCTCTTCTTCGACAGGCGAGGACACCGGCGGCGTCGCGCCCGACGCCCAAGCACCACGAGATGTCCCCTGCGAACCAGACGCCCGACCGCCCGCGCTACCAGAGCGCTCGGCTTGTGCCCGCTGGCGTTCATAGTTCTGCTCGCGACGGCGCTCAGCATCTTCGCGCTTGGCGACATCGCGAAACACACGGCCCGAGCTCGCGCGCACCGTCTCCAAATCCAAACCCAGCAGATCGGCAATCTGGATAAAGTACGTATCGATCATATAGCTGTCACGAAGCGGATAGATGAGCGTGAGAGCGTCCTCCAGCGCCTTGGCGCGACCGCCCGGCGTGGTGATGTCGCTCGACTCCTGCAGCGAACGGTAGACAAAGTCCATAAGCGGCTCGGCAGCGTCGATGCGCGCCTGCAGTTCCTGTCCGCCATGCGCCGTGATGAACTCCATGGGATCGTTGCCGTCGGGCAGTACCACGCAGCGCAGGTCCATCGAATCCTGCTCGATAAACTGAATCGCGCGGCGGGCGGCCTTCTGGCCCGCGGCATCGCCGTCAAACATATACACGATGCGCTTGGCAAAGCGGGTGAGCGTCTTGACGTGATGCTCCGTGAGCGCGGTGCCCAGCGTGGCGACGACGTTTTTGATCCCCGCCTCCCAGCAGGCGATACAGTCGGTATAACCCTCCACCACGATGGCGGTATCCTGCGCGACGATAAACTCCTTGGCCCAGTTAAAGCCGTAGAGGTTTCGCTTTTTATGGAACACGCTCGTCTCGGCGGTGTTGAGATACTTAGGCTGGCCGTCGCCCATAATGCGACCGCCAAAGGCGATGTTATGCCCTTGCTCGTCAAAGATGGGAAACATCACGCGGTCGTAAAAGCGGTCGGCGAGCTGTCCGCGCCCACGGCTCACGGCCACGTTGGCATCGATCATCTCCTGCGGGGTAAAGCCCGCCTGAGACAGGTGCGACACAAGCGCGTTGCGGCCCGGCGCAAAGCCCAGGCAGTAGCGGCGGCAGACGTCGCCACCCATGCCGCGGCTGGCAAAGTACTCGCGCGGACGGCCGTCCTTACCGCGCATAAGCATCGTGTGGTAGAACCGGGCGGTCTCGGCGCACAAATCGTAGATGCGGGCACGCTTGGTACCGCGCTCGCGGCGATCTCCGGTGTCGTGCAGCTCAATACCCGCGCGATCGGCCAAATAACGGATTGACTCGGGAAAGCTCAGGTTCTCGCGCTTCATGATATAGGTGAAGACGTCGCCACCCTCGCCGCAGCCAAAGCAATGCCACACCTGCGTGGCGGGGATAATGTGGAAGGACGGCGTCTTTTCGCCATGGAAGGGGCAGCAACCCCAAAACTCATGACCGCGAGGCTTGAGCTCAACCGTTTCCTGCACGATGGCGACTAAGTCGGACGCAGCGCGTACCTGGTCTTTTTCCTCATCGCTAATCACGGATGCTCACCCCCTGCTCACCCAAGTTGTACCGAATGTCCTCGATATTACCCTCGACGGTAGCGATCAACTCATCCAGCGAATCGAACACGCGCGACGGACGCAGCCAGCGCGTAAACCCCAGCGAAACGGAAGCGCCATAGAGGTCGCCCGTATAACCAATTAAATTAGCCTCGAGATGCGCAGATGCCGCATCGTCGGCATACGTCGGCGGCAGTCCGACGTTCACGGCAGCGGGCCACGCGGTGTCATCGACCAGCACCAGACCCTCATACACGCCATCGGCAGGCACCTGAATACCGTCGGAAACCTGTAGGTTTGCCGTGGGAAAGCCCATGCCAGAGCCCTCGTGACGGCCGCGAATAACACCGCCACGCACCATATACGGACGGCCGAGCAACTCAGCAGCCAGCTCCACATGGCCCTGTCCAAGCTCATGACGGATACGGGTGGCGCAAATGGCCTCACCGCCCTCGCAAAGCAGGTCGTGACCATACACGTCAACGCCGTGCTCGGAACCCCAGGCGCGCATCTCGGCAACACCAGAAGCACCGCCACGACCCAGTCTAAAGTCACTGCCAACGCGAATCGAGCGAATGTCAACCACGCGCGACAGCAGCGCAAGAAAACCAACATGGTCGAGTGCCGCAACCTCAGGCGTAAAGGGAACGGCCACCACCGCATCGACCCCGGTTTGAGCCAAGGCATGCAGACGGTCGGCCGTCGTCATCAATTTTTGAGCGGGCGAAGGGCTCACCACAACGTCCGGGTCGGGATCGAAGGTAACCACGACCGCCTTACAGCCATGGGCACGGGCATCACGGACAAGCGCTTCGATGAGTTCCTGGTGTCCACGGTGAACGCCGTCGAACACGCCAATGGCGATTGAAGCGGCACCCAAGTGCTCACACTCATCAAACGTATCGGCAGCAACGATGCGAGCCTCGTCCGACTCGCCCGCGAAAAAGACACGCGCGAGCTCGCGAGCGGACAACATCATCGAACACCGCCGATTGCCTGCGGAAACACGTGCTCCATGACAAAGCGGCCGCCCTCAATGCGGGCGAGCGCCTTGAGTCCCCCATCGAGCACCAACGCAAACGGCGCCTTCAAGGAATCGAAATCGGCAAGCGCACGCTCAACGGGAATGCGTCGGCCGCAGAGCAGGTCGTCGGCAAGATTGCCCGGCAAGTCAACACGTGTGGCGCCCAGGGCCGCAATGGGATCCAGGGCAAAGCCAGCGGCGGACTCGGGAGAAAGCTCCTCCACCGCATGACAGGCGCCAATGGAAACAGCACCGGAGGCCGTGCGGCGCAGCGCGGAAATGTGCGCGGCGCTCTCGCAGGCGCGGCCCAGGTCGCGAGCGAGCGCTCGGATATAGGTGCCCTTGCTCACCGAGAACGCCACGGTCCACACACACGTATCACCTTCGCCACCCACGGCGATCAGGTCGGCGGCATAGACCTCGACGGGGCGCGGAGGTAGGTCCACCGCATTGCCCTCGCGAGCAGACTTGTAGGCGCGAACGCCATTGACCGAGATAGCCGAAAACGCCGGCGGCACCTGCATCTGCGGGCCCAACATGGCGGCCAAGTGCTCACGGGCATAGGCAGGATCGCGGAGCTCGTTCGCAACAGCCACTGTGCGGACCGCCTCGCCCTCCGCATCATCGGTATTGGTCTCGGCACCAAACGAAATGTCGGCGACATAGCTTTTGGTATCGAGAGTTAGCATACCCAGCAGACGGGTGGCCTGGCCCACGCCCACCACCATGACACCCGATGCCATAGGGTCGAGCGTGCCGGCATGGCCGACGCGCCGCTCATGGAGGGCGCGCCGACATTGCGAGACCACATCGTGGGACGTGCAGCCCACCGGCTTATCGACGGCGAGCAGCATATTCAGTTGAGAAGGCGTACGACGAGCCATGTACCATCCAAAAAGTTAAAGCTCGACGGTCACCGAAGTAGGATCCTCCCCTACCAGCTCGGCCAGCATGGGAAGTGCCACAGTGAGCGTCTCGAGAATCGTTCCGTTGTTGGAGAAACCGGCGGCAGCGGGATGTCCGCCTCCGCCAAAGGCAGCAGCAATCTCGGACACGTTGAGGTCGCCCTTGGAGCGCAGGTTGCCGCGCACCTTGGTATCGCCCTCAATGCCCTTCAGGAACAGGCAGACCTCCACGCCCATCACCGAGCGCACCACATCCACCAGTCCGTCGCACTCATCCGAGGTGACACCGCAAGCCTCAAGGTCGCTCTGGTACGCGTAGCTATACGCGACGCGCCCGTGGGCCACCGTCTTGATGCGGCCCATAACGATGGACTTGAGGTGCAAAAACTCAACGCGCATGCTCTGATATACCTCGAGTGCCACACGCGCCGGATCGGCACCGTGGGCAACCAGTCGCGAGGCCGCATGGAACGCAGCGGCATCGGCGTTCTGGTACTGGAAACGACCGGTGTCGGTCACCAAGCCGCACAGCAAGCAAGTCGCGACGCCATCACGGGCGACAATGCCACAATTGTCCAAGAAACGGTCAATGATCATGGCGCAGGCTGCAGCTTCGACGCGCCTCAGGCTGAGCTCGGCAAACTCCTCACGCGCCGGATGGTGGTCGAAACACACCACATGCTTGGAGCGACGAAGCACCTCGGCGGAGTTATTCAGGCGCTCGACGACCGGTACGTCCACCGAGATGAACAGGTCCGGATTGCCGGTGTACGCAGATGCCGGCACCAGGCGATCGGAACCTTCCATAAAGCGGTAGATGCGCGGAACCGGGTCATCGTCTGCCAGCAGCAGCGCAATGTCCTTGTTGGGGAAAAACTTCATGAGCGAAAGGCCCAGACCCAACACGGAGCCCAGGGCGTCGCCATCGGGAGAAGTGTGGCCCGAAATCGCAATGGAGGACGCACCCTCGATGAGCTCGAGGATGCGTCGCTGAATATCTGCAGACTCGCACGAGGCGAGGTCGGCGGAATTAGTCATCTAAAGCTGCCTCCTGGGCGGCATCCGCTATCGGATAGCCGTCCTCGTCCTTTTCGATCGCAAGCGTGGCGGGAACGTTTTCCAGCGCACGCGTGATGCGCTCGGCCTCATCGGTCGAGCGATCGATGCGAAAATCGAGCTCGGGCGTGACACGCCAATCGAGCGAGCGAGCCAACAGGCTGCGAATACGGCCCTTGGCGCTTGCGAGCGCCTCCATGACCTCGTCGTAGCGGCTCGCATCGCACGACACGTACACACGCGCGAACGAACGGTCCACCGCGACCTCGACCGCGGTCAAAGTAACCAAGTCGAGACGCGGATCGGAAACCTCAAAGAGCAGGATATAACCGAGCTTCTCGCGAAGCTGCTCGCCCAGACGGCGGGTTGCCTGCGTTTGCTTCATAGCGCTACCCCCTACTCGGTACGGGCAACCTGGTCGATACGGTAACCCTCGATCTGGTCGCCGGGCTTGATGTCCTGGAAGTTCTCCAGGCCAATGCCGCCCTCGGAACCGCTCTTGAGGCTCTTGGCCTCGTCCTTGTAGTGGCGCATCGAGGCGATCTTGCCGTTGAAGACCACGATACCGTCGCGCACCAGACGCACGGAATCGGTCGCGGCGATCTCGCCCTCTTCGACGCGGACACCGGCGGCGATACCGACTTTGGGCACCTTGAAGGTGTCCAGGACGGTCGCGGTACCCGTGGCGACCTCGACCTCGGTGGGCTTGAGCATGCCGATACGGGCGGCGTCGAGCTCCTCGAGGCACTTGTAGATGACGTCGTAGCAACGGATCTCGACGCCCTCGCGCTCGGCGGCGGAGCGGGCCTTACCGTCGGGACGGACGCCAAAGCCGATGATGATGGCGTTAGAGGCGTCGGCCAGGACGACGTCGGTCTCGTTGATGGCGCCAACGGCGGAGTGGATCGTGTTGATGCGAACCTCGGACTGATCCATCTTGTCGAGCGAGTCCTGAAGGGCCTCGATGGAACCCTGGACGTCGGCCTTGATGATCAGGTTGAGCTCCTTGACCTCGGCGTCGGCAATGGTCTCGAAGAGGTTCTCGAGCGTGACGTGCTTGACGCGGCTCTGCTCCTCGATACGGGCCTTGAGCGAACGCTCGTCGGCAAGGGCGCGAGCCTCGCGCTCGTCCTCGAACACGCGGAACTCGTCGCCGGCGTTGGGCACAGACTGCAGGCCCAAAATCTCGACGGCGTCGGAGGGACCGGCCTCGGTGACGGCGCGACCCTTGGGGTCGAGCATAGCACGGACGCGGCCGTAGGTAAGGCCGGCGACCAGCGTATCGCCCACGTGCAAGGTACCGCGGGTCACGAGCACGGTAGCGACCGAGCCGCGGCCCTTGTCGAGCTTGGCCTCGAGGACATTGCCGGAGGCAAAGGTGTCCGGGTTGGCCTTAAGCTCGAGCACGTCGGCCTGGAGCAGCACGGTCTCCAGAAGGTCATCGATACCGATCTTCTGCTTGGCCGAGATGTTGACGAACATGTTCTGTCCGCCCCACTCCTCGGGGATGACGCCGTACTCGGTGAGCTCCTGGCGCACGCGGTCGGGGTTGGCGCCCGGCTTATCGATCTTGTTGACGGCAACGACGATGGGTACGCCGGCGGCCTTGGCGTGGTTGATCGACTCGACCGTCTGGGGCATGACGCCGTCGTCGGCGGCGACGATCAGGATGACGATGTCGGTCACCTTGGCGCCACGGGCACGCATGGCCGTAAAGGTAGCGTGACCCGGGGTATCGATGAAGGTGATCTTGCGGTCGTTGATCATGACCTGCGAAGCGCCGATGGCCTGCGTAATGCCGCCCGCCTCGCCGGCAGCAACGCCGGTGTGACGGATGGCATCGAGCAGCGACGTCTTGCCGTGGTCGACGTGGCCCATGACGGTGACGACCGGGGCACGCGGCTTAAGGTCGGCGGGATCGTCGTAGAACGAGAAGGTGTTCTCCTCCTCGGGGGTGATGATCTTGATCTGACGGCCCAGGTCGTCGGCAACGAGCTCGACGAGGTCGTCGGACATGGACTGCGTCATGGTGAGCGGCGTACCCAGCAGGAACAGGCGCTTAATGATGTCGTTGGCCGGAACGTCGAGCGCCTCGGCAAGCTCCTGGACGGTAACGCCCTGGGAGACCTTGATGGCGTCGAGGTCCTCGGGGTTCACGCCCTGGGCCAGCGCCTCCTCTATCTTGCGCTCCTCCTGAGCCTTGGCAGCCTCGCGCTCGCGCTTCTCCTTGCGCTTCTTGCGGCGACCGGTGGACTCACGAGAGGCCTCCTCGACGGCAGCTCGAGCCTCCTCGAGCACCTTCTCGCGGCTGTACTCCTCGGCCTCGCGAGCCATGCGGCTGTAGTGGTCCTCTTCGTTGTTGTGACCGCCCTTGCGCTTCTTGCCCTTGCCCTGCTTATCGGGGTTGGGGAAGTCCATGCCGGCAGCGACGTTGTTGCTGGCGTTGGTGCGATGGCTGTGCGGACGGCTCTCGGAGGCGTTGCGCTCGGAGTTGTTGTCTGAGGCGTTGCGATCGTTACGACGGCCACCGCGGCGGTCGTTGTTGCCGCCACGACGGTTACCGCGCTCTGCGGCGCGCTCGGCCTTGGCCTTGTCCTCGGCGTCCTTCTTCTCCTTGAGCACGGTCTCCTGTGCGGCGATCTGGTCGAGCAGCGAACGGAAGCGCGAACCGGAGTCGGAAGCGGGAACGGCGCGGCGCTGGGCCTCGCGGGCAGCCTCCTCCTTCTCGCGAGCAAGGCGCTCCTGCTCGGCCTTCTTCTTGGCCTCGGCCTCGGCGCGGGCAGCCTCCTCGGCAGCCTGGGCTGCGGCAAACTGGCGGCGCTCCTCCTCGCGTGCCTTCTCGGCGGCGATGCGCTCGCGCTCGGCCTCGGCGGCGCGTGCGGCCTCCTCGGCAGCAGCTGCCTGCTCCTCGGCCTGCTTGGCGGCCTCGACTTCCTGAGCGCGGGCCTCGATCACCGAGGCGAGCTGCTTGCGGACCATGGCGACATAAGCGTCCTCCAAGGTGGAGGAAGCGGACTTAGCGGGAATCTTCATATCGGCGAGATGACCCATCAGTTCCTTGGAGGTCATGCCGAACTCTTTGGCCAGGGTGGACACACGGACTTTTGCCATATGACTTCACCTACCCTTTCTGGCACCTTGGGTGCCTAGAGACTGAACGAGCGTGGGAGACGCGCCGGGACCCGCCCGGCGCAACCGCGCGCTAGATCAGGTCCTCCGCATCATCGAAGGCGTCGGTGTCGTGGACACCGCAGAAACGGGAGCCGGGACGAGCCTGGTTGCGGCACTGGATGCCGTCCTCGGACACGTACTCGCAGCGGCGGACGTCCTCGTCCTCCTCGTCACCGATCAGGTCGGCGGCGGGCTCCTCGTGAACGGGAACGTTCTTGAGGATGTCGGCGGCAAGCGTCTCGGACTTGATGTCGATGTGCCAGCCGGTCAGGCGCGCGGCGAGGCGGGCGTTCTGGCCCTCCTTGCCGATGGCGAGGGACAGCTGGTCGTCGGGCACGATGACGCCGGCGTAGGCCTTCTCCTCGTCGATGAGGACGCGGGTGACCTTGGCGGGCGACAGGGCGTTGGCGACGTAGACGGCAGGATCGGCATCCCAAAGGATGACGTCGACGCGCTCGCCACGGAGCTCGCCCACGACAGCGCGAACACGGCTGCCCTTGGGGCCGACACAGGCGCCCACGGGATCCAGACGGTCGTCGAGCGAGTGGACGGCGACCTTGGAGCGCTGGCCGGGCTCGCGGGCGATCGACTTGATCTGGACGGTGCCCTCATAGATCTCGGGCACCTCTTGCTCAAACAGACGACGCATGAGCTCGGGGTGGGTACGGGAGATGACAATCGGCGGACGGCTGTGCTCGCCACGAACCGGCTGCAGGTTGGAGTTGGGGTCGCGAACGTCGATGATCACGGCCTTGATGTGCTGGTTATGCAGGTGGCGCTCGCCCATCGGACGCTCGTTGCGCTCGTTCTCGTAACGGCGCTGATCGAAGTGCGGCAGCTCGGCCTCGACGCCCTCGCGGATCTTGACGATCGTGAAGTCGGGCGTGGACTGCAGCACGGTACCGCTGATGAGGTCACCGATGCGGCCGGAGAACTCCTCGTAGATCTGCTCGCGGGCGGAGTTGCGCACGATGGCGTTGATCTCGGCCTTGGCGTGCTGGGCGGCGATGCGGCTCGTGTTCTTGGGGGTGACGTCGATCTCCTCGAACTCGGTGAAGTTGCCTTCCTCGTCCATGGAATCGTCAATCGGCTCCAGACGGTAGACGTAGATCTTGCCGGTGGTGCGGTCGATGGTCACCTTGGCGCCCCACTCAAGATGCAGGATCTCGGCATAGCTCTTGGCAAGCGACTGCTCCAGGCGGTCGATCAGGTAGAGCTGGTCGATGTGCTTCTCCTGGCAAAGCCCCATCAGGGCGGACATCATGTCGGATGCTGCCATCTTACTTTCCTTCCTTCGCGGGCTTGAAGTCGTAGGTGGGCTTCAACTTGCACTTTTTAACATCAGAGAAATCGAGGGTGACGGACTCGCCGCCCTCGAGCTCGAGGGTCACGTTCGCCTCGGTGGCGGCGGCAATCTTGCCGGCGTACTTGCGACGGCCCTCGGTAGCGGTGGAGGTGAGCTCACAGTTCTCGCCCACAAAGCGGGCAAAGTCGCACGGGCGGCGCAGCGGGCGCGCCATGCCCGGGCTCGACACCTCGAGCGTATAGCTCGAAGAGATGGGGTCGAGCTCCTCAATCACATCGCCGACCCACTTGGTGTTGGCCGTAACATCGTTGAGCGACAGGCTCTGACCCTCGGCACCCTCGATACGCACGCGCACGCAGGGGGCCTTGGTGGCACCCACGAGCTCGACGTCGACGATGTCGACATCGTGCTGGGGAGCGACGGCCTCGAGCGCGTCGATGATCGCCTGCTCGGTCTTGGTCTTGACCATTGCGGCACCTCCATCCATACAAAAAAGAAGCGGGGCCGAAACCCCACTTCTTTCAATTACAACTTCATTTGCAAGCAAACTATACCAATAGCTGCGGAAACGTGCAAGCACAGTACGAACCTGCAGGTCAGCGTGCGCACAGCTTCTCCATAAGAATAGGACAATTGGCCGAAGGCAACTAGGCAGATACATGCAAAACGAGGGACGACCCAACCGGATCGCCCCTCGTCTTTTATGCGTCAGTTATGCGCGCAGTGCTTACTTGACCACCAGGTTGACCAGCTTGCCGGGCACGCAGATGGCCTTGACGACTGTCTTGCCCTCGAGCCACTTGGCGACGGCGGCCTCGGCGGCAGCCTGCATATCCTCATTGGAGGCATCGCGGGCAACGTCGACGCGGCCGCGGACCTTGCCGAGCACCTGGACCACGATCTGCACCGTGTCCTCGATGGACTCGGCCAGGTCGAACTCGGGCCAGGCAGCGGTATAGGCGTTGCCCTCGCAGCCGAGCGCCTCGTGCCACAGCTCGTCGGCCCAGAACGGGCAGATGGGGGCAAGGACGCTCACGATGTCCTTGGCCACGCCGTAGCACAGCGCCTTGTCGCGGGCGGTACCCTCGGTGGCGTTGAGGTAGGCGCTCGCCGCGTTGACGAGCTCCATGACGGCCGAGATGGCGGTGTTGAACTGGCCGCGATCGAAGTCCTCGGTGCACTTGGCGATGGTGCGGTGACGCTCGCGATAGAGCTTCATCGCAACCTCATCGAGCGCGGACTTGTCGAAGGCCACGTTGGCATCGCCGGACTGGACGAGCTGCCAAACGATACGCCAGGCGCGCTTGATAAAGCGGTTAGCGCCCTCGACGGCCTTGGGATCCCAGTCGAAGTCCTTCTCGGGCGGGGCGATAAAAAGGATCGCCAGACGCATGGTGTCGGCACCGTAAGGCTCGATGACCGAGCTCGGGGGCACGACGTTGCCCTTGGACTTGGACATGGTGTCGCCGTTCTCGTCCTTGACCATGCCCTGGCACAGCAGGTTGGTGAAGGGCTCGTCCACGCTCAGCAGGCCCAGGTCGCGCAGTGCCTTGGTAAAGAAGCGGCTGTAGAGCAGGTGCAAAATAGCGTGCTCGATGCCGCCGATGTAGTTATCGACGGGCATCCAACGGTCGGCAGCCTCACGGGAGAAGGGCAGCTCAGTGTTGTGCGGATCGGTATAGCGCAGGTAATACCAGCTGGAGCAGGTAAAGGTGTCCATGGTATCGGTCTCGCGCTTGGCCGGGCGGCCGCAGACCGGGCAGGTGGTCTCGTAGAACTCCTTGCACTCGGCAAGGGTTTCGCCAGCGCCCAGGTCCAGGTTCTCGGGCAGCGTCACCGGCAGCTGATCCTCGGGCACGGGCACGATGCCGCAGTGCTCGCAGTGGATGGCCGGGATGGGGTTGCCCCAATAGCGCTGACGGGAAATGAGCCAGTCGCGCAGACGGAACTCGACCTTGCGACGACCACAGCCCATGGCCTCGAGGTCGGCCACGATCGCAGCCTCGCCCTCGGAGTGCTTGCCGCCGCGCATTCCGGTGTACTTGCCGGACTGGACGAGCGTGCCCTCGGCAGCGTGGGCGCAATCCCAGTCGACGGTCTCGGCATGGAAGGTATCGATGGTCTCGCCGCTGGCCTCGACGGCAGCGCGATCCTCATCGTCCAGGATGATCGGCACGATCGGCAGGTCGTACTTACGGGCAAACTCAAAGTCGCGCTGGTCGCCACAGGGAACGGCCATGACGGCACCGGTACCGTAGTCGGCAACGACATAATCGGCAACCCACACGGGGACCTTCTCGCCGTTGACGGGGTTTACCACATAGCGGCCCGTGAAGGCACCGTGCTTCTCGAGGGTGCCTTGGGCACGCTCGACGGCAGAGATATGCTTGGAGTCCTCGACGATCTTGGTGACGGCCTCCTCGTACTCCGTACCCTCGACGAG
Source organism: Collinsella sp. (assembly GCA_023708985.1). Classification (GTDB taxonomy): domain Bacteria; phylum Actinomycetota; class Coriobacteriia; order Coriobacteriales; family Coriobacteriaceae; genus Collinsella. Next base: position 75,859 of record BREX01000013.1, read on the forward strand.
CTCGTGCAGGCCGGCGTACTCGGGAGCCAGGACAAAGAAGGAGACGCCAAAAAGGGTATCGGCACGCGTGGTGAAGACGGTGATCTTGCCCTCATCGCCCTCGATGGGCTCGCCATCCTGGTCGCACAGGGTAAAGTCGACCTCGGCGCCCTCGGAGCGACCGATCCAGTTAGCCTGCATCTGCTTGACGCGCTCGGGCCAGCCGGGGAGCTTCTCCAGATCGTCGAGCAGCTCCTGAGAGTACTCGGTGATCTTGTAGTACCACTGCTCAAGGTCGCGCTTCTCGGGCTCGGTGCCGCAGCGCCAGCACTTGCCCTCGGTGACCTGCTCGTTGGCCAGAACGGTCTTGCAGGTGGGGCACCAGTTGACCGGGTTCTTCTTGCGATAGACCAGGCCCTTTTCCCACATCTTCTCAAAGATCCACTGGCCCCAGCGGTAGTAGTCGGGGCTGCAGGTCTTGACCATGCGATCCAGATCATAGGAGAAACCCATGCGCTTCATCGTGGCGAGCGCCTGGTCCATGTTCTTATACGTCCAGGCGGCAGCCTGCGTGTTGTGCTTAATAGCGGCGTTCTCGGCGGGCAGGCCAAAGGCATCAAAGCCGATGGGGTGCAGCACGTCATAGCCGCGCATGCGGGCCTGACGGGCCATGGCATCGCCGATGGTATAGTTGCGCGCGTGGCCCATGTGCAGGTCGCCCGAGGGATACGGGAACATCTCGAGCACGTACTTCTTGGGCTTGCTGTCGTCGGTGTCGACGGCAAAGAGGTTGGAGTCCTCCCAGGCCTTCATCCACCGGGACTCAATGGCCTGCGCGTCGTAGACAGGAATCTCGTCCTTATGATCTGTGCAATCGCACATATCAGCTCCTTTAATCTTAGCTGGGGTCGGTCGGCTTAGCTTTATTCGCTACTGCGGACAGTCCTGCGCAAGACGAAGAGCACATTAAGTGCTCTTCTTTGCGTGCGGAACTTGTAGCAAACAAAGCTAAGCCGACCGACCCTAAGGTTAACTTGACTGATGATAGCAAATACGACAAGCGAGATGCCTGCGACTTGCAGGCATCTCGCTTTATCTAAATAACGTGGTTGTGAATCAACCGCTAATTGTTACCCGCCCAAGCATGATCGGGTTTACCAGGTGCCGCAGATTGCCGTGAAAGAGGAGCGCCGCGTACTTTGGTACGCGAGCGATGGTTTGAACGGCAAGGTGCGGTGCTTGGGAAAGCCGCTTAGCGGTAGCTGACGCTTTGCTGGGAGTCCTTCACGACTACGTCGTGAGCGCCGCCTTCGACGATGGAGGTGGAGCTGACCAGGGTCAGGCGTGCCTTTTCCTGGAGCTCGGGGATCGAGAGAGCGCCGCAGTTGCACATCGTGGACTTGACCTTGTAGAGCGTGCCGCCCACGCCGTCCTTGAGGGAGCCGGCGTAGGGAACGTAGGAGTCGACGCCCTCGACGAAGCTGAGCTTCGCAGCGCCGCCCAGGTCGTAGCGCTGCCAGTTGCGGGCACGCGCAGAACCCTCGCCCCAGTACTCCTTCATGTACTGGCCGTTGACGTTGACGCGCTCGGTCGGGCTCTCGTCAAAGCGAGCGAAGTAGCGGCCCAGCATCATAAAGTCGGCACCCATGGCCAGGGCGAGCGTCATGTGGTAGTCGTAGACGATACCGCCGTCGGAGCACACGGGCACGTAGACACCGGTCTCCTCGTAGTACTCGTCGCGAGCGCGGCAGACGTCGATCAGCGCGGTAGCCTGGCCACGGCCGATGCCCTTGGTCTCACGGGTGATGCAGATGGAGCCGCCGCCGATACCGACCTTGATGAAGTCGGCACCGCAGTCGGCAAGGAAGCGGAAGCCCTCGGCGTCGACGACGTTGCCGGCACCGACCTTGACGTCCTCGCCGTAGTTGGCACGGATCCACTCGATGGTGCGCTTCTGCCACTCGCTGAAGCCCTCGGAAGAGTCGATGCACAGGACATCGGCACCGGCCTCGATGAGCAGCGGCACGCGCTCGGCATAGTCGCGGGTGTTGATACCGGCACCAACCATGTAGCGCTTGTCGTTATCGAGCAGCTCGTTGGGGTTGGTCTTGTGGCTGTCGTAGTCCTTGCGGAAGACAATGCCCATGAGGTGATCGTTGTCGTCAACGATGGGCAGGGCGTTGAGCTTGTTGTCCCAGATGACGTCGTTGGCAACCTTGAGGCTGATGTTCTTGTCACCCACGATGAGCTGCTCACGCGGGGTCATGAACTCGGAGACCTTCGTCTGGTGGTCATCGCGACTGGGGCGATAGTCACGGCTGGTGACGATGCCCAGGAGCTTACCCTTGGGAGTGCCGTCGTCGGTGACCGGCATGGTGGAGTGACCGGTCTTCTCCTTGAGCTCGATGACCTGCTCCATGGTCATGTCGGGGGTCAGCGTGGAATCGGACTGAACGAAGCCGGCCTTGTGATCCTTGACGGCCTTGACCATAGCGGCCTCGGACTCGGCACTCTGAGAACCGTAAATGAAGGACAGGCCACCCTCGGTAGCGAGCGCGACACCCATATCGACGCCCGAGACGGACTGCATGATGGCGGAAACCATGGGGATGTTCAGGGTGATTGCCGGCTTCTCACCGCGCTTAAAGCGGGTTAGCGGCGTCTTAAGAGAGACGTTGTTGGGGATGCACTGCGAGGACGAGTAACCAGGGACCAGCAGATACTCCGAAAACGTGTGGGACTCACCGGGAAAGAACGTAGCCATGTTTCTCCTTTTTCCATGCGACCGGTCGGCTGCAGGCCTCGTAGGACCCAGCCCAACCTTGGGCGCCCAATACTGGGGAAGTATCTTAACGCACTTTGACTGCTACAATGCATGATTTAAGAAGAGCACACGAGGGTTTGACGCAGGCTTTGCGTTTGCCCAGCAAACACTTTAGCGGGAAGACGTGGAGCACATGGAGTACAAGACGACGGCAAAGTTGGTCATTCAAGCGTGCGACAAAGATCTGCCGGGCGTGTTCGGCCACGGCTGCGTCTTACTGCTGCAGGGCATCGCCCGCGAGCACTCGCTCAACCGCGCCGCCAAGAGCATGGGCATGGCGTACTCCAAGGCCTGGCGCATTGTGAACGAGGCCGAAGGACAGCTGGGCTGCAAGCTCATCGAGCGCGACGGCGCCCGCGGATCCACCCTCACCCCCGCCGGCGAGCGAGCCATAGCGGTCTACGAGGAGCTGCAGGCCGACATCAACAACGTCATCGCCACCAAAGCCAACGACCTCATCGCCAGCATCAAAGAGTAGCCAATTTGGGGCTTTTAGCTACACAACCCCTTCTCCTAAGTTGCGGTGAAATAGGGACTGTTTATGCGGTTAAAGCCGTAAATGGGGGTGCGGACGATTTCTTGGACCGCGCCTAGGCGTATCCAAGCTTCCTGCGGT
>BREX01000014.1 GCA_023708985.1 Collinsella sp.
GCGCAACGCGTTGCGCTGAGTCCTGAGGCTGTTGCAATGAAAATGAGAATCAAGGTGGGAAGGAGTTATGTTCGTCATTGCGTTGCAACATTTCTTCCGAACGACCTATACCGTTATAATACGATTAAGAAATAACAAAGAGAACGGTCTGTCTGTGTCAAATAATTCACGTGTTCTTATTGCCATTCCGGCGTATAACGAAGAAGAATGTATAGAAAAAACTGTTACCGAGTTAAGGCGTTCAACTCCCGAATTCGATTTTATCGTTATTAATGACGGTTCACGCGACCAAACACTTTCTATATGTAAGAGGTTGGGCTGCAATATCATTAATATGCCCATTAATTGTGGACTGACCGTTGGTTTTCAGACGGCGGCTCGGTATGCTGTAGATAATGGTTACGACTTCATGGTGCAGTTTGATGCCGACGGGCAACATATTCCGGATTACATCCCCCTTCTGCTCGATGAAGCGCAGTCACGTTCCGCCGATATCGTTATTGGGTCAAGATTTCTAACAGTCTGTAAAGATAAGTCTTTGCGGATGATCGGTTCGCGCATGATCACGGTTCTAATTAAGATTCTTACGGGCAAGAGGATCAGCGACCCCACTTCCGGTTTCCGGATGTTCGACCGAGCTGTTCTAAAAAAGTATTATTACGACAACACATTAAATCCGGAGCCGGAATCGCTTGCAATTTTTTTGAGACAGGGCTTTGCAATTTCAGAGGTTCAGATTTCCATGCGTGAGCGTCAAGGCGGGGAAAGTTATTTAAGTCCCATGCGTTCTGTCCAATATATGCTCAGGGTTTTCGCATCGTTACTCATTGTCCAGTGGTTTAGGTGATTTGATGTCATTCACTCTTCGTGCGCTATTGATTGTTTCGGCCGTTTTGGTCTGTGCTTTTGTATTTTTTAAACTCAAAAGAGCTCAGATGCAGGTTTTGGATTCTTTGTTCTGGCTGTTATTTAGTTCAAGTTTTGTTCTATTGGGGGTTTTCCCGCAAATTGCCAATTGCATTTCAGAGTTGCTTGGTTTTTTGTCTCCGTCAAACTTCGTGTTTCTTTATGTCGTTGCCGTGCTTGTTGTGCGTGATTTCCACAATTCGCTCCATATTGCGAAGTTGGAGGAACGCCTGAACGCGCTTGTGCAGGCCGTCGCACTTCATTCAGACGGATGGCGCTAGTTGTTCATAATCGGTTGCTGGCCTAGTATATAGGGGCTTTATTGCGAAAAATGGGAGTCATTGATGTGGATTCAATTTGCGGTAGCTTGCAGCCTGTGCCTCATCATCTTATATGTGTTCGGGTTTCCTGCAGCCTTTTTGCTTCATAAAGATTGGAAGAGCGGACTTGCGCTCTCGCCTATGTATAGCGTATCGCTCTTATCTGTGGGCAGTATTGTATTTTCGGCGGTTGGGATTAGCTGCTCATTTGAGTCGCTTTCAATTTGGGTCGTTCTTTCTTCACTGTTTTTGGCTTGTTCAATCACTTTCATCCGACATTCCGCGTGCTTATTCTCGGATGAACGTAACTGCTGCTCTTGTCGTAAGGATAGTGATCGCTTAATTTGCATGGCCCTTTTTCTCGGGCTTGGACTCACTACGGTAACTCTATTTTTTGTCAAAAATCTTGATACTGCAGGTTCTGTTTTCCAGGCATTTGATAACGGATCGCATCTCAATAGGATTATTTCATTTATTAAATCGTCTAATTATTCTTCTTTTAATGCGCAGTCATATCTTGTTGAACAAGGTTCGCTCCGCTCTCCTTACATTGAAAGTTCGTCCTTTTATCCATCTGCATGGCATGGGGTTGTTGCGATGGTGGCAAGTGCTGTAAATGTTAACGTACCGATTGCTGTCAATGCGGTTAACTCTATGTTGCTAGCCATAGTGTATCCCCTTGGTTGTTGGCGTGTATTCGACCTCTGTTTTTCAAAGAATAAAATATTTGGCTATTTTGCTTCTTTTGTCTGCATGGGATTTTCAACGGGTGTTTGGAACTTTGTTGTTTTTGGGCCGTTATATCCCATGCTTCTCTCCTATTGTTTGATTCCATTAACGTTAAGCTGTTTTTTTGCCCTAACAAAAGAAAAAACAAATAGCTCGGATTCGGGTATAAAAAGCAAGTTGATTAACTTGCTTGAGTTTGCGCTCGGTTGTGTTGCGATTATATTGTCGCAACCTAGTGGTATTTTTCTTATGGGTATCATTTTGGCTCCTTATTGTGTTCAGCGCGTCTTTGAATTTGCGAAGGGCGCTGATTACATAAAGTGTCCGCTCATTTCAGCCGTTATAACCGCGCTAATTATTTGCGGGTTTTGGATTTGCTGTACTATTCACCCATTATTTTCAGGACCGGTAAACTTTTCGGGATGGCCGAAAAGAGACGGTTTGTTCCAGGGTGTTATCGATGCTGTGCTTCTATCAACGGTTTCTCATCCCGTTCAACTTGGTCTTTCCGTTATGGTTATGATTGGCCTTATCGTCGCTATACGTTCTGCACAATATCGCTGGATTGCTGTTTCTCATTCAATCATGATTCTTTCGTATGTTTTGGACGTTAGCACCGATGGGATACTTAAACGTTTATTATGTGGGTTTTGGTACTCTGATCCTGAGCGCATTGCGGTCAATTTGACTTTTACTGCAGTTCCACTCGCAGTTTTTGGTTGCATGGTTTCTTATACTTGGATTCGTAATATTATTCAACGCTACTGTAAAGAGAGAAGCATCGGATCTAATTTAAGTCGAGTGCCTCAATTTGTGGCCGTTCTTTTTGCGGTTTTAGTTTTTATTCCCAGCTTTAAACTTAGAGGAGTCTGCGACATTAGAACTGGATTTGGAGCTTTCTCTTCTCTGGTGGCGGACGAAAACCGTATTGATGATAGTCAAGTTCTGACAAAGGAAGAGATTTGTTTTATAAAGAAAGCTTTGACGCTGATTCCAGAAGGTTCTGGTGTTATTAATGAGCCTAACGATGGCAGCGGTTTCGCCTATGCTTTATATGGAATGAACACGTACTACCGTTCGTTCGATTTGCCTTCATTGGATTGGGAGGAAAGAGATAGTCAAGTAATTCGATCTTCTTTGAAGGATATTTGTATTAACGATGGTGTCCGTGAATCTGTTGATTCCGTCGGAGCTAAGTACGTGCTTCTTCTTGACCAAGGGATGAGAGCAAATCAGACAAAGCATTTCTGGTCTTATTATCCCGAGCAGTGGAGTGGTATCGAAGGGATTACGGACCACACTCCTGGATTTAAAACTATATTAGCCGAGAAAGACATGAGGCTTTATAAGATTGAGGGCTAGTGTTTCTGAATTCGTCCTTCCTGTTTTCGAGGCATTAAATATCTATAATCAGTTGTGCATTCACTGATGAATTTGTTTGTTGGTCTGATGAAGTCGAGAATCAAGGCCTCGTTGCTGGTTGATTTTCAATCTCAACGCAACACCCTGACCGGACCCAGCGTTTCCGCAGCTAGCGCAACGCGGAAATAGCTCCCGGCTCCCAGCCGTCGCCTCGTTTCCGCAGGTGGAAAGGCTATGGAGTCCGGTGCCCCCATGCCGCCGCCGCATGCTTCGCCAGCCCGCCGCGCAGCCGTTCCGGACTCGGCGCAACGGGCCCTCCGGCCCATGTTCCGGCCCGCCGGCCTGTTCCGCCAGCGGGTTTTCGCCCCTCGCGGCCTTTGCCCTGTCGATGCGCCGGGGCGTGAGGTCGAGCTCGCGGGGCGCCAGCTCCTCCACCGTAGCCCCTCCTGTGCGAGCAGCCGTTACAGCACCTCGGCCACGAGGAGAGCCTGGGGCAGGCCCCCGAGAGGCCCGCGGGCGCGGGCTCGCCGTAGCGCGAGCGCGGCGCGGTGACGTAGCGGTGCGCCGCTACCTCCCTGGTCACGGTCGAGGGCGACCTGCCGAGCTCCGCGGCGATCTCGCGGGCGCTGCGGTTGCGGTCGAGCATCCTCTCGACCGTGTTCCTCTCGTGCCTCGTGAGCCTCCCGTACGACCTTCCGGACGGCTTGGGTCTGGACATGCCGGCCTCCCTCCATCGCGGGCCGGGGGATTCCGGCCCCTCTGGGGTTGCCTACCCGGATTCGCGCCTCAGGACTCAGCGCAACGCGTTGCGCTGAGTCCTGAGGCCGTTGCAATGAAAATGAGAATCAAGGAGGCCTCGTTGCTTACATTCGGCACCATTGAGGATTCTGCCACGCGTGAGACCATTTGATATAATCAACTAATTGTCTGTTACATACCATGCGTGTCGGGCTTGTATTGGAGTCATTGTGTTGCAAAACCATCCGCTTGTTTCGATTCTCGTTCCCATTTGCAATGTCGAGAAATATCTCGATGAGTGTCTTAGTTCTCTGCAGAATCAGACTCTCAAAGATATCGAAATCATTTGCATTAATGATGGTTCTACGGATTCTTCGTTGGGCATCACTAATAAATACGCTTCGCAAGACCCCCGCTTCGTTGTTATCAATAAGACAAATTCCGGCTACGGCGACTCCATGAATCGTGGTCTTGAAATCGCCAAGGGTAAGTATATTTCTATTCTTGAGTCCGACGATTTCTTGGATGCCGATGCGCTTGAGTTTATGGTTCAGCAGGCCGAGGACAACGAGCTCGATCTTTTTAAATGCAATTTCTGGCTCTATTGGTCGTCTCGCGATAGTTCAAGGCTTAATCGTCATGACGTCTATTTTCCCGCGATGAGTCAAGAGCTGATCGGCATGGGCGTACATAAGCCCATCGATGCGCCCGACGCATTCTGGGCCAAGCCTTCCATTTGGTCTGCGCTGTATCGTAAGGACTTTCTGTCTTCCAATAACATCTCGTTTCTTCCTACTCCAGGAGCGTCCTTCCAGGACACGAGCTTCACCTTTAAGGTCCTTGCCTGTGCACGGCGCGCAATGTATTCGGGAAAGGCGTTCCTGCACTATCGTCAGGATAATGAACATTCTTCGGTGAACAATCCGGGCAAGGTGTTTTGTGTTTGCGATGAGCATCATGAGATGTCGCGCTTCCTAAATGAGGACCGCCCTGATCTTAAGCCGGCGCTTGATCCCATTCGTGCCAAAGTGAAGTTCTATAACTACGATTGGAACCTTAACAGGCTGGCGCCTGAACTTCGTCGCGATTTTATTAGCGTCTTTTCTACTGAAATGGCTGACGAGTTGCAGGCGAATAACATTATTTGTGCCGAAGCTCCGTTTGACCGCTACGGCTTTAATCCTGGTGAGTTTGCTCGTGTAAAGGATTTTGCCGAGAACGCCGATCTTCTTAAGGTCCAGTATTCGCTTACGGGCTCCGGTAAGCTCAATACGATTCGCGAGTATTTTGCTGCTGGCGGCTTCTCTATGGTGGCTCGTATGATGAAGAGAAAGCTCCGCCGTTAATATGTCTGATTTATATTGCCCGTTGCTGTCGATCGTTGTCCCTGTTTATAACGTCGGCGGCTACTTACTGGATACCCTCGACTCGATTGCGGCTCAGTCATACAACAATATCGAGATTATCTGTGTTGATGATGGATCCACAGATGGGTCGGGCGAGCTGCTCGACTTGTATGCCGCTCGCGATTCTCGATTTGCTATCTATCACGAAGTTAACCGGGGAGTTTCCGTTGCTAGAAACTTTGGTATCGATAAGGCTCGTGGCGAGATTATCCTTTTTGTCGATGCCGATGACTTGCTTAAGCCTAATGCCTGTGATGTCGTTCGCCAGGCCTTCGACAATGACAGCCAGGTGGATATCTTAAAGTTCTCCGCCGATCCCTTTCCGATCGAGCTTTCCAATCCGTGGCTTACGTCGACGTTGTCATTAGATGATGAAGAGTATTTCGGCTACAGCGATAAGCTCGTCTTTTATGCTAAGACTAGGCCGTTTCCCTGGAATGGAGCTTATCGTCTTTCTTTCTTGCGCGATCATGGGCTCTATTTTCCTGTTGGTCTGACCCTTGGCGAGGACCAGGTGTTTTCGTTTGCCACGTTAGGAAGGTCTTCTCGCACAAAGCTGCTTTCTGACTCGTTGTATGACTATCGTCTGTCCCGCAAGGATTCGGCAATGTGTTTGATGGCACAAGATGAGAAGCTGCGCCTTCAGAAGCATCTGCAGGTTGTTGATTGCATCATGGCGGATTGGGATAAGCAGGGGAGATTCGAAGGCGAGTCGGGCCGCTCTATGCTGCTATTCGTTGCTGATTTCCTCGTGTTCGATCTGCTTAATATCAAGAATCAGGCAGATCGAGAGGAATTGCTGCAAGGGTTGCAGCGCGTACTTTCGAAGTATTTGACGATTGATGATATTGGACAGTTGCTGGCAAGCGATAGAATCCTAAAGTTCTATCAACAGCTACTTGCCCAAGACGGTCCTGTTTCGTTTGGTGCATCCAGCGTATATTCATTTGTCGCTCAACTAAAGGGATATAAGGCGGCGGTGTTTATGCTGATCGATCGAGCTAAATCTTTTCTTCTTACCGCCTGCGGCGTTTCGTCCACGGAGGACATGAAGGATGGCTTATTTGAGGATGCGCCTTCTATCTCCGAGGCGATTGAGGCGCTTAAATCTCGCTCATAATTCGTTTTACGGTAATGGTGCTGTTCGCGAATTGCGGCTATTGAAGCTCTAAAGGAGGGTGGTCGGGATGTTAATCCCGACCACCCTTTTATCATGTAAGTTGCTATGAAACTCTGTTCACTCTTAAACGGCCTAGCATGCGGTATTCTGACGATACTGTTTAAGCTTTACCTGGATGGGCCCAATGATGAAGGGGTCCACGACCGATGCCACCGCTAGCGCCAGTCCGTAGGCCAGCGCTGTCGCCAATATCCATGTGGCTATCCTAAGTGGCCATGAAAGCGTCGAATATCCGCCATCTAGTACGCCGTTATAGATAACAGATGTGGCAAGCTCAATCGTTGCGTATTGCAAGAGATAAATTGAATAGGATCTTTTTGCAGTCCACTCAATGATGTTCGAGAACGTTTGCGAGTGTAGCTTGATGCCATCAAACGCAACAAATATTGCAACGGTCACGATTACCCAGTTAAAACTCGGATCGGACCTTTCGAAACCAAAATATGCGCTCACAATATCGAAGATGAAAAAAAGAATACCTATTGACTTAATAAACCTAGTTTCCCGCCTGTCTAATAATGGCGTTACACGCTTAACGAAATACCCCAAGCAAAAGAACGTGAAATACGTTCCCCCAAGCAGCGATCGCGGTATGATGCGCTGAAACATGCTTACGGCTGCTGCAAGGGTTATATGCTGAGAGTTTATGAGCAAAGAGTTTGCTGCGCATGATAGTCCGCCCCATGCGTAGATTCCTAAGGTTACGAACAGGGCAATTTTGCAGGTACGGTCATCGAGTGCTTCGAACATTTTTGCCAATGCTGGCGCAATAATAATACATGGAATGAGCGCTGGAACAAACCACCAGCCGCCTTGGACCAGGCCACTCGTGTATCTGATGAAGTTAGTATCCTGAGTCGAGCCGGTCACCACTTTGTATGCATATAAAAGTCCTGCATACACAAAGATGGGAAGCAATAGCGATAGAGCTTTTCCGAAGAGGTAATCTTTGTAGCTCTTCCTAAGTGGCTTCAGCGCGAAATAGCCCGACAGACAGAAGAAAACTGGGTCGCAAATGAAAGCAGCAGTGCTTGCTATCAAGCTGGCGTTAATGTTCCGAAAACTGCCCAGCAGTGGTGCGATGTGAACGACAACAACTAAAAACATCGAGAGCGTTCTTAGAAGATCCCAGTTTGTTAGGCGTTTTACCTTGCCCATAAAGTGCTTACTCGCTTTCGTTGCAGCGTGCCCGATATACCTGTAGCTCCCACTGCTTCTTTTCGACCTTGGCGACCGAATCAAGGATAAGGCCCGTCGCCAGGCTGAGGCCACATAGGAACATGAATGATGCGGCGAGTATGGCGGTGGGGAATCGGGGCACCAATCCGGTGTGGTAGTAATCAACAATAATCGGTATGCCGAGCGCTAGCCCTATGACTGCGAAGAGCAGGGCGACGAGGCTGAAGAACTTGAGCGGGCGGTAGTCCTTGAAGAGCGTGCCGATCATGGCGATGACCTTGATGCCGTCGCCGACCGTGTCGAGCTTGGACACTGAACCGGCGGGGCGGTCCCGGTACTCCACCGGGACATCCTTAATTCGCCAACGGTGATCGACGGCGTGGATGGAGAGCTCGGTCTCGATCTGGAAGCCTTCGCTCAGGACGGGGAACGTCTTGACAAACGGCTGGCACATGGCGCGGTACCCCGTCATGACGTCTTCGAAGCTGTAACCGTAGATCCACTTGATCATGGCGCGGACCAGGTTGTTCCCGAAACCGTGGAAGGCGCGCTTGTTCTCCTCGGTGTAAGTGCCGTTGGAGAGGCGGTCGCCCACGGTCATATCCGCCTCTCCCGCAAGGATAGGGTCGCAGAGCGCTCGGGCTGCTTCGGCGGGATACGTGTCGTCGCCGTCGACCATGAGGTAGCAGCCTGCGTCGATGTCGCGGAACATCTGACGGCACACGTTGCCCTTTCCCTGGCGCGGTTCGAGCCGCACCGTGGCGCCGTGCTCCAAGGCAATCTGGGACGTCCCATCGGTTGAGTTGTTGTCGTAGACGTAAACCGTGGCTCCGGGGAGTTCGCGGTGGAAATCGTCTATGACTTTACCGATGGTGACGGCCTCGTTATAGCAGGGAATGATAACCGCTGTGTTTGTATAGTCCAAGATGAATGCCCCCATAACTTATTACGGGTTGTTAGTATACCTGCCGTCAGATGCCTGTATTTGATATGGCGTACTTTTCCAGATTTACATCGCTGGGTTAGTTGCCGTCTTTGAAGGCTATACTTTCCACTGTTATGAATTACGAGACAAGGAGATGGTCCGTGACTGACAGCGTAGATAGTCAGAAAGCGGTGGCTAAGCCGGCCTCTCACGCTAAAAATGATTTCGAAAAAGACAAATACATCCTGAGGCAGCTTGTCACTAAGGATTTTAAGATTAAGTATCGTCGCAGCGTTTTGGGTGTTGCGTGGTCGGTACTCAATCCACTTCTTATGATGGTCGTCATGTCCATTGTGTTCTCGACCATTTTTGGTCAGAGCCGCAATGGTTCCATAACGCCCGAGATGTATCCGCTGTACCTGATTGTCGGCAACATTACGTTCTCGGTTATGTCCGAGTCGACGAACCAGGCACTCATGTCCATCATCGCGGCGTCGTCCTTGCTTAAAAAGGTTAAGGTGCACCGCTGGGTGTTCCCGGTTCAGAAGGTGCTGTTCTCGCTCGTTAACTTTGCCTTCTCTCTGGTTGCCGTCGCGCTGGTTATGCTGTGGTTCCATGTTCTTCCTACCTGGCATTTAATCTTGCTGCCGGTTTGCCTGTTTTTGCTTATGTGCTTTTGCATGGGCTTGGGCATGATGCTCTCGGCGCTTGCCGTATTTTTCCGTGATGTTATGCACCTGTGGACCGTCGTTATCACCGCGTGGATGTACCTGACGCCTATTTTCTGGACCACCGATTACATTAGCCAGATGGCCCATTGGATTCAGGTGTTGGTTGTTGTGAATCCCATGTACAACTACCTGCAGTTCATGCGCGATATATTCTTGTTTAACACGACGCCTTCCATGTTAACGCTAGGATTTTGCGTGTTCTGGGCCGTTTTTGCTTTAGTTGTTGGTTACGCCGTGTTCCATAAGACCGAGCACAAGTTTATTCTCTATATTTAAGGAGCGCTGTTATGTCTGCGACTACGGTTGATTACAGCAAGCAGCCTCTTGCTGTTGAGGTTAAAGACGTCACTATGATCTTCAATATGGCGTCTGAGTCTTTGACGAACCTCAAGGAATACTTTATTAAGCTTGCAAAGCACGAGCTCTTCTTTGAAGAGTTCCGCGCGCTTAAGCACATCTCCTTTAATGTTCATCGTGGCGAGGTTGTCGGTCTGGTTGGTACCAACGGTTCCGGCAAGTCTACGATGCTTAAGATCATTGCCGGCGTTCTGGAGCCCAGTGAGGGCGAGGTTAAGGTTCACGGCAACATCGCCCCGCTCATCGAGCTGGGCGCCGGCTTTGATCCCGAGCTTACAGCACGCGAGAATATCTACCTTAACGGCGCTCTGCTTGGTTATACCAAGGAGTTTATTGACGCGAGCTTCGATGACATCATCGAGTTCGCCGAGCTTAAAGACTTTGTCGACATGCCGCTCAAGAACTTCTCTTCGGGCATGGTTGCGCGTATTGCCTTTGCTATCGCTACTATTACCGAGCCCGATATCCTTATTGTTGATGAGACGCTTTCTGTTGGTGACGTGTTCTTCCAGCAAAAATGCGAGCGTCGTATTCAGCATTTTATTGAGAGCGGTGATGTAACGGTGTTGTTTGTTTCTCACTCCATGGAGCAGGTTGAACGCATTTGCCAGCGTGCGGTTTGGATCGAGAAGGGCGACCTGCGCATGGATGGTCCCGTCGATGAGGTGTGCAAGGCATACCACGACCAGTTTAAGTAGGTTATAATTTATTTTGCTGTGTAGATACGCTATTGGCGTGCTTGCATGGTTTTATGCTCCATTAGCTCAGTCGGATAGAGCAGGGGACTTCTAATCCCAAGGTCGACGGTTCGAATCCGCCATGGAGCACCTGTATTTATCGAGCCGTCAAACCGACGGCTCTTCTTTTATGGAGCTGCTGATGGGCACATTTTCGTCTGTTCGTATTGAGGCAAATTCCGATCTTCTTGAGACCGGTTTATCTGGTGCAGACTATTGCCATTCCTTAAAACGAGTACTTACGTACGGAACGTTTGATCTTCTTCATTATGGCCACATTCGCCTTCTTCAACAGGCATCTAAGCTCGGCGACTATCTTATCGTTGGGCTCTCAACTGATGAATTCAATGCTCTAAAAGGGAAAAAGAGTTTCTATTCCTATGATGTGCGACGTGAGATGCTTGAAGCGCTGCGTTATGTTGACTTGGTAATTCCAGAAGACAATTGGGATCAAAAGCCTCGGGATATAAAGATGTATCACGCTGATGTTGTGTGCATGGGAGGAGATTGGGCCGGCGACCCTCGCTTTGAATCATTGAGAGATATTTGCGATGTTGTCTACTTGAATCGAACTCCTGGAATTTCGACTACTGAGGTAAAGGGCAAGCTTGCTCAATAAAATTACCCCGTGTATTGCATGGTAAACACGGGGCAATTTTTTACCATTAATCAAGCAGGTGTTTCATGGCAAGATTTGAGGACCCATTTTCCAGCTCGCTATGATTGACGTGTTGGAAGTGGCTGTTAATATCATTTGGAAGCTCGTAGATATCCCCATAGCGGCTCCAGAGGAATAAATCGGGGTTATTCGGCTCCTCGAGCTGGGTTCCCTCAAACGCTATGGCTTTAGTGGGGAAGAGGTCTGCAATGGGGTAGACCCATTGTTTCTGCTTTCCATCATCAAGGTTGTCGATAGCCCATATGATGCCCTTGGCGTGCTCCTTTTCACATATGATTCGGGCCGCTTTGGACTTTTCGAGGCATCGGTCGTAATGCTTCTGAATCAGGCTATTGTTCTCGCCTGAGTAATAAGGCTCGTCATTCCAGAATGCCAGTGCTCTGTCGGATTCCATTTCTTCGACCATTTGAACACGGAGTTTTCGCTGTTCTTCGGCGAATTTGTTGTCAGTTGACGTGGCCCAGTCATAAATAAACAGATCCAGAAAACAGGGCATGTTTTCGTCATTGTAAAGAAATCTAACTTGTCGACAGTGGGCAAAACGGTCGTAAACAATTGAAATTTTATAGCGGCTGTCATCTTCAACGATGTTGCATAGCTTTTTTAGATCATCGCGCATGATTCCAAGGTCTGTATCATCGTCCCAGGGAATGAATCCTTGATGTCTAATTGCTCCGATAAGTGTTCCGAAGTTAATCCAATAATTGATGTCGTTCTCTTTGCAGAGAGTGTCGAATTCCCCCAACAGTTTTCCGCATCCAAGCTGCAATAGCCTTAATCCGCCAGTTGCTTTTGGGAGCTCTTTAAAGAAACGCTCCTTTGCTTCCTGGATAGTTTCTTCTGGTCGCTTGTACTCTTCCCACGCAAACATTTTCATGTGTTCGTCATGGGCATCAAGGCTCTGCGCAATCGACTCAATAAGTGGAATTGCCATATTGTCGAACTTGTAGTTGATGTTCATGTTGATGCCGCTGTCGGCGACTTCAATGCGATGATAAATTCTATCTAGCTCTTCTTGCAGCCTATTAATGTCGTTATGCATAGCGTGAAGCGATCTGGATGATGCTGGCAAAAATTGTTTGATAATGCTGAGCATTCGATACTCCTTTCAATTGACTTATCTGTTTGAGCAATCCGAGCGATGTTCTGCGAGCTATAGCTGCTTGAAGATGAATTGGTGAATGTTATTGGGAACAGAAATAGCTGTTTTTCAAATTGAAATGAAGCTACATTCTTAGTGTGGAAACAAACTGGTGAAATCGTAACCTCTTCGTCAGCCTATAGAGTCGTTTAGCAGTGACTTCGAATCTCTTGTTTCTACGCCTCCGTCGGCTCCATGCCCAGCTCGTTGCGGACGAGCTCGAAGGCGGCGGCGATGGCCTTGTCCATGTCGTAGTACTTGTAGCCGCCCAGGCGACCGGCGAAGATCACGTCGCCCTCCTGCGCCGCCAGCTCCTCGTACTGCTTGTAGAGGGCCTCGTTCTTGGCGTCGTTGATGGGATAGTAGGGCTCGTCGCCGGGCTTCCAGTCGGCTGGGTACTCGCGCGTGATGACGGTCTTGTCCTGCGTGCCGAACTCGAAGTGCTTGTGCTCGATGATGCGCGTGTAGGGGATCTCGCGCTCGGTATAGTTGACCACGGCCACGCCCTGGTGGTCCTGCTCGTTGAGCGTCTCGGTCTCGAAGCGCAGGCTGCGGTACTCCAGCGTGCCCAGCTTAAAGTCGTAGAACGCGTCGATGGGGCCGCAGTAGATCGTCTTGGCGGCGATATCGGGCTCGGCGGCGATCAGCTCCTTGTACTCCACGCCGCAGCGCACCTCGACGCCCCCGAGCATGTTGGCGACCATCTTGGTGTAGCCGCCCATGGGGATGCCCTGGTAGCGGTCGTCGAAGTAGTTGTTGTCGTAGGTGAAGCGGCAGGGGAGGCGCTTGATGATGCTCGCGGGCAGGTCCTTGCAGTCGCGGCCCCACTGCTTCTCGGTGTAGCCCTTCACGAGCGTCTCGAAGATGTCGCGGCCGACGAGCGACAGCGCCTGCTCCTCGAGGTTGGCCGGTTCGCCGATGTTCTCGGCGGCAACCTGCTCGGCGATCTTGGCGCGGGCGTCCGCCGGCGTGACGACGCCCGGCCACATCTTGGAGAAGGTGTTCATGTTGAAGGGCATGTTGTACATGCTGCCGTGGAAGTTGGCTACCGGCGAGTTGACGTAGTTGTTGAACTCGGCGAAGCGGTTGACGTAGTCCCAGACGTCCCTCATGGAGGTGTGGAAGATGTGCGCGCCGTAGCGGTGGACCTGGATGCCCTCGACGTCCTCGGTGTAGATGTTGCCGGCGATGTGGTCGCGGCGGTCGATGACCAGGACTGACTTGCCGGCGCGCCTGGCGGCATTGGCAAAGACGGCGCCCGAAAGGCCGGCACCGACGACAAGGTAATCGTACTGGGACATTGATGTGCTCCTTTGTATGTAATCAAACAGTTACTTAAGATTTGGGACAAATAAACCTGATAATTCTGTTCCAAGGATTAGTGTATCAGGCGTGTTGTAGGCTTTCTTTCAGCAGCTTCAGCTCATGTGCATAGCCCCGGTTTCTAGATGATTTAAAGAATCTGCTAATTCGTCTTCAAACACTCCGGTAAGACTTTCGATACGGCATTCATTGCCTGCGGCTTTAGGTACTGCTCGTTGAATCGTGCCTTTTTGTAAGCGTAGCGAGTGTCTGCTGAGTATTTGACCAGCACATCGGTGAAGAATCGTTCCCAGCTTAAATAATCGCGACTTTCGATATAGCTTGAGGGATCTTCGAGGATCTTGGGAATGTCGCCGCTGGGTATGAGCCCGGAGCGCAGAAGTGTCCACTCAAATGATTCCGGGAGGAACAAGCGAACGTTCTTGTAAACGCGCTGTCCCAGCACCTTTTCGATGTAGGGACCAAACGCTGCGCCGTCTCCTATAGCAAGGATGTTATGCTCGGGACATTCGTGAATTGTTCGTTTTAGATTCGCAACGCCGGTGGCGGTATAGCAGGGGATCCCGAGTCGGTTGCAAAGAGCGTTGTAGAATTGATAACCCGATTTGCTGTCCTCGACAACTGCGGCGTCGGGTATCTCGAATCCAACATTTAGATCCTGATACAACATGCTTGCCGTGTGGTCATATAGCGGCTTGGTCACCGAGTAGAAGCGTCTGTCGCTCTTGCGGCCATTAATTGTCTTGCTTGTGGTGTTGACTAGCTTTAGGATCTCGTCGACGCTGTAGGGGAGCTCGTTGGCATCGCGACGAGATATCAGAACAAAATAGTTGGACGAGCCGTTTACGGCTTTGGCGAAGTCCTTTGAGTAGATAAACTCGTTGCCCTCATCTAGAAAGACGATTGAATCTTCGATGATCGACAGCTCGCGCTCCCAGCGTCTGCCGGAAAGCGTTTCGCAAGGTACGTCGCAGCTGAGCGCAACGCCGCTTTCCGGTCCTCGGTCGTTGTAGTCGCGAATCATCGAGATGAGCGTCGTTTTGCCCGTGCCGCTGTTGCCGCGTATAAAGGAAATATTGCGCTTAAACGTGAGTGTGTATTTGACCTTTGCACGCTCTACGACAACGGTATGCGTTCCCTTCATTACTCATCAACATCCAAAAAGTCATTCGTGGCACCGACAAACTCCTGCATGTTCCTGACGATGCGGCCATCGTTTTCAATGCGGATTTCAAAGCTCTTCCAGGGGAATTTCATGATGTGGTATAAGGTCACCAGCACATCCTGCTCTTTGCCGATCTTGAGTAGCCAGCGGGCACAGTTGTCTCCGCAGGTGGATGCGTTGAACACCATATTTGGGAGATTGCGCACCAGCAGCAGCGTCTTAACGCCGCCGGACAGTTCGAGTGGGGTGATCGAGCCCAGCTGTTTGCTTACGATGTTGTGGGGACCGATGAGCTCTGATCCGTCTACGCTTTTAATAATCTGTGCGGCCATAGGGTCTTCGAACCATGAGTCCAAGTATGAGTTCCTAAAATAGGTTTCGGTATCGTAGATGGAACCGGGGTAATCCCCCAGGTGAATGCTCAGCATGTGGGTCTCCAGACGTAGTGTGACTGCAACGATTATATGCCAGTAACAAAATGCCGGCAGCAGCGAGGTGCTGCTGCCGGCGCTGGAGTTTTGTTCGTGTGAATCGGTGTTAATGAATCGATCCGCGAGGCTACTTTTCGAGACGCTCCCTCAACAGCTCCAGCGCGTGGGCGTAGCCCATCAGGCCTTCGCCCGTAATGGTGGCGAAGCAGGCCAGGCGCGCATAGCTAATCTGGCGGAAGTCTTCGCGCGTCTCGACGGCGCTGATGTGTACCTCGACGGCAGGGATGGCGACGGCCTTGAGGGCGTCCAGGATCGCCACGCTCGTGTGCGTGTAAGCCGCCGGGTTGATGACGATGCCGTCGGCCTTGCCGTAGGCCTCCTGGATCTTGTCGACGATGCTGCCCTCGTGGTTGGACTGGAAGACCTCGACGTCGTCGAAGCCCTGTGCAGCGCCCGCTTCCTGGCAAATCTGCACTAAGCGGTCGTAGTTGTCGCTGCCATAGATGCCCGGCTCGCGAATGCCGAGCATGTTGAGGTTGGGACCGTTGATGACGAGTGCTTTCATGGTTGCTTCCTTTGCAGTCGAGAAACCACCACAAAGGTGCCCGTCCCCTTTGCGGTGGTTTTGATTAGAGAGCGGATGAGAGGGTGTCGAGGAGGGCTTGGGCGGTGTTGGCGGCGCAGTCGCGTGAGTCGATGATGTAGTCGGCCCAGGCGCGGTAGTGTGGCATGCGCTGTTCAGCCAGCTTATCGATGCCGTCGCGTGCGGTGATGGGGCGGCCCTTGTGTGCGAGCTCATCGAGCTTACGGTTGAGCATCACGATCTGGCTGTTCTGGTGCAGCAGCGGATAGTTATCGTCGCGCGTGACCACGCCACCGCCGGTGGAGAGCACCAGGCCACTGCGCTTGGAGATGTCGGACAGCGCCACCGTCTCCTGCTCGCGGAAGGCCGCCTCGCCGCGCTCGACGATAAAGTCGGCGCAGGGCATGCCCAGGCGTTCTTCGAGGGCGCGGTCCAGGTCGATATGCTCGCGTCCCGTGAGCAGGGCAATCTGCTCACCCACGCGGGTCTTGCCCGAGCCCGGCATGCCGATCAGCGCGATGTTCTGTTCGCGGCGCGACAAGCGCTCCGTTACGTACAGGATGCGCTCACGCGGGGTGACCTGGCCGGTATAGCGCTCAACGGCTTGCGCCGCCTGGGCCACGAGCATGAGCAGGCCGCCGATGCAGGGGATGTCGCGGCGCTCGGCCTCGAGCATCAGGCCCGTACGGGCAGGGTTGTAGACAATGTCGATAACGCCTTCGAGCGCATCGAGCCCTTCGAGCGTGCAGGGGGCGTCGGGGCAGTGGGGGAACATGCCGGCGGGCGTGCAGTTGACGAGCAGGGCGGCGTCGGACTGCTGCGCGATGTTGTCGTAGTTGACTTCGCTCGTGCGGCCGACCGGCACGACGATGGCGCCCAGGTCGCCGAGCACCATGCTGGCAGTGGTGCCGGCGCCACCGGTGGCACCGAGCGCGAGGGCCATCTTGCCGGCGACCTCAACGCCTAGCTCCTCGACTAGGCACTGAAAGCCGAAGTAGTCGGTGTTGTCGCCGCGCAGGCGGCCGTCGGGCAGGCGCGTGATGGTGTTGACGTTTCCCATACGCTCGGCGAGTGGACTCAGCTCGTCCAGGTATTCCATGACGGCGCGCTTGTAGGGGATGGTCACGTTGGTGCCCTCCCATTCGTCACCCGTCATAAAAGCCTGGAGGTCCTCGGGCTCGCGCTCAAAACGCACATACTCTAGCCCCGCGAGCTCCTTGTAGATGGTCGGGGTGTAGCTGTGGCCCAGCACGCGGCCCAGCACGCCGTAGGGGCGGGTTGCGGCGACATCGGTCATCTAGAGCACCTCCGTGTAACTGCCAAAGTAGGTGAAGCTCTCGCACACGTCATCGATGGAGTCGAGCAAGTCGTCGAGGGCCTTGCTACCAAAGGGGCAGTCCAGGTCAAAGTAGAACATAAACTCAAAGTCATGCCCGGGGATGGGACGGCTCTCGAGCTTGATGAGGTTGATATTGAGCGCGTAGAAACGCTCGAGTACGCGATAGAGCGCGCCCGGCTCGTTGGCCGTGGTAATCATAAGCGAGGTGCGGTTGGCACCGGGGTAGACGCGTGGCTCGCGGCTGATGACGACAAAGCGCGTGTAGTTGTTGTCCGAGTCCTGGATGTTGGGCTCCAGCACCTCCAGACCATAGAGTGCCGCGCAGCTGCGCGATGCGATGGCGGCAACATCGGTGCGCTCGGAGCTGGCGACCATCTCGGCCGACATGGCGGTGTTGGGGTACTTGGTGGCGTGCAGGCCGTGCGCCTCGATAAAGCTAGCGCACTGCGCGATGGCCTGACCGTGGCTGTAGACCTCGCGTATGCCCGCGAGCTTGGTGCCGGGCTTGACGAGCAAGTTGTGGTCGATCTTGAGGCGCAGCGAGCGCACGATATGGAAGTCGAACTGGGCGAGCAGGTCGTAGACGGCGTTGACCGAGCCGGCGGTGGAGTTCTCGATGGGCAGCACGCCAAACTCGCAGAAGCCGTCGCGCACGGCGCGTATGACGCCTTCGAAGGTCTCGAAAAACGCGATGTCGGGCGCGTCGAAGAGCTTGCACGCGGCTATCTGGCTATAGGCACCTTCCACACCCTGGCAGGCAACGGTGGCCGTTTGAGGGAAGGGCGTGTCGAAGGCTGCGGCCGTGGCGTGGGCCTTTTGCGAGACGGTAATGCCCTTGAGTTCGTTGATGTAGCGCTGCTGCTCGGCCTTGCTCATGCTCATGAGGAGACGGAACAGGGTGATGGTCTGTGCCTCGTAGCGCTCGGGCGCGCGGCTGGCGAGGTTGTTGAGCTTGGAGCGCTCACGGGCGGGGTCGAAGACGGCCTTGCCCATCTCGATTTTTGACTTGGCGACCTCGGTGGCAATGTCCATGCGCTCTACAAAGCTGTTGAGGAGCGTGGTGTCGATGCCATCGATGGCCTGGCGGATGTCAGCAAGGTCCATGGAGACCCCTTTCACGTGTCGGGGGATGTTGAGGGGTGGGTAGTTAGCGCTGGGCGGCGTCTTCGAGGAGGGCGTCCCAGATGGCAAGGGCGGCGGCTGCCTCGGCTACGGGGACAGCTCGGGGGACGATGCAGGGATCGTGGCGGCCGTGGACCGAGAGCTCGGCATTTTCCATAGCGTCCATGTCCACCGTCTGCTGCTCGCGGCCAATGGAGGGCGTCGGCTTTACGGCCATGCGCCACATGACGGGCGCGCCGGTCGAAATACCGCCCAGGATGCCGCCGGCGTTGTTGGACTCGACCTCGATCTCGCCGGTCTCGGCATCGATGCGATACGGATCATTGTTCTCGCTGCCGCGCATGGCGGCCACGGCAAAGCCCATGCCAAACTCCACGCCCTTTACGGCGGGAATGCCAAACGCGATCTGCGCGATGCGGTTCTCGATGCCGTCGAACATGGGGTCGCCGATGCCTGCGGGAAGCCCGTAAATGCCGCACTCCACGATGCCGCCGATGCTGTCGAGTTCGTCGCGCGCGGCTAGGATCTCCTCACGCATGCGGCCGGCTGCGGCGGCGTCAATGCAAGGAAGATCGTTCGTTAGGATCGCCTTGCGGTCGGCCTCGCGATAGACCATATCGTCCATCGGCAGGTCGGAGATGCCGCCGATCTGCGCGACGTGCGCCATCACGTTAATGCCGCGGGCCTCGAGTGCCTGCAGCGCAATGCCGCCGGCGATACACAGGGGTGCCGTCAGGCGGCCGGAGAAATGCCCGCCACCAGCGACATCGTGCATGTTGTGATACTTCACGCGCGCCGGAAAATCCGCGTGTCCGGGGCGGGGCTTGCGGCGCAGCTCGGAATAGTCCTTTGAGCGCGTGTTGGTGTTCTCGATAATCGCGGCGATGGGTGCTCCCGTGGTATGTCCATCGACCACACCGGCGATGATGTGGGCGGCGTCGGCCTCGCGGCGTTTGGTCGCGGTCTCGTCGCGACCGGGGGCACGACGGTCAAGGAAGGCCTGCAGCCGCTCCTGGTCCACGGCGATGCCCGCCGGGATGCCATCGAGGGAGCAGCCGATGGCGGGGGAGTGCGACTGGCCGAAGGTGCTTAAGTGCAAGACGTTGCCAAAGGTCGAGGACATGCTATTCCTCCTCGAGTGTGACCTTGCCGCCCAGCAGGCGGTAGTGGTCGAAGAAATCGGGATAGGACTTGTTGACGGCCTCGGCACCGTGGATCACGACCTCGCCGGTGGCGCGGCTCGCGGCGATAGCGGCCATCATGGCGATGCGATGGTCGTTGTGCGAATCGACCTCGCCGCCGGTGAAGGCATCGACACCCTTGATGATGAGGTCATCGCCGGCAATGCGCACCTGCGCGCCCAGCGCGGTGAGCTCGCGGGTGGTGGTGACCAGACGGTCGGATTCCTTGATGCGTAGACGGGCGCAATCGCGGATAAAGGTGCGGCCCTGTGCCAGCGAGGCCACGGCCGAGATGACGGGCACCAGGTCCGGAATGTCGTGGGCACTCATCTCAAAGCCGGCGAGCTTGTCGGACTGCACGGTGGCGGCGTTGGTGGAGCGCACGATGCGGGCGCCAAAGCGCGAAAGCGCGGCAAGCACGTTACGGTCGCCCTGTGCGGAGCTTAGCGACACGCCCTCCACGGTGATGGGGTCGGCGCCGATAGCGCCGGCGCACAGCCAAAAGGCGGCGTTGGACCAGTCGCCCTCGACAGCAACGCTGCCGGGCGTGCGGTACGAGCCGCTGCTCACGCGGAAGTTCGCGACCTCGGGCTGGCCGTCCTTGGCCGGAATACGCTCGACGTTGACCTCGACGCCAAAGGCCTTCATGGCCTGGATCGTCAGGTTGATGTAGGGACGGCTCTCAATGAGGCCGGTTACCTGCACGCAGGAGGGCTGGGCCAGCAGTGGGGCTGCCAGCAGCAGGCCGGAGATATACTGCGAGCTCACGTTGCCCGGAAGCGCAAAAGTGCCCGGGCGCATGCGTCCGCTCGTCTTGAGCGGAAAACCGCCCAGACCCTGTAGGTCGCAGCCGGCGGCGATGATCTCGTCCGAGAGCGGGGAGAGCGGGCGGGCGCCCAGGCGGCCCTGGCCTACGAAGGTGGCATCCGCACCCAGCGCGCAGGCGACAGGCAGCATAAAGCGCAGCGTGGAGCCACTTTCACCGCAGTCAAGCGTGCCGCCGGCAAGGGCCTTGAGCAGGCCAAACTCAACACTCTTCATGGTGGGGTGGACCTGGAAGCCGTCCTCGACGGTCTCGATGCGAGCACCCAGTGCCGTAAGGCAGCGCACCGTGGCCTCGATGTCGGCGCAGGTGGTGTTGCAGGTGACGTGCGTCTCGCCGTTGGCAAGCGCAGCGCAGATGATGAGGCGATGCGCCATCGACTTGGACGCGATGGCGGGAACGGTGCCCTTAAGCGGGGACGGGGTGATGCGGGCTAGCATGCGGATGCGTCTCCCTTCTGGCCGAGGCCCTCGGCAATGAGTTCGTGGAAAGTGGAAAGCGGCGTGCGGTCGATGCTGCAGCGGCCAATGCCGTGCGGAATCACTAGATCGATGGTGTCGCCCGCGCGCTTCTTGTCGTGGAGCGCCTCGGCAAAGACGGCATCGGCATCTAGGTCGCAGCGGGTCTTGAGGCCATGGCGGGCGCAGAGTTCCTCAATACGATCGGGCAGTGCAGCATCGCAAATGCCGTGCAGGGCCGCGGCGCGCGTGATGATGCCCATGCCGATTGAAACGCAGTTGCCGTGTCCGAGCTCAAAGTGCTCGCAGGCCTCGACGGCGTGTCCGGCGCTGTGTCCAAAGTTGAGGAGCTTGCGCTGGTTGGTTTCGCGCTCGTCGGCGACGACCACGGCGCGCTTGATGTCGATATTGCGGGCGATGATGAGCGCTACGCGGGCCACATCGCGGTTGAGCAGCTCCAGCGTGAGCGGGGTCTTCTCCAGCTCGGCGAAGAGCTCCGGGTCGGCGATCACGGCGTGCTTGACGACCTCGCCGCAGCCGTCGGCGAACTGCTCGGGCGTGAGGGTGGCCAGACACCCCACGTCGGCGATAACCACGCTCGGCTGCCAAAAGGCGCCGGCCAAGTTCTTGCCGGCAGCCAGATCGATGGCGGTCTTGCCTCCCACCGACGAATCCACCATGGCGAGCAGGCTCGTCGGGATCTGCACAAACTTGCAGCCGCGCATGTAGGTGGCGGCCACAAAGCCCGCCACGTCGCCCACGACGCCGCCGCCGAGTGCCACGATCACGTCGGAGCGCGAAAGCTCGTGCTCGGCCACAAACTCCAAAATGGCAACATAGGTTTCGGCGCGCTTATGGGCCTCGCCGGCCTCGAAGGTGCAGATGCTCACCTCGTAGCCTGACGCCTCCAGGCTCTGCTTAACGGGCATCTGGTAGAGCGGGCCCACGTTGGTGTCCGTAACGATGACGGCCTTGGTGCCGCCGGCAGTGGCGCGCACGAGCGGTCCCGCCTGCTCCAGCAAAAACGTGCCAACATGCACCTGGTAGGGGCGTGCGGTGTCGATATCGATGGTAATCGCCATAAGCTTCGGTCCTTTCGACCTGGCGTGATGGGTGGTCTAGTGGGAGGCCTCGTCGTCGAGTGCGCGCTTGATGCGATCGCCCTCGGCAAGGAGATTCTCCAGATAGCGCTGGTCGCGGTCCTTGAGCGCACGGCTGTAGGCGCCGAGCGATTCGATCAGATGGTCAATCTCGAAGGCGAGCGCATTGGCGTCGTCGATCATGAGCTCGGACCACATCTGCGGATTGAGGTGCGCTACGCGGGTGAGGTCGCGGTAGCTGCCGGCCGAAAAGCCGTGGTGGACCTGAGCAGTCGGGCTCTTAACGTAGGCGTTGGAGACGACGTGCGCGAGCTGGCTCGTAAAGGCGATGACGCGGTCGTGGTCGGCGGCGCTCGTTACGCTGAACTTGCCAAAGCCCAGGGGACGCACCATCTCGCGCACCTGGCCCAAAAGCTCCAGCTTAAGTGCGTCGGCCACCGCGGGCGGAACGAGCACGAGCGGTGCGCCCTGGAACAGGTCGGCGCGGGAATGCGCGTAGCCCGAGAACTGCGTGCCCGCCATGGGGTGCGCGCCCACAAAGTAAAAGCCGTGCTCGCGGGCAAGCTCAAAGGCGCGCTCGCACACGATGCCCTTGACGCCCACCGTGTCGATCACCACGGGGCCCATGATGGCATCAGTGTCGGTGGCGTCGGCGAGTGCCTGAGCATGCGCCTCGAGCCACTCGATGCAGGCCTCGGGGTAGCAAGCCAAGACGATGATGTCGCATTCGCCGAGTGTCTTGTCGTTGAGCTCGCCGGCGACGGTGCCCATGCTGGCGGCGGTCATGACATCGTCATCGGGGTCCCAGGCCAGCACGCGGACGCCCGCCTGCGCATAGCCGCGGGCAAAGCTGCCGCCGATGAGGCCAAGGCCGACGATGCCGGCGCACTTGGGGCCGCCCTGGTTAACGCGCGCGTTTCTCACTGTACCCATGGGCTACTCCATGGTCTCTTGGCAGACAACCTCGCGGATGGCTCGGATGCGGCGCATGGTGTCGTCGAACTGATCGGGGGTGAGGGCCTGAGCGCCGTCGGACCATGCGCGGCTGGGCTCGTCGTGGACCTCGATCTCCAGGCCGTTGGCACCGCAGGCGGTCGCGGCGAGCGCCATGGGCTCAACGTAGCGGGTGTAGCCGGTGGCGTGGCTGGGGTCGGCGACGACGGGCAGGTGCGACAAGTGGTGCAGCACCGGCACGGCGTTGAGGTCGAAGGTGTTGCGGGTGCGGGTCTCGAAGGTGCGGATGCCGCGCTCGCACAGGATGACGTTGTCGTTGCCCTCGCTCATGATGTACTCGGCGGCCATGAGCAGCTCATCGATCGTGCCGGACATGCCGCGCTTAAGCAAGATCGGAGTCTTGGTCTTGCCGACCTCTTTGAGCAGAGGGAAGTTCTGGGCGTTGCGGGCGCCGATCTGCATGACGTCGATCTTCTTGTCCAGGAAGACCTGCACGTCGCGCGGGTCCATGATCTCGGTGACGATCGGCATGTCGAGCTCGGCAGACGCCTCGCACAGCAGGTCCAGGCCGGCGGGACCCATGCCCTGGTAGGCGTACGGGGAGGTGCGGGGCTTGTAGGCGCCGCCGCGCAACATCGTGGCGCCGGCGGCCTTCACGCGGCGGGCGATGCGGATGAGGTTCTCGCCCTCGACGGAGCACGGGCCGGCGATGACCTGGAACTGGTCGCCGCCGATCTTGACGCCGTGGCCGCAGTCGATGACGGAGTCCTCGGGGTGGAACTTGCGGTTGGCGCGCTTGAACGGCTCGGAGACGCGCTGCACGCGCTCGACGACGTCCATGGACTCGAGCAGGAACGGATCGATCTTGGTCGTATCGCCCACCAGGCCGATGATCGTCTCGTTCTCGCCGCGCGAGACGTCGGTTTTCAGGCCCTTTTTCTCAATCCAGCTGACGATATGGCTGACGGCCTCGTCGCTGGCGCTCTGCTTTAAAATTGCAATCATGGTGTGCCTCTCACCTCGATGGATAACCCTTGCAAAAACGGCCCGCATCGCGAGCCGTGTATATATGGTGCATGAGAGTTTATACTATCTGATTCGCTTTTGCCTTCTAAAGTGTGCCGTTGCGCCGCGTCTTCCCCGGAATTGCAAAGCTTTTTCTTTTATTTTGATAGCCCGTGGTGCACTTGGGTATAATGCCAACCGTTGGCCCTATTAGCTCAGGGGATTAGAGCGTCTGCCTCCGGAGCAGAAGGCCGTTGGTTCGAATCCAACATGGGGCACCATCGAACGTAAGACCGTTCGAACCTCGCATGGTCCGGGCGGTTTTTCTTATACCGACGCGACGTGATGGGACGTGGTATGGCAGCAACGGATATCGAGCGCGGACTCTCGACCGCCGAGGTCGAGGAGCGCATCGCCGCCGGTAAGATCAACCGCAACATGGAGCTCAAGACCAAGTCGGTCAAAGAGCTCATCATCGAGAACCTCTGCACGCTGTTCAATTTGATCAACGTGATCTTGGCGTTCCTGGTCATTTTGACCGGTTCGTTTAAGAATCTGACGTTCCTGTTCGTGGTGTTCCTCAATACCGCTATTGGCGTCATTCAGTCCATGCGTTCCAAGAAGATGGTCGATAAGCTCACGCTGCTGACCTCCAAGAAGGCCATCGCGGTGCGCGACGGTGCCGAGGTGGAGCTCGACCTGGATCAGATCGTGCTCGACGACATCATCCGCCTGGGGCGTGGCGACCAGATTCCCGCTGACGCCGTGGTGGTTTCGGGCGAGGCGCTCGTGAACGAGAGCCTGCTGACGGGCGAGAGCGACCTTATTAAGAAACAGCCCGGTTCCGAGCTCATGAGCGGCAGTTTTATCGACTCGGGCCTGCTGCGCGCCCGCGTGATTCATGTCGGCGCCGACAACTACGTGGCCAAAATTAATAACGAGGCCAAGTACGTCAAAAAGGTCAATTCCGAGATCATGAACGCGCTTAACGCCATCGTGCGCTTTGCGAGCATCATCATGATTCCGCTCGGTTTGGCGTTGTTTGCCTCGAGCGTGAGCGAGCTGTGGGATGCCGCGGGAACCCCAGGCAATAGCGCGCTTTCGTGGTGCTTCTCCGAGCTGTTGGCTGGTCATGTGCCTTCGTCGGCGCTGCTGTCCACGGTGGGCGCCCTGCTGGGCATGATCCCGCAAGGCCTGGTGCTGCTGACCTCGTCGGTGCTCGCCATCGCCACGGTGCGCCTGGCCCGCCGCAAGGTACTCGCGCAGCAGCTCTACTGCATTGAGACGCTCGCGCGTGTCGACGTGCTGTGCCTGGACAAGACGGGCACCATCACGTCGGGCCGCATGGAGGTCGAGGGTACCTATCCGCTGCCGGTCGAGGGTATGGGTGCGGGGGAGGGCGACGCCGCCGTTCCCGTCGATACCACGGTGCTCGATTTTGCGCTGGTTAACGTCGCACGTGCGACCTCGGCCGATGCCAACGAGACCTGTCAGGCGCTGCTCAACTATTACGCCGACCGTCCGGTCGAGGTGTCTGAGCCGCTGTCGGTCATTCCGTTCTCGTCTTCCAAAAAGTGGAGCGGCGCGTCGTTTGCACAGGGCTCATATGTGATGGGTGCGGCGCAGTTTGTGCTCTCTGATCGTGCGTTTGCCCAGGTCGAGAACCGTGTCGCCGAACTTGCCGACACCTGCCGCGTGCTTGTGGTGGCCTGCGTGGACGGCTTTACGCCCGATGGCGATATGGTGGGCGAGGCCGAGCCCGTGGGCTTTGTGACCATTCGCGACGAGATCCGCACCTCGGCCGCCGAGAGCATCGGGTACTTTAACGAGCAGGGCGTGACCCTCAACGTGATCAGTGGCGACGACCCGCGTACGGTGTCGTCGATTGCGCGCGTGGTGGGCGTGCCGGGGGCTGACGCTTATGTGGACGCCACGACGCTCGATACGCCGGCCAAGCTCGATGCCGCAGTGGACCGCTACCATGTCTTTGGTCGTGTGACCCCGCAGCAGAAGCGCGAGCTCGTGCAGGCACTCAAGCGCCGCGAGCACACCGTGGCCATGACGGGCGACGGCGTTAACGATGTGCTAGCGCTCAAGGAGGCTGACTGCTCCGTCGCCATGGCGGCTGGCTCCGACGCCGCGCGTAACGTGGCCGAGATCGTACTCGTCGACAACGACTTTGCCTCGATGCCCGCCGTGGTGGCCGAGGGCCGTCGCTCCATCAACAACCTGCAGCGCTCCGCGGCGCTGTTCCTGACCAAAACGCTGTTCTCGATGGGCTTGGCGGCGCTGTGCATCGCGCTGCCGCCGTACCCCTTCGAGCCCATCCAGATGACGCTCATTAACTTCTTCTGTATTGGCGCGCCGGGCTTTGTGTTGGGCCTGGAGCCCAACAATGCTCGCGTGAAGGGGTCGTTCCTGACGAACGTGCTCAAGCGGGCACTGCCGGCGTCGATTGCGGTCATTTTGGCTGCAGCGCTCGATATCTTTGTGGCGCGGGTGTTTGGCTTTAGCCAGCTCACGCTGTCTACGATGTGCCTACTTACGTCGTGCGCGGCGAGTGTCAGCCTGATCTGGCGTATCTCGCAGCCCCTCACGCCCTTACGTGTGGCGCTCTTTGTGTTTGTAGTTGCCGGCATCCTGACGGGCGTTATCGGATTCCCGAAGCTGCTGTCTATTGCCAACCTGTCGATGGGCCAGATGGTTATCTTGGCTGTCATCGTGGTCATCACCTGCTCGGTGTTCTTTAAGCTCGTCACGATGGTGGATTCGCTCAAGCCGCGTCGTCGTCATGCCGCAACTGGTTTTGGCCGCGGTGTGCGCGTCCGCTTGGGTCGCGGTGGCGGCAAGGTGAGCTCGACGGGTTCGACGGCCGAGCGTTTTGCCAAGCGCGTCGCCGCCGACATGGCGCAGCGCCGCGAAGCTCGCACCGTTCGTGAGGCCGAGGCCCGCGCACTCGAGGGCGTGGCCCAGGCCCAGCCCAAGAAAAAGAAGAGTACCGGAGTCAAGCGCTCCCGCGTAACCAAGTCCGCCCAAGGCATCAAAGTCTCGATGCCGAGCAAAAAGAAGAAGTAACTACGCGCCCTGGCGATGTTGAATTGGTGCCTTGCTCCTGTGGGGCCTTGGCGATGTTATGCTCTAACCTCGATTGTTTGAATTGCTTCGAAAAGAGGATGCCGTGATCTGTCCGCATTGCCTTAAGACCATCGAGGACGGCGCCTCGTTCTGCCCCTACTGCAACGCCTATGTGGGTCCGGGCGATGGTCCCGAGCACACCGAGTTCGTGTTCTGTGAGGGCTGCGGTGCCCGTCTTTCTCCGCATGATCGTACGTGCCCCAAATGCGGACGCCCCGCTCCGGGTATTCTCTCCGAGGACGCGGCCGCATCCGACCTGGCAGCGGGCCGCACGGCGGGCTTTCCGCGCCTAACGCAAGAGCAGATCGATACCGAGGTGCCGCATGCGCCGGCCTCTGCCGCTGCGGTGCTTTCGGACGCCGCCGACCCCAATGAGACCTGCGTGCTGCCAGCTTTCGATAAGGATTTCGGTATCCCCAAGGTCGATATTCCCACGCCCGTTTCCCTGCATGACGATGCTCAAAAACCCAAGCGCAAGGTGCATCCCGACGAGGACGCCTATCACAAGCACAAGCGTCATATCCCCAAGCCGCTCATTATCATCGCGGTCCTTGCCGTCGTTTGCGGCGGTGCCTATTGGTTCGTGACGGCCGATCCTATGGGTGTCATGCCTGGCTTCTACGACCAGTTTGGCCAGGCCGCGCAGACGACCTTCCCCACGCGTCAAAAGGGCGAGGCCACTGAGGACGATACCAAGCAGGACGATTCTGCCGAGGTGGTCCAGGAAGAAACCGTGCTCACCGATGATCAGCTCTATACCAGGCTCGACGGTCTGTATCAGACCATCGTGTCCTATGCTGACGAGGATCAGATCGGCGAGGTCATCGATTCCTTTAACAACGGCTATCTCCGAACGCCGCTGTCCACCCGTCAGGAGCTGTCGCAGAGTGCCTACGCCCTGCGTGATCAGATAAAAAAGACGCAAGATGAGCTTAACAACCTGAAAGTACAGGACGATACGGTCTATGCGGATGACATCGCCCACTTAAAGCAGCTTGCCGAGTGGATGTATGAGCGCGTCGACGTGATCTGCCAGAGCTGGGATATCTCGCTGGCCATTCCCGATGGCGAGTCGATGAGTTCCCACCAAAGCGAGATCCTGGCGCCCATCGCGCAGGGCGGCAACAGCGCGCTGAACCAGTACGACGCCAATGTGGGTTCCTGGAAGCCGCAGCAGCGTTCCTAAAATTAGTTCGCCATAGTCGGCATAACCTACGTGCGCAATTGATGTAAGCCCGTGCTTATTGCTACAATTCGTACAAATATGCTTTAAACGCACGAGGAAGGAACCACATGTTTGGTTTTAAGAAAGAGCTCTACACGCCCGAGTATCAGCTTGTCGGCGACGAGTGCGCCGTAATCGAGACGTCGAAGGGTACCATCAAGGTCAAGTTTGACGGCGAGGGCGCTCCCATTCATGTCGCGAACTTCTGCGAGCTTTCCACGATGGGTTTCTATGATGGCCTTAAGTTCCATCGCTATGTGCCCGGTTTTGTTATCCAAGGTGGCGACCCCAATACCCGCGACATGTCCGGCGCCGACGTCGCCGCCGGTCTTGAGGGCCCCGACGGCATGCCCGGTACCGGTGGCCCCGGCTACTGCATCAAGGGCGAGTTTGCCACCAATCCGCGCAACAGCCATGTCGATGGCGCCCTTGCCATGGCACGCTCCATGGACCCCGATTCCGCGGGTTCGCAGTTCTACTTCTGCCTGGGTGCCCAGCATAACCTCGATTCCGGTTACACCGTCTTTGGTACCACGGTCGAGGGTCTCGATGTGATTTCGCAGCTGCGTGCCGGCGACGAGATCGTCCATGTCGAGATCGTTCACGAGTAAAGGGGACTTCCTTGAATAGCCAGCTGATCCAACAGGGCCGCGCCGCTTACCGCGCGGGTGATTTTTCCGCTGCAGCCCAGATGCTTGGGGCGGCAAAGACTCCCGATGAGATTATGGGCGAGGCCGATCACCTTCGTGGCAACGCCTTGATGCACCTGGGCATGTATGCCGAGGCCGCCGAGGCCTATGCCGCCGCCCTCAACGACGGCACCTACGGCAAGCGCGGCGCGCTGCTCACCAACCGCGGCAAGGCGCTTGCCGCCGTGGGCGACTACACGACGGCCGCTCAGGCGTTCTCTGCTGCTACGCAGGATGCTTCCTATGCCACGCCGTTCAAGGCCTATCTGGGCCTGGGCAATGCGCTGTTCCAGTCGGGCGACTATGCCAACGCGGGAACCGCCCTCCGTCAGGCTGCCATCGATGGCGCCAATCCGGCTCCTGCCGCCGCACTCGGCGAGCTCGGTCGTTGCTTCATTAAGCTCGGCCGTCCGGCGGATGCCGTGGAGACTTACCGCACGGCTATCGACTTTGCCGGCCCCCGCGACGACACGCGTGCGCTCAACGCCGGCATGGGTCAGGCGCTTTCTGCCGCCGGCCGCCCCTCCGACGCACTCGATGCCTTTAACGCCGCTACTGCCGATGGCATCTACCAGCTCACCTCCGAGCAGGCCGATGAGCTTGCCCGCGTGCACGATTCGCTTGCCGCGCTGTCTGCCCAGACGGCTATGGCCACGGCTCCGGCGCCCGCGATGGACGCTCCTGCCGTCGATCCTCTCGATCCTATGGGCGCGACCGGTCAGTTTATGCCCGATCCCTCGGACACCGGCTTCTTTACGCTGTCCGAGTCCGAGATGGTCCAGCAGGACCGTCAGGATCGTAAGCAGGCCAAGGTCCGTCGTCGCCATCGCCATACGGGTCTTAAAGTCTTCATCGTTCTGCTTCTGCTTATTTTGATCGCCGCGGGCGGTCTGGGCTTTGCCTACACGCGCGGCTTTGGCTTCCCGTCTCAGGAGTCTGTCGTTACCGATCTGTTCCAGGCTGCCGGCGACGGTGACGCCGCAAAGGCCGAGTCTTGCCTGGCCTCGAGCCTGTCCGAGGACGCTAAGTCGATGATCATCTCCTCGATTCCGCAGGGTGCCACCGTGTCCGTCGAGGGCATGGATCAGTCCATGACCGAGACGACCGCCAAGGTGAAGGCATCGCTGTCCAAGGGCGGCGAGCAGGAGTACACCGTCAAATTCGTGCGCTCCGACAACCATATCGGCTGGGCCGTTTCTTCGCTTGATATGGATTTCTCGGCTGCTGACAACCAGTAGTGACCTTATGGGATTTAGCTTTGCCCGGCGCTTCACCGCAAGTGAGGCGCCGGGCTTGCGCTAGTATGATGAGCTAGTAGTTTTCCAGCAATCATCCAACACATCAGGAGTTGCGTTGTTTTCTTTGATGGATATGTTCTTCGGTAGCTATGCGGGCGATCTTGCCATCGACCTCGGCACCGCCAATACGCTTGTCTCCGTGCGCGGCAAGGGCATCGTCATTCGCGAGCCCTCTGTTGTCGCCATCGACAAGAACGACGAGCGCATCTTGGCGGTCGGTATCGAGGCAAAGCGCATGCTCGGCCGTACGCCCGGCAACATCGTGGCCGTTCGTCCCCTGAAGGACGGCGTCATCGCCGACTTCGATGTTACCGAGGCCATGCTTCGCTACTTTATCGACAAGGCGTCCGAGAAGCGCTATCCGTGGACTCCGCGTCCGCGTGTTGTCGTCTGCGTTCCCTCCGGTGTCACGTCGGTCGAGAAGCGCGCTGTCTTTGAGGCCACGATCCAGGCCGGTGCCCGCCAGGCCTATCTGATCGAAGAGCCCATGGCGGCTGCCATCGGCGCCGACCTGCCCGTCGAGGAACCCACCGGCTCCATGGTCATCGACATCGGTGGCGGTACCACCGAGGTTGCCGTTATCGCTATGGGCGGCATCGTCGTCTCGCAGTCCATCCGTATTGCCGGCGACGAGTTCGATCAGGCCATCCTCACGCACGTTCGTGATGCCTACAACCTGGCCATCGGCGAGCGTACGGCAGAGGACATCAAGATCAAGGTCGGCTCCGCCGTGCCGCTCAAGGATGAGCTCGACGTCGAGGTCAACGGCCGCGACGTGATCACCGGTCTGCCCAAGACCGTGCGCATCGAGAGCGAGGAGATTCGTCGCGCACTCAACAAGCCGCTCGACGAGATGGCCAAGGCCGTCAAGGACGCACTCGACGCTACGCCTCCCGATCTTGCCTCGGACCTTATGTACTATGGCATTTTGCTGACCGGTGGCGGCGCGCTGCTGCGCGGTCTCGATGTGCGTCTGCGCGATGAGACCGGCGTTTCGGTCAACGTCAGCCCCACGGCGCTCGATAACGTTGTTAACGGCTGTGCCCGCGTGCTCGAGGCCAATGCGTTTGATGGCGGCTTCGTCCAGACCAATGCTTAATTTCCAAAAGGTGGATTCCATTTGGCACGATCTTCGGGTTTCTCCACAAATCTGAATACCAAGCGACAATCAACGGGTATGCGCCCGTTGATTGTTTTCAGCCTGATTTCGGTGTTGCTGCTCACGTTTTACATCCGCGAGGGCGAGGCAGGACCGATTCATGCCGTGCGCTCGGGCGTGACGACGATTACCTCGCCGGTGCGCTTTGTGGGCTCGGCTGTGGCGGCTCCCTTCAATGCGATCGGTAACGTGTTCTCTAACCTTACGGCGTCGCAGGACACGCTTGACGAGCTTAAGAAGCAAAACGAGGAACTGACCTCTAAGGTTGCCGAGCTCTCCGAGGCTCAAAAGACCGCCGAGCGACTGGAGGGGCTGGTCGGCCTGCAGTCGACCTACAACCTCAAATCAACCGCAGCTCGTATCGTCGGCGCTTCGGGCGATGCCTGGACCTCGACCGTCACCATCGATAAGGGTTCTGCCGACGGTCTTACCATCAACATGCCTGTGACGAGTTCTGCCGGTGTCATAGGCCAGATTATCGAGGTCTCGGCCAAGACGTCCACCGTGCGCCTGATTGGCGATGAGAACTCGGGCGTGTCCGCTATGGTGCAGGACACGCGCGCCCAGGGCATGCTGCAGGGTCAGGCTGACGGCACGCTGCGTCTTGAGTACGTGAGCGTCGATTCCGACGTTAAGGTTGGCGACATCATCGTGACCTCGGGCATTGGCGGTGTGTTCCCCAAGGGTCTACCGCTCGGCACCGTCTCGTCTGTTGAGAAATCGGCTAACGACGTGTACTACACCATTGTGGTGCGCGCCCAGACGACGGCCGAGAACAACGAGGAAGTGCTGGTCATTACCTCGCTGACCGACGAACAGTCGGCCTCGGATGAGGACGTGAACACGGCCAACAGCACGCCGCAGGGAACGTCGCGCGATGCTGCGACCAAGACGAAGGACGAGAGCCCGGATGACAGTTCCGACACGTCCGAGACGACCGATTCCGGCTCGAGCGAATAGGGGGCATGTCCATGGATCTACACGAGCAGGGGATGAGCTCCCGCACGTTTGTAATCGCCGCCATTGTGTGCGTGCTGCTGCAGGCAGGCCTGGCACCGCAGATCTCCATTGCGGGCGGTCGCGTCAACTTTATGATTATCCTGGTGTGCCTAAGCGTGTTCTCGGGCGACCCGACCCGTGCCGTCGTGTGCGGTTTTTGCAGCGGCTTGTTCTATGACCTTTCCGCTGCCGTGCCGGTGGGCGTTATGTCGCTCCTGCTGACCGTGGGTTCTTTTGCCCTGGTGCATAGCGCCGCCGGTCAGACGGGCGGTACCCCGAGCGCGCGCGGCATCACTGTGGGTGCCTTCGCGCTTGTCATTAATGTGATCTACAGCATCATCTTGCTGTTTATGGGTTTGGAGACGAGCTTTGTCGTGGCGCTCTTCGGCCATGCGCTGCCGTCTTCGATCCTGACGGGTCTGGTTGCCATTCCGTTTTTGATGTCCGGCGTCGTGCCGCAGTCCGGTTATGGATTCTCCGCACGTGGCGGACGCCAGACGGGCATGCGCTTTAAGCCCAAGACCCGTAAGCTCAAATAGGGGAGGCCTGTAGATGTCTTCCCAGATGACGGTTATTATCGCCGGTATCGTGCTGGTAGTGGCCATCGTGGTCGCGCTGGTCATCATGCGTCGCGGCGATTCTCGTTTTACCTACGATACGCAGCATGGAACGGCCCCGCGCGCCACCGAGGGCGAGGGCAATACCGCGGCGACCGCCTTTAAGGGCCGCTTCTCCATCCTCACCACGGGTGTGGGCGCGATGTTCGCGGCGCTTGCCGTCAAGCTGTGGGGCATGCAGATGGTCTCGTCGGACTATTACGAAAAGCAGGCTAATAGCAATCAGACGCGCACCGTTACCACACCCGCTGTGCGCGGCCGCATCCTCGACCGCAATGGCGTGGCACTTGTCCAGAACCGTCCCTCACTTGCTGTCGTGGCCTACCGCGACCTTGCCGAGGATGAGGTTCTGGTTCGCCATCTTGCCAACGTGCTCGGTATGCCCTACGTGGCGGTTCTGCGCAATATTCAGGACAATTCCGAGGGTGCTCAGAGCCTGCATACCATCGCGACGGACGTCCGTCGCTCCACGGTTGCCTATATTCAGGAGCACGCCGGCGAGTTCCCGGGCGTCAAGATTGCCGAGCGTACCGAGCGCCAGTATCCATATGGCGAGACGGCATGCCATATCTTGGGCTATACCGGCACCATTACCTCCGAGCAGCTCGAGGCCCAGAATAAGAAAACCTCTGGCGATGATGATGCTTCTGCTGGCCGGATTACGTACCAGTCGGGCGATATCGTGGGCCAGGCGGGTGTTGAGAGCTACTACGAAAACCTGCTGCAGGGTATTCGTGGCGAGCAGACCGTCAAGGTCGATGCCTCGGGCAATGTGACCGGTCAGGCCGGCGCCGTGCCCGCCAAGGCCGGCTCCGACATTAAGCTCACGCTCGACCTTAAGATCCAACAGGCCTGTGAGACGGCGCTGGCGAGCGCCATCGAGCTTGCCAAGACCACTGGCTACAGCAATGCCGGCAACGGCGCTGTGGTGTGTCTCGATCCCAACAATGGCGAGATCCTGGGCATGGCGAGCGAGCCCAAGTTCGATCCTTCCGTCTTTATCGGCGGCGTCTCAAATGACGTGTGGACCGAGCTCAATGATGACAAGGGTTCGCACCCGCTGCTCAACCGCGCCATTAGCGGACAGTACATGTCGGCCTCGACCATCAAGCCGCTCTCGGCACTGGCCGGTCTTGAGTTTGGAACCTACACTTCAACACAGACAACCAACTGCACGGGCTATTGGACGGGCTTGGGCAAGGCTTGGGGCAAGCGCTGCTGGTTGACGTCTGGCCACGGCACCATGACGCTGCAGTCGGGTATCGCCAACTCGTGCGACCCCGTCTTCTACGACATGGGCAAGGCGTTCTTTTATGACGAGCAACATTCCGAGGGGCTGCAGGAGGTCTTTCGTCGCTGGGGCCTAGGCAAGACCTGCGGTATCGATCTGCCGAGTGAGGGCGCGGGCCGTATTCCCGATGCCGAGTGGAAAGAGTCGTACTTTACCGACGCCTCTGCCGAAGACCGCAAGTGGAATGCCGGCGATATGACCAACATCGCCATCGGCCAGGGCGACATTTTGGTGACGCCTCTGCAGATGGCATGCGCCTACATGGGCCTTGCCAACGGCGGCAAACAGTACGTGCCTCACGTGTTTTTGTCTGCCGTGTCGCGCGATGGCGACGGCGATGCCTATAAGTACAACGGCAAGGGCAAGAAGAAGCGCCTGGAGGCCAAGATCAACAGCGATTCGGATTTGGCTCTTGTTCGCAACGGCATGCACGACGTGATTTACACGGCATCGACGTCCTTGGCGGCTCACTTTGGCACCCTGACGCCGCAGGTGTACGGCAAGTCGGGCACGGGCGAGAAAAGCGGCGAGGACGAATACGCGTGGTTTTGCGCCTATGCGCCGGCCGATGATCCCAAGTATGTCATCGCTACTGTCCTGGAGCAGGGCGGCGGTGGCTCAGATACCGCGATGCATGTCGTGCGCGATGTGCTCGGCGTGATTTATGACGAGCCCGATACCTCTTCGGCCTCGGGCGATTCTTCGGTTCGATAGGAGGTTGCGATGGATTTTTCTCCGGCGGATCTGTTCCGTTCAACCAAGACCGGCTCTCGCAGCAGCCTGGACCGTGTCAACAAGCAACTTTCGGCCTCGCGCGGCACGTTTCGCCAAAAGGTGCATATCGGTGTGCTCGTGGCCACAGTGGCGCTCGTCGCCTACGGTGCCATCATTATCTGGTCGGCTTCGCAGTTTAAGGCCGATGCTTCGTTCTCACGCCATCTGCTGGGAATTGGTATCGGGGCGTTGCTGGCGGTGCTGGTCTGGCGTACCGACCTGCGCGGTATTTCCAATTTCTCGACGGCGTTGCTCGTCATCGACCTGATCGTGATCTTCTCGCCCAAGATTCCGGGTCTGTCCTATACGGGCGGTCTGGGCATGACGGGCTGGATCAAGATTCCCGGTATCGGCTTGACATTCCAGCCGGTCGAGCTTGCCAAGCTCATCACCATCTTCTTTATTGCCACGCTTGGCTCGCAGTATAACGGCCGCATCGATACCGTTCGCGACTACGTCAAGCTCTGCGGCATGCTGTCCATCCCGTTTTTGGCCGTCGTCGCCATGGGCGACCTGGGCTCGGGCCTGGTCGTGCTGGTCTCGGGCGCCATCGTCATCTGCATGAGCGGTGCGCGCCGCGAATGGGTGCTGTCGACCCTGGCCCTGCTCGTGGGCCTGGTAGCCCTCGTCCTGGCGCTCGATTCGGTCTTTGATTCGTTGCTCGGCCACGATGTGCTCATCAAGCAGTATCAGATGAACCGCCTGACGGTCTTTATCGACCCCGATAATGCCGATTCGGACGATGCCTACAACCTGCAGCAGTCGCTTATCGCCGTTGGCTCGGGTGGCTTCTTTGGTAAGGGTTTGGGCCATGCGACGCAGTCGGCCGGCGGCTTTCTGCCCGAGTTCCACACTGACTTCGTCTTCGCCTTCCTGTCCGAGACCTTTGGCTTTTGCGGTTCCTTTTTGCTCCTATGCCTCTACGTGCTGCTGATCTTTTCGACGATTCGCGTCGCCTTTAAGTGTGAGTCGCTGTTCTTGCGCCTATCGTGTGTGGGCATCGTTGGCATGTGGGCGTTCCAGACCTTCGAAAACATCGGCATGTGCATTGGCATGATGCCGATTACCGGTATTCCGCTACCGTTTATTAGCTTCG
This sequence comes from Collinsella sp., assembly GCA_023708985.1. Taxonomy (GTDB): domain Bacteria; phylum Actinomycetota; class Coriobacteriia; order Coriobacteriales; family Coriobacteriaceae; genus Collinsella. The sequence goes on from BREX01000014.1 coordinate 36,158, forward strand.
GTTCGTCTTCGATGATGATTCAGCTGCTGACGGTGGGTATCGTACAATCCATATGGCGGCATCGTTCGGGCGCCGCGTAACCGCTGGAGGGGTTTGCTATGAAAATTCCCGTAGATAAGCTGACCCGCGCTTTTAAGATGGGCGCGTCCGTTAAGAAGGATTCCGATACACCGGTGCGCGTCTCGGTCTATTTGGATTCGTCCGCCTCGCGCTTTCTGGCCGAGACGGTGCGTGACGCCTTTGTGCCGCAGACGACCTCGGGCATTGTGCGCGTCGAGCGTCTGGGGGAGGAGCGAATTGCTCCAAAGACCGATACCGATGTGGTACTGGTGCTCTCGTGCGGTTCTGACCGCTTGGAGAGTGCCGTGCAGGAGCTCGTGATCGCCGGCGCGCCCGTGTGCGTGCTTGCCGAGTCAGCTGTGGAGGTGCCGTTTATCGAGGAGTCCACGCCCATGCTCGGCGTGGTGGCGGCAACCGATAAGACGTATCTGCTCGAGACGCTTGCCCGCTGGATTCTCGATCGCACCGAAAAGGAAACGGCTTTTGCGGCGAACTTTGCCTTCATGCGCATCGCGGCGGCCAATCGTATCATCACCTCGTGCGCGCTCACTAATATGGCGACCGGTGCGCTGGTGTTTTTGCCGGGCGCCGATTATCCCGTTATGGCGCTGGCGCAGGTGGGCATGCTCTTTGAGCTCGCTGCCGTCTTTGGACGCGGCATTAAGCCTGAGCGCGGCTACGAGGTCGCGGGCGTGCTTGTCGGCGGTCTTGTGATCCGCGCGGTCACCCGCGCGCTCGTCAAGCAGACGCCGCATATTGGGTTTGCCGTCAAGGCGCTCACTGCTGCCGCGGGCACCTATGGCATGGGCCGTGCGCTCGTTTCGCTCTACGAACGCGATGTCGACTACAGCCGTGCCAACGAGGTGGTTACTGCCACGTTCTCCCGCGTTCGCGATCTGGTGACCACGGTCGCGGGCGCTACCCGTCCTATGGCGTCCTATCAGGACGCATCAGATCTCGCTGCTTAGGGGTTTTCCGTTGCGCGTTCCGTACCAAGATTGTTTTCATTTAATTGAGCCGTTGCTCGCCAAGGTCGAAAAGCCGAGTCGCTATATCGATCACGAGTGGGGCACGCTTTCCAAGGCCGATGCCGACTACCGTTGCTGCCTGATCTACCCGGATGTGTACGAGGTTGGTCTGCCCAACCAGGGTATCGCCATCCTCTACAACATCCTTAACCAGGCCGAGGGCATCTCCTGCGAGCGTGGCTATGTGCCGTGGCCCGATATGGGTGACGCTATGCGCGAGGCAGGCATTCCGCTGCTCTCGCTCGAGGGTGCAGCGCCGGTCGCTTCGTTTGATATCGTCGGCCTGCATGTGCCGCACGAGATGGCGGTGACGAACTTCCTTGAGGCACTCGACCTCGCTGGCATTCCGCTGTTAGCGGCCGATCGAGGTGAAGACGACCCCATCATCATCGCCGGCGGCCCCTCGGTGTACAACCCCGAGCCGTACGCGGCCTTCTTCGATGCCATCCTCATCGGCGAGGGCGAGGAATCGCTGCTCGAGACCTGCCAGCTGCATCGCCGCCTGCGCGACGAAGGAGTCCCGCGCGCGCAGATTGTTGAGCAGCTTGCATCCATTGCCGGCAACTACGTGCCGTCGCTCTATGAGGTTCGTCACGATGAGCCCTGCTCGCCGCATGGCTACACCGTGCCGCGTGAGGGCAAGGATGCTCCGGTCGTGGTCTACAAGCGCGTCGTCGAGGATTTCGGCGCCACGAATCCGCTGTCGCAGTCGTGTGTACCCTATGCGCAGCTGGTCCACGACCGCCTGTCTATCGAGATCCTGCGTGGCTGCGCTCGCGGCTGTCGTTTTTGCCAGGCCGGCATGACGTATCGCCCGGTGCGCGAGCGCTCGGCCGACCAGATCGTCTCGTCGGTGATTCAGGGTCTGGAAAAGACCGGCTATGACGAGGTGTCGCTGACCTCGCTCTCCACGACCGACCACTCCTGCATTCGCGACGTGCTCGGCAGGCTCAACCGTCGCCTGGAGGATACGGGTATTCGCGTGTCTATTCCGTCGCAGCGCCTGGATTCGTTTGGCGTGGATATGGCCGAGTCGGTCGCCGGCGAAAAGAAGGGCGGCCTGACGTTCGCACCCGAGGCCGGCAGCCAGCGCATGCGCGACATCATTAACAAGAACGTGACCGAGGAGGACCTGGACCGTGCGGCCAAGGCGGCCTTCGAGGCCGGCTGGAACCGCATGAAGCTCTACTTTATGATGGGCCTTCCCGGCGAGCGCGACGAGGACATCGTGGCCATCGCCAATCTGGCCGATCACGTGCTGGAGCTCGGTCGTTCTGTGGTGCCCAAGGCTCGTCGCGGCTCGATCTCGGTGTCCATCTCGGTTTCGGTGTTTATCCCCAAGGCTGCCACGCCGTTCCAGTGGTGCCCGCAGCTCGACTACGACGACGTCAAGCGTCGCCAGAAGCTGCTTATCACGAGCGTTCGCAACCGTGCCGTCCGCGTGCATTACCACGATGCCGAGACCTCGCTCATCGAGGCCGCGCTCTCCCGCGCCGGTCGTGACATGACGCCCGTCATCATCGATGCTTGGCGCTCGGGGTCTCGCTTTGACGCCTGGGTAGAGCATTTCTCGCTCGATAACTGGAAGGAGGCTGCTGCCAAAAACGGCATCGACCTCAATGAGCTTGTGCACCTGCCCTACGAGTTGGACTGGCGTCTGCCGTGGGAGCATGTGAGCCCCGGCTGCACGCGCGGCTTCCTCGAGCGCGAGTACCGTCGCTCGCTCGAGGGTGTCACGACTCCCGACTGCACTCGCACGTCGTGCACCGGCTGCGGAATCTGCCCCACGCTCCACGCCAAGAATGTATTGATGGGTGATCGCGCATGAGTGAGCGCCTGACCGACAACCCCACGCTCTTTAGACTTCGTGTTCGCTATGGCAAGCGCGATCGCCTTAAGTACCTGGGCCATCTCGAAGTAATCCATACCATTGAGCGCATCGTGCGCCGTGCGGGACTTCCCTATGCCGTCACGCAGGGCTTCTCTCCGCACATGCGAGTGGGCTTCTCTTCGGCGCTACCGGTGGGTACGTCGTCGATCTGCGAGTGGTATGACCTGTTTATGACCGAGTTCGTGGCGCTCGACGAGGCGTTTGGGCGCCTGGCTGCGGCGTCTCCGGCCGATCTGGCGCCCATCGAGGCGGCGTATATCGACGTGCGCACGCCGGCGTTGACGGCGCAACTCACGCGTCTGTCGTATCGCATCGACCTGCACTTGGATCCCGAGGCGCCCGTAAGCGCCGACGAGGTGCGTCGTGCGATCGACACGCTGCGCGCGGACCATGGCATCGACTACGCGCGCGGCAAAAAGAGCAAGCGCTTGGATTTGGATCACACGCTCGTGGGCTATGAGCTCACGGCGGGGGAGCGCCCGGACCATTTGGTGCTCATGCTCGACACCCATGCCGACAACGAGGGCTCCATGCGTCCGGAAATTTTGCTTTCTGCTGCTGATGTTTTGTTGCAGGGCTTGACCCCGGGCGTGGATGCACCTATTGTTTCCACCGGTATGCAAGACCTCGTGACCATCTGCTCCTACGATGTCGAGCGTCAGAATCAAGCATGCGAGGACGACGAGGGCCGACTCGTCAGCCCCATACCTGTGCGAACTTGTGGATTTGCTCCACATACTCGTTGACGGGGGTATTTTCGCCTGCTACTATATTCGACTGTTGCACTAACTGATGCATGAAGGGCAAGTAAACATGTACGCAATCGTTAACACGGGCGGCAAGCAGTACAAGGTCGCCACCGACGATGTCATCACCGTCGAGAAGATCGAGGGCAATGAGGGCGACAAGGTCACCCTGCCGGTCATCTTCCTCAACGATGGTAAGAAGATCGTCACCGATCCCGACAAGCTGGCCAAGGCCAAGGTTACCGCTCAGATCGTTGAGCAGTTCAAGGGCGAGAAGCAGCTGGTCTTCAAGTTCCACAAGCGCAAGCGCTATCGTCATCTGAAGGGTCACCGTCAGCAGCTCACCAAGCTGAAGATCGTGAAGGTCCAGGCTACGTCCCGCGCCAAGAAGGCTGTCAAGGCAGAGGCCGAGGCTGTTGCCGAGGCTCCCGTCGCCGAGTAGATTACACTCGTAACGAAAGAGTAGGTATACACAATGGCACACAAAAAAGGACTCGGTTCCTCCCGTAATGGCCGTGACTCCCGCGGTCAGCGCCTTGGCACGAAGCGCTATGCCGGCCAGACGGTAACCACGGGCACGATTCTCGTCCGTCAGCACGGCACTCACATCCACCCGGGTGAGAACGTTGGCCGTGGCAAGGACGACACGCTGTTCGCGCTGGTCGACGGTACCGTTGAGTTCCACAAGGGTATCAAGCACAGGGTCAGCGTACGCCCGCTCGCGAACGCGTAATTCACCCTTCATAGAGCACATATGTGGGAGGCACTTGAGTTTTAGGATTCAAGGGTCTCCCTCTTTTTGTAGGAGGCGATTCTGTTGTCACAGTTCACCGATATCAGCCGCATTAACGTGTGCGGCGGCGACGGCGGAGCCGGATGCATGTCGTTTAGGCGCGAGGCATTTGTCCCCAAGGGCGGCCCCGATGGCGGCGACGGCGGTCGTGGCGGCAATGTCGTCATCCAGGCCGATGCTCAGCTGTCTTCGTTGATCGATTACCGCTTTAAGCATCACTTCCGCGCCGAACGCGGCACGCACGGGCAGGGTGCCCGTCGTAACGGTAAGAGCGGCGAGGACCTTATTCTTAAGGTTCCCATGGGTACCGTGGTGCGCGAGCTCGACCCCGAGACGCAGACCCCGATGTTCGAGATTGCCGATCTGGTGCATGATGGCGAGCGCGTTGTCGTGGCGCCCGGCGGTGCCGGTGGCCTGGGCAACACGCACTTTGTGACGTCGGTGCGCCGCGCGCCCGCGTTCGCTCAGCTGGGCGAACCGGCCGAGGAGCATTGGATTGAGCTTGAGATGAAGCTTATGGCCGATGCTGCGCTCGTGGGCTTTCCCTCGGTGGGTAAGTCTTCGCTCATCGCGCGCATGAGTGCCGCCCGTCCCAAGATCGCCGACTATCCGTTTACCACGCTCGTGCCGAACCTCGGCATGGTGCGTGCCGGTGAGTATTCTTACGTCGTTGCCGACGTTCCTGGTTTGATCGAGGGCGCGAGCGAGGGCAAGGGCCTGGGCCACCAGTTCCTGCGCCACATCGAGCGTACGGCGCTGATCATGCATGTCGTCGACATGACGGGCGGTTTTGAGGATCGCGACCCGGTTGAGGATTACCGCATCATCAACCGTGAGCTCGAGCAGTATGGCGCCGAGCTTTCGGAGCGTCCGCAGATCGTCGTCGCCAACAAGTGCGATGCGCCGGGCACGGCCGACAAGATTGCCGACCTTAAGCGCGCCGCGCTCGACGATGGACATATGTTCTTTGCCGTGTCCGCCGTGACGGGCGCCGGCCTCAACACGCTGATGCTTGCCGTGGGCGAGCAGGTGGCTAAGCTGCGCGCCGAGCTGGCGGTCTCCGATGAGCCTGTCGATCTTCGCGACGAGGAGTGGGAGCGCCGTCGCCTGCAGCGCGAGAAGCGTTTCCGCATTGTTCAGGAAGAGCCCGGTGCCTTCCGCGTGGTCGGTCGCGCCATCGAGCGCATGGTTATTCAGACCGACTGGGAAAACGAGGAAGCCGTCATCTACCTGCAGCACAAGTTTGCGCGCATGGGTGTTGACGACGCGCTCGAGAAGGCCGGCTGCCGTGCGGGCGACGAGGTCCGCATTTGCCAGCGCGCCTTTGACTTTGAGGGCGCCGAGGACTTCTCGGAGTACGAGGAGCTCGAGGACGCTGGCGAGGACGTTGCCGTTGAGGCCCTTGACGTGACCGATGCTCCGGATGAGGGCGTCGAGGTTGTCGATGCGGCGGATGCCGCGGACGATGCCGAGACCTCGGAGGGCGAGTAAGCCATGTCGCTGCGCGGTGGAATCGGTTTGCCCGAGCTGCCCATAAAAGAGGGCAAAGAGTTTCGGCTTGGCATTATGGGCGGCACCTTCGACCCGATTCATTACGGGCACTTGGTGACTGCCGAGCAGGCGCGCGAGTCGCTCGACTTGGACGCTGTGCTCTTTATGCCGGCCGGCTCTCCTGCCTTTAAACTCGACAAACCGGTGACGCCTGCTGAGGACCGTTATGCCATGACGGTTCTCGCCACCGCCGCGAATCCGGCTTTTTTGGCGAGCCGTTTCGAGATCGACCGTCCGGGCGTGACCTATACTGCCGATACGCTTCATGCCCTTCGCGACTTTTACCCGCCGCAGGTAAAGCTCTACTTTATTACGGGCGCCGACGCGATTATTGATATTGTGACCTGGCATGATGCCGAGCGAATTGCTGAGCTTGCTACCTTTATTGCGGCGACGCGACCGGGTTTTGATATCGATACGGCGCGTGCCCGAATCAAAGAGTCGGGGCTGCCGTTCGATGTGCGCTATATTCAGATTCCGGCGCTGGCGATCAGCTCGACGAACATTCGTAAGCGAGTTGCCCGCGGCATGAGCGTGCGCTATCTTACGAGCGAGTCTGTGCTCGGCTACATTCGCAAGCGCAGTTTGTATGTCGATCTGGGTCAAGAAGATTTTGAGTGATGGGGGCTACGTTGTCGGTAGAGGATCAGTTTGAGAGCGATGAGCGCGCGCTGCTCAAGCGCATTCAAGAGCTGCTCGATGTTCGCATGAAAGATAAGCGCAAGCGCTATGTGCATTCGCTGGGTGTTGCCGAGACCGCACTTCATCTGGCCGAGGTCTACGGCGTTGACCGCTTTGATGCCGCTGCCGCCGGCTTAATTCACGACTGGGACAAGGTGCTTTCCGATGACGAGCTCGTGACCCGCGCGCTTCACTATGGCATCAAGGTTGCCGGCTCTCCTTCCGCCGCGACGCCGCTTTTGCATGGCCCTGTTGCCGCCTATGAGCTTCCGCAGCTTTTTCCCGAGCTGTCGCCGGCAGTCTTTCAGGCTGTCGACCGTCACACCGTGGGTGCCTGCGACATGACGCCGCTCGATATGGTGGTCTTTGTGGCCGATGCCATCGAGCCCAACCGTCACGGCGACTATGCCCATGCGCTGCGCAAGATGGTGGGGAAGTCCTCGCTCGATGAGTTGTTCTTCTCCTGTTTTGCGCAGGGTCTGGTCTATGTGATCCAGTCCGGGCGCTATCTTTATCCCACGGCTATTACGATTTACAACCATTACGCCCAGCTGCGCTAGCTCGGGTGTGTCTAGAAAGAGGTATTCCATGGCCGACGAGACCATGACTGACGATCAGATTCTTGAAGGTGTGGAGCACAAGAGTTTCGTTGCCACGTCCGACCGCACCGCCGCCTCGCTGTCCGCGAGCGGTGTCGCCGCCGAGGATGTCGCCCGCGCCGCCGCGCAGGCCGCCTACGACAAGAAGGGCGAGGACGTGCAGGTGCTCGACCTGACCGAGCTTTCCGACGTGTGCGACTACTTTGTGCTTGCCACCGGTACCAACAACCGCCAGGTCGATTCTATCGTCGACGAGATCGAGGAGAAGGTCGCCGCGGCTTGCGGCGAGCATCCGTTCTCCATCGAGGGCCGCGAGCAGAAGACCTGGATGCTCATGGACTACGGCTCGGTCGTCGTTCACGTCTTCACTCCCGAAGCCCGCGACTTCTACCGCCTAGAAAAGCTCTGGGGTGACGCCCCCCAGCTCCCCCTCAATCTCCTCTAGTAGCTCATTTGATACGGGGCTTTTTAGCTAGCTTCGCGCATTTCGCCGGGCAGTTGCGGTTTTCCGCACCTGCCCGGCTTTCTTTTTGCCTAAAGGCGGTTAATCGTTGAAGCGGGATTGGCGGCCGAAAGATAGGGCGGTGTCGCCGAACTTGTCTCGGACGGCGTCGATAGCGACCGAGAGGTCGCGACGGTCGCTTGATTGGGCTCCGCGGTCGTCGACTTCGCAGAACAGGTCGGTCTGGATGCCGCCTTGGTGGTCGAAGTCGCTCATGCCGATGCCCGCTAAGCGAACATGCATGCCTTCCTGCCAGATGTTGTCGAGCAGTTCGAGTGCAACCGCCACGAAGATGTTCTCATCGTCGGTCGGATGAGGCAGCCGGCGCTGTGCCGTACGCCCGCTGCCATACGAATACTTAAGCTTGAGCGTTACCGTGCCGCCCGTCAGTCCCTGACGGCGCAGGCGGCGTCCAACCGACTCACCCAGCAGCGCAATCGCCGCTTCGATGTCCCCGCGCTCAGTCAAATCTTTTGCAAAGGTGCGTTCATTGCTGACCGACTTGACCTCGCGCTCTTCATCGAGACTCGTGACTTCGGAGATTTCAAGTCCCAGCGCACGCTGACGCATACGTTCGCCGTTGACGCCAAAAATAGAGGCCAAGGTGGATTCCGGCGCGCGTGACAGCTCGCCGAGCGTGTAGATGCGCATACGGCGCAGTCGCTCCTCGGCCGAGCGCCCGATGCCGCTCATGGCAGATACCGGCAGCGCGGCCAAAAAGCGCTGCTCGGTTCCGGGGCGCACGATGGTCAGCCCAAACGGCTTATCCCGCTCGCTTGCGATCTTTGCGACCGTCTTGTTGCAGCCCACGCCAATGGAGCACGTCACTCCCAGCGCTGCCACACGGTCGCTTATACGCCGTGCAACCAGCAGTGGGTCCTCGGGCGCAAAGCGACCCGGTGTGATATCGATAAAGGCTTCGTCGATGGATACGCGCTCAACGCGCGGCGTCTCCTCGGCAAGAATCGCCATGACCTGCGCGCTCACCTTGCGGTAGCGATCAAAGTGCCCGTGCGTCCAAATGGCTTGCGGGCACAAGCGCCGCGCCTCGGCCGAGGCCATGGCAGAGCGCACGCCAAAGCGACGTGCCTCATACGAGCACGTGGACACGACGCCACGCGAATCGGCGTCTCCGCCCACGATGAGTGGCTTTCCGCGCCATTCGGGATGATCGAGCATCTCCACGCTCGCAAAAAATGCATCGAGGTCCATGAGGCCCACCGCCGAACCCGTCCAGGGAGGCGGTGTGACGCCCATGGCATCCTCATAACCGTATGTATGTTCGCGTCTTTCCATGTCATGAGTATACCGCGCAGCTCATGTGGGGTGCGTGTATGTGCTTGCAAATCCCGAATTCTTGTCTAAGATATGGATTTGCCCTCGACTACACCGAAGAAGTTGGTCTCACGGACTTCACCTGCCCGCGTCGATGGCGTATTATGTTCAACTGTTTGTTTGTAGTTGCAGCCTAAAGCTGCTTGGTTGGAGGAGTTTCCTTTGGCAGTCAAGATTCGCCTTGCTCGTCACGGCGCTAAGAAGCGTCCGTACTACCGTGTCGTCGTCGCCGATTCCCGCGCCCCGCGTGACGGTCGTATCATCGAGGAGGTTGGCCGCTACAACCCGATGACCGCCCCCAAGACCATCAACCTCGACCTCGAGAAGATCGCCGACTGGCAGTCCAAGGGCGCTCAGCTCACCGACGCCGTCGCCGCTCTGGTCAAGGCCGCCAACGAGGGCGAGAAGACCGAGACCGTCGTCAAGAAGTCCAAGAAGCAGCTCGCCAAAGAGGCCGAGGCCGCTAAGGCTGCCGCTGAGGCCGCTGAGGGCGCCGAGGAGTAAATCGTGCCTGAGGTTGACGCTGCACAGCTCGAGGGTGAGGCAATGCTCTCAGATCGCATCGCCGATCTCGTCGAATATCTCGTTGTTCAGATCGTCGACGACCCGGATTCCGTGAGCCTTGAGGTCATCGATGGTGACGACGCCTCTACGATCGAGGTTTCTGTCGCCGAGGATGACGTCGCTAAGGTCATCGGCCGTCGTGGCCGTACCATCAAGGCCATTCGCACGCTCGCCCGTGCACTGGCCGCTCGCCTCGACACTGCTGTCGAGGTAGAGGTTCTGGGCTAGGACCTTGAGGTCCCAGTACAAAAACATCGCCCGTGTGGTCAAGCCGCACGGAAGGAAGGGGGAGGTCCTCGCGCAACCGCTGCGGGGGCTTCCTTCTGTATTAGAGCCGGGTATGCGCGTCGCCCTGACGCCGCCGGCGCTCAAGCGCGACCGCTTTTGCACGGTCGTGTCCGTCACCGATACGGGCGATGGCGATCTGGTCTCGTTTGAGGGCATTGACGACTTGACGGCCGCCGAGGGCATCACGGGATGCTATGTGTTGGCAAATCGTGACGATTTTGAGCTCGATTCACTCGACGCCGCCTATACCGACCTGATGGGTCGCGAGGTGGTCGACGAGCGCTTCGGTTCACTCGGCACGATCGTCGAGATCATGTCGACGCCCGCTAACGATGTTTGGGTTGTCGAGGGTGATCGGTACGGCGAGGTACTGATTCCCGTGATCGAGCAGGTTGTGCTCGATCTTCCCGACACAGGAACAATTTCCGTCCACGTTATGGACGGCCTGATCGATATGGACAAGTAGGGAGGACAACATGCTGATTGAGACCCTTTCGGTCTTTCCCGAGATGTTTGAGCCCGTCATGTCCACATCGATTTTGGGCCGCGCCCGCAAGGCCGGCCTTTTTGATTTTAAGGCGTATAACCTGCGCGACTGGACGCACGACCGCCATCGTACCGTCGATGACGAGCCGTACGGCGGCGGGCAGGGCATGCTCATGAAGGTCGAGCCTATTGTCGAGGCCATCGAGGCTATTAGCTCCGAGGGTCCTAAGCCCACCGTGGTGTTTTTTACCCCCTGTGGCGAGCCCTTTACACAGCATGTGGCCGAGCGCCTGCTCAAAAGCGAGCGCTTGCTGTTTGTGTGCAGCCGTTACGAGGGTGTCGACGAGCGTGCCTATGCGTATGCCGACGAGCGCCTGTCGATCGGCGATTACGTGCTCACGGGCGGCGAGCTTCCCGCTATGGTCGTTGCCGATGCCGTCGTACGCCTGATTCCCGGCGCCCTTGGTGACGAGATGAGCAACGTCGACGAGTCGTTCTCGACCGCCGAGGACGGAGGCCTGCTCGAGTATGCGCAGTACACTCGCCCTGCTGAATTCAACGGCGAGGGCGTGCCGCCGGTGCTCGTGAGCGGTGACCATGCCAAGGTTGACGCCTGGCGCCGTAAGAATGCCATCGAGCGCACCTGCCGCTGGCGTCCCGACCTGATCGAGACGGCACGGCTTACGCCCCAGGAGCGCGCATACGCGCAGGAGATTCTGGACGCTTCGTATTCGCAGAGCGAGGAGTGAGAATGGTTCCATCGCAGCATTCCGCGTTGAGGGGCGCTTTTGAGTGGGTCGCGGTCATCGCGATCGCGCTCGTGGCCACCTTCCTGATCCGCACCTTTGTGGTCGAGCCCTTTGTGGTACCCACCGGCTCCATGGAGGACACGATCGAGATTGGCGACCAGATCCTGGCACAAAAGGTGAGCCTCGAGCTCGGTCAGCCCGTCAAGCAGGGCGATATCGTGGTGTTTCACAACCCCGATGGCACCTCCGAGCACGATGTTCTTGTCAAGCGCGTTATCGCCACGGCCGGCCAGACGGTCGATTTGCAGGACGGTCGCGTGGTCGTTGACGGCCAGGCGCTCGATGAGGACTATACGACCGGCATGAGCTGGCCGCTTTCGGTCCAAGCGCCTGGCGCCCAGGTGAGTTATCCCTACACCGTTCCCGACGGGTGCGTGTGGGTGATGGGCGACAACCGCGAAAACTCTGCCGACTCGCGCTACTTTGGTCCCGTCGATCGCTCTGATTTGATCGCTGTGGCGCTTGTGCGCTACTGGCCGCTCAACCGCATCGGCGCTATCGACTAAAAACCGCTATAGTACAGTACCTAACCGTGTAATCGTTTCGACGAGGGGATATTAGAGGCATGAACGCTTCATCGCTTTCCTTCCAAGACATCATCCTGCGCCTCCAGCAGTACTGGGGCGAGCAGGGCTGCGTCATTATGCAGCCCTATGACTCCGAGGTCGGTGCCGGTACCTTCCATACCGCGACCACGCTGCGCTCGCTCGGTCCCGCCGAATGGCGCACCTGCTATGCGCAGCCCTGCCGCCGTCCCGCCGACGGCCGCTACGGCGAGAACCCTAACCGCATGCAGCACTACTATCAGTTCCAGGTGCTCATTAAGCCCTCTCCGGTTAATGCTCAGGAGCTTTACCTGGGGTCTCTTGCTGCCATTGGCCTGGACCCCAACGACCATGACGTCCGTTTTGTCGAGGACGACTGGGAGAGCCCGACGCTGGGCGCCTGGGGCCTTGGCTGGGAGGTCTGGCTCAACGGCATGGAGGTCACGCAGTTCACGTACTTCCAGCAGGTGGGCGGTATCGAGGTCGACCCCGTGCCCGTCGAGATCACCTATGGCCTGGAGCGTATCGCCATGTACGCTCAGGGCGTCAACTCGGTCTACGATCTGGTGTGGAGCTATCTGCCCGACGGCACGCCCATGACCTACGGCGACGTGTTCCTCGAGAACGAGCGCGAGTTCAGTGCCTATAACTTTGAGGTCGCCAACGTCGAGATGATGCGTCAGAAGTTTGACGACTACGAGGCCGAGTGCCATTCCTGCCTGGAGCGCAAGCTGCCGTTGCCGGCGTACGACTGTGTCATGAAGTGCAGCCACGCCTTCAACCTGCTCGATGCCCGCGGCGCCCTGTCCGCGGTCGAGCGTGCCAACTACATCCTGCGCGTCCGCGCCGTCGCCAAGGCGTGCTGCGAGGCCTACATGGCCCAGGTCGCCGGAGTCAACGAGAATGCCGACCAGGAAGGCGAGGTGGCGTAAGCCATGGCAGACGCTAAGGATTTCCTGTTTGAGATCGGTACGGAGGAAATGCCCTCTGCACCGCTGAACAATGCCGTCAAGCAGCTTGGTACCATGATCGCCAAGGGTCTCGACGAGGCCGGTCTGGCCCACGGCGAGGTCCGCGTGATCTCGAGCCCGCGTCGCCTGGCTGCGCTCGTTGCCGACGTTGCCACCGCGACCGATGAGGTTCACGAGGTCAAGCGTGGCCCCGCGGCAAACATCGCCTTCGACGCTGACGGTAACGCCACCAAGGCCGCCCAGGGCTTCGCCCGCAAGTGCGGTGTGGCTGCCGAGGACCTGGTCCGTCGTGAGGATACCGACGGTCGCGAGTATGTCTTTGCCGAGAAGAACATTCCCTCCGCACCGGCAACCCCGATCCTGACGGCCCTGTGCGAGAAGACCATTGCCGGCCTGCAGTGGCCCAACTACCGCTCCCAGCGCTGGGGCCACGAGCACGCGACGTTCGTGCGTCCGGTCCGCTGGATTTGCTGCCTTCTGGGCGAGGATGTTGTGCCCGTGTCGTTTGCCGACGTGACGAGCGGCAACACCACGCGCGGCCATCGCGTGCTCGGCCCCGGTGACCACGTTGTCGCCAGCCCCGCCGCCTACGAGCAGGTACTCGAGGACGCCGGCGTGCTTTCTGCCGAGCGCCGTCGCGAGGCCATCCTTGCCGGTATCTCCGAGGTCGAGGCCGCTCGCCCCGGCTGCCATGTCGATACGCCCAAGAAGGTCTTTGAGGAGGTCATTAACCTCTGCGAGTGGCCGACGGTGCTCGTCGGTACTTTCGACGAGGAGTTCCTCAAGGTCCCGCACGAGATTATCTGCGAGTCCATGCTCACCAACCAGCGCTACTTCCCGATCTATGACGGGGAGGGCAAGCTGACGCGTGAGTTCGTGGTCGTCTCCAACAGCAAGCCCGAGAACGCCGAGCGCGTGATCGACGGTAACGAGCGCGTCGTGCGCGCCCGTCTGGACGACGCTAAGTTCTTCTACGAGGAGGACCTGAAGATCTCCCTCGACGAGTTCCGTGAGCGTCTGTCCAAGGTTGCCTTCCAGGAGAAGCTCGGTAGCGTGCTCGCCAAGTCCGAGCGCATCGAGCAGCTCGCGCTCGCTATCGCCCGCGAGGCTCACCTGGGCGCCCATCTTGCCGCCGACGCTGCTCGCGCCGCACACCTGTGCAAGGCAGACCTGGTGTCCAACGCCGTCGTCGAGTTCACGAGCCAGCAGGGCGTGATGGGCGGTTATTACGCGACCGCGATGGGGGAGAACGACGAGGTCGCCCATGCTATTCGCGATCACTATCGTCCCCGTTTTGCCGGTGACGAGCTGCCCGAGGGCACCGCTGGCTGCATCGTGGCCTGCGCCGACAAGCTCGATACCATCGCCGGTATCTTTGCCATCGGCGAGCCCCCGACCGGCTCCTCCGACCCCTACGCGCTGCGTCGTGCCGCTATCGGCATTATCAACATCCTGCGCGACCGTCTGCCGATCGACCCCACGTCGCTCATCGACTTTGCCCTCGAACTCTACAGTGAGCAGGGCATTGAGTTCGACGCCGCCGAGGTCGCCCAGCAGGTTCGTGACTTCTTCCATGGCCGCCTGGTGAGCATGGCCCGCGACGAAAAGATTCCGGCCGATACCGTCGCCGCCGTCTCCGCGGTGCACATCATCGCCCCGTCCGTCTTCTTTGCCCGCTGCGCCGCCCTCGACGAGGCCCGCAAGAACGACGCTGAGACGTTCGACAACCTGGCGACCGCCTATGCCCGCGCCGCGCATATCTCCAAGCCCGAGCTGGGTGCGGAGTATGACCGCAGCCTGATGGGCGAGGTCGAGCTTGCGCTCGCCGACGCCTCCGAGGCTGCTCAGACCGCCGTCGATGCCGCCCTTGCTGCCGAGGACTACCCGGCCGCATTTGCTGCCCTCGCCGCCCTGCGTGCCCCCATCGACCGCTTCTTCGACGAGGTCATGGTCATGGACAAGGACGAGCAGCTTCGCGATAATCGCCTTAAGCTGCTCAACCGCTTCGAGGCCGTTTTCTCCGGCATCGCCAACATCGGTGAGCTTGCCCGCAAAAAGTAAGCCAGCCTGCGCATAAGCGCAAAAGGAGCCCCGCATGGATTGCCCGGTCACCGCTCGTCCCACCGTTATCGTTATCTCCGATTCGCTCGGCGATACCGCTTGTGAGGTGGTGCTTGCGGCGTCCGGGCAATTTGATGAAGGGGCTTTTCGTCTCTTGCGCCTGCCCAAGGTGACCTCCGTGGAGCAGGTCAAGTCATTTGTGGGGCCGCGCGTCGATGCCGACCATCGCGATGTCGCCGTGTTCCATACCATTGTCGATCCGGCGCTTCGCGCCCGCGTGCTCGATTACCTGGGTATGCTGCATATCCGTTCGGTCGACCTGATCGGCCCGACGCTTGTCGTGCTGTCGTCGCTCATCGGTGTGCCGCCCAAGTGCGTTGCGGGCGTGATTCACAAGACCGATGACCGCTATTTCCATCGTATCGAGGCCATGGAGTATTTCGTTGAGCACGATGACGGGCGCGGTTGCGACGATCTGTCGGGTGCCGATATCGTGCTGCTGGGTGTGTCGCGTACATCCAAGACGCCGCTGTCGATGTATTTAGCCTATCAGGGCTACAAGGTCGCCAATGTCCCACTGGCGCATGGCATGGAGCCGCCGAAGTCGATTTACGAGGTTGACCCGATGCGGTTGTTTGGTCTGATCTCGACCGTCGATGTGATTTCCGAAATTCGCGATAGCCGCTTGGGCGATGACTACGCCCGTGCCGTTGCCGGCTCCTATGCCGAGCCCGAGAGTGTGCGCAGCGAGCTTGAGGAAGCCCGTGCCCTCATGAAGCGCCTAGGCTGCTTTGTGGTGCGTACCGATGGCAAGGCCATCGAGGAAAGCGCTGCCGAGATCATTAGCCACTTGGAGGAAATCCAAGATGCCCGTGCCCGCCGCGCCGCCCGCCGCGCTCAACAGCAGTAGTCCTTTCTGTGATGATTTTTCTGGGACGGGGATTAAAAAAATCACTAGGTACTCAATGATTTTTTTAATCCCCGTCCCAGAAAAATCATCGGAGTGGCTAAATAGCCTGAATTGATAAAGCGATTTAGCAAAAATATCGCATCTGACCTGCATTCTTCTTGTAGTGGTATCTTCATAAGGTAACCAACTTTACCTACCGTTTACCGCCTGTTTTAGCACGTTTACCAAACCGCGCACCCTCTGCTCAAGCCTGCCCAAAACCCGCCGTATAGTTCCCTCACGGCCTGCATCCGGCGGGTCGATTCGTTACCACGGTCGTGCGCGTAAGCGCATGGAAGGGGAAGTATCGTGAGCGATTGCAAGAGGGTTTACCGTTTTGGAACCGACGCCCAGGGCACCTGTGTCACCGAGGGCGACAAGTCCATGAACTTCGTGCTTGGTGGCAAGGGCGCTAACCTTGCCGAGATGAGCCGTATCGGCCTGCCGGTTCCCGGTGGCTTTACCATTACCTGCCAGACTTGCGTTGAGTACTCCGGCGCCGGCAACGTGTGGCCGGAGGGCGCGCTCGACGAGATCGTTGCCGCCGAGGTCGACCTCGAGGCCCGCTGCGGCAAGAAGCTCGGCGATGCCTCCGATCCGCTGCTCGTGTCGGTCCGCTCGGGCGCTCCGTTCTCCATGCCCGGCATGATGGACACGGTTCTCAACCTGGGCCTCAACGACGATTCCGTCCAGGGCCTTATCGCCCAGACGCAAAACCCGCGCTTTGCCTGGGATAGCTACCGCCGCTTTATCCAGATGTTCTCCAACGTCGTCATGGGTGTCGATGCCGACTTGTTCGAGAATGCCCTGACCCAGGCCCGCCTGGTCGCCGGCGTTCGCGTCGATTCCGAGCTTTCGGCCGAGGACCTGCAGGAACTCGTCGAGACCTTTAAGGGCATCTTCTCCGAGAACGTCGAGGCTGCCCTGTATCCCGAGCTCGTGGTCGCTGACGGCAAGCCCGTCTTCCCGCACGACCCGGAGCTTCAGCTGCGCCTTGCCATCCAGGCCGTCTTTGGCAGCTGGATGAACGAGCGCGCCTGCATCTACCGCAAACAGCACGGCATCTCCGACGAGCTCGGTACTGCCGTCAACGTCCAAGCCATGGCCTTTGGCAACAAGGGGGAGACCTCTGCGACCGGCGTCGCCTTTACGCGCAACCCGGCCGACGGCACTAAGGAGTTCTACGGTGACTTTCTGGTCAACGCCCAGGGCGAGGACGTCGTCGCCGGCATCCGCAACACCGAGCCCATCGCCGACCTCAAGACCACCCCAGGCCTCGAGTCCGCAGGTGAGGAGCTTGAGCGTGTCTTCCTGACGCTTGAGGACCACTATCGCGATATGTGCGATATCGAGTTCACCATCGAGCAGGGTAAGCTCTGGATGCTCCAGACCCGCGTGGGCAAGCGCACCGCCACCGCCGCCCTGCGCATCGCCATCGAGATGGTCGAGGAGGGCCTCATCACCCGCGAGGAGGCCGTGAGCCGCATCGACCCTGCACAGCTCGACCAGCTCCTGCACCCGCAGTTCGACGCCTCCAAGAAGTACGAGGCGCTCGCTACCGGTCTTAACGCCAGCCCCGGTGCCGCCGTGGGCGAGGTCGTGTTCTCGAGTGATGACGCCGTCGCGCGCGCCAACGAGGGCTACAAGGTCATTCTGGTTCGCTGGGAGACCAACCCCGACGACCTGAAGGGCATGGTCGCCGCCGAGGGCATCCTGACCAGCCACGGTGGCAAGACGAGCCATGCCGCCGTTATCGCCCGCGGCATGGGTACGCCCTGCGTTTGCGGCGTTGAGCGCTTCCACATTGACGCGGCAGAGAAGGTCGTGCGCATCGAGGGCAGCGACCGCGTGCTGCGCGAGGGCGATGTCATCTCCATCGACGGCACCCAGGGTATCGTCGTCGACGGCGCGGTCGACCTGGTCTCTGCAGAGCTCACCGGCGACCTGGACACCATCCTGTCTTGGGCTGATGAGATCCGTTTGGACGAGACCTGCGGCCACGCCAACCACGTGCGCGTTAACGCCGACAACCCCGAGGATGCTGCACTCGCGCTCGAGTTTGGCGCCGAGGCCATCGGTCTGTGCCGCACCGAGCACATGTTCCTGGGCGATCGCAAGAACATCATCCAGAGCTTTATCCTGTCTGACGATGAGGCCGTGAAGCAGCAGGCCCTGGCCGACCTGCTCAAGGTTCAGACCGAGGACTTCCTGGCGATGTTCAAGACCATGTCCGGTCGCGATGTGGTCGTCCGCCTGCTCGATCCGCCGCTTCATGAGTTCCTGGATAATCCTCGCGAGCTCGAGGTCGCCATCACCAAGAAGGAGGCCGCCGGCGCTCCCGAGGAGGAGCTCGCTGCCCTGCGCGCCCGCCTGCGTCGCATTGACGGCATGGTCGAGTCCAACCCCATGCTGGGCTTGCGCGGCGTGCGCCTGTCCGTCGTCTTTGGCGATCTGCCGCTCATGCAGGTTCGCGCCGTCGCCACGGCCGCTGCCCGCCTTATCAAGGAGGGTGTCGACCCGCGCCCCGAGATCATGGTTCCGCTCGTTTCCATCACGGCCGAGCATGTCCAGACCCGCGAGGTTATCGAGCGCGTGATCGCCGAGGTTTCCGCCGAGGAAGGCGTCGAGCTCAATATTCCCGTGGGCACGATGCTCGAGCTGCCGCGTGCCTGCATGGTCGCTGACGAGATCGCCCATCATGCCGACTTCTTCTGCTTTGGCACCAACGACCTCACCCAGACGACCTTTGGCTTCTCGCGCGATGACGCCGAGGCCAAGTTCATCCCGCTGTACATGCATAAAAAGATTCTGAAAGACAACCCCTTCGAGACCATCGACGCGGCGGTGCTGGAGCTCGTGCGCTTGGCCGTCGAGAAGGGCCGCGCCACCAATCCCGACATGCACTTTGGCGTGTGCGGCGAGCACGGCGGCGACCCCAAGTCCATCAAGGGCCTGTTTAACGTGGCCGACGTGGACTACGTGTCCTGCTCGCCCTATCGCGTGCCCCTCGCGCGCCTGGCTGCCGCTCAGGCCAAGCTCGAGGCCAAGCGTTCCGCCTAACGTTTTGGGTTTAGACGCCTAGCGTAGCCCCCTTCATGCCGCCCGTCTCATTCGTGAGACGGGCGGTTATCATGTGCGGGTTTTGTCTTTTTGTCTGCGTGAAAAAATGTTCTTGCAGCAGAAACCCGCGCGTGTATACTCGAATACGTTTGTTCAACTACGTGCCGGCCAAGGTGGTACGGCACCTCTAGAAGAGTAAGGAATTGCACATGGATTACATCCGCGCAATCGAGCGTCAGCAGATCCGCGAGGACATTCCTCAGGTTCGCGTCGCCGACAACGTCAAGGTTCACTACCGCATTAAGGAAGGCGACCGCGAGCGCATTCAGGTCTTCCAGGGCGACGTCATCCGCATGGCCGGCGCCGGTGCCCGCGAGACCTTCACCGTCCGCAAGATGTCCTTCGGTGTCGGTGTTGAGCGTACCTTCCCGCTTCACAGCCCCAAGATCGCCAAGCTCGAGGTCGTTCGTCATGGTCGCGTCCGTCGCGCCAAGCTGTACTACCTCCGCGACAAGGTGGGCAAGGCTGCTCGCATCCCCGAGAAGCGCTAAGAAGATCGCAGCGTCTGTCCACTCGTTTGGACACAAGGGTCACCTTCGGGTGGCCCTTCTTTTTATCTGATTTGCATGCAAGGAGGGCCTGGTATGGCCAACATGACGAGCTCGGTTTCGGCATCGCAGGTTGCCGGTGAGTTGGCGAGCGCTACGTTTGAGGAGATTCCCGCCCTCGTGGAGCATTATCGCGAGGACCCACGCCAGCAGGTGATCAAGGCTTGTGAACGCGCCCTCAAACGCCATGCCAAAGAGCTTGCCGAGCGCGAGCGCGTCAATGACATGTACGAGCTTATGCATGAGCTTGGTGGCGATGGGGTGGTCGTTGGTGTCGACGAGGTGGGTCGCGGATCGGTGGCCGGCCCTTTGACGGTATGCGCCGTCTGTCTTCCTATGGAGCCGCGCGTCTGGGGTATCAACGATTCCAAAAAGCTCACGCCCGCGCGCCGCGAGTTGCTCTCAGTGAAGATTGCCGAGGTGGCGACGGCGATCGGTTTTTGCCATATCGCGCCGAAGGATATCGATGAAATGGGCATGGCCCGTGCTATCCGTACTGCCGTTGCGGGCGCCGTGGCCGATACGGGACTTGAGCCCGACTGCGTCCTCATGGATGGTAACCCCTTGGGCGCCGTTCCTAACGAGCGCGATGTGGTGAAGGGCGATGCCAAAATCGCCTGCATCGCCGCGGCGTCCATCATGGCCAAGGTCACGCGTGACGAGATGATGGTCGAGTACGACGCCGAGTATCCCGAGTACCATCTGGCCGAGTCGAAGGGCTATGCAAGCCCCGAGCATATCGAGGCCATTCGCAAACATGGACTTTGTCCACTGCACCGCGTGAGCTTTTGCGGAAACTTTCTGCAGACTGAGCGCCTTTTCTAGGTCAATTGTGGAGACAGGGACCTCTGGGGTTTTATAAACCTGCTGGTGGCGGGCCGTATGCAACACCATTGCTGCGTACGGCCCGTTTTTTGACGGCATTTGGTCAGCTTTTGGTTTGCTTCCGGTACTTACCCGCACGAAAGGTGCCCTCATCATCGGGGCAATGCAGCGTGCGGGAAAGGAGACCCCATGAGTGCCGCAAGCAAAAAGAGCAAGACGCAGCAGCTCAAGGAGCGTTGGGAAAACGGCGAGCTCGACTGCGGGGCGATGACGCCCGACTTTATCAAGGGACTCAGTCCCCGCGAGCTGGGCATGCTGGGCGAGCTGATCACCATCGACTACTTTAACGAGCGCGGCTACACCTTGCTGGAGCAGGGTTATCGTTGCTCCGAGGGCGAGGCCGATCTGGTGCTGCTCGATGAACTCGACGATGTCGTCGTGATGGCCGAGGTCAAGACCAGACGCGTCGCACTGGATTGCAGCACGCGGGTCTTTCCCGAGGAGGCCGTGGACGCCCAAAAGCAACGCCGCTACCGCCGCATCGCAAGTTGCTATCTCATGGAGCATTATCCGCTCAAGGCGATTCGCTTCGATGCCGTGGGTGTCACCATTCGTGGCGGGCATATCGCCGAGATCGAGCATCAGTACAACGCGTTCGATTGGCAGGTGTCGTGATGGCGTTCGAGACGTTTGCCGTTCACGCGGCCTGCATCCGTGGCGTCGAGGCGATTCACGTCACGGTCGAGGTCTCGCTTGCCGGTGGTGTTCCGGGCATCCAAATGCTCGGCATTCCGAGTATGGAGGTGATGGAGTCACGCGGTCGTATTCGCTGCGCGATGCGCTCCGCCGGGTTCGAGATCCCACGCTCGGGCATTACGGTCAACCTAGCGCCCGGCGATATTCGCAAGACCGGTAGCGGCTTTGATCTGCCCATCGCCATCGCGGTTCTGGCGGCCGATGGGCAGATTCCCCGTGACAACCTCGATCGCTGCCTTATCGCCGGCGAGCTCGGCTTGGACGGTACGGTGCTTCCCGTCAAGGGCGAGGTGGCGTTTCAGCTATTGGCGCGTGATATGGGGCTGTCCTTTATCGCCGGCAGGTCCGATCAGCATGTGCCGCTCGCGGGCGTGGATTGTGGATTCATCGATCATTTGTCTCAGCTTGCCCATGGCATGGGCGAGGCGGCTCGGCACTATCTGGATTCCGAGGGCGTCGAGGCGACCTTTGAGCCTGAGCTCGACTATGCCGACGTGCTGGGGCAGGAAGTCGCTAAACGCGGCATGGCGCTTGCGGCGGCAGGAGAACTCGGCTTGCTCATGATCGGGTCCCCGGGATCGGGCAAGACGATGCTCGCGCGTCGTATGACCGGCATCCTGCCCGAGCTTTCCGTTGAGGATCAACAGGAGGCGCTGTGCATCCATTCGGTTTTGGGTGAGAACATTGATGGCTTGTTGGCGGGGCACCGGCCCTTCCGCAGTCCCCATCACAGTATTTCGACCGCAGGTCTTATCGGCGGTGGGCGCCCGGTGCACCCGGGTGAGATCAGCCTTGCTCATGGCGGCGTGCTCTTTTTGGACGAGCTTGCCGAGTTTCCCACGAGTGTGCTGCAGACGCTGCGTCAGCCCATCGAACGCGGCTACGTCAGGATCGTACGCGTCGACGGGGCTTTTACCTTCCCGTCGCGCTTTCAGCTGCTGGCTGCGAGCAATCCCTGCCCCTGCGGCTTTTTGGGCGATCGTGAGGTACCGTGTCGCTGCTCGGCGGCGATGGTCGAGCGCTATCGGTCTAAACTGCGCGGTCCTTTGGCCGACCGTATCGACATGATGATCGATGTGACCCGTCCCGACCCTCAGGTGATTATCGAGGGCGCGGAGGGTATGTCGTCAGCTGAGTTACGTGACTACGTTGTGCGCGGTCGCGCTTTTCGCGCTTGGCGCGAATCCCGTATGGACGATGCTGATGCCGAGGCCGAGGATGACGAGACACGGTCCATTGACGGCGTCGTTTCGACCTTTGAGCTCGATGATGCGGCGGAGAAGTGTGTGCTCGGCCTGTCGAAGCGCACGCATCTCACGGGCCGCGGCATCGTGCGCCTGGTTCGCATTGCGCGCACGATCGCAGATGTCGCCGAGAGCGAGCATGTGACGCAGGACCACGTGCTCGAGGCGGCGATGTACCAGGGAAGGAGGGACCAATGATGGCCGAGGGAACCTTCGAGCTGCATCCAGGTGATACGTTGTATCCCGAGACCGTTTTGGAGCTTTCTGATGTACCCCAGACGCTCTATGTGCGCGGCAACCCCGAGGTGCTTTCGACGCCCGCGCTCTCCATCATCGGCGCGCGCAAGGCCTCGCCGTATGGTCTTGCCGTGGCAGAGCTTGCGTCAAAGGTGGCGGTCGAGGCGGGCGTGACGGTAGTCTCGGGCGGCGCGGTCGGTTGTGACCAGGCCTCGGGTTGGGCTGCGGTCAACGCTGGCGGCAAACACGTCGTGGTGCTGGGGACGGGCGCCGACGTGGTCTACCCGCGTTCGAGCGCGGGGCTTATTACGCGCACGCTCGATACGGGTGGCGCGGTCGTGTCGATCTCTCCGTGGGGCATGGGTCCGCGCAAGTTTGCCTTTCCGCGCCGCAATCGCGTAATCGCGGCCTTGTCGCAAGCCCTCTTTGTATCCGAGGCGGGTATGCCTTCCGGGACGTTTTCTACAGCCGAGGCTGCTATGGATTTGGGGCGAGAACTTCTTGCCGTGCCGGGGTCGATCCTATCGCCCGAGTCGCGTGGCACGAATTACCTCATTGCGAACGGTGCCTGCTGCATCATCGACGAGGAATCTATCGAGATGGCTATTTCACGCATCTACGGCACCCTGCGCTACTCGCGCCCCGATGCTCCCGGCATTGCCGACCTGGATCAAACACAGCAGACCGTGATGCATGCACTCATCGCCTCTCCGCTCAAGGTCGACGACATCGCGGCGCTCGTCTCGCTCGATGCTGTCGGCGTACTCAAACTCTTGGGTTCGCTTGAACTCGAGGGCCTTATCGAGCGCATGATGGATGGAAGGTATGCGCCCTCCAAGTTTGCCCTTCACGCCCAGACGCCCTTCGGTCACAATGGAAAACGTGTCAATTAGAAAGGTGTTTGCAGATGCAGTTCGATCAGGTGACGGTTATCGGTGGCGGTCTGGCGGGTTCGGAATGCGCGATCCAGCTGGCAGACCGCGGTTTTGCCGTAAAGCTGTGCGAGATGCGCCCCCAGGTTAGCTCCCCGGCTCACCATACCGATCACTTGGCAGAGCTCGTCTGCTCCAATTCGTTTAAGTCGACCCGTCCGGATTCCGCGGCTGGTTTGCTGAAGGCCGAGCTTAAGCGCATGGGTTCAGTCCTGCTCGATTGCGCCCATCGCGCGGCTGTTCCCGCCGGCGGTGCCCTGGCGGTCGACCGCGTCAAGTTTTCCGAGCTTGTCGAGGCCGAGGTTGCCGCCCGTCCCAATATCGAGGTCGCGCACGGCGAGGTCACGCAGATTCCCGAGGGCCACGTGGTCATTGCCGCGGGCCCGCTGTGTTCACCGGCGCTGAGCGAAGAGGTCATGAAGCTCGTCGGTGGCGACGCCCTTGCGTTCTTCGATGCCGCGGCGCCGATCGTCGATGCCTCCACGCTCGATATGGACGTGCTGTTTTCGCAGTCGCGCTACGAGGAGCAGGGGAGCGGCGACTATCTCAACGCTCCGCTCAACAAGGAGGAGTACGAGGCCTTTATCGAGGCACTTACCACGGCCGACCGCGTGGTGCTCAAAGACTTTGAGGGCGGCGATCTGTTCCAGGCCTGCCAGCCTGCCGAGGAAGTTGCGCGCACCGGCAAGGACGCCATTCGCTTTGGCGCCATGAAGCCCGTCGGCCTCACCGACCCGCGTACCGGACGTCGCCCCTGGGCGGCGATTCAGCTGCGTGCCGAGAACAAGGAGAAGACCGCCTATAACCTGGTGGGCTTCCAGACCAACCTGACCTTTGGCGAGCAGAAGCGCGTCTTCCATATGGTGCCGGGCCTGGAGAACGCTGAGTTCTTCCGCTACGGTGTCATGCACCGCAATACCTTTGTCGACGCCCCGCACGTGCTCGATGGCACCTTTGCCGTGCCCGGTACCGGCGTGCGCCTGGCCGGTCAGATCACCGGCACCGAGGGGTACATGGAAGCCGTGGCGACAGGTCTGCTCGCGGCGCTCAACACCTATGCCGAGGCTATCGGTGCCGCGGGCGTCGAGTTGCCGCGCGTGGGCGCCCTGGGTGCGCTCGTGGGCTATGCGACCGATCCTGCCACCGTGGGCTATCAGCCTATGCATGTCAACTTTGGCCTGGTGCCGCCACTCGAGGATGGTAAGCGCCGCAGCAAGCGCGATCGTTACCAGGCTTACGCGGACCGCGCCCTCAAGGCCCTGGATGCCTATCTGGAATCGCGCTCCGATCTGTTTGGAGGCGAGAGGTCATAGCTTTTGACCTGTACGATGCCGTCGACTCGTTTATCGCCTATATCGCACGAGTCGAAGGGCTCGCTCCCAATACGGTAACCGCCTACGCCTCGCGGCTCGAGCGCTTCGCCGCGTGGTGCGACCGCGAGGGCATCGACGCTCGCGCTGCCGACGTACGGACCGTTCGCTCCTATTTGGCCGAGCTGTCGCGTAGCCAGATGGCGGCTCGGACCCTTGCGGCACACCTGTCTGCCATTCGCTCGCTCTATCGGTGGATGGCTGCCGAGGGGGTCGTGGAGGGCGATGTGGTCTCGGCAATTTCCTCGCCCAAGCTCCCGCGCGATCTACCCGGTGTGCTGACGACCCAACAGGTGGAGGCGCTGCTCAAGACGCCTGATACCTCAACACCCGCGGGACTGCGCGATGCGGCGATGCTCGAGCTGCTCTATGCCTCGGGCGCCCGTATCTCTGAGCTCGCAGCACTCAATGTGGAGTCCATTGCGTGGTCCGAACGCACGCTGCGCCTGTGGGGCAAGGGGAGCAAAGAACGTATCGTCCCTCTGTATCGTCGTGCGCTCGAGGCGACGCGTCTCTATATTGAGGAGGGGAGGCCGGAGTTGCTCGCTCAGGCAAAGCGTCGTGACCCCGCTACCGGGCCGCATCCGCTGCTTATATCGGCGCGCGGTAATCGCATGAGTGCCGCCATGCTCAGGCGGCGGTTTCATATGCTGGCGACGCTCGCCGGCATTCCGGCCGACATCGCCCCGCATGCGATGCGCCATACCTTTGCGACCGACTTGCTCGAGGGCGGCGCGGACCTGCGCTCGGTTCAAGAGCTGCTAGGTCATGCGAGCCTGTCCACGACGCAGATCTACACGCATCTCACACCCGATCGGCTTAAGCGGGCTGTGGCTCAAGCCCATCCCCGCGGCGAATAGTGGCTGGGACGTCCCGCGCCGCGCTCAGGTGTGTGGTTTTGATTGCGGGTTGGCAGGAAGATGCATTCCTGCTATCATTCATCGGGTTGCTTCACGGCAACAGGTTTTTATCACGCACGCGCGGCTACTTCATACCGTGGTGCCCGGGCTTTGGTAGCACATGTCCGGGTTGGTTTTGGAGGATGACCCCGCGCGGAGGCAAACCACAGGAGGTTTAACATGGCTACCAAGATTAATATCCGCACCCTGCTCGAGGCCGGCTGCCACTTCGGTCACCAGACCCGTCGCTGGAACCCCAAGATGAAGCCGTTCATCTTCGGTGAGCGCAACGGCATCTACATCCTCGACCTCAAGCAGACCATCCTCGACGCCGACCAGGCCTACACCTTCGTCAAGAACGTCGCCAAGGGCGGCAACGTGCTGTTCGTCGGCACCAAGAAGCAGGCTCAGGAGGCCGTCAAGAACGCTGCTGAGCGCGCTAATATGCCCTACATCAACCAGCGTTGGCTCGGCGGTATGCTGACCAACTTCGTCACCATCCGCTCCCGCATCAACCGCATGGAGGAGCTCGAGGCCATGGTCGAGGACGGCCGCATGGCAGTGCTCCCCAAGAAGGAGCAGGCTGTGCTCGGCAAGGAGCTCACCAAGCTCCAGACCAACCTCGGTGGCGCCCGCGACATGAAGGGTCTGCCCCAGGCTCTCTTCGTCATCGACACTAAGCGCGAGGAGAACGCCATCAAGGAGGCTCAGCGCCTGAACATCCCCGTCGTCGCTCTGATCGACACCAACTCCGATCCCGACGAGGTCGAGTACGGCATCCCCTGCAACGATGACGCTATCTCCGCTGTCACCCTTATGTGCGAGCTCATGGCTGACGCCTGCCTCGCTGGCTCCGGTAAGGAGCAGGTCTCCGAGGCCGAGATGGCCGCTGAGCCCAAGGCCGAGTAAATCAGTCTTAGTTAATTCTTTTTCATCTCTTTGAAAGGAACCACAATGGCCCAGATTACCGCCGCTATGGTCAAGCAGCTCCGCGAGATGACCGACTCCCCGATGATGGAGTGCAAGAAGGCTCTCGTCGAGGCTGACGGCGACATGGACGCCGCTGTCGACGTTCTGCGTAAGAACGGCCTTGCCAAGGCTGCCAAGAAGGCTGGCCGTGAGACCAACGAGGGCGCTGTCGCCGCATTCGTCTCCGAGGATGGCAAGACCGGCGCTCTGCTCGAGCTCTCCTGCGAGACCGACTTCGTTGGCTCCAACGCCAAGTTCACCGGCTTTGCTTCTAAGGTCGCTGAGGTTGTCGCTACCACCGAGCCTGCTGACGTCGACGCTCTGCTCGAGAAGCCGATGGGCGAGGAGACCGTTTCCTCCGAGCTCACCGAGATGATTCACATCATGGGCGAGAACATGAAGATCTCCCGCTTCGCTGCCCGCAAGGCCGAGAACGGCGCGCTCGCTTCTTACATCCACATGGGTGGTAAGATCGGCGTCCTCGTCGAGTTCGCCTTCGAGAAGGCCGAGACCGCTCAGGCTGAGTCCTTCAAGACCTTCGCTCACGACGTTGCCCTTCAGGTTGCCGCCGTCGCCCCGATCTGCGCTACCCGCGATCAGGTTCCGGCCGAGACCGTCGAGCACGAGAAGCAGATCTACATGGCCCAGGCTGCCGAGTCCGGCAAGCCCGAGGCTATCCAGGAGAAGATGGCTGTTGGCCGTCTGGAGAAGTTCTACAAGCAGTCCGTGCTCACCGAGCAGGAGTTCATCAAGGACAGCTCCCTCACCATCAAGAAGTACGCTGAGCAGGTCTCCAAGGAGCTCGGCGACACCATTACCGTCGTTGCCTTTGACCGTCTGGTCCGTGGCGAGTAAATAAGCTCTTGTAGCTGGTAATGAGCAGGCTGTGGGTTTTACTCACAGCCTGCTTTTTCATGGCTCTTATCAGAGCCTTTGATATCATATTGAGAGTCTAATTAAAGGAGGATCGCTTTGTCCGACATCCGATATAAACGAGTGCTTCTTAAGCTTTCCGGCGAAGCGCTGATGGGCGACGGCCAATATGGCATCGACCCCAAGGTTACCGATCATCTTGCCAAGCAGGTCAAGGAGCTGCTCGCCGTTGGCCATGAGGTCGGCGTCGTTGTCGGCGGCGGCAATATTTTCCGCGGCATGGCAGGCGCTGCCGGTGGCATGGAGCGTGCTCAGGCCGACTACATGGGCATGCTCGCGACCGTTATGAACGCGCTCGCCCTGCAGGATGCTTTCGAGCATAACGACGTTCCCTGCCGTGTGATGAGCGCTATCCAGATGAACGAGATCTGCGAGCCCTATATTCGCCGTCGCGCCATCAACCACCTTTCCAAGGGCAACGTCGTTATTTTTGCCGCCGGTTCGGGCAATCCGTACTTTACGACCGACACCGCCGCGGCTCTTCGTGCGTGCGAGATCGGCGCCGAGATTCTGATTAAAGCCACCAAGGTTGACGGCATCTACGACAAGGATCCCGTCAAGTGCGCTGATGCCGTCCGTTTTGACAAGATTACCTATCACGAGGTTCTCGTTCGCGGTCTGCAGGTTATGGATTCCACGGCTACGGCCCTGTGCCAGGATAACCGTATGCCGATTTTGGTCCTCAACATCGATGGCGAGGACACCGTCAAGCGCGCGCTCGCGGGTGAGCCCGTTGGCACGCTCGTCTATCAGGAGGATTAAGCATGGCAGAGAACATCACCGCCCATATGGACAAGTCGCTCGAGTCCCTCAAGCATAACTTCTCCAAGGTCCGTACCGGTCGTGCCAACGCCAACATTCTGTCCGACATCACCGTCGATTATTACGGTGTCCCCACGCCGGTCACGCAGGTTGCCGCCGTCAAGACCCCCGAGGCTCACATGCTGCTCATCGAGCCGTGGGATAAGGCGCTCATCAATGCTATCGTCAAGGCCATCGGCGCTTCCGATCTGGGCATTACCCCCAACTCCGATGGCACCGTCGTTCGTCTGCCGTTCCCGGCCCCCACTGAGGAGCGCCGTCGCGAACTCGTCAAGGAGTGCCGCGAGTACGCCGAGCAGGCCAAGGTGTCTATCCGTAACATCCGTCGCGACTTCAACAATAAGCTCGAGCGCGATGAGGAGCTCACCGAGGACGATGTCCGTCGCGAGCAGGCCAAGGTCCAGAAGCACACCGATGAGTATGTCGCCAAGGTCGAGGAGCTTCTGAAGGAAAAAGAAGCCGAGGTCATGGATATCTAAGGTGCAATACGACGAGCATAAACTGGTCGAGTACTTTGCCGACGCCCCTGCGGGCGTCGGTTTTTCCGACCTTGACCTCAATAACATTCCGCACCATATCTCGTGCATCATGGACGGCAACGGTCGTTGGGCCACGTCGCGCGGTCTTGCACGCACCGAGGGTCATAAGGCAGGTATCCTCTCGCTGCGCGAGATCATTACCGCCTGCGTGCGCCTGGGCGTCGACGTGCTTTCTGCCTATGCGTTTTCTACCGAAAACTGGAACCGTCCGCAGCATGAGGTCAACGTCTTGATGCATCTGTTTGCCAAGACGTTTATCGACGAGCTGCCGCTTCTGAAGCGCGAAAATGTGCGTGTTATCTTTTTGGGCGACATTTCCGCGCTGCCCAAGAAGACCCGCGACGTTTTTGAACGCGGTCTTGCCGAGTGCGCCGATCACACCGGTATGACGCTGGCGCTTGCCGTCAACTACGGCGCGCGTGCCGAGATTACCCGCGCTGTCCGTCAGATTGCACTCGACGCTGCCGCCGGTAAGATCGATCCTGCCGCAATTGATGACGACATGGTGGCTTCCCACCTCTATACCGCCGGCCTTCCCGATCCTGAGCTTGTGATTCGCACCTCAGGTGAGCTGCGCCTTTCGAACTATCTGTTGTGGCAGGTGGCTTATTCCGAATTCTACGTCACCGATACCTATTGGCCCGACTTTGATCGTTGGGGCCTTGTCGACGCCATTTTGGCCTATCAGGGCCGTGACCGTAGGTTTGGTGGACTGAGCAAGACCGAGGAGGCTTAATCGTGTCCGATCGTCCCAAGGCATCTGCTCCCAAGACGCCTGTGCGCAAAGCTGCCACTGCGGGAGCGCCTGCAGCGAAGAGCGGCACCGGTTCGTGGCTGGCGGGCCTTATTACCCGTGCCGCCGCCGGTATCGTCTACGCCGTTGTCTTTATCCTGTGCCTGGTTTTGGGTATCGTGCCCACGGCCATCTTTGTTTCTGTCATGAGCGGTCTGTGCTGCTATGAGTTTTTCCGTATGACAAGGCTCGATGGCAAGATGGCTAACGAGCGCATGGGTATCGCTGCCGCCGTACTCTTTCCGCTGTCGGCGTTGGGCGATTCGATGTTGCTGAATGCCCTGCTTTTTGCCTTGATGCTCGCTGTGGGCATTTGGTATGTCTGGTCGCCGCGTACCCGCATCTCTGATGTGGCCGTGACGCTCATGGGTCCCATCTACACTGGCTTTATGCTGTCGGCTATCGTGCTGCTGCGCGATGCCGTGCCCGGTTTTGCCGGCGCCCTGCTTTCAGTGGGCGTTTGCGCGTCCCTTTGGGTCTCCGATTCGTTTGCCTACATCGTGGGCAGCCGTATCGGCAAGCACAAGATGGTTCCCAAGATCTCTCCCAAAAAGAGCTGGGAGGGGTTTGCCGGCGGCATCTTGGGCTCGGTTTTGATTTGGCTCATCCTGTGGGCGACGCACTTCTACAAGCTCAGCCTGCCCTATGCGCTGCTGTGCGGCGTGGTCGTGTCCATTCTGGGCGTTATCGGCGACCTTATCGAGTCGCGCATCAAGCGCGGTGTGGGCGTCAAAGATTCCGGCAACCTTATCCCGGGCCACGGCGGAATGCTCGACCGTAGCGATTCGCTTATCTTCGGCTGCATCACCGCGCAGCTGTTGCTGATGATCGGAGGCGTGCTGTAATGTCCTTCCAGACGACGTATGGCCCCGATGGACGCCTTCGCGTTGCCATCCTGGGTTGTACGGGCTCTATCGGCACCCAGGCGCTCGATGTGTGCCGCCAGCATGCCGATCGCCTGCAGGTGACGGCGCTGTCCGTTAACTCCAGTACCTCCGAGCTCGTTGCCGCTGCCCGCGAGTTCTCGGTTCCGGCGGTTGCCGTGGCCGATGTCGATCATGGCGATGACGCCGTGCTGCAGGAGTTGCCCGAGGGAACAAAGCTCGGCGTTAGCGCGCAGGCGGTTTGCGAGCTCGCGCGTCGCGACGATGTCGACTGCGTGCTTGTCGCTATTGTGGGCGCCGCCGGTCTCGAGGCGAGCCATGCGGCCTTGACCTCGAATAAGCGCCTTGCCCTTGCCAACAAGGAGTCCCTCGTCGTCGGTGGCGACTTGCTTATGCCGTTGGCACAACCGGGCCAGCTTATTCCGGTCGACTCTGAGCATTCCGCCATCTACCAGTGCTATCTGGGGGAGAACCCGCGCGAGGCCCACTGCATTTGGCTTACCTGCTCGGGCGGTCCGTTCTTTGGCCGCACGCGCGACGAGCTCGATCGCGTGACGCGTGCCGATGCCCTCGCGCATCCCACGTGGGCCATGGGTGCCAAGATTACCATTGACTCCGCCACCCTCATGAACAAGGGCCTGGAGCGCATTGAGGCCATGCATCTGTTTAACTGCGACCTCGATTTCATTAACGTGGTCGTGCAGCGTCAGTCCAAGATTCACTCTATGGTCGAGTTCGCCGACGGCTCCGTGATGGCGCATCTCGGTGCATCCGACATGCGTATTCCCATCCAGTTCGCGTTCTCGTATCCCGAGCGTTGGGATACTCCGGCGCCTCGTATCGATTTCCGCGAGCTGGGGCAGCTCACGTTTGATGCTGCCGACATGGATACCTTCCGCTGTCTGGCACTGGCCGAGCGTGCCGGCAAGACGGGTGGCACCATGCCGTGCGTGCTCAATGCCGCCAACGAGGTCGCCGTCGATGCCTTCCTGCACGATGGCTGCAGCTTTACCGATATCGATCGCATTGTGGAATCCTGCATGGACGCCCATGATATGCAGGTGGTCGATTCGTTTGAGCAGCTTCGCGACATCGATGCGTGGGCGCGTGAAAAGGCTGCGCAGGTGCTCGCCGCAACCCGTTCCTAACCCATAAGGATTGCTTTTTCGTTTTATGGATACTGTTCTGAGCGTTCTCTCATCGGTCTTTTGGGGCCTGCTGATGCTTTCCGTCCTCGTGTTTTTGCACGAGGGCGGCCACTTTTTGGCGGCGCGTGCCTGCGGCGTCCGTGTGACCGAGTTCTTTTTGGGTCTGCCGTGCCGCTTTGACATCCATTACACGTCGCGTCGCATTGGAACCAAGTTTGGCGTGACCCCGCTGCTGCTGGGTGGCTACGCTGCCATCTGCGGTATGGATCCGACCGATGTTTCGTGCGCCGACCGCGTGCTCGCGGCTATCTATCGTCATGGTCGCGTGGCCGTGGCCGACCTTGCTGTCGAGCTCGAGCTTTCCGAGGAGGATGTGCTCGAGGCATGCGCCCTTTTGCTGGGCTGGGGCTCCATCGCGCCCTGGTATGAGGAAGGGGAGAAGCCCTCGCCGAGCTACTATCCCACCAAATATCAGACGTTGCCGCGAGACAAGGCAGGCTATACCACCTTTGATGGTCGCCGTTTCGATCGCGAACATGCGACTGCCGAGGGCGATGTGTGGGAGCTGCCGTGCGGCGAGGCCGAGTTCCTTGCGCAAGAGCGCTCGCACACCTATCTTGGCCAAGGCTTTCTCAAGCGCGCCTTTATGCTGCTCGCGGGCATTATCGTCAATATCTTGACGGGTTTTTTGCTCCTTATGAGCATCTATTCCATTGCGGGTGTCACCGTGCCGATGGATACCAACGTGATCGGTCAGGTTGACGAG
The DNA here is from genome assembly GCA_023708985.1 of Collinsella sp. Taxonomy (GTDB): domain Bacteria; phylum Actinomycetota; class Coriobacteriia; order Coriobacteriales; family Coriobacteriaceae; genus Collinsella. The sequence continues at coordinate 68,802 of BREX01000014.1, forward strand.
GGGTCTATTGCCGCCAAGGCGGGTATCGAGGGCGGTGACGCGATCCTTTCGGTTGACGGTGTCTCATGTTCCACTTGGATGGATGTCTACGATGCCATCGGCAAGGCTGCCGGTAAGGACGATATTGCTATTGAGTATGAGCGCGATGGCAAGCAGTGCTCGACCTCGGTCGCACTCAAAGAGGACGAACGTCTGGGCGTTTATGCCTCTACGCAGGTGGTCCGTTTGGACCCCATCACCTCGGCGCGCCTCTCCTTCTCGTATGTTGCGCAGACAGCGGAGGGCGTGATGCGCCTGCTCCAGCCGCAGCATACGATGGAGATCCTCGATCAGTCCTCTTCGATCGTGGGTATTAGCGTCATGTCCTCGCAGGCAGCTGCTGCCGGTCCCGTCACGTTCTTGTCGTTTGCCGCGCTCATTTCGTTCTCGCTTGGCTTTATGAACCTGCTGCCCATCCCACCACTCGATGGCGGCAAGCTGCTTATTGAGATCATTCAAAAGATTGCTGGCCGCGAGCTGCCGCTCAAGGTCCAGACGATCGTGAGCTATGTGGGCGTCGCGCTCTTCGCATTGCTGTTTGTCTATATGCTTCGTTCCGACATCCTTCGATTTATTCTATAGGGGAGTGTTTGGATTGTCTTTATCCCATCCTTTGCCTCGCGAGTTGACGCGCCCCGTGCATGTGGGCGGCGTGCAGATCGGTGGTGGCGCTCCGGTCGTGGTTCAGTCTATGACCTGCACCGATACTGCTGATGCCCAGGCAACGCTTGCGCAAGTGTGCGCGTTGGCGCAGGCTGGCTGCGATATCGTGCGCGTGAGCGTGCCTACCGAGGCTGCGCTCGAGGGCTTTCGCACGATTTGTGCCGAGTCTCCGGTGCCAATCGTCGCCGATATCCATTTTAACCATAAGCTTGCCATTGGCGCTGTCGAGGCTGGTGCCTCTAAGCTGCGCATCAACCCCGGCAATATCGGCGATTGGGCTAAGGTCGATGCCGTCATCGATGCCGCGGGTGCCGCGGGCTGCGCGATTCGCATTGGCGTGAACGCGGGCTCGCTTGAGCAAGATATTGCCGAGCGCGACGACCTCACGCAGCCCGAAAAGCTCGTGATGTCGAGCGAACGCTTTGTGCGGCACTTTGAGGACCGTGGGTTTACCAACATCGTGCTATCCGCCAAGGCCCATAGCGTACAGACGACACTTGATACCTATCGCGCCCTGTCGCGCGAGATACCGCATGTTCCGCTCCACCTGGGCGTGACGGAGGCGGGGACCAAGCTTCAGGGCACCATCAAGAGCTCTGTAGGCTTGGGTATCTTGCTTTCCGAAGGCATCGGTGACACCATGCGTGTGTCGCTCACGGCCGATCCGGTTGAGGAGCCGCCGGTCGCCTGGGGAATTCTACAGTCGCTGGGCCTGCGTCGCCGTGGTCCCGAGATTGTCTCGTGCCCCACGTGCGCCCGCTGCCAGGTTAACCTGATTCCCATCGCCGAGGAGGTCACCGAGCGGCTTAAGAACTATTCCGCGCCGCTTTCGATCGCCGTGATGGGATGTGCGGTCAACGGCCCCGGAGAGGCATCTGACGCCGACCTGGGTGTTGCCTGCGGACGTGGTCAGGGCCTGCTCTTTTCGCATGGCCAGATCATTGGTAAAGTAGCTGAGGACCAAATTGTCGACGCGCTTATGGCTGAGGTCGACAAGCTTATTGAGGAGAAGTAAATGACTCGAGCAATGTATATGTCTAAGCTCTATGCGCCGACGCTTAAAGAGGATCCGGCGGACGCTGAGCTCGCCAGCCACCGCCTGTTGCTCCGTGCCGGCATGATCCGCAAGGAGGCCGCCGGCCTGTATTCCTATCTGCCGCTCGCTTGGCGCTCGATCCGCAAGATTGAGAACATCGTGCGCGACGAGATGGACGCTGCGGGCGCCCAGGAGCTCATGATGCCCATTATGGTCGATGCCGAGCTGTGGCGTGAGTCCGGCCGTATCGATGCCTATGGCAAGGAGCTTGTGCGCTTTGATGACCGCCACGGCCGCGAGTTTGTGCTCGGACCCACGCACGAGGAGACCGTGACTGCCCTGGTGCGCAATGAGTTGCGTTCCTACAAGCAGCTGCCAGTGAACCTCTATCACATCCAGGATAAGTTCCGCGACGAGTTCCGTCCCCGTTTTGGCCTGATGCGCGGTCGCGAGTTCATCATGAAGGACGCCTACAGCTTCTCCGCCACGCAGGAGAGCCTGCAGGAGGAGTACGACAAGATGAAGCAGGCCTATGCCAACATTTGCGAGCGCTGCTACATCAAGGCTCTGCCCGTTGTCGCCGACTCCGGCGAGATCGGTGGCGATACCTCCGTCGAGTACATGGCTTTGGCCGACGCTGGCGAGGCTTCGCTCGTCTACTGCGACGATTGCGGCTTCGCTGCCGACGATGAGGCCGCAAGCACCAAGGTCGTTGTGACCGAGGGTCCTGGCGATGGTACGCTTACCAAGGTCGAGACCCCGGGTATGGGCACCATTGAGGCCGTCGCTAAGTTCTTTGGGTTCCCCGAGAACGGTACGCGCAAGTCCCTGGCGTTGATCGACGCCGAGGGCAAACCGGTCGTTGCCATTGTCCCGGGAGACCACGAGCTCAACGATTGCAAGGCTGAGCATGTCTTTGGCAAGGGCTATCGCATGATGACCGACGAGGAGCTCCAGACCTACGGTCTGCATAAGGGCTTTATCGGACCGGTTAACCTGCCCGAGGGCATTCGTCTGGTCTGCGATGAGAGCCTGCGCGAGTCCAAACAGTGGGCCTGTGGCGCCAACGAGGTCGACTACCACTTTACCGGTGCCTGCCCCGAGCGCGACTTTACCGTCGATGAGTGGGCTGACCTGGTCACCGTCGTTGCCGGCGATCCCTGCCCGCACTGCGGCAAGCCGCTCTCTGCTGCCCGCGGCATCGAGGTCTCTCAGGTGTTCCAGCTGGGCACCAAGTACTCCGAGGCCATGGGTGCCACCTTTATGGACGAGGACGGCAAGGAGAAGCCGCTCATCATGGGTTGCTACGGCGTTGGTGTTTCCCGCTCGCTCGCTGCCGTCGTGGAGCAGCACAACGACGAGCACGGTATCGTCTGGCCGGTCTCAGTCGCCCCGTACGAGGTCGCGGTGATTCCGCTCGACCCCAAGAAGGAGGAGTGCGCTACCGTCTGTGAACAGATCGTCGACGGTCTGTGCGCCGAGGGTATCGAGGTCGTCGTCGACGACCGCGATGAGCGTCCCGGCTTTAAGTTTGCCGATAACGACCTCATGGGCTTCCCGTATCAGGTGGTGCTCGGCAAGCGCGGCCTTAAGAGTGGCACCGTTGAGCTCAAGGACCGTGCCTCGGGCGAGCGCGAGGACGTGGCGATCGATGAGGTCGTCGCCAAGGTTTCCAAGCTTGTGAAGGCGGCACGCCGTTAATCGGCGATTTCACATGTAGTTCGAAATACGGGACGGCCCCGCATTTCTCCAGATCGGGGACATGTGGGGTCGTCCTTTTATCTTGTGGCATGCTCGATATCTAAAAGGAAAACCCCACAGCCCATAAGAGTTGCGGGGTTTTCTTGTGCCTCCGATGCGAAATAAATCGCTCAGATATTACTGATAATCGACGACGTCGATCCAGTTCTTCAGGAACTCATCGTTCACGTTGCGCTTACGAGCGAGCTCGGAAGCGGCGACGATGCTCGTCCACTGACGCACGACCTGCATGGGCATGTCGGCGCGGTCGCAGTAGAGCTCCAGGTAGGCCTCAGCCTGGTCCTTGCTGTTGAGGGCGAAGAGCAGGTAGGTGGTGGCAACGTCGGCAGCAGGGGAGCCCTGGGTGGCGTGTGCCCAGTCGCACACATAGAGCTGGCCGTCGTCGCCGACGATGACGTTGGAGGGGTTGAAGTCGCCGTGGCAGACCTTGAACTCCTTGGTCATGCCGTCCAGACGCTCCTGAAGGTTGTAGCGCGTGGTGGCATTGAGCTGATCAAGGCTGTCGATCATGCGGGCGAACTTGTCGCGCTGACGGTTGAGCAGCGGGGAGGTGTAGCCGTGGATCTCGATCTGGAGGTCGACGAACATCTCGAGATACTCACCAAAGCGCTGGGGCTCGGCAGTCATCTTCTCGGCAAGGGTGGTGCCCGGAACCTTCTCGGTCACGAGCGCCCAGCCGTTGGCGTTCTCGAGCTGGGAAACCTCGAGAGCCTTGGGGCTGCGGATGCCGCACTCATTGATGCGGGCAAGATTCAAAGCCTCGTTGAACACGTCGGAGACAGGCTTGGTCTCGTTAAAGACCTTGACGATCTTGTCGCCCAGGTCGTAAACGACCTTGTTGCCACGGCGGACGAGCTCGGTCTTGGAATCGGGTAGCAGCATGGTTGCATCCTTTCAACGATGCGATAGAAGCGACGGCGGGGGTGTGTGAAACACCCGTGCACCCCCGCCGTTAAAAACCGTGCTAAAACTAGCAGACGGCGTAATCCTGAGGCTCGCGGCCGTAGTAGGCGTCCAGGTAGAGCTCCTTGATCTCGCTCATGAGCGGGTAGCGAGGGTTGGCGCCGGTGCACTGGTCGTTGAATGCCTGCTCGGTCATCTCGTCGAGGGTGTCGAGGAAGTACTGCTCGTCAACACCGTAGTCGGCGATGGTCTTCTTGACGCCGATGAAGTCCTTGAGCTCCTCGAGCTTCGTGATGAAGTTCTCGAAGACCTCCTTGTCGTCCTTGCCCTCGATGCCGCAGTACTTGGCCATCTCGGCGTAGTTGTGCAGCGCGTTGGGATAAGGATACTGGGAGAACGTGCCCATCTTGACGGGAGCCTCGGCGGCGTTGTAGCGCATGACGCGGGTCAGGATGACGGCGTTGGCGAGGCCGTGGGGCAGGTGATGGAAAGCGCCGAGCTTGTGGGCCATGGAGTGGTTGAGGCCCAGGAAGGCGTTGGCGAAGGCCATGCCGGCCATGCAGGAGGCGTTGTGCATCTCCTCGCGGGCGTGCGGGTCCTTGGCGCCGTTCGTGAAGCTGGAGGGCAGGTTCTCGAAGACGAGCTTAGCAGCGCGCTCGGAGAGGCCCTTGGTGTAGTCGGAAGCCATGATGGAGACGTAGGACTCGATGGCGTGGGTCATGACGTCGATGCCGGAGGCAGCGGTCAGGCCGCGCGGGGCGGTCATGCAGTTGTCGGCGTCGACAATAGCCATGTTGGGAAGCAGCGCGTAGTCGGCGAGCGGCCACTTGATGCCGGTCTCCTTGTCGGTGATGATGGCGAACGGCGTGCACTCGGAGCCGGTACCCGAAGAGGTCGGGACGGCGACGAAGTAGGCCTTCTTGCCCATCTCGGGGAAAGTAAAGATACGCTTGCGGATGTCCATGAAGTCCATGGCCATGTCCTCAAACTTGCACTCGGGGTGCTCGTACATCATCCACATGATCTTGCCGGCGTCCATAGCGGAGCCACCGCCGACGGCGATGATGACGTCCGGCTCAAAGAGAGCCATCTGCTTGGCGCCGCGACGTGCGCACTGCAGCGACGGATCGGGCTCGACATCGTAGAAGCAGTCGTGGGCGATGCCCATCTCGTCGAGCTTGGCCTCGATGGCGCGGGTGTTGCCATTCTTGAAGAGGAACTGGTCGGTGACGATGAAGGCGCGCTTCTTGCCCATGACGGTACCGAGCTCGTCGAGGGCGACGGGCGTGGAACCCTTCTTGAAGTAGACCTTCTCGGGAGCGCGGAACCACAGCATGTTCTCACGGCGCTCGGCCACAGTCTTAACGTTGATCAAGTGCTTCACCCCAACGTTCTCGGAGACGGAGTTGCCGCCCCAGGAGCCGCAGCCCAGGGTCAGAGACGGCTTCATGCCAAAGTTGTACAGATCACCGATGCCGCCGTGCGAGGACGGGGTGTTGATGACGATACGGCAGGCCTTCATGACGTGCTCGAACAGGCTGATCTTCTCGGCCTGGGCGGGGTGCACGTACAGAGAGGCGGTGTGGCCCGGGCCACCGGCGAGCACCAGGTGCTCGGCCTTGTCGACGGCCTCCTGGAAGTTCTTGGCGTGGTACATGGCCAGGACCGGGGAGAGCTTCTCGTGGGAGAACTCCTCCTTGGCGGGGTCGGTGGAGGTGACCTCGGCGATCAGGATCTTGGTCTTGGCGGGAACCTCGATGCCTGCGAGCTCGGCGATCTTGGCGGCAGCCATGCCGGGAATGCGGTGATCGAGGGCGCCGTTCTTGAACATGGCGGCACGCAGGGCCTCCATCTCGGCACCCTGCTTGACGAAGTAGCAGCCGCGCTTCTGGAACTCGGCCTTAACCTGGTCATAGATGGTGTCGATGACGGTCACGGACTGCTCGGAAGCGCAGATCATGCCGTTGTCGAAGGTCTTGGAATGGATGATGGAGTTGACGGCGAGCAGCACGTCGGCGGTGTCGTCGATGATGACCGGGGTGTTACCGGCGCCAACGCCCAGGGCGGGCTTGCCCGAGGAGTAGGCGGCCTTGACCATGCCCGGGCCACCGGTGGCGAGGATGATGTCGACGTCGCGCATGACCATGTTGGTCAGCTCGATGGAGGGGACATCGACCCAGCCGATGATGCCCTCGGGGGCGCCGGCCTTGACGGCGGCGTCAAGCACGAGCTTGGCGGCGGCGATGGTGCACTTGGCGGCTGCCGGGTGCGGGGAGATGATGATGCCGTTGCGGGTCTTCAGGCTGATCAGCGTCTTGAAGATCGCGGTGGAGGTGGGGTTGGTCGTCGGGATGACGGCGCCCACGATGCCGATGGGCTCGGCGATCTTGGTGATGCCGTAAGCCTCGTCGCGCTCCAGGACACCACAGGTCTTGGTGTTCTTGTAAGCGTTGTAGATGTACTCTGCGGCGTAGTGGTTCTTGATGACCTTGTCCTCAAGAACGCCGCGGCCGGTCTCCTCGATGGCCATCTTCGCCAACGGGATACGAGCCTTGTTGGCGGCCATGGCGGCCTCATAGAAGATCTTGTCGACCTGCTCCTGCGTGTACGTAGCAAAAAGCGCCTGGGCCTCTCGCATCTGAGCGAGCTTAGCCTCAAGCGCCTCTACGTTGTCCACAATTGCGGGAGTAGTGTTTTCCGGTGACTTTTTCACCATTTGTGTCTCCTTGCGATCGGAGATTTACCCTACGCCTTGCATGATAGCAATAAATAATTCGGTGGGCGGTAAGATTCCTGTAAAAGGCACACTAAAACGCTTCAACAAACTGAAGCGTTTTAACCATTTAACTGAAAGCCGAACGTCTTCTCCGGGCGAATTCCTAGTTTCCCCATGGCTATGGTGTGGAGTTTGTTCATTGTTTGCTCATTAGGTCTTAGGAAATAAATGCACATCGATCAATTCTGGCTGGTCGTGACACAAATTTTGGGTCGTTTCTATTTCATGGCAATAAACGCGTTCTCTTGTCAGACAAAACACTGGTATTAAACTAAAACTAATGTGTCGGACGGTACATTCAGTAAGAGTGAAATATATGCCTTTGCCTCTGGGTATTTTGTCGCCCTTACCGGTTCATGTCAGGTAAGTGGAAAGGTCGGTTTGTGAGATTGCCGCGCTGCAGGCGAGCTCTCGTTTGGTTCGTCTCTTTTTTATTCGTGTTTAATACGATCCCTACGGGCGTATTTGCTGATGAAATAGTGAATAATGTCCCTCAACAAAACACGACTTCGGAGAATCTGTCTAATGAATCTGCTGATATTGCCTCTGTGTCGGGGGGGGTGCGGACGAGGCTTCGTCTAACGATAAGACGGTTTCAAGTGATGATCAAAAACCTGAATCTGATGTCTCGGATAAGCAGTCAAACGATGTGAATGTGAATGAAACATCTGATGAATCGAATTCTGATGCAGCAGAATCTGGTGTTTTTCAAGTCAATGATCAATCAACATTCGAGGAGGCGCTGAATAAAATTGCCTCTGATAATTTATCAGAGATCAGACTTGTCCTAAAAGGCGGCTCGTCTTTTGTGGTGCCGACCCAACATTACGTTTCGACTTTCGGCGTTGCTAACAAGAAGATTACCGTGACGAGTGACGGTGATAATCGCGCAACCTTGCGCTTCTCCAGCCGTGCCATGCTTTCCGGACCTTGTACTTTTGACAACGTCGAAGTGGTTGGTTCAGGAAAATTCTATTGCAATGGTTTCGATACCGTGTTCACTCGTAACTGCGAGCTCAAGCTCTTTGAAACACTTTATGGCGGTGGCTATAGGTCCACTGTCGACCACACGCATGTGGTGATAGCCGCGTCTGGATATATCAATCCTGGTAGTGGCGCTGGCCTTCATGACGTCATTGGTGGTTCATATCAAGGGTCCGTCGAGCATGACACCTATCTTGAGATCAGCGGTAACCTCCGCATGGCTAGCGGTAATCACGTTAATCCCGGTTGCATGCGCGGCGATGGGTCGAGCGGCGATGGAAACGGTTCTGGTGCTGTTTATGTAGGTGGTAACGCCACGCTTATTTACGACAATGCCAACTCCGATGTTTCTCCCGCTATCGAAGGCACTTACGGTTGCGAGATGCGCGGCAACGTGACGCTTGATGTTCGCTCGGGTCGGGTAAATGAAATTTGCGGTCATTTTGGTGACCCTGCGCCTATTAAAGGCAACATTCATATTATTGCGGGCAGCAGTACTTATGAAAACACCGACAAAATGCTTCGTCTTAATAGCAATTGGCCAATAATTGGCGCAGGACAAATGATCCCAGATGGAGTTTATGAGGTCGATGGCGATGTCGTTATCGATGCTTACGAGAATGTTTGGGGCTGGGATAAAGGTGGATCGATACCCAATGATGTCCCTTTTATTGAAGGTTCGAAGAAAGCGAACGTTGGCGGATCTATTACCGTTAATGTCCACGGCTCCCATGTTGGCTCTATTTATGGAGCAGAGTGGAGTGCTGTAAACGGTGATATCGCCGTGAACGCTTCTGGTGTTGAGCTGAGGGATGAAGCGGGCGATTCTCATGGGTATGTTTTCTGCGAGAACGACCTGACCAATTCGTCGGATGAGGGATCGAGCGTAAAGGCTAGAGGAAAGCTATCTATCAGTCTGAATAGCGGCAGTGTTGGCTACGTTTCGTTGACTTCGAACAAGAATGTATCGATTTCTGACGGTTCCTTCATTAATATTGCTGGACGACCGGAAATAGCTACGGGCGTTACGGGTGTGTACTATGGGCTTCCCAAGGGGTCTTCTTCTCCCACAATCAATATTGCAGGGACTGTGGCTGAGATTCCTTATATTAAGTACGCATCTGCATTGAATGTTACTGATAACTCCGAAATTACGGCCGGTACGATTTCTTCTGTAAATAAGATCGCTATTACTGGTCAATCGAATACAAATGTAACGACCAAATTTGGTTGCAACAATGCTTCTAGCTATGAATTAATTGAAGACAATGGCCTTCGGGTAGATGAGGGCGGCGTTTTGACGACAGCTGGCTCTCAAGCCTACGTATATGGTTATGTCGATATCAATGGTACTTGGGAGCAACAATACAATACTGCGAAAAACTATAACGATATTTTCGTTAAGGGAACCACCTCTATTGGCAGTAAGGGCATTCTCATCGATCACGGTTCAAGTAATTTGAAAGGTGCCGTTATTAATAAGGGCACACTTGCCTTAATGGCACCCGCATTATTCCAAGGAAATTACCGTGGCGATGACGCTGAAATTAGACTGCCAGCTGTCACTAATAACTATGATGGCACGGATGATGGCGGCGACATTCCCCTTATTGTAAAAGGGGAATCGTCAGGGAAGACTACTGTTAATACGGTGGATCCGAACAATTGGCAGAATTTGAAACTGCCGTCACTCGGAGATAACTACGTACTCTCCAAAGCTAGTGGTGATGCACCTAAGCAAAGCACTTTTATTCTTGGCAACGAGGATGCGGTTGGTGAGGGCTATTACCTTAAGCGCGTCAGGGATGCCGACGGTACTGATGATTTTCACATGTGGCAGGTCGCAGCAAAGTTATCGCTGACTTTTGATGATAATGGCGCAGGCGATCCCGCTTATCCTCAAAAGTTTTTGCAAGATAAGACTGCAGATAAGGACAGTTACACCTTCGCGCTGCCCAAGACCGCCCCGACCCGCAAGGGCTGGGCGTTCGCCGGCTGGAACACCGAGAGGGACGGGTCGGGCGATCAGTTCACCGACAAGACCGAGGTCTCCAAGTCCACGACCGTCTACGCCCAGTGGAAGTGGGTGCCCCGCGACGTCACCGTGACCTTCGACGAGAACGGCGGCGAGACCAAGGCCGACCCCGCCTCCCAGACCAAGACCACCGAGCCGGGCAAGACCTCGTTCACCTTCGCGCTGCCCAAGACCGCCCCGACCCGCAAGGGCTGGGCGTTCGCCGGC
>BREX01000015.1 GCA_023708985.1 Collinsella sp.
GGAAGCCCCGCAGCGCGTAGCGCGCAGCGGGGCTTCCGACATGTCCGAGGACGTTTTCAGAGCTTTACCCTGTGGGGTCCCGAGGGGATACGTCCGCTACTCAGCCATCTGAGCCTGGACAGCGGTGATGGCCACGACACCCACGATGTCGTCGGCAGAACAGCCACGCGAAAGGTCGTTAACCGGCTTGGCGATGCCCTGCAGGATGGGGCCGTAGGCGTCGGCACCAGCGAAGCGCTGAACCAGCTTGTAGCCGATGTTGCCGGCCTCGAGGTCGGGGAACACGAGCACGTTGGCCTTGCCGGCAACGGAGGAGCCGGGAGCCTTGAGCTGGGCGACGGTGGGGACGATAGCAGCATCGAGCTGCAGGTCGCCGTCGATGGCGAGCTCGGGTGCCTTCTCCTTGCAGAACTTCACGGCCTCCTGGACCTTCTTGGCGACCTCGCCACCGGCGGAGCCCATGGTGGAGTAGGAGAGCATGGCCACGTGCGGCTCAACATTGCCCATGAAGGTGGACCAGGAGTGAGCGGAGGCGATGGCGATCTCGGAGAGCTCGTCGGAGGACGGGTTGATGTTGAGGCCGCAGTCGGCGAAGATCAGCGTGCCGTCGGTGCCGAACTGCGGGGTGTCGGTGCACATCACGAAGAAGGCCGAGACCAGCTTGGTGCCCGGGGCGGTCTTGAGGATCTGAAGCGCGGGGCGCAGGGTGTCGGCGGTGGAGTGGCAGGCGCCGGAGACCAGGCCGTCGGCGTCGCCCATCTTGACCATCATGGTGCCAAAGTAGGTGGCGTCCATCACCTGGGCGCGAGCCTGCTCGATGGTAACGCCCTTCTTGGCGCGGAGCTCGGCAAACTTCTGTGCGTACTCCTCGTGCTTCTCGGCATTGCGCGGGTCGATGACGGTGGCGCCGGGAACGTTGATCTCGTCGGGGTTGCCCAGGATGACGAGTTTTGCCAGGCCCTCCTCGATGATCTTGGTGGCCGCGACGATGGTGCGCGGATCCTCGCCCTCGGGCAGGACGATCGTCTTAAGGTCGGCCTTGGCGGCAGACTTCATACGGTTAAGGAAATCGCTCATGTTACTCCTTACAAGCGTTTCACTAAGCTCCAGGCGCCCGGCTGTCCACGAATAAACCCGCTGCTAGCGGGTTTACCTTTCAAATTTGTACGCCGCGGTGCTTGAGCTTTCCTTGTGTGGCAAGCTCATTATAGGACGCATTAGCGCTATAATCGCTCTGATAAATATGTCTCGAAGAATGTTCGAGAAAAGCCCAGCTAACGAGCCCGTGGCTTTTGACAAGGAGTATCGATGCAGATTACCTCAGGCCTGCCTGAAGGCTTTAACGCCGGCGCGTACGACATGATTGTCGTCGGTGCTGGATATGCCGGTGCCGTTTGCGCCCGCCGTCTTGCCGAGACCATCGGCTATCGTGTTGCCGTTTTGGAGCGCCGTAGCCACATTGCGGGCAATGCCTATGACTGCACTGACGAGGCCGGAATCCTGATCCACGAGTACGGTCCGCATATCTATCACACCTTTAACGAGCGCGTGCACAATTTCCTGTCGCGCTTTACCAAGTGGACGGATTATCAGCACAAGGTGCTCGCCAACATCAACGGTACCCTTATGCCCGTGCCCTTCAACCATGCGAGTCTCAAGCTCGCCTTTGGTGATGAGCGCGGCGAGGAGCTGTATCAGAAGCTCGTGGAGGCCTTTGGCAAGGATGTCAAAGTGCCCATTATGGAGCTGCGTAAGAAGAACGACCCCGACTTGGCCGAGGTCGCCGATTACGTCTACGAGAACGTCTTTTTGCATTACACCATGAAGCAGTGGGGCCAGACGCCCGACCAGATCGATCCCTCGATCACCGGCCGCGTTCCCGTCTTTGTGGGCGACGATGACCGCTATTTCCCGCAGGCTCCCTTCCAGGGTATGCCGCAGGACGGCTACACGGCGCTGTTCGAGCATATGCTCGACCACGACCTGATCGACGTGTTCTGCGACGTGGACGCCCGCGATCTCTTTGAGATCGACGAGACCACCGTCAAGATCGGTGGCAAGGTCTACGGCGGCGAGATCGTCTATACCGGTCCGCTCGATGAGCTGTTTGGCCTTGATCTGGGCGCTCTTCCGTACCGTACGCTCGATATGAAGTTCGAGACGCTCGATATGGATCAGTTCCAGCCCGTGGGTACCGTCAACTACACCACGAGTGAGGACTACACGCGCATTACCGAGTTCAAGAACATGACTGGTCAGGTCCTGCCCGGCAAGACCACCATCATGAAGGAGTACTCCAAGGCCTATACGCCCGGCTCGGGCGAGACGCCGTATTACGCCATTCTTGAGCCCGAGAACCGTGAGCTCTATGAGCGCTATCTTGAGCGCGTCCAGAACCTGACAAACTTCCACCCGGTGGGTCGTCTGGCCGAGTATCGTTACTACGATATGGATGCCGTGACCAATTCCGCCCTCGATCTTTCGGATGAGATTATCGCCTGCCATGCATAAAGTCATAACATTCGGTATTCCCTCGTATAACGCCGCCAAGGACATGGACCATTGCATCACCTCCATCTTGGAGGGGAGCAATTACGCCACCGATATCGAGATTGTCGTGGTGGACGACGGCTCCAAGGACGAGACGGCCGCCAAGGCCGACGAGTGGGAGGCCCGTTATCCTGGAATCATCCGCGCGGTGCACCAGGAGAATGGCGGCCACGGTATTGCCGTCCTTTCGGGTCTGCGCGAGGCGCAGGGCATCTACTACAAGGTCGTCGACTCGGACGACTGGCTCGATGGCGCAGCCCTATCGACTATGCTTTCGATTCTTCGCGGTTTTAAGGAGCGCGACCAGCGCGTCGACCTCTTTATCTCGAACTATGTGTACGAGAAGGTTTACGAGGGTACTCATACTGCCATTGGTTACAAGTTTGCCCTGCCGCGAAAAAAGATCTTTACCTGGGACCAGATCGGCCATTTCCGTTTGGACCAGAATCTGCTCATGCACAGCCTGTGCTATCGCACGGATGTGCTGCGCGAGTCCAACCTGCCCATGCCGCCGCACACGTTCTATGTGGACAACATCTACGCCTACGTGCCGCTGCCGCGTTGCAAGACCATGTACTACGCCGACATCGACCTCTATCGCTACTTTATCGGTCGCGAGGGCCAGAGTGTCAACGAGGCCACGATGGTCAAGCGTCTGGACCAGCAGTTCCGTGTTACGCGTATCATGATGGAGTCGTACCACCTGTACAGCGATGTCGAGTCGTCGCGTCTGCGTTCGTACATGATGGGCTATTTCACCATGATGATGGCGATCTGCTCGGTGCTTACTAAGCTTTCCGAGGAAGATTGCGCCGACGAGCGCCTGAAGACGCTGTGGACGGACCTGAAGGCCTACGATGAGCGCATGTATCGTCGTGCACGTTACGGTGTGGTCGGCTTCTTCACTAACCTCCGCGGTCGCGCCGGAGACAAAACCACACTCGGCCTATACCGTCTTGCCTCAAAGATCTTCAAATTCAACTAGCTGCTGAGTAATCGCTGCTGATAGGTTGACTGGGCCCCTTGGCCTTTAGTTTGATACTGCGAACAGTCCTGCTCGCACGGAAAGCACATTAAGTGCTTTCCGGCTCGTGCGGAACTTGTAGCAAACTAAAGGCCAAGGGGCCTCTGCTATAAGAATCGATTGTCAGGTTATTTGAATTTGAAGATCTTAGACGCGCGGTACACAGGGGTCTGAGCTGAAAAGATTTTGGTTGGTAGTCGGCCGGAGGCAGGCGGGCGTTACGTTTGTCGCGAGTTCCGCATGCAAAGAAGGCCACTTAATGTGGCCTTCGTCTTGCATAGGACTGTAGAGCAGCAAACGTAACGCCCGCCCGTCTCCGGCCGACGGTCGAGTGGACTACTTTGCGGCGCCGGGGATGCCGTGGGAGGTTTTGGCGGTTTTGGCTCCGTTTACGATGGCGGTTTGCAAAGCCCTTACGGCGAGCATGCCCAGCAGGTCTAGGGGAACGGCGGCGCTTGCCTGGGTACCCAGTTTGCCGCTGGCGAGGGTGTAGATGGTGTCGCCGTCGTTGGTGGTGTGCGTGGGACGGATGGCGTGTGCGTAGGCGTCTGCGGCCATCTGAGAGACCTTGGTGGCTTGTGCCTTAGTGAGCTCCATGTTGGTGACGATGCAGCTGATGGTGGTGTTGGTGCGGTCGAGCGGCATCTGCATGGATCCGGCGGCGGCAAAGGCTGCGAGTTCCATGTCGACGATCTGGTCGCTATCGGCTGCGGCGCGCATACCGGCGACCCACTCGCCGGTGAAGGGGTCGACAACGTTGCCACAGGCATTGACTGAGACCACGGCGCCCACCTTGACGGGGCCGAGCGCCACGGCGGCGGCTCCAAGGCCGGCCTTCATGCAGGTGGCAGGTCCCATGAGCTTACCTACGGTGGCGCCGGTGCCGGCGCCCACGTTGCCCTGTTCGAGCTTGGTGGGGGTGTGGTCGAGCGCCTCGAGCACGGCGGCGATGCCGGCCTCAATGTCGGGGCGAACGGTGGGGTCGCCAAAGGCAAGGTCGAAGATACAGCTGGAGCACACGATGGGCACCTGCGTGGGGCCGACGGGCAGACCAATGCCGCGGCTCTCGAGTTCGCGGGCCACGCCGCTTGCAGCCTCGAGGCCAAAGGCCGATCCGCCCGAAAGGCAGACGGCGTGGACCTTGTCGACGGTGTTCTCGGGACGCAGCAGGTCGGTCTCGCGCGAAGCGGGGGCACCGCCGCGAACGTCGACACCGCCGGTGGCGCCCTCGGGCGCTACGATTACGGTGCAGCCGGTGCCGGCCTTCTCGTCGGTATAGTTGCCATAGCAAAAGCCATCGACATTGCAAACATCGATGGCTTCGAGCAGTGTGTCCATGTTTTCTCCTATCGGTTTTCCGCCGCGCCATGTGCCCGGTCGGGATCCGTACGGTACGCCAAAATTGTAGGCGCTGGGGGATACCCAGCGCCAGATGCAATTACGAGAGTTTTTGAATCGCGCGTGCGACGCGAGCGATGGGCAAGCCCACCACGTTGTAGAAGTCACCCGAAATATCGTGCACAAGCATGCGGCCGCCTGTGCCTTGGATGCCGTAGGCCCCGGCCTTGTCCATGGGTTCGCCGGAGGCAACATAGCGCTCGATCTGCTCTTCGGTAAGCTCATAGAACGTCACGTCGGTCACATCGACAAACGACAGGCTCTCGGCGGCATGCGGAGCTGTAGCGTCGCCGGCTTTAACGATGCAGACGCCGGTTGCGACCTGGTGCGTGCGGCCCGAAAGCTCGCGGAGCATGGTGCGTGCCTCGTCCCCGTCTGCCGGCTTGCCCAAAATTTGGCCGTCAAAGGTGACAATAGTATCGGCCGCGACGGTCAGTTCGTTGGGCTCGGCATGCTCGGCGGCAACGGCGGCGGCTTTGGCACGCGCCAAGCGCTCGACGAGTGTAAGCGGAGCTTCGCCATCAAAAGGCGTTTCGTCGATATCTGCGGGAATCACGCGAATGTCATAGCCCGCCTCGCGCATCAACTCGATGCGGCGCGGTGATTGCGAAGCCAAAATCATAGCTGAATGCCCTCGGCGACCTTCTCGACGGCCTTGTCACCGGCGAGCGTGCGCAGCAGCTCAAGCGCAAAGGGGAGCGACTGGGCCATGCCGCTGGCGGTGATGATGTTGCCGTCTTGCGTAACCTTCTCGCCGGTATAGGCGCCTTCGGGGAAGCTTTTCTCAAAGCCAGGGAAGCACGTGGCGTGGCGCCCCTCGAGTAGGTCGAGCTCGCCCAGGATAAACGGGGCGGCGCAGATGGCGGCAACGTGCTTGGTCGCGGCGAACTCGCAGACCACGTCGCAGACGCGCTGATCGGCACGCAGGTTGGTGGCACCGGGCAAGCCGCCGGGCAGCACGACGCAGTCGTACTCGTCAAAGTTGATCTCATCAAAGAGCGCATCGCAGGTCACGGGGATCTGCAGCGAGCTTACGACCTCACGTGTGGGCATAATCGAGACGAGCGTGGCACGCACACCGCCGCGACGCATGACATCGACCATGGTCAAGCATTCAATAGTTTCAAAGCCATCGGCGGCGAGAACGGCAACGCTGGGCATGAGGGTTCCTTTCATAGGCGGCATACAATTAGCCGTCTTATACCCCGAAGACCTCCGCTTGCCACGCTCGATTTCCCAATGATTTTTCTGAGCAATGATTGAGTGACTAGTTGCGCCTAAGGTGGACGACGGTCTCGCAGTGGAAGGTTTGCGGGAACAGGTCGACCGGCGTGATCTTGACGGGGGAGAAGGTGCCTTCTTCGACAAAGCGTTTGAGATCGCGCGCCAGGGTGGCCGGGTCGCAGCTCACGTAGGCGACATCGCGAGCACTCGTGCTGGCGATAAGGTCGATCGCCTCGGGGGCGAGGCCTGCGCGCGGCGGGTCGACCACCAAGACGTCGGCATCCTGGTCGGGGAACTCGCGCACCGCGTCTCCGCCAATGACGTCGACGTTATCAAGCTTGTTGATCTCCAGGTTACGGCGCAGGTCGCGCACGGCCGGGCCGTAGGCCTCGACGGCGGCGACGAAGTCGCAGCGGCGGGCGAGCGGCAGGGTAAAGGTTCCGGCGCCGCAGTACAGGTCCACGGCAAGCTCGTCTTCTTGCGGGTCGAGCGCTTCCATGACAAGCTCGATCAAAATCTCAGCACCCTTGGTGTTGACCTGGAAAAAAGACGGGGCAGACAAGCGCATCTGACCCTCGGCGATATTCTCGGTCCATGAGCCTTCTCCGGCGAGCATTTCGACCTTGGAGACACGGCGGGCCTTCTTTTCGCCCTTGCTCATCACGCGCACGATGCTCGTGGGATGAGCGGCGTCCGCCAGCACGCGGGAGACCTGCGAGCGCGGAAAAGAGCCTGTAGGCGTCCAGAGTGCGACCTCGAGTGCCTTGGTACGGCGCGATGCACGAATGCCCACGCGTTCGAGTCCCAAGTCATGGCTGCCGCTTAGATAGTTGAGTGCGCCGACGACCGATTTGAGCGCCTTCGGGAAGCGCTTATCGAACAGCGGGCACGCATCGACGGTCACGATTTTGCTGGGGTCGACACCGTGCATGCCAAGGCGCACGCGACCGTTGACGACGGTCGGTTCGAGCTCGATTTTATTGCGGTAGCCCCAGTCGTCCTTGGTGTGGCAGATGGGCTGTACCAACTCATCGACCTGCTCAGGAGCGAACTTGCCGATGCGCTCGAGCGTGGAGCGCAGGTTTTGCTCCTTGGCGGCGAGCTGTGCCGTGCGTGAGAGATTGCCCCACGAACAACCGCCGCAGATGCCCACGAAGGGGCAGGGGGGCTGAATGCGATCGGGGCTCGGCTCCAGAATCTCGGTCGTGCGGGCGCGCATGAACGACTTGCCGTCCTGTACGACCTCGGCCTCGACGGTGTCGCCTGCCACGGCGCCCTGCACAAAGACGGCCTTGCCGTTGTCGGCGTGCGCCAGCCCGTCGGCGCCGTAGGTCATCGATTCTATAGTGAGCTTCATATCCCTGCCTGTCATTCGTGTTGTTGCTCGCACCATGGTAGCAGGGAAAAGCGCCCCGCATCCGAGGCTTTCCTCAAATGCGGGGCGCTTCTACAAACTGCTTCTACAAACGACTATTTCGTCTTGCCGGTAATGAGCGTCTTAAGACCCAGGCCGATCAGGCCCAGGCCCATGCGCACACGACCGGGGCGATGGCGCTCGATGGCCTTGGTCTTGCCGGCGGGCTTATCGCGACGGGCGCTCGTCTCGGGTGCGGGCTTAGCTGCCTGCGGCTCGGGCTGAGGTGCAGGTGCGGGCTCGGGCTCAATGACGGTCGCCTGGACCTTCTGAACCTCGGGTGTGGCCGGCTGCGGCTTAGGAGCAGGGGCGGGCTTTGCCTCAATGACGGGCTCGGGCGCGGCCTCGGCGTTGCGATAGGCACGCTCCAGCAGGGCTTCCTGCGAGTTGAAGGGTTTCTCACCCTCTGCACGCTCCACGGGGACCCAAGTGCCGTCGCTCGTGAGGCTGCGGGCCTTCACGTTGTCGCGCAGCTGCATGCCCATGTACTCGTGCACCAGGGCGCGGCAGGTGGGGTCGAGCACGGGGAAGGCGATCTCCACGCGGTGCTCGGTGTTGCGTGTCATCATGTCGGCCGAGCTCAGATAGATCATGTCCGAGTCCACGCCAAAGGCGTAAACGCGCGCATGCTCCAAAAAGCGTCCGACGATAGAACGGACATGCACGTTCTCGGTCTTGCCAGGAACGCCCGGCTTGAGGCACGAGATGCCGCGGATGATCATGTCCACGCGGACTCCTGCGCACGATGCCTCGGCGATCTTGTCGATGACCTCGCGGTCGGTGAGCGAGTTGAGTTTAAAGAACACGCGGGCGGGCTCGCCGGCGAGGGCGCGCTGGATCTCGCGGTCAAGCCCGCGCATGATGAGCGGTTTCAGTCCGACGGGCGCCACACCCAGGAAGCGGTAATCGCCGCGCAGGTTGCCCAGCGACAGGTTGCGGAAGAACAGGTTGGCGTCCTCGCCGATGCCGGGGTGAGCGGTCATGAGCATAAAGTCGCTGTAGAGTTTGGCCGTCTTCTCGTTAAAGTTGCCGGTGCCCAGCAGCGTCAGGCGCGTTAGCGCCATGCCCTCGCGATAGGTGAGCTGGCAGATCTTGGAGTGGCACTTAAAGCCCTCGGAGCCGTAGATGACGGTGCAGCCGGCCTCTTCCAGGCGCTCGGCCCACTCGATGTTGTTCTGCTCGTCAAAGCGCGCGCGGAGCTCCATGAGCACCGTGACCTCTTTGCCGTTCTCGGCGGCATCGATCAGTGACTCGCACAGGCGGCTCTGCTTGGCCACGCGGTAGAGCGTGATGCGCAGTGAGATGCACTCGGGGTCGTAGGCGGCCTCGTGCACCAGATCCAGGAAGGGGTTCATGGCCTCATAGGGATAAAAGAGCAGCTTGTCGTGCTGAAGTACCTGCTCGCGGATGGAGCGGGTCATATCGATGGTGGGGTTGGGCTGCGGCTTAAACGGCGTAAAGAGCAGCTCGTTGCGCAGGTGCTCGGGAATCTTACTCTCAATGCCAAAGACGTAGCCCAGGTCGAGCGGGATATCGCAGGTAAAGACAGAGCGGCGCGAAAGCTCGAGCGCCTTGCGGATGGTCTTGAGCGTCGCCTTCTCGAGCGACCCCGAGACCGCGAGCACTACCGGCTGCAGACGCAGGCGCTTCTTGAGGATGCGCTTCATGTGCTGGCGGTAGTCCTCTTCCTCTTCGACGCCCTCGCCGTCCGGATCGATGTCGGCGTTGCGGGTGACGCGGATGAGCGCGCGGTCGAGTGGCTTGTAGGAGCCAAAGCAGCTGTCCAGGCAGGCGAGGATGACGTCCTCGAGCAAGATGTAGGAGTAGGTGCCGGTGGGCGAGGGGATCTCGACCACGCGGTTCATCGAGGCGGGAATCTCGATTAGGCCCAGCAGACTTTCCTCGTCGGTGACGCCGTCCAGGCCGCAGGCCAGATAGAGTGCGCCGTTGCGCAGGTTGGGGAAGGGATGGCGCGGGTCAATGACCAACGGCGAGATGACCGGCGACACGTAGGCCTGGAAGTAACGGGTTACAAAGGTGCGCTCCTCGGGCGTAAGCGAATCGATGCAGGCGCGGTGAACGCCTAGGATGTCGAGCTTGCCCTCGATGCTCTTAAAGATGGACTCCCATCGGGTAAGGAGCCCGGGCATTTCGGTCATGACAGCATCGACCTGTTCGGAGGCGGTCATATTGCTCTTGTTGTCGACAGGCTGTTTTTTGAGCTCCGCCAGATCGGACAGGCCGCCCACGCGTACCATGAGAAACTCGTCGAGGTTAGACTCGAAAATCGACACGAACTTTAGACGCTCGAACAGCGGAACGGTCTCGTCGAAGGCTTCGTCAAGCACACGGTTATCAAAGCGCAGCCAGCTGAGCTCTCGGTTCTGCGTGTACGAGAAGTCGCGCGGCGGTTTGCGCAGCTTTGCGGCGGCTTGCTTTTTTTCGATTTTGCTCGGCATATGCATCTGTCCGTTCAGTCCCCGCAGGGGACGGTTGCCTAACACTATTCACTATTGTCTCAATTTAGTCGACTTGTGGCACGGACGTATTGTGCGAACGGTATCTTAACCTACTTCTTACGCTGTCAAGCCATAGAGCTGACGCCCGTCGCGTTGCGAAAAACGGTCTAGATCCTCACTCAACTGCTGAGTATGTGTGAATAAGAATGATAGATAGCTGAATATCATCGAATACAGGCAGAAACACGAACAAGCGTCATTTATATACATAAAACCGTTGTAGATATGCAATTCTTAATCGAAAGATTGGAGTTGTAATTGCGAATGATTTTTGAGAAAAAAGAGCGTTTACCTTAGAAAAGCTACTTTAGAACGCCGAAGTGCATTATGGGGGAATCATATTCGATATACCGTTCATCGAACTTTGTTGACCGTTCGGGGGCGAGGTGGAATTGCGGTTGGAATTTGGATATAACTAGAGCTGTCAGCAAGCAGCACCCGTTACGGAAGGGTGCTGAGAGATTCGGCCGAAAGGCCCGAAAGAAAGGTAGGAGGCCATGACGAAAGGTCTGCACGTGCCTTCCGAGATCGGCAAGCTCAGGAAGGTCTGCCTGCACCGTCCCGGCGACGAGCTCCTCAACCTGCCGCCCGACGAGCTCGAGCGACTCCTGTTCGACGACGTCCCGTTCCTGGAGGTCGCACAGCAGGAGCACGACACCTTCGCCCAGATCCTGAGGGACCAGGGCGTGGAGGTCCTCTACCTCGAGAACCTCGTCGCAGAGGTGTTCGACCAGGTCCCCGGCGCCCGCGCCGAGTTCACCGACCAGTACATCGCCGAGGCAGGCATCCGCGGCCAGCAGATGCCGCAGATCGTCCGCGAGAAGCTGGACTCCATCGAGGACAACCTCGAGTTCGTCAAGAAGACCATGGCCGGCATGACCAAGGCCGAGATCGACATGCCCCTCACGGCGTCCACGACCCTCGACTCCCTGGTCAACTCCGAGTCCGAGTCCGACCTGATCATCGACCCGATGCCCAACCTCTACTTCACCCGCGACCCGTTCGCGGTCGTCGGCGAGGGCGTCAACCTCAACCGCATGTACTCGGTCACCCGCAACCGCGAGACCCTGTACGGCAAGTACGTCTTCAAGTACCACCCCGACTACAAGGACGTCTCCCTGTACTTCCGCCGCGACTGCCAGTTCCACACCGAGGGCGGCGACGTGCTGAACATCAACGAGAAGACCCTCGCCGTCGGCATCTCCCAGCGCACCCAGGCCGCCGCCATCGACGTCATGGCCCAGAACATCTTCTGGAACTCCGACTCCAAGGTCGAGCGCATCCTGGCCTTCGACATCCCGGTCTCGCGCGCCTTCATGCACCTCGACACGGTCTTCACCCAGATCGACGTCGATAAGTTCACGATCCACCCCGCCATCATGGGCACCCTGCGCGTCTACGAGCTTACCGCCGGCAAGAACCCGGGCGACGTGAACATCCGCCTGATCGAGGACACCCTCGAGCACGTCCTGGAGGACGCCACCGGCGTCGACCAGGTCAAGCTGATCCCCTGCGGCGGCGGCGACCCGATCGCGGCCTCCCGCGAGCAGTGGAACGACGGCTCCAACACCCTGTGCGTCGAGCCCGGCAAGATCTGCGTCTACGCCCGCAACACCGTCACCAACGACGTGCTGTACAAGGAGGGCCTGGACCTTCTCGTCGTGCCCTCCGCCGAGCTCTCCCGCGGCCGCGGCGGCCCGCGCTGCATGAGCATGCCCTTCTGGCGCGAGGACCTCTAAGGTCTTCTAGGACCCGTATAGGTCTTAATACATACATCTAGCTGACGTTAGATGTCTCCCATTGGGGCGGTGCGGGTTTTCGCGCCGCCCCAATCTTGTATGAGGAACGTCAACACGGTTGGATGACTGCTTTTGTAAGGAGCTTGGCCATGGACATTAAGAAGATTGGCGTTGAGGAATGGCTCAACGTTTGGGAGAAGAGCGCCACGTGGGACATCGCCCAGTCGACGATCTCGTCGCTCACCATGGGCGAGCTGCGCGCGCTCGATGAGCAGGACGGCGCCACGTTCTACGAGCGCCTGGACCGCGAGAAGATGAACTACGGCTGGATCGAGGGCTCTCCGGAGTTTAAGGCCGAGGTTGCCAAGCTGTATCGTCGCGAGGCCAATCCCGATCACATTCTGCAGACCAATGGCTGCACGGGCGCTAACCTCAACGCCATCATGCCCGTGGTCGAGCCCGGCGACCATGTCATCGCCGAGTGGCCCACCTACGCGCCGCTCTACGAGATTCCGCGTACGCTCGGTGCCGAGGTCGAGTATTGGGAGCTTCGCGAGGAGCTTGGCTGGAAGCCCGATATCGAGGAGCTTAAGCGCTTGGTGCGTCCCAATACCAAGCTCATCTGCATCAACAACGCATCGAACCCCATCGGTACGGTGCTCGATGCCGATATGCTCGGCCAGATTGCCGAGATCGCCCGTTCGGCTGGCGCCTATGTGCTGTGCGACGAGGTGTACCTGCCGCTTGAGAACACCAAGGCCTTTATGTCGATGGCCGACATGTACGAGAAGGCCATTGTCACCAACTCGGTGTCCAAGACCTATTCGACGCCTGCGGCCCGCGTGGGCTGGGTCGTGGCCGACGAAGAGGTGTCCAACCGCATCCGCACCTACCGCGACTACACCATGATCTGCGGCGGCGTGTTCAACGATGCCATGGCGACCTACGTGCTCGAGCACAAGGACAAGATTCTCGAGCGCAATCGCAAGATCGTGTTTGGCAACCGCGATATCGCGCAGGCTTGGATCGATACGCAGCATCGCGTTTCCTGGACGGCCCCGCAGGGCGTGTCCACCTCGTTTATCCAACTGGATATTCCCGAGGATGACGAGGAATTCTGTAAGCGCCTGTTGGCCGAGAGGGGAGTGCTGCTGGTCCCCGGTAGCCGCTTTGAGCTTCCCTGCGGCGCACGCCTGGGCTACTGCGCGAGCGAAGACGTTCTTCGCGAGGGCCTGAAGCTTTTGGGCGAGGCACTGGCGGAGTTCGATCGCTAGGATTCCGACGATCTTCGAGGGCCTTATCCAAATTGGCCGAAGATAATCGAAAACGGACCCGTTTCCCAAGGGGAAGCGGGTTCGTTTTTCTATACCGAGAAGTCAAGTTGTTACAAATGGGGCCGTAAAGCGAGCCGGTATCCGCTGGGCCTTATACTGAGCTTCCGGTGAACGGTATCAAGCGTCTGGTAAACGGTAATTTGTTTACCAGAAATGAATAGGACAAACTTTTTTCTGAATAAAAATGAAAATGGTTGAGACGCGGCATGAATCGCTAATTCTATTCATAGCTTTATTAGAAATATGCAATTTGAGGGTGGTTTAATAAAGTTAAGTTCCATTTGCTATTTGGATTGAAAACGCGTTTTAGCACGTAAATAAACTTTATTAAATCAAAGTGTGCCATGCGTGAAGTATATGTGTATGCCGTTCACCCCTCATATAAAACCGTTCGGGGGCGAGGTGGAAGTATGGACTGATTTTGGATATAAATATGTCGTCAGCAATAACGCCTCACACGGAGGGGCGCTAACGAATCGGCCCTGACAGGGGCCCGAAAGAAAGGTAGGAGGCCATGACGAAAGGTCTGCACGTGCCTTCCGAGATCGGCAAGCTCAGGAAGGTCTGCCTGCACCGTCCCGGCGACGAGCTCCTCAACCTGCCGCCCGACGAGCTCGAGCGACTCCTGTTCGACGACGTCCCGTTCCTGGAGGTCGCACAGCAGGAGCACGACACCTTCGCCCAGATCCTGAGGGACCAGGGCGTGGAGGTCCTCTACCTCGAGAACCTCGTCGCAGAGGTGTTCGACCAGGTCCCCGGCGCCCGCGCCGAGTTCACCGACCAGTACATCGCCGAGGCAGGCATCCGCGGCCAGCAGATGCCGCAGATCGTCCGCGAGAAGCTGGACTCCATCGAGGACAACCTCGAGTTCGTCAAGAAGACCATGGCCGGCATGACCAAGGCCGAGATCGACATGCCCCTCACGGCGTCCACGACCCTCGACTCCCTGGTCAACTCCGAGTCCGAGTCCGACCTGATCATCGACCCGATGCCCAACCTCTACTTCACCCGCGACCCGTTCGCGGTCGTCGGCGAGGGCGTCAACCTCAACCGCATGTACTCGGTCACCCGCAACCGCGAGACCCTGTACGGCAAGTACGTCTTCAAGTACCACCCCGACTACAAGGACGTCTCCCTGTACTTCCGCCGCGACTGCCAGTTCCACACCGAGGGCGGCGACGTGCTGAACATCAACGAGAAGACCCTCGCCGTCGGCATCTCCCAGCGCACCCAGGCCGCCGCCATCGACGTCATGGCCCAGAACATCTTCTGGAACTCCGACTCCAAGGTCGAGCGCATCCTGGCCTTCGACATCCCGGTCTCGCGCGCCTTCATGCACCTCGACACGGTCTTCACCCAGATCGACGTCGATAAGTTCACGATCCACCCCGCCATCATGGGCACCCTGCGCGTCTACGAGCTTACCGCCGGCAAGAACCCGGGCGACGTGAACATCCGCCTGATCGAGGACACCCTCGAGCACGTCCTGGAGGACGCCACCGGCGTCGACCAGGTCAAGCTGATCCCCTGCGGCGGCGGCGACCCGATCGCGGCCTCCCGCGAGCAGTGGAACGACGGCTCCAACACCCTGTGCGTCGAGCCCGGCAAGATCTGCGTCTACGCCCGCAACACCGTCACCAACGACGTGCTGTACAAGGAGGGCCTGGACCTTCTCGTCGTGCCCTCCGCCGAGCTCTCCCGCGGCCGCGGCGGCCCGCGCTGCATGAGCATGCCCTTCTGGCGCGAGGACCTCTAAGTCTTTCAGTTTCCGGTGCGGTCTCCCTACAACCGCACCGGTTTCGCCCGTCAAACGGGTACCATTACGTAAGTAATTAAGGAATTCATTTCTTCGAAAGGAAACGAACCATGGGTGTTAACCTCTCCGGCCGTAGCTTCCTCAAGCTCCTCGACCTCACCACCGAGGAGATCGAGTACCTGCTCAAGCTCTCCAAGAACTTCAAGGACATGAAGCGCGCTGGCGTTCCGCACCGTTATCTCGAGGGCAAGAACATCGTCCTGCTCTTCCAGAAGACCTCCACTCGTACCCGCTGCGCCTTCGAGGTCGGCGGCATGGATCTGGGCATGGGCGTCACCTACCTCGATCCGGGCTCGTCGCAGATGGGCAAGAAGGAGTCCATCGAGGACACCGCCCGCGTTCTTGGCCGCATGTATGACGGCATCGAGTTCCGTGGTTTCGCTCAGGACGACGTTGAGGAGCTCTCCGCTAAGGCTGGCGTTCCCGTCTGGAACGGCCTGACCACTGAGTGGCATCCCACCCAGATGCTCGCCGACATCCTGACCGTCCAGGAGAACTTCAACTACGACATCAAGGGCAAGACCCTCGTCTTCATGGGCGACTGCAAGAACAACGTTGCTCGCTCCCTCATGGTCGTCTGCTCCAAGCTCGGCATGAACTTCGTGGCCTGCGGCCCCGAGGAGTGCATGCCCGCCGATGACGTCATCGAGGCCTGCAAGCCCATCGCTGAGGCCAACGGCTGCACCATCAAGCTGACCACCGACGTCAAGGACGGCGTCGCCGGTGCTGACGTTCTCTACACCGACGTGTGGGTCTCCATGGGCGAGCCCGACGAGGTTTGGGCCGAGCGCATCGCTCAGCTCACCCCGTATCGTGTCACCTCCGAGGTCATGGCTATGGCCAACCCGGGTGCCATCTTCCTGCACTGCCTGCCCAGCTTCCACGACACCAACACCACCATTGGCGCCGAGAAGTGCGAGCAGTTCGGCATCACCGAGCAGGAGGTCACCGACGAGGTCTTCGAGAGCCCCGCTTCCAAGGTCTTCGACGAGGCCGAGAACCGCATGCACACCATTAAGGCTGTCATGTACGCCACGCTCAAGTAAGAGCATCTAGCATCTCGCTCGGGGTGTATTGCTGCACACCCCGAGCGGTTTTATCTGGTAAAAATCTCGCATCAAGCGGCAGGCACGGCACGGAAGAGCCGCTTCGGGCGAGATCAGTAAATGATTTATGAAGGGGGGATGAGAACTATGACTGAGACCGCTAAGAAAAAGCGCGGTATGCCTTCATCGTTCACCATTCTTCTTGCTCTGCTGGCAATTGTTGCAGTGATTACCGTTATCGTCTCCGGCACGTCCGGCGGCGCGGTTACTGCCGCCCGTCTGAGCGATTTCTGCACCGCCCCGATTCTGGGCTTCGCTGACGCTCTGCCCGTCTGTCTCTTCGTTATGATCCTCGGCGGCTTCCTCGGCATGATGACCGAGACCGGCGCCCTGGACAACGGCATTGCCGTTCTGGTGCAGAAGCTTAAGGGCAATGAGATCATGCTCATTCCCGTGCTGATGCTCATTTTCTCCCTCGGTGGTACCACCTATGGTATGTGCGAGGAGACCGTTCCCTTCTACGCCCTGCTCGCTGCTACCATGATGGCCGCTGGCTTCGACCCCATGGTCGGCGCCGCTACCGTCCTGCTCGGCGCTGGCTGCGGCTGCCTGGGCTCCACGGTTAACCCGTTCGCCGTCGGCGCTGCCGTCGACGCTCTGACCGGCGTTGACATTGCCGTGAATCAGTCCATCATCATCGGCCTCGGTGCCGTCCTGTGGATTGTTACCACCGCCATGTCCATCGTCTTCGTGATGAGCTACGCCAAGAAGGTCAAGGCCGACAAGGGTTCCACCATCCTGTCGATGCAGGAGCTCAAGGACGCCGAAGAGGCTCACGGCAAGGCTGCTTCCGAGGTCCACAAGGAGGTCAAGCTCACCGGTCGTCAGAAGGGTGTTCTGATCGCCTTCGCCTTCACCTTCGTCGTCATGATCGTCGGCTTCATTCCGCTGGCCGACCTTAACGAGGGCGTCGCCAACTTCTTCGACGCCGGCGCTGTCTACGACGCCGACGGTAACACCGTCGTCCAGGGCTGGTCTGCCCTGATCACCGGCCTGCCCATTGGTCAGTGGTACTTCGACGAGGCTTCCACCTGGTTCTTCCTCATGGCCGTCCTGATCGGTATCATCGGTGGCCTGTCCGAGAAGCAGATCGTCAACACCTTCATCACCGGCGCTGCCGACATGATGTCCGTTGTTCTCGTCATCGCCCTTGCTCGTGGTATCTCCGTCCTCATGGCTAACACCGGCCTCGACGTCTACGTCCTCGACGCTGCCGCCAATGCTCTGGCTGGCCTGTCCGGCGTGATCTTCGCTCCCATGAGCTTCCTGGTCTACTTCGGCCTGTCCTTCCTGATCCCCTCGACCTCTGGTATGGCTACCGTCTCCATGCCCATCATGGGACCGCTGGCTGTTAAGCTCGGCTTCTCGCCTGAGGTCATGGTCATGATCTTCTCCGCCGCCATCGGTGTCGTGAACCTGTTCACCCCGACCTCCGGCGCCATCATGGGCGGTCTCGCCCTGGCCAAGATCGAGTGGACGACCTGGCTCAAGTTTGCCCTTAAGCTCATCGTCGCTCTCTCCGTCGTCTGCGCCATCATCCTGACCGTCGCCTGCGTGTTGATCTAAGTACCCAACGGGTACCCCACGGAAACCTTGACGATCCTGTAAAGGATCACCTGGTCATCGTCTGTCCGGTGGGGTAAACCCACCGGTAGACTCCTACCTTTAGCCCCCTTCCGTTCCGTGCGCGGGAGGGGGCGCTCTTGTGTTCCGGCGTTTTACCAAACGCCGGAACCACTCGACGCTGCAAGCCCGCCAGAGCGGCAATCTGACGTTCAATCGTCGGGCATGGCCAAAAGGCCTATGCCCTCCTCTTTCACGTCACCTTGCTCGCTCTGGCGGGCGCTCGCTGACTTATGCTCCACCTGCGATGTTTCCATCATTGATGCAAAGGGGTCAGGTTAGCTTGTACCAAAAAGGGGAAGTTGCGGTGGAATAGCTCCTGTTTGTGTGTCCTGAGGGACTAAGCGGGAACTATTCCACCGCAACTTATCGAGCGCGTGTTTGGTTGGTGCCTGTTGATGGTCTGGTTATCGGGGAGGGCGGGCTCCGTTATAATCGCCTAAGACATTAAATGGAAACGGGACGGGAGCCATATATGCGCCAGGGTTTCGACAACGCGAAATATATCGAGCTGCAGGCTGCTCACATTAAGGAGCGCATCTCGCAGTTTGGTGGCAAGCTCTATTTGGAGTTTGGTGGCAAGCTGTTCGATGACTATCATGCGAGCCGCGTGCTGCCGGGTTTTGAGCCGGACAGCAAGTTTCGCATGCTCAAGAGCATAGCCGACGACGTCGAGGTCATCATCGCCATTAACGCGAACCACATCGAGAAGAACAAGGCTCGCGGTGACCTGGGCATTACCTATGACGAGGACGTTTTGCGCCTGGTCGACCTGTTCCGCGGCAACGGTTTTGCTGTCGCGGCCGTGGTCATCACCCAGTACGCCGGCCAGCCCGCCGCCGACGTCTTCCGCAATCGCCTGAACGCGCTCGGCATTCCCGCCAAGTTGCACTATCCCATCGAGGGGTATCCGCACGATGTCGATCTGATCGTGTCCGACGATGGCTATGGCAAGAACGAGTTTGTCGAGACCACCCGACCGCTCGTTGTGGTCACTGCCCCCGGTCCTGGCTCGGGCAAGCTTGCCACCTGCCTGTCTCAGCTCTATCACGAGCACAAGCATGGCACGGCCGCCGGCTATGCCAAATTCGAGACCTTCCCGGTTTGGAATCTGCCCCTTACGCATCCGGTCAACATCGCCTATGAGGCCGCCACGGCCGACCTCGACGATGCCAATATCATCGACTCCTTCCACTTGGAGGCCTACAACAAGACCACGGTCAACTACAACCGTGACGTCGAGGCTTTCCCGGTGGTCCATGCCCTGATGGAAAAGATTTTGGGGGAGAGCCCCTACCAGAGCCCCACCGACATGGGTGTAAATATGGTCGGCTTTGCCATCACCGATGACGATGCCTGCCGCGATGCTTCCAAGATGGAGATCGTCCGCCGCTACTTTACCGCGGTCGAAAATGTGCGCCGTACCGGCGTGGGCGATGAGCAAGTCGACCGTCTCAAGATTATTATGAAGAAAGCCGGCATCGATAAGAACTACTCACCGGCGCGCTCGGCGGCCCTCACCAGGGAGCAGCTGACGGGTGGTCCCGTGGGTGCCATGGTCATGCCCGATGGCTCCGTGGTGACCGGTAAGACCTCCACGCGCCTGGGCGCCGCAAGTTCGCTCATTATGAACGCCCTCAAGCATGTCTCGGGCGTCGACCTTGAGCTCGAGGTCATTAGCGATGAGGCGATCGAGCCCATCAGCAAGCTCAAGACGCATTTCCTGGGCAGCAAAAACCCGCGCCTCCACACCGACGAGACGCTTATGGCGCTGTCGATCACCTCGGCCACGAGTGAGACGGCCGCTTGCGTCCTTTCGGGCCTGGAGCAGCTGCGCGGTTGCGATTCCTTCTTTAGCGTGATTATCTCGCCGACGGACGAGACGGTACTGCGCAAACTGGGTATCAACGTGTGCTGCGAGCCCAAGTTTGAGCGCCGCGGTTTCTTCCATCGCTAAGTTTGAAGCACCGCGGTAATTGCATTGCATTTTGGCCGTATCGGGTTAGCGCCCGGTACGGCTTTTTGATCAATAAAGCGTCTATTTCGGCGAAAAATAGCTGTTTACCTGCCTAGAAACAATTTGAGCGGTATACAATAACCGTAACTGTTTCATCCTTAGCGGGATGCCGCATGATGGATATTACCTGCCATCGTGAGGTGTGTCGGTCGCGCACGGCGCGTTAGATGCTCGTGCTCGGTTTGAGGAGGCTGCTATGGCGGGCAAGGGTCGTGCGAGTGTTAACGATATGAAGCGTGTCGAGGTGCTGGTGTTGATGGAGATCGACCAGCAAACCGAAGACAATGGCGGGCCGTATGGTTTCTCGCGCAAAACGCTTGCCGAGCGCGTGGGGGTTTCGCCGTATCGTGCCCGCGCCGCAATCGATCGCTTGGATTCCGAAGGTATGATTGATGTCGTCTCGCGTTATAGCGACGACGGCGGTCAGCTTGCAAATGGCATTTGCCTCACCGAACGTGGTGAGTGGTATCTTGAGGGCGTCCGTACCGGCATGCTCGTTCAAGAAATGCTTGAGGACGAGGTTGCTGATCGATAGCAGCATGTAACCCTTGCCATAGCGACGCCGCCTGGGAAACCGGGCGGCGTTTTGTTTCAAGATTGAGAAATGCAATCGCACGCGAGAAAAATTGCGGACGGTCCGCGGCGCGAGTATTACAATGAAGACCCGTAAGATGTGGATAAACAACTTCTACGGGAAGCGCAGGTAACTCAATATGACCAAGCATGTGTTCGTAACCGGTGGCGTGGTTTCGTCCCTGGGCAAGGGTATCACCGCGGCCTCGCTGGGCCGTCTGCTCAAGTCGCGTGGCTACAAAGTAACGATGCAGAAGGCCGACCCGTATCTGAACGTCGACCCCGGTACCATGAGCCCGTTCCAGCATGGTGAGGTCTTTGTAACCGAGGATGGTTACGAGTCCGACCTGGACCTAGGTCATTACGAGCGCTTTATTGATGAGAACCTGACCCGCGATTCCAACTTTACGACCGGTGCCATCTACAAAAGCCTAATCGCCCGCGAGCGTCGCGGCGACTTTTTGGGCGGTACCGTGCAGGTGATTCCTCACGTCACCAATGCCATTAAGGATAAGTTCCGCCGCATCGAGGAGCAGACCGGCTCCGATGTAGTCATCACCGAGCTGGGCGGCACGATCGGCGACATCGAGTCCCAACCGTTTGTCGAGGCCATTCGTCAGTACCGCAAGGAGGCCGGCCCCGAGAACGTCTGCTACATCCACGTGTCGCTCGTTCCCTATATCGCCGCCGCCCACGAGGTCAAGACCAAGCCCACGCAGCATTCCGTCAAGGAGCTCCGCAGCTTTGGCATCCAGCCCGATATTATCGTGTTGCGCTCCGACCACCATATCGATGACGCTATCCGCGGGAAGATCGCAAGCTTCTGCGACGTCGACACCGATTGCGTCTTTACCAACGAGGACTGCGCGAGCATTTACGATGTTCCGCAGCTGCTTGCCGAGCAGGACTTTGACCTGCGCATTTGCGAGCGCCTGGGTCTGGACCCGCGTGAGCGCGACATGAGCGAGTGGAACGAGTTCCTGCGCAAACAGAATCACGCCAACCATCACGCCGACAAGGTGAAGATTGCCGTCGTTGGCAAGTACACGCAGCTGCCCGATGCGTACCTGTCGGTTATCGAGGCCCTGCACCATGCGGGCGTCTTCTACGATCGCCATGTGGACGTCCAGCTGGTCGACGGCGAGAGCCTCGACGAGCAGAATGTCTCCGAAGTTCTGGGCGACGCTTCGGGCATCCTGGTCCCCGGCGGCTTTGGCAAGCGCGCCCTGGAGGGCAAGATCCTCGCGGCCGAGTTTGCCCGCGAGCACAAGATTCCGTATCTGGGCATTTGCCTGGGTATGCAGGTGGCCGTGTGCGAGTTCGCCCGCAACGTCGTCGGCCTTGCCGGCGCCAGCTCCTCCGAGTTCGACCCGGACGGTCCGTTTAGCGTCATCGATCTGATGAGCTCGCAGGAGGATGTGACCGAGAAGGGCGGCACCATGCGTCTGGGCGCCTATCCGTGCAAGCTCGCCGCCGATACCCTCGCTCGCGAGGCATATGGCGAGGATCTCGTCTACGAGCGTCACCGTCACCGCTTTGAGTTTAACAACGCCTTCCGCGACCAGCTCGAGGACGCCGGCTTGGTTATCTCTGGCCTCTCACCCGACGAGCGCCTGGTCGAGATGGTCGAGCTGCCGCGCGACGTGCATCCGTGGTATGTGGCAACCCAGGCTCACCCCGAGTTCAAGAGCCGTCCGACCAACCCGCAGCCGCTGTTCCGAGAGTTCGTGCGTGCCTCGATCGGTCAGCACGAGGGTGTCGATCGCCTACAGGTGACGCCCATGAACCTCGCTACGGACTAAGGGTGCCGGCGAACAAAGAACATACCGAAGCTACTCCCTCGTCGCTCGCCGTGGCGGCGGGGGAGTATCTCGATTACCTCGCGGTCGAGCGGGGTTTGGCGCGCAACACGATTGCGGCCTATCGTCGTGACCTGACGACGTACTGCGCCTATCTGGAGCGAGCGGGCATCATGTCTTTTGATGAGGTGACTCGTCAGGTCGTGGAGGGCTTTGTCGCCGACCGTCGCGATGGGGGCTATTCCGATGCCTCGGTGGAGCGTGCGCTTGCGGCCGTGAAGGGCCTGCATGCCTTTTTGGTGCGCGATGGGATTGTGGCCCAAAATCCAACGGCGGCGTTGCGCCTGCCTAAAAAGGCTGAGCGTTTGCCGGAGTATCTATCGGTGGAGGATGTCTCGGCGCTGCTCGATCAAGACTTCCCCGAGGGCGAGATGGGCTTGCGCGACCATGCCATCTTGGAAGTGCTCTACGGATGCGGTTTGCGTGTGAGCGAGTTGGTGGGGCTCGATGTGGGCGATATCCATATCGACGATGGCTTTGTACTCGTTCGCGGTAAGGGCTCAAAGGAACGCCTGTCCCCGTTGGTGGGAAGCGCGGCGCGAGCTCTGACGCGCTATATAACTAAGGGACGTTCTCGCTTGGCGGCCCATGCCCGCGGAACCGAGACCTCGGCGGTCTTTTTAAATAAGAACGGCCGCCGTCTGTCGCGCCAGGGCATCCATGCCATCTGCGAGCGCTATGGGCGCCAGGTGGGGCTGGTGGGACTCCATCCCCATACGCTGCGTCACTCCTTTGCCACCCATATGCTTGCGGGCGGCGCAGACCTCCGTGTGCTGCAGGAGATCTTGGGACATGCCGATATATCGACCACGCAGGTTTACACGCATGTCGATCGTACGCAACTGACCGAGGTCTATCTGGCAGCGCACCCGCTGGCACATCGTTAACACATCGCTGGCCTGCATATCTATAGGTATTTGGGGACGGGCCCCAGATTGCCGCGGCGTGCTTTTGCGCGCGCATGGGCAATCTGGGGCCTGTCCCATTTTTTGCCACTTGTCGTCGCGGTGGCGGGCCGCATGTGCCTTGGGTGGGGGAGTTTGGGGGCGATGTGAACGGCATGTAAAGGGACGCAAAAATCGCCTCAAGGTCAACTTGAAGGTTGAGGTTGAAAGGCGGGGTGCCACAGGTGGCATCCCGCCGTTGCTGTAAACACAACATATTGTGTTTTCGAACATATGATTGGGGGTGTTTTGCAATATATGGTGGGTGGAGTGGTGGGGCGGGGTGGGGGAAGAGGTGGGGAAAGGTGTTGAAAAATGGGGCGGTTCCCCATATTATTGATGGCGTCGACAGGCGGGGTGGTTCCCCGCGTACGTGCCATCTGAGTAACCGAGGGGAGGGCGCACATGGGAATGACGGGTGCATACGAGCGCAATCTCGATGCAAAAGGTCGTCTGTCCCTGCCTGCACCCCTTCGTGAGGAGCTTGGAGAGCACGTTCGCGTGTTTAAAGCCCTGGATGTCGATGCTCTGTACGTGTTCTCTGCCGAGGCCTTCGATAAGTGGGTCGAAGGACTTTTCGCGGGTCGTGAGGGCCACGAGGGTTTTAACCCGCGTGACATCAACGACCAGAAGCTCATGAGGGCGATCAACAAGCGCACCACGTCGATGGATGTGGACAGCGCGGGTCGTATCGGTCTTTCTGAGTCTCTCCGCAAGCAGGCGAACCTCGACCGCGAGGTCACGGTTGTGGGCAACTACGACCACCTTGAGGTTTGGGACCGCGCTACGGCCGATGAGGACGATGATGACGAGGCCCTGCTGGACCTCTTCTTCTCGTAAGGGCAAGGCACGAGTAACGGATGGAGCGTGGGATCTTGACACAAGAATATCGGCATGAACCTGTCATGCTCGGCGAAGTGCTTGAGTCGCTGCAGCTCAAGAGCGGCTCCGTTGTCTGCGACTGCACCCTTGGCGGTGCCGGCCATTCGGTAAAGATGGCCGCGCAGGTGGGGGAGACCGGCCTTTTGCTCGGCGTCGATCAGGACGACATGGCCCTCGAGGCCGCTGGCGCCCGTCTGGACCGCGAGGTTCCCGGCGTACCGCACCAGCTGCTGAAGGGCAACTTCGGCGACTTGGACGAGCTGCTTTGCTCGGCCGAGGTGCCCGGGGTCGATGGCTTCCTGTTCGACTTGGGCGTTTCGTCGCCGCAACTCGATATCCCTGGCAGGGGCTTTTCGTACAACGAGGACGCCCCATTGGACATGCGGATGGATCCGG
Source organism: Collinsella sp. (assembly GCA_023708985.1). Classification (GTDB taxonomy): domain Bacteria; phylum Actinomycetota; class Coriobacteriia; order Coriobacteriales; family Coriobacteriaceae; genus Collinsella. Next base: position 24,419 of record BREX01000015.1, read on the forward strand.
GTAACAACACCTTAAACGCAGCTGAGGTCATCAACACCTATAACGAACACGACCTCGCCCGGATTCTACGCGTCTACGGCGAAGAGAAGTTCGCCTCGCAGATCGCGCGCGAGATCGTGCGCCGCCGCGAGCAAGAACCGATCGAAACCACCGGTCAGTTTGTCGAGATCATCAAGGCTGGTATCCCCGCTGCCGCTCGTCGGCATGGCGGACACCCGGCCAAGAAAAGTTTCCAGGCCATTCGCATCGAGGTCAATCACGAACTCGATGTGCTCGAGCGAGGGCTAGACGCCGCCACAAGGTGGCTCAACCCGGGCGGACGCATCTGCGTCATCTCGTATCACTCGCTCGAGGACCGTATCGTAAAGAACCACTTTAAGGAGATGAGCCAGGGGTGCACGTGTCCGCCGGAGATTCCGGTGTGCGTGTGCGGCAACGTGCCGATACTCAAGGTCATCACCCGCAAACCCTTGGTTGCCCAGCCTGATGAGGTTGAGCGCAACCCTCGGGCGAGATCAGCCAAAATCCGCGTGGCGCAGCGTATGTAGGCACGACCGCGCGATATTGGACCTCCCGCTCGCACCATAAACGAAGCTTAAACACACTACCAACGTACTCGGGATGGGAGGCGGCATATCATGGGCTACAACACTTCAAGCGCAGCACTCGCCTATGATATGAACGCCATGCCCGCCTATCGTGAGACGCCGCAGGCCCCCGTTGCTCCCCGTGAGCAGCGCACGCCGCGCTTTGATGTCTACACGGGCGCGGGCCGTCAGGCAAACCAGGCGGTAAGCCCGGTTTTCATGAGCGTTCTTAAAACGTTTTGCATCATTGCGGCCATCTTCATGGCGATCGGCGTCGCCCGCGTGGCGCTCGCCGGCGTTACGGCCCAGGTGCTCAACAGCAACGCCGAGCTTACCAACACGCTCGAAAAGGCGACCGATGAGAGCTCCGACCTGGAGGTCATGCATTCGGTCTATGGCGCCGACACGCGTATTCGCGACCTTGCGGGCGCTTATGGCATGGTGGAGCCCAGCGAGAGCGTTACACTTGACTTTTCGCAGGATGCAGCCGCGGGCGCCAACGCGACCGCGACCGCTCAGTAGCAAGACGGTAGCTGAGTATGACAAATGACTATCGCCGCGGTTCCGATGGGGGCCGCGGTTCTGGACGTCCCTCGTCGCGGGGACGTTCTGGTTATCAAGGAACGGGTCGGCAATCTTACAACGCCGGGCAGTCCCGTGGCAACGACCTGGCGTCGCGACTTCGCGGCTCGGGCGGCCCTCAAGTGCATAACACCAGGTCGCGCAAGAGTTCGTCGACCGAATGGCTCACGGGCACGCCTCTGCCTCGCCGCAAAGCCGTCATGGGCTTCATTGGGCTTGGCTTGGGCTTGGGCGTCTTTCGCCTTGCCGACTATCAAATTGTCGAAGCCGATAAACTGCGCGAGCGTGCCGATGCGCGCCGCCTGCTTGCGCAGACCCTCTATGCCAAACGTGGCACCATCTACGACCGCAACGGTAACGTGCTGGCGTCGTCGGTCGAATGTCGCAACATCGCCGTGAACCCCAAGCTTGTCGAGGATGTTGACAAGACGGTGTCGGCGCTGGTCAAGGCAACTGGAATCGATAAAAAGACCTGCCGCAAGCTCGTTGAGTCCGATGGAACCTGGGTGTATATCAAGCGCCAGGTGGACGAAGACGACGCTGCGGCGCTGGAGAAGAAGAACCTGCCCGGCGTGCTTTTTGAGCAGGCCATGAAGCGCGTATATCCATACGGCAATCTGGCATCGCAGGTGCTGGGTGTAGTGAATGTAGACAACGACGGCTTGACGGGTCTCGAAAAGCAATACAACAAGCTTCTGACCGGCACGAACGGTTCTCTCGTACGCGAGCGCGCGAGGGACGGCAGCTATATCGCGGGCGGTGCCTATAAAAAGGTGGCTGCGGTCGACGGCGTTGATATCGTGACGACGCTCGACGTCAATATCCAGCGTGCGGCCGAGGATGCCCTGGCAGAGGCTGTCGAGAAGACAAAGGCCAAGAACGGCTCGGCGCTGGTCACCGATCCTACGACAGGCGAGATCTTGGCAGCCTGCTCGTATCCGACCTACGACCAGACCAATTTGGAAAACGCCAAGACCGAGGATATGAACCTGCGCCTGGTCACCGACGCCTACGAGCCCGGCTCGGTCTTTAAGACGCTCGTGGCGGGCGCCGGCTTCGACTTGGGTGTCGTGCGGTCGAGTACGTCGTTTGAGGTGCCGGCGAGCATCAAGGTGGGCGACGATACCGTCACCGATGCCGACAAGCGCGACTATGCCATGACCATGGATGTGCGCGAGATGATGCGCCGTTCGTCCAACGTAGGCTTTGTCCTGGTGGGGCGCAAGATCGGTGCCGACGACTTTGCCGCCTATGTGGACAAGTGGGGCATCGGTCACAGCTCTGGTGTCGATTTTCCGGGCGAGAGCCTGGGCATCGTCAAGGAGCGTGACCAGTATGACGGCGCCACGCTGGGCTCGATGAGCTTTGGACAGGCGCTGTCTGTCTCGCCGATTGAGATCGCACGTGCCGTGGGCGGCATCGCCAACGGCGGCGTGATGATGACCCCGCACTTCTATAAGTCCAGCAAAGGTGACGAGAAGGACTGGGGCGAAGGCGAGCGCGCGATTTCGGAGGATGCCGCATCCCAGGTGACATCGTGCATGCAGACGGTCGTGTCGGAGGGAACGGGCGTTGGCGGCGCGGTTGACGGCTATGACGTGGCGGGTAAGACCGGTACGGCCGAACGTGCCGACGAGAACGGCGGCTACCTCAAGGAGAACTACATGTCGTCCTTTATGGGCTTTGCACCGGCACAATCGCCCAAGGTGCTGTGCTATATCACGCTCGACGGAACGCCGAGCGGCTCAGATGCCGCTGCGGTTCCGTTCCAGTTCATTATGGCCAACGCGCTCGACGTGCTGGGTATCCCGCACACGAAGTAGGGGGTTACAATCTTTGGGGCGTGGTTTGTTGTCCCATATGAGGGGTGTTCACATGCCCTGCACCACGCATACGCGGCGCTGGGATACAATACGCCGATAGCATTATTAGGTTTACAGGGGAGCTGCAATGATAGAGATCGCCGTCAACAACCTCGCGGCCGCAACAGGGGCCCGAACCGTGACGGGAGAAGCCGATCGGGTATGCCGCGGGTGCGTTATCGACTCGCGCCAGGTCGAGGAAGGGACGATTTTCGTCGCCTTTCCCGGTGAAAACGTCGACGGCAATGATTTTGCTTCCCGTGCCGTCCAGTCGGGTGCCGGCGCCGTCGTGATGACGCGTGAGCCCGAGGCCGAGCTGGTCTCGCTGGCGCAGGACAAGGGCTGTGCCATCTTGCTGACCGATGATCCCGAGGAGTTTCTGCTGCGTTTGGCGCATGCGTATCGCCTGGAGCTTGGCTGCCTGGTCGTTGGCATTACCGGTTCCATCGGCAAGACGACGACCAAGGACGTGCTCGCCGCTGTGCTCGCCAAGCGCTATCGTGTCTGGGCCACCAAGGGCAATTTCAATAACCTGATCGGCATGCCGCTCACGGTGCTTTCCGCTCCGGCCGATACCGAGGTCCTGGTGCTCGAGATGGGCATGAACCATTTCCACGAGATCGAGCGCCTGTCTCAGTCTGCCAATCCCAACCTTGCCATCGTGAGCAAGATCGGCACCTCTCATATCGGCATTTTGGGCAGCCGCGAGAACATCGCCCGCGCTAAGGCCGAGATCGTTCAGGGCATGTGCGCCGCTGGCGACTATTTGCCGCTGCTGGTTTTGGGCGGTGAGGACGACTTTACGCCGTTCATTCGCGACACGTTCGCCCAACCTGCTGGTATCGACGTGATGCTGGCCGGCGTCTCGGACGATGATGAGGTCCGTGCCCGCGACGTTCGCGTTGATGACGAAGGCCGTCCGGTCTTTACGCTCGATTTTGGCCAGGGCGAGACGATCGATACCATGCTTGCCATCCCCGGCGTGCAGTCCGCTCCTAATGCCGTTAAGGCCGCCGCGGTTGCCTATCGCCTGGGCGTGACGCCCGAGCAGATCGATGCTGCCTTTAGGGGTCTCACGATCACCGGACACCGCCAGGAGATCAAGCGCGCCAAGAGCGGTGCACGCGTCATCGATGACTCCTATAACGCCAGTGCCGAATCCATGGCTGCTGGCCTCGATCTGCTGTGCTCGCTTTCGTGCACGGGGTCTCGCATGGCGATCCTGGGCGAGATGGGCGAGATGGGCGATGAGGCTCCTCGCATGCATGAGCTCGTGGGCGCCTATGCCGCCGCCAAGAAGCTCGACATGCTGGCGTGCGTGGGTGGTGAGCTGGCCCAGCTTATGGCCGATGCCGCACGCATGATGGGCATGGACGAGGACCGCATCCAGGTGTTCTCCGATTATCAGCAGGTGCTCGACCGCATGGGCGGCGCGCTTGAAAAACATGATGTTGTACTGGTCAAGGGTTCCCGCTTTGTTGAGCTCGACCGCTTTGTGGAAGGTGTGTGCTAGCCCATGTTCGGCAATCCCTCGTATCCAACGTATCAGGCTTTTTTGGGGCTTGGCATCGCCGCAGCCATTGCGCTGCTGCTCATGCCGTGGTGGATCAAGCTGCTCAAGGTCGAGGGTATCGGCCAGCAGGTTCGTGCCGACGGCCCCAAGCGTCATTTGGTTAAGCAGGGAACGCCCACCATGGGTGGCGTTGTCATCCTCGTCGCGATCTCGCTGACCTGCCTGCTGATGGGCAAGCTCACCACCGAGCTCGTACTCGTACTGCTCGCCACGCTGGCGACCGGCGTGCTGGGCCTGATCGACGACCTGACCTCCGTTACGCATGGGCGCTCGCTCGGTCTGACGCCTCATGCCAAGATGATCGGCCTAACCATTATCTGTGTCACCTTTACGGTACTTGCCGTCAACTGGTGCGGCGTCGCCCCCGAGATTCGTTTTCCCGGTGGGTTGACGATCGACCTTGGCGTGCTTTCGACCACCATCTGCGGCTATTCGTTCCCGTGGCTCTATATTGTCTTTTGCTGGCTGATGATTGCCGGTCTTTCTAATGCCGTGAACCTGACCGATGGCCTTGACGGTCTTGCTGGCGGCACCTCCATGATCGCCATGCTCGCCATGGCTGCCATGGCGTTTTTGCACGGAGACGTGAACCTGTCCATCTTCTGTACCGCGTGTGCCGGTGCCTGCTTGGGCTTTCTGTGGTTCAACTGCTATCCGGCGAGCATCTTTATGGGCGATACCGGCTCGCTTGCTCTGGGCGCCGCGTTTGCCTGCACGTCCATCATGACCAACACCGAGGTCGTCTCCCTCATCATCGGCGGCCTGTTTATCGTTGAGACCCTGTCGGTCATGATTCAGGTTGTCTACTTCCATTTTACGCACAAGCGCGTCTTCCTTATGGCGCCCATCCATCATCATTTCGAAAAGAAGGGCTGGGCCGAGACCAAGGTCGTCATCCGTTTTTGGATTATCGCTGCGGCCTTTGGTGCCGTTGGCCTTGCTCTGTTCTTCCAGTTGGGATAGTGGTCTTTCATGCCTCTTGCTGATGTCTTTAGCCTGCTCGTTTTGGGTCAGGGCAAATCCGGTCTCGATGTCGCCCGCTGGGCGCTGGCACATCCCGAGCGCGTAAGCGCCGTTACCGTGTATGGCGGCGGCACCTCTGAGCCCAATGACGCCACGCGTGCGCTCGAGGCTGCTGGTGCGTCGTTTGTCTATGGGACCGAACAGGTCGAGGACGCCTATGACGTATGCGTGACGTGCCCGGGCATCTCGGAGTTCTCGGGCTTCTTTAAGGCCGGGCGCGAACATGCCGCCCAGATTATGGGTGAGCCAGAGTTTGCCTATCGCCTGTCGCCCGATAACTGGATTGCCATCACGGGCACCAACGGTAAGACGACCACCACGTCGCTGACTGATTATCTGCTCAAGGCTGCCGGCGAGGCCAGCGTAGCTGTCGGCAACATCGGCGAGCCGCCGGTCAACGAGATTGACGGCCGAGCCCACAACGAGTGGTTTGTGGCTGAGCTCTCGAGCTATCAGATTGCTACGACCACCGAGCTCCACCCTCGCGTGGCAGTGCTGCTCAACATCACTCCCGACCACTTGGGCTGGCATAAGAGCCATAAGAACTATGCGCTTGCCAAGATCAAGCTGTTTGACAATATGGTCGATGACGATCTGGTGGCTGTCGACGTCGAAGACGCCGGCATTCACGAGTTCGATGAGTACATCTATACGCCGGGTCGCCGCATCTGCAAGGTCGCTTTTGACGAGCCCGAGGGTGCAGACGCCGCCTTTGTGCGCGACGGCAAAATGGTCGTGCGCTTGAAGGGCGTCGAGACCCAGCTTGTCGCCACGTCCGAGCTCAAGATCTCGGGCCATCACAATGTCATCAATGCCTTATGTGCCGCCACGGCTGCTCTGGCCGTCGGTGCCGATGTCGATGGTGTCCGCCGCGGTCTGGCCTCGTTCCAGCCGCTCGAGCATCGCGTGGAGCCGTGCGGCGAGATTGACGGTGTGCGCTACGTCAACGATTCCAAGGCGACCAACACCGACGCGGTCGAGAAGGCACTGACGGCATTTCCCGATGACGACGTGATCTTGCTGCTCGGCGGCCACGATAAGGGCACGCCGCTCACGGACTTCGCGCGCGTTGTTATGGATAACGTGCGCTCGGTCGTCTGCTTTGGCGATGCGCGCGAGCGCTTCACCGCCGCTATGGACGAGGCCGATGTCGATGGCGATGTGGATATCGCCCAGGCGGATGACCTACGCGATGCCGTGGACGTTGCCCGTTCGCTGTCGAGCCGTGGCGACGTGATCTTACTTTCTCCTGCCTGCTCTTCGTTCGATGAGTTCTCGGGCTATGAGGAGCGCGGCCGCGTGTTTAAGGACTATGTGGCCCAGCTTGCCGCTGCAGCGAAATCGCAAATGGAATAGGGGTTGCCGGTGAGAGAGGAGAGCCCCCGACAAGGTATGAGGAGGCCCGACTCGGACCGTGCTTCCTCGCGGCGTAGCACACCGCGTTCCGGTCGCGGTGGGCGGTCGTTTAGCGAACGCTATATTGCCGGCGTTCCCGCCCGCATCATGCGCCCCCGTCTGATATTCATGGCCTGTCTGTTTATCTTGGTGTGTTTTGGCCTGCTGATGGTGTACTCGGCGTCTTCGGTCGAGGCGCTGCACGAGAATGGCTCAGCGACGTTTTTTCTGGGTCGACAGGCTGCGTTTGCCGTGGTCGGTGTTCTGGCGCTGATTGCCATCGTGCGCGTTTTGCCGGACAGCTGGTTTGGGGAGGATGTGCTCAGGATCTTCCTCATAGGCATGATAGGGCTACTGTTTCTGGTGTTCTTGGTGGGCAGCGGCAGCCGTGGCGCCACGCGCTGGCTCAACATCGCCGGCATTCAGTTCCAGCCTTCCGAGTTTTTAAAGCCATTTGCCATTGCGTATTCGGCCATCATGCTCGATCGCTTCTTTTCGCCCGGTGGCAACATCAACGAATTCCTTCGCAAGATGGGCATCTACCTGGGCATTTCGCTCTTTCTGATCTTTATCCAGCCCGATTTCGGTACCGTTCTGATCATCCTGTTGACCCTCATGTGCATGGCGTTGTTTGCGGGTCTCGACCCCAGATTTATCATCGGCGTGCTAATCTTCGGCATTCTCGTGATCGTGATTGCGCTTGTCGCAGAGCCATACCGTATGGTGCGTATTCAGGTTGCCTTGAACCCTTGGGCCGACGAGTATGGTGACGGCTATCAGGCCACGCTTGCCATCATGGCCTTTGCCTCGGGCGGTCTGTTCGGCCGTGGCATCGGCAACTCAACCATGAAGTACTCGTATCTGCCCGAGGCGCACAATGACTACATCCTGGCCATCATTGGCGAGGAAGTCGGTTTTGTCGGAACCGTCCTGTTCTTCTTGGTGTTTGCGATGCTGATCTACTCGGCGTTTCGCATTGCCGAGCAGGCGACCGATCGTCGGGGCGCGCTCATGGCGTCTGGCTCTGCGGTCATTCTCGCGGTGCAGTTTTTGATCAATGCGCTGGGCATCCTCAACGTGTTTCCCATGACGGGCAAACCGTTGCCGTTTATTAGCTATGGCGGTTCGTCGATTATTGTGTCGCTTATGCTTGCCGGTCTGATCCTACGCGTTTCGTACGAGAGCGCCCGTCGCGATGAGTACGACCGTCGCCGCGAGAGCTTTGCCGTTATGGATGAGAGTACCGCCGGCGTGCCCCACGTGCGCGGCGAGCGGTCTTCGCGTAACGGCTTTACCGTTCTGGATGGCTCTGCGACCGAGCCGGCAGCCCGTCCGCGTCAGCGAACGGCGCCGCAAGGTCGTCCGCAGCGCCCAACTCCTCGCAATGCGGGCGGCGGATATAATCGAATCGATTTGAACTCGGACCCGTCGGCGCGTTTGCGCACCGACGACCAGGGACCGCGTGTACGAAGGGACTACCATGACCGATAAGATGACCGTTGCTATTGCAGCCGGCGGCACGGCAGGGCATATCAACCCCGCGCTCGCCTTGGCCGAAGAGCTGCGTGACCGTGGCCACCACGTTGTGTTCGTGGGCCAGTCGCGCAAGCTCGAGGGTCGTCTGGTCCCCGAGGCTGGGTTTGATTTTGTGCCCATTACGGTTACGGGCTTCGACCGCTCCCGTCCCTGGACGGCGCTGACCTCGCTGTGGCGTGTCAACAAGGCCAAGCGTGCGCTCGCCAGTCATTTCTCAAAGGTCGGCAAGCCCGATGCTGCCATCGGTTTTGGTGCCTATGTCGAGGTTCCGCTGCTGGGGTGGTGCAAGGGCGCAGGCGTTCCGTATCTGCTGCATGAGCAGAATTCTGTTCCGGGCCTGGCCAACAAGATGATGAACCCCCACGCCGCTCGCGTGTGCATCTCGGTGCCGGCAGCGCGCTCGGTCTTTGAGCGCGAAGGTGACCCTGACCACGTGCTCATGACCGGCAACCCCGTACGTCGCTCGGTGATCGAGGGCGATCGCGCTCGCGGCCGCAAGGCACTTGGCGTTCCCGAGGACGCTACGCTGCTGCTCGTCTTTGGCGGTTCACTTGGCGCCCAGCACCTCAACGAGCGCGCGGTTTCGCTCAAAAACGAGCTGCTTTCGCGCAAGAACCTCTATGTGTTGCATTCGACGGGTGCCGACGGCTTTGAGGAGACCGAGCGCGCTTTGGCGCTGACGCCCGAGGAGGCGAAGCGTTACCGCCTCCAGCCTTACATCGACAACATGGGCGATATGCTGGCTGCTGCCGATTTGGTGCTCTCGCGTTCGGGTGCATCGAGCGTGGCCGAGATCGCTGCGCTCGCCGTGCCCTCGATACTCGTGCCGTATCCGCATGCGACGGCCGACCACCAAACCACCAATGCTCGTTATCTGGTCGACGCCGGGGCCGGCGTGCTCTGCGCCGATGCCGATATCGACGGTTCTGCCTTTGCCGATGAGCTGCTGCACCTGGTCGATGACGCGGCGGCGCGCGACGCCATGCGTCAGGCGGCGCGTGGTCTGGCTCAGGATAGAGCCGCCGCTCTTCTGGCGGATGCAGTAGAGGGTTTGCGTTAGTTAGACGGGATATCTTCGGTCGCCCTCGCGCTGATGCGGTAGGTGCGGTACAGTTAACGGGTTACAGGCAGTGTTTACGCAAGGAGTACACGAGCACATGGCTGATTCCCAGACTGCAACCTCCGCGCCCGAGTTTAAGAGCGCCCACTTTATCGGTATCGGCGGCGCCGGCATGAGCGGCATCGCCCTCGTTCTGCACGAGCGCGGTTATGCCGTTACCGGCTCCGACCTTAAGACGTCACGTTATATCCGCCAGCTTACCCGCGCTGGTGTGAAGGTGCATGTGGGCCATGAGGCCGCCACGATCGACGAGGTCAAGCCCGACGTGGTTGTTGTCTCCACCGCTATTCCGGAGTCCAACCCTGAACTCGTGCGCGCTCGCGAGCTTGGTATTCCCGTGTGGCCCCGTGCCAAGATGCTCTCTGCTTTGGGTCACGGCTACACCACCGTCGCTGTTGCCGGCACGCATGGCAAGACCACCACGTCTTCGATGTGTGCCACCATGCTCGACCGCATGGGTCTGGATCCGAGCTTCCTGATCGGTGGCATCGTCGAGGGCTATGACACGAACGGCAAGAACGGCTCGGGCGACTACTTTGTCGCCGAGGCCGACGAGTCCGACAGCTCCTTCCTGTTCCTGAACCCCAACGTAGTCATTGTGACCAACGTCGAGGCCGACCACCTCGATCACTACTCGGGTATCGAGGAGATCGAGGCAACTTTCGCCAAATTCATGAGCCTGGTGGGCGAGGACGGCACCGTCATCGTCTGCGGTGAGGACCCGCATCTGGTCGAGCTCGCCAAGTCGACGGGCCGTCACGTGCTTTCCTACGGCTTTGCCGAGAGCAACGACATCGTCTGCATGCACCCGGATGTCAAGGGCATCCAGAGTGACTTTATCGTTCGCTTTGAGGACGGCACTGAGCGCGCTGTGGAGATCAAGAGCAATCCCGGTCGCCACAACATGCTCAACGCCACGGCGGTGCTCACCGTCGCCCATGTCCTGGGCCTTGACATCGACGCCGCCGCCAAGGCGCTCTCGAGCTTTGAGGGCGTCCGCCGTCGCTTTACCCACGTGGGCGATATCGATGGCATCACCGTGGTCGATGATTACGGCCATCACCCCACCGAGATCAAGGCGACGCTTGCTGCCGCTTCGTCGCTGGGTTACAAGCACGTCGACGTCGTGTTCCAGCCGCACCGCTATTCGCGCCTGCAGGCCCTGTGCGACGACTTTGCGGATGCATTTGCCAATGCCGATAAACTGCTGCTGATTGATGTGTTCTCGGCTGGCGAGATGCCCATTCCGGGTGTCACCTCTAAGATGCTCGCCGATACCGTGCGCGCCAAGCATCCTGGCAAGGAGGTCGTGTACTGCTCCAGCCGTCTTGAGCTCAATCAGGAGCTCGAGCAGATGGTGGGCGAGGGCGACCTGCTGCTCACCATGGGTGCCGGCGACGTTACGACCGTCGGTCCCGAGTTCATTGAGTATCTGACTGCCAAGAAAGACGCTTAAGTCTAATGGGTCTGTTTAACGCCGTCATGGCGCTCTCGGGCATGATCGACACGGATGTGATCGAGGACGAGCGCCTTGCGCGTCATACGAGCTATCGTATCGGCGGCAAGGCCGACCTCTTTGTGACGTGCCATAGCTATCATGCCCTCCGCCGCGCCGTGGCGGTGCTCGATCGCGAGCAGGTGCCGTGGGTCATCATCGGCAAGGGCTCCAATCTGCTGGTTGCCGATGGCGGTTATCGCGGTGCCGTCATTTCGCTCGGACGTGAGTTCCAGCGCACGGTTGTTGCCGATGACGGTTGTACGCTGACGGTCGGTGCGGGCGTGATGTTTGCGCGCCTGGTCAACGATGCCCTGTCGCGTAGCCTCTCGGGCCTTGAGTTTGCCGTTGGCATTCCTGGTTCGGTCGGCGGTGCGATATCTATGAATGCCGGCACGCGGACCGAGTGGATTGGCTCGCTGGTTGAGGATGTCGTAACGTTTGACCCGGCATCCGGTATCAAGCATTATGCGGGGTCCGAGATCTCTTGGGGCTACCGCGAATGTAGCCTTCCCCGCAATGAGATCATCCTCGAGTGCGTGCTCAAGCTTAAACCGGCGCCCAAGGCCGACATTCGCGAGCGCATGGAGCGGTACCTTACAAGGCGCAAGCGTACGCAGCCCATGGGTCGCGCATCCTGCGGGTCGGTCTTTCGCAACCCGCCCGATGCGAGTGTGGGCAAGCTTATCGAGGATTGTGGATTAAAGGGTTTTTCAATTGGCGGCGCGGAAATTTCGCCCGTTCACGCTAATTTTATCGTTAATAACGGAACTGCCTCGGCCGATGACGTTGCCGCGGTTATCAGACATGTGCACGGAAAGGTGAGGGAGGCGTATGGCATCGAGCTCAGACCGGAAGTTAAATTCCTCGGCTTCTAGAGCATCGAAACCCACCTTCCGCCGCGCCGGAGGGCGTTCCGGCGCGCCTGCCAAACCTCAACGCAATACCGTCGCGCACTCTAAGTCTGTCGGGCATGCTCGACAGGCCAGTCGTCCGGTCGTCGGCTCGCAGCTCGGTAATCGTCCGGCCGCAAAAAAGTCCTCGCGTCCCTCTGTGACGTCAAAGCCTGTTATGGGCGCCAAGCCTGCCCGTCCCATGGCAACTCCCAAGCCCTCGACGGGAACTAAAGCGGCGCGTCCAGGCCGCACGCTGGGCGCATCGAAACCGCGCTCGCTGACATCGGTGCCGGCTACCGCCAAGAAGCCTTCGAGTAAAAAAGGCTTCAACCCGTTATCTTCACTTGGAGCGATGGCAAATAAAACATCAGACGCCGCTTCTGTCGTTACAGGCAAAGGCAAAATCGTGGGCGGCGTTTTGGCCGTCTTGGCCGTGCTCGTCGTCGTTGCCATCGTGGTGATCAACTCTGGATTGTTTACTGCCACTGATATTCAGATTCAAGGCAGCGAGCATGTGACGAAGCACGATGCTATCCAGCTGATCGACTTGCCCGAGGGAACGTCGCTTTTTAACGTCGATCCCGACCAGATTACCGAGGATCTCAAGCAAAACCCGTGGGTCTCGGGCGTAGATGTCCAGCGCCAGTTTCCCCATACGCTTATCATCACGCCGACGGAGCGTAAAGTTATCGCCATTGCATATATCAGCTCCGACGACCTTGCCTGGGCTATCGGAGACGATGACACCTGGATCGCCCCGCTGTCGACGTCGGTCGAAGTGGACGACCAGGGCAACGTCATCACGACAGGGCAGGGCTCAAATACCTTGACCGGAATCGATGCCGCGCTGGCACTCGCCAAGCATTATGGCGCGGTGTTGTTGACTGATGTCTCGGCGGATGTCGCTCCGGTTTCCGGCCAGGCGGTGAACTCCAAAGCCGTTAAGGCCGGCCTGGATTATGTGCGTGGTTTTTCGAGCGAGTTCTTGGGACAAGTCAAGGATATTTCCACGCCTTCGGTCGAAGCCATCTCGGCAAACCTCAATAACGGCATTGAGGTGTCGCTGGGCGATTCGGACGATATCGCCAAGAAGGAACGCGTAGTCACCAAGTTGCTTTCGCAGGTAGAGGGCGTAACGTATATCAATGTGCGCTCTCCGGGCAACTACACATTTAGAAATGCTCCGACCTCGTAGCGCTGGTTGATGCTTTGTTGAGGGGCCATACCACGCCGTTTATCTGGTTTGTTTGGTTTTCACGGTCAATTATTTGACTGATACGTTCATAATGTGCAAACATAATACGGTTTACCTTTGCATTTACTTTCAACCTGAAGGTTAATGTGCGCAGGGGTCGACCCATGCTATGGCTATAACCTTTGTTCGGAGGACCGACATGCACGAGACAGAGATCAACAACTACCTTGCCGTCATTAAGGTGGTCGGCGTCGGCGGCGGCGGTACCAACGCGGTTAATCGAATGATCGAAGAGGGCATCCGCGGCGTCGAGTTTGTTGCCATCAACACCGATGCTCAGGCACTCGCGATCTCTGATGCCGATATCAAGGTGCACATCGGCACCGACCTTACCCGCGGCCTGGGCGCCGGCGCCAATCCCGAGGTTGGCCGCAAGGCTGCCGATGAGTCCCGCGACGACATCGCCGAGGCGCTCGCTGGCGCCGACATGGTGTTTATCACCTGCGGCGAGGGCGGCGGCACCGGTACCGGCGCTGCTCCCATCGTTGCCGATATCGCGATGAACGAGGTCGGCGCACTGACCGTCGCCGTCGTAACCAAGCCCTTCACCTTCGAGGGCCGCAAGCGTAAGAAGAGCGCCGAGGAGGGCATCAAGACCCTCTCCGATTGCGTCGACACCATGATCGTCATTCCTAACGATAAGCTGCTCGACATCGCCGAGAAGAAGACCACCATGCTCGAGGCCTTCGCGATTGCCGATGGCGTCCTTTCCCAGGGCACCCAGGGCATCACCGACCTCATCACCGTCCCCGGTATCATCAACCTGGACTTCGCCGATGTTAAGACCATCATGAAGCAGGCCGGTACCGCCATGATGGGTATCGGTACCTCTTCTGGGGATACTCGTGCCGTCGACGCTGCCCAGCAGGCCATCTCCAGCCCGCTGCTCGAGAGCTCCATCGATGGTGCCACGCGCGTGCTGCTCTCCATCGCCGGTTCCAAGGACCTGGGCATCCAGGAGATCAGCGACGCCGCCGACGTTGTCGCCAACGCCGTCGACCCCGAGGCCAACATCATCTTCGGTACCGTTGTCGACGAGTCCCTGGGCGATCAGGTGCGTATCACCGTCATCGCTACGGGCTTCTCCGACTCCAACGTCAACCGTCAGGATGAGCTCTTTGCTGCTCAGCAGTCTCAGAGCAAGGCCGCTGCCTCCGCTGAGCCGCAGCGCACCCCCCCGGCTGCCAGCCCGGCTCAGGCCGCTCCGACCCGCAACGTCGGTGGTACCGAGCTGCCCAACTTTGGCAACGACCAGTTCGAGCTTCCCGACTTCCTGAAGCGCGGTAGCTTCTAGTTCGTTTTTCTCAACGACCTGCACGGGGTGTGTCCATTTGGATGCACCCCGTTTTGTTTCTCGTTTGTAAACGAAAGCCTCCAATCTCCTTACGTTCCCTTTACGTTTGGTCCCTACCGCTGCGGGTATCCTTTTAAGGAAGTATGACAGCCGTATAAACGCGGACTGCGCGGCGACGCCGCGGTACTTGTGTTATTAGGAGGCTTTAGTATGGCAGCACGTGCGGACAACGTTTCGCGTGTCGACCATGATGGAGTTACGTTGGTGGAGGGCGCGACATCCGATGTCCGCTTTGCCTTTACCGAGCGCACCGGTGGCGTTTCTGAAGATGCGTACTCCTCGCTCAACCTGGGCTCGCATGTAGGCGATGACCCCTTTGCTGTTCAAGAAAATCGTCGTCGAGCGCTCGAAGCTATGGGCGCCACTGAGTGCGAGCATAATCTGCTCGTGCCCAATCAGGTACATGGTGACCATATCGTTACGGTGACTTCGAACGGCGCCGATGATCTTGAGGCTGTTCGCGAGCAGATTGCCGAGGGCTGCGATGCCATCGTCTGTACGGCCCATGACGTGCCCGTGCTGCTCTGCTTTGCCGACTGCGTTCCCGTGGTGCTGGTGGCCCCTGGCGGATTTGCCGTGGTGCACTCCGGTTGGAAGGGCACGATTGCACGTATTTCTGCCAAGGCGTGCCAGGCGCTTTGCGATGCTGCCGGCTGCGATGCGAGCGACGTTTCCGCCTATATCGGCCCCCATATCTTGGCTGACGAATATGAGGTATCCCAGGAACTCATGGATTGCTTTGCCGTCGAGTTCTCTTGCATCGATGCGAGTGCCTCTCGCATGCTCGATCTTTCCGCTGCCATTTGTGAGGCGCTGGTAGATGCCGGTGTGGACGCGGATAATATCGTGGATACCCAGCTTTCGACTGTGCGTCAGAACGACCGCTTTTATTCCTACCGTAACGAGGACGGCACCTGTGGGCGCCATGCTGCGATCGGCGTGATGCTATGAGAAAGATCGTATCGGTCCTGAGCGCCGCTGTGCTTACGCTTACGCTGTGCGCCTGTTCTTCGGGATCTTCTGCCTCTTCCATTACCGTGGCCGGCTCCACGACCTGCCTTCCTATCGCCGAAATTGCGGCAGAGGGCTTTAAGGAGGAGACCGGCATCGACGTGCTCGTTTCCGGTTTGGGCTCTTCCGCTGGCATCGAAGCCGTCAGCGCTGGCACGGCCGATATCGCCAGCTCCTCCCGTGGACTCAATGCCGACGAACAGGATCTGGGCCTGACTCCCATCGTCATTGCCCACGACGGTATCGCGGTCATCGTGAACGAAGACAACCCCGTCGATAACCTCTCGACCGAGCAGCTCCGCGATATCTATGCCGGCAAGATCACCAACTGGAAAGAAGTCGGTGGCGAGGACCTGAGGATTCAGGTTATCAACCGAGATGAGGCGTCTGGCACGCGTGAAGCCTTCCGCACCATCGTGATGGACGGCACCCCGTTCGATCGCCGTTCCGCCGTTCTTTCGGGCACGGGCCAGGTGCGCGACGTGGTATCTCGTTCGCGCGGGGCTATCGGCTACATTTCGCTGGGCTTCGTCGATGGCCTCAACGCCAAGACCTCGGTCAAGGCCGTCTCGGTCAATCATGTTGAGGCGTCCGAGAAGACGGTCGCGAGTGGCGGCTATCCCATCTCGCGCGACCTTTACTTCTTTGTGAAGGGTGCGCCTTCGCAGCAGGCGCAGGATTACATCGACTACGTGACGTCCGAAAAGATGGACAAGCAGATTCGCGAGGCGGGCTTTATTCCCGTCACCAACGACGAGAAGGGGAGTGAGTAGCATGGAAGCACAGGAAAACTCCCAGACTGAGCAGAATGCTCAGGCGCCCAAGAAGCGCGAGCTGGCGCTCGTATCGCGCAGCACCTATATCAAGGAGAAGGCGCTGCAGTGGATTTTCTTTGCCTGCGCGTTCTTGGCGGTTGTTACCGTCATCCTGATTTTTGTCTTTACCACGTACTCGGCGCTGCCCGTCTTTACCGACATCGGTCTGGCGGACTTCTTTAGCTTTACGTGGGCGCCCTCTGAGGGCCACTACGGCATCGTGTCGCTGCTTGCCGGCTCGGGTCTGGTGACCGTCGGTGCGCTCGCCATGGGTGTGCCCCTAGGCGTGGGCACGGCCGTGTATCTGGTCGAGATCGCCAGCAAGCGCGTGCGCAAGCTCATCAGCCCTGCCGTTGACCTGTTGGCCGGCATCCCTTCTATCATCTATGGCTTCTTTGGCATGATCATCATCCGTCCGTTTATCGCGCAACTGACCGGTGGTCTTGGTTTTGGTGCGCTGACGGCGTGGTTCGTGCTTGCCATCATGATCGTCCCTACCATCACCACGCTCACCATCGATGCCCTCAATTCCATTCCCATGGGTATTCGCGAGGCATCGTATGCCATGGGTGCTACTAAGTGGCAGACCATCTATAAGGTCGTGCTACCTGCCGCCAAGCTGGGTATCGTGGATGCCATCGTGCTGGGTATGGGCCGTGCCATCGGCGAGACCATGGCCGTGCTCATGGTCGTGGGTAACGCCCCGGTTATTCCCGACAGCATTGCGAGCCCCATCTCGACGCTCACGAGCCAGATCGCGCTTGACATGAGCTATTCCTCGGGTCTGCACCGCTCGGCGCTGTTCGGCATGGGCGTGGTCCTGTTTATCATCTCCGCCACGCTGGTGGGCATCGTCCGTCTGATTTCCAAGAAGAAGAGGGGGTAGGCTATGTCCGATTCCGTTGACACGACGGTCGATACGACCTCGTCGCGCGAGCGCATCAAGCGTGCCCTTTCCCATGGCAAGAAGGGCCGCATCAACAAGGACCTGTCCAACAAGATCATGCTTGGCGTGTTCCGTGCCGCGGCATACATCACCACGCTGGTGCTTGTCGCTATCATTGCCTATGTGGTCATTAACGGCCTGCCGCATATCTCGCTCGACTTTATCTTCGGTTGGCCCCAGGGCGTCAACGCCGAGGGCGGAATTTGGCCCACGATCGTCTCGACCGTCTATGTGACGGCGCTCGCCATGCTTATCTGCACGCCGATTGCTGTGCTGGCAGCCGTCTATCTGGCCGAGTACGCCAAGCAGGGCAAGGTCGTCGAGCTCATTCGCTACGCTGCTGACGCTTTGGCCTCGGTGCCCTCCATCGTTATGGGCCTGTTTGGCTACGCCTTGTTTGTCGAGGCCATGGGCCTGGGCCTTTCGATGGTCTCGGCCGCTCTGGCGCTCGCGCTCTTGATGCTTCCCATCGTCATGCGCACCACCGAAGAGGCCATTCGCGCCGTCCCGCGCTATATCCGTTGGGGCGCGTACGGCCTGGGCGCCACCAAGTGGCAGGTTGTCTCCAAGATTGTGCTTCCTTCTGCCTTTGGCCGTATTGCCACGGGCATCGTCCTCGCCATCGGCCGCGCCATTGGCGAGACCGCGGTGGTGCTCTACACCATGGGCCAAGCCATCAATCTACCTATTTCGCCGCTCGATTCCGGCCGCCCCATGACGGTTCACCTGTACCTGCTTGCCAACGATGGCATCAACATGAACGCAGCCTACGGCACCGCGCTCTTGCTGATGGTGATCATTCTGGCCTTCAACCTGTTTGCGCGCTTCCTGTCGCGCAAGCGTCGCTAGTTAAGGAGTCCCATGTCCGTTTATCAGTCCGCTCCCACGCTGGAGCAAGCGGCCATCACGGCCAAGGATTTCAACTTTTGGTACGGTGACTTTCATGCGCTGACGGGGCTTGACCTCAACATCGCCAAAAACGCCATCACCGCCTTCATTGGCCCTTCGGGCTGCGGCAAGTCGACGTTTTTGCGCTGCATCAACCGCATGAATGATCTGATCGAGGGTACGCGCGTCGAGGGCACCATGACGCTCGACGGCAATGATATCTATGCCGAGGGCGTCGACCCGGTCGACCTCCGTCGTCGCGTGGGCATGATCTTTCAACAGCCCAACCCGTTTCCTAAATCCATCTACGAGAATGTCGCCTTTGGCCCTCGTCTGCAGGGCGTGACTAGCAAAAGCGACCTCGATGACATCGTGGAAGAATCGCTCAAGCGCGCCAACCTCTGGAAAGAGGTATCCAATCAGCTCAACAAGGATGGTTTGGCGCTCTCGGGCGGTCAGCAGCAGCGTCTGTGCATCGCGCGCGTGCTTGCGGTGCAACCCGATGTCCTCCTGATGGACGAGCCCTGCTCCGCCATCGATCCCACATCCGTCTCTAAGGTCGAGGATCTGATGGCCGAGCTGGCGCCCGAGATGACGATCATCATCGTCACGCATTCAATGCAGCAGGCAGCTCGCATCAGCGACTACACCGCATTCTTCTTGCAGGAAGTTGCCGGCGAGCCCGCCACGCTCATCGAGTATGGTCAAACCGACGCGATCTTCACCAGCCCGGTGGACTCGCGGACGGAAGACTATATCACCGGCCGCTTTGGCTGATCGGTGCGACTAGTCCCAAGCCGATCGGACCTGGTCCGGTGCGTATTCACTGTGCGGGCTGCATGACCGCACCCAACTGATTGGAGTGAACCATGCGCAAACTGTTTTCCCGTCAGCTCGTCGAGGCCCGTCACGAGATGCTGAGCATCTATGAGGCCGTCGATCTGGCTCTCCACGATGCCGTGAAGGCCTATGTGACCGACGACCGCAAGCTCGCCACCAAGACCAAGAAGCGCACGCTTTCGATTGACGCGCGCTGCGCCAACCTGGAGGCCGTCTGCTACAGCCTGATCGCCACGCAGTCACCGGTCGCCTCCGACTTCCGCCTGCTTCAGACGATCATCTATGTCGACTTTAACCTGCAGCGCATGACCGATAAAGTCCGTCAGATCTGCCGTGCCACGCGTCATATGATCAAGGCCGACATCTCGCTGCCCAAGGAGCTTGTCGGCACGGTTGAGGCCGAGGCTGAGGCCGTCTACCAGGTGCTGGGCTCTTCGCTTTCTGCGCTCGTCACCAATGACATGTCCATCATCTGCAACCTGGCCGTCGAGGACGAGCCAGTGCACGCCGCCTACGAGAAGTTCTTCCGCACCTTTAACCGTATGGATACGGGCGACTTTATGGACGACGACAGCAACTATGACGACCTGCGCCGCGCCATCATGGTTTCGCGCTACCTCGATCGCATCGCTTCCATTTCCATCGATGCCGCTTGCCGTCTGACCTTCCTGTTGACTGGTCAGCGTATGAACGCCGGCGATATCGCCCGTGTGGACGAGGATGAGCTCGAGAGCATGCGCGTGCCTTCGGGCGAGGGTGTTATCATGAGGCCCGCCGTCGACGCGCGTTACGTTGCCAAGGTGCCCGCCAACGAGGTCAGCGAGGGTCTTCGCTACCTGCTCGATCATCTTGAGGACGAGGACGATGGCGAGGACGACGAGGAGTAAGTGACCCCGTTCGTCGAAAGATTGTAAATACCTAAGTGAGCGCGGCCTTGCACATGCGGGACCGCGCTCTTGCGTTAGCATGGGACTACTTGTTTGGCTGTCAGCGGAGGCGATTAGCAATGGATAACTATTTGGACTTGATGCGCGCTCGCCGCGAGCAGATTCTGGAACGTTTTTATGCGGCGCTCGATCGCGCGGGCCGCCCCCACGACGCCGCGGGCCTCATTGCCGTGTCCAAGACCGTTGGTGTCGATGAGACCGTTGCCGCCATCCAGGCGGGGTATCGCCATTTTGCCGAGAACCGCCCGCAGGAGCTGGTTCGCAAGCTCACGGGTCTGGCGGAGCATCCGGAGCTGCCCGAGGTGCGCTTCGATATGATCGGCAACCTGCAGACCAATAAGATCAATGCGGTGCTGAGCTCAGCCGAGCTGATTCACTCGGTGGGTTCGCTGCATCTGGCACAGGCGATCTCGAGCCGTGCTGTCCGCAAGATTGAGGCAGGCGAGCTCGCCGGCCCCCAGCGTGTGCTCATCGAGGTCAATGTGAGTGGTGAGGAGTCGAAGGGAGGCTTTTCGCCCGATGAGATTCGCGCCGCCGCGGGTGAGCTTGCGGAACTTGAGGGAATTTGCGTACAGGGGCTTATGACTATGGCGCCCCGGGGGAATAAGGATGTGGCACGCCGCACCTTTGCGGGGCTTCGTGAGCTGAGGGATGAGCTGGAGGCGGCGCATCCCGATTTGAACCTGCCTGAGCTTTCCTGCGGCATGAGCGAGGACTTTGAGCCTGCCCTTGAGGAGGGCTCTACGCTCGTTCGCCTGGGCAGGGTAGTATTTAGCCCGGAGTTTGCAGTAAAATAAGGCTCTGAAGTGCGCACTGATTATCGGGGCGCCTGCACTAAACCGCGAGAGGACACAACCATGGGCTTCCTTGACGAGATTAAAAATAAGATGCACCTGGGCGGCCAGCAGGGTTACGACCAGGGTTATGGCCAGGACGACGACTACGGCTACGATGACGGCTATGACGATAGTTATCAGGGCAACGGCTACAGCGGTGCTTCGGGCGAGGGCTTCTACACCCAAGACGAGCCGAGCAACGGCCTGCTTGGTCAGACGCGCCGCGGTGAAGCTGAGTCGGTTGCCGTGTATACGCGCTCCGGTCAGCTGGTCGGCGATGACTCCCGCCATGCCACGACGTATAACCCGCCTTCGCGCTCGCAGGACAGCGTTGCGAGCGGTTATCGTCCTGGTGCCTATGACACGCCGTCGAGCTACGCCGAGAACACCCGCGCCCGTGCCGCCGCTGCACCCGCGCCTGCACCGAGCGATGCCTCGGCCTATGCGAGCAATATCATCAACGCCACGCCGCAGCTGCCGGCCTATGTCCTGCGCCCCGAGAGCTATGACGACGTGGAGACCGTGGTGCGCCGCGTTCGCACCAAGCAGCCTGTCGCACTGATTTTTGTGGGCGTACGCACCGAAGTTGCCAAGCGCGTCTTGGACTTCTCTTACGGCTTTGCCTGCGGTCTGGGCGCCACGGTCAAGGAGGTAGGCGACCGCGTGTTCATGGTGCTGCCCGCCGGTTGCGAGGTCAAAGATTCCGATCTCAAGAAGCTTCGTGCCGACGGCTACCTTAAGTAAAGACAAGACGAGGAGATTCCCATCAACATCTACACTATCGTCCAGCTGGTCAACACGCTGTTCAACTTCTATTCCACGCTCATTGTCGTCTACTGCTTTATGACGTGGATTCCCATGAAGCAGGGTGGTTTACTTCAGGATATTGCTGCGGTGCTCGATAGCGTGTGCGGTCCGTGGCTCAACCTGTTCCGTCGTTTCATTCCGCCGATGGGCGGTATCGATTTTTCGCCGGTCGTTGCGATTATTGCGTTGCAGTTGGTGCAGAGGCTGGTTCTGCAGCTTCTTATAGGTATACTCGTATAGAACTGACTTTGTAACTTACGTCGGGCGTGTAGCGCCGAGGCGATGAAAAAGGAGACTTGTTATGGCTATTACCCCTGCAGACATCCAGGCTCAGACTTTCTCTGAGGCCAAGCGTGGCTACGATCCTGCCGAGGTCGACGTCTTCTTGGAGACGCTGTCCTCCGAGGTTGACGCTATGCTCGCTAAGATCGTCGACCTTAAGGGTCGTCTGACTGCTACCGAGCAGCAGCTTGCCGATGCACAGGCTCAGCTTGCCCAGGCTCAGGATGCCACCGCCCAAGCCGTTCCCGCCGCCCCCGTGGCTGCTCCCGCCCCTGACTTCTCCGCTCAGGAGCGCCAGATTTCCGCTGCCCTGATCGCTGCCCAGCAGACCGCTGAGACCATCGTCAACGATGCCAACGAGAATGCTGAGCGTATCCGCAACGAGGCTGACGCCAAGGCCCGCGAGGTTATCCGCCAGGCTCTGACCGAAAAGCAGGCCGAGCTCGAGGAAATCGATCGTCTCAAGGCTTCCCGTGAGGAGTTCAAGGCCGAGTATCTCAAGCTCATCCAGCACTTCATGGACGATGCCCAGAACTCCTTCCCGGCCGACCTCATGGCCTCCACGCCGGTCGGTTCTGCCGCTTCTCCTGCGGTGACTGTTCCCGCCGAGCCGCTGCCCGTCGCTGACCCGGTTGTCCCCGTGGCCGATCCCTTTGCCCCGATCGACAACTTTGCTGCCGACGACCTGGACTAACATTCGGCCTACAATTTAGTGCCTAGAAAGGACCCGCAGCTTGCGGGTCCTTTTTTATGACTGTGCCGGGGTGCGTAACATAAAAAAACCGAGCCCTGCACATAGTGGCGCAGAACTCGGCGAACGGGTGAGCGGTCAAGGGTAGGTTTTAAGGCATGTCCCAAAAATCTACTTGAGGAGGAAGTTGGAGAGGGGAATGGTGCGGGCCTCGCGATGCTCGGGATCGGCGATGTGGTCGGCGGGATAGCCACAGACGAGCATGTGATAGGGATAGACGCCCTTGGGCAGATTGAACTGCTCCTGTGCCACCTCAGGCTTAAAATGGCATACCCAGCACGTTCCCAGGCCCTGCTCGGTGGCCTCCATCATCATCTGATCACACACGATGGACGTATCGATTTCACTGGAATTCATCTGGTCATACGGGCGCACCCAAGCATCATCGGTAACGCTGCAAATAAGGAAGACAAGCGGAGCCCCAAAGATGGACCCATCACGAGCAAACCGAGGCTGACAAGCAGCAGCCTTCTCCAGAAGCTCGGGCGTATCCAACACCATCACACGAGAAGGATGATTATTACAAGCAGAAGGAGCAATACGCCCAGCCTCAACAATGGCATCCACCACAGCTTGCTCAACAGAACGATTCTCAAACTCGCGACAAGAATACCGAGACCGAGCCAGATCCAAATAAGACATACAAGCCCTCCAACAATTAAAAATCAAACAAACCCAAAGTAACCCAAACAGTACCCAAAGCAGCAATCAGCCAAACGCTCATCAAGGGCCAAAGTGTCCGAACGGGTACCATAGGTCCCTTCAGCCAAACCCCCATCGCGCTAAATCTATCAGCCAAAGTTCCCAATGGTGGTGCATAAGGGAGCGGGCCCGGCCACTAATAACCTTTTGAACGACTCTGCTTGCAGCCGGAGTGAAAAAGGTTATTAGTGGCCGGGCCCGCGACCGGTGGGACATGTACCCCCAATTAACTGTTCTTCATGACGATCGAATCCACGACATCGGCCACATTCTCGCAGCAGTCGGCGCAGTACTCCAGGAAGGCGTACACGTCACGCCAAGCGATGACCTCGAGCGGGTCCTTGCCGTTAACGTGCAGGTTACGCATGGCGTTGATGTAGAGTTCGTCGGCCTCGGACTCGATGGTGTTGATCTGGATGACGAGCTCGCGCAGCGTTTTGGACTTGCGGTAGTTGGGAAGCTCGACCATAAGGTCCTTCATGGCGCGGCAGGCATCGGTTACCTTGTGGGCGATGACGATGGCGTCGGGATGGATGCTCTGAATGTTGGTGAAGTAGACGCGCTGCACGACGCCCTCGATGCGGTCGAGCACGGTGTCGAGTGAGCAGCTCATCAGATCCAGGTCCTCGCGTTCGAGCGGGGTGATAAAGGCGGTGAGCAAGGCGTCTTCGAGCTCATGGTGCTTCTTGTCTGCCGCATGCTCAATCGCGTGCATCTCCTCGAGCATGTCGTGGATCTGCGCGGGGTCAAAGTTCTCAAAAATCTTGGTGAGCAGCTCGGCGGCCTGGACGGCAAGGTCGGCGCAGGCGACGTAGTTGTCAAAGTAGAACGAATCGGGTTTCTTTGCCATGAGTGGGTCCTTTCGAGGCGAAGACGGGTGGGCGAAGTTTTGCGGTCCGGATGGACGCTCGGTGTGGCTAGAGGAACATCATGAACAGCTTGGCCATGACAAAGCTGATGAGTCCGCAGGCGGGGAAGGTGAAGAACCAGGTGAACATCATGTCCTTGACCACGCCGAAGTTGATGGCCGAAAGGCGCTTGACGGCACCGACGCCCATGATGGCGCAGGTCTTGATGTGGGTGGAGGACACGGGGATGCCGGTAAGGGTGGCAAGCAGCAGGTTTGCGGCGCCCGCGAGGTCGGCGGAGAAGCCCTGGTACTTTTCGAGCTTGACCATGCTCTGGCCGACGGACTTGATGATGCGCTCGCCGCCCACACTGGTGCCGATGCCCATGGTGGCCGAGCAC
This sequence comes from Collinsella sp., assembly GCA_023708985.1. Lineage (GTDB taxonomy): Bacteria > Actinomycetota > Coriobacteriia > Coriobacteriales > Coriobacteriaceae > Collinsella. The sequence goes on from BREX01000015.1 coordinate 49,170, forward strand.
AGCAGCATGATCCAGATGGGGATGCCGGCGTCGCCGACGCTAGTCTGGCCGTTGGCGAAGGCGACACCTAAAAAGAGCACGCCGATGAACTTCTGTCCATCCTGCGCGCCGTGCATAAAGCTCATGGCCGCAGCACTCGCGATCTGAGCGTATTTAAAGAAGACATTGGCACGTCGCCTGTTGGCGGCGGCGAAAAGAATCGAGACGAGTTTGCACAGGATCCAGCCCATGACAAAGCCCAGACCGATGGAGAGCGCCAGGCCGTAGATGACCTTCATCCACTCGTGGACGTTGACGCTGCTCGCGCCGCCGAGGGCGATGGCGGCACCGGTCAGGCCGGCGATAAGGCTGTGGCTTTGCGAGGTGGGGATGCCAAAACGCGACGCTGTGGCGCCGTAGACGACGATGGAGAACAGCGCCGCGCACAGGCAGGCGAGCGCCATGGTGCTGTTTCCGCCAAAGTCGACGATATGTGAGATGGTGTTGGCGACGCTCGCGTTAAAGTGCGTCATGATGAGCACGCCGAGGAAGTTGAATGCGGCACTCATGAGGATGGCGGCGCGGGCGGGCATGCAGCGCGTGGTGACGCAGGTCGCGATGGCGTTGGGCGCGTCGGTCCATCCATTGACGAAGATGGCGCCCAACGCGAGGATCACGGTGACGGCAAGGACTGGATTCGACACAATTTGGCCGAGGAAGGTTGAGAACGTTACGTCCATATATGGGCTTTCTCGAAGTTTGCAGGCACGTTACAGAAACATGATAAATCGTATCACCTCCTGCGGGTTTCTTTACGGAGTTCTGATGGGAGAAGTGAATTTTTTGGTACTAAAATTGAATATTAGCCCTGTTGACCGCGGTCGTTCTTTTTGCTAACACGCCATGCGGACGCGTGCGTTTGCTCCGACACTCCAAAACCACAGTCTGTTCGCTTTACAACATGCAAACATGCGTTCGATAATAGGGGCCATGGAATATCGACAGACAGACGGCAAAACTCGGCGCGTGCACAAGCAGTATGTGGACGTCGTGGCTCGCATTCTCGCGGGCGGACAGGTTGTGCCGGTTACCGTCTGCTGGGTTGACGGTCGCTGCTTTACGATTGACGAGATTGTCTCGTCCACCGGTTTTGGCCTGACGGTTCACGGCATTCGTACGGCAACCTATAAGGTACGTTTTGGCGGACATGCGACCGAGTTGTATCTAGAGGACCAAACGCGTGAGCGGGCGGACGGCTCGCAGGCGCACGTGATGCGTTGGTGGGTCTGGGCTTTTGATCGTACGCTCGAGGGCGAGCGCCGCAGGTAAGAACGCGTGGCGTTCGGGTACAATGGCAGGAAACTTGTCAGCTACGGCGCCGTCGCGGTGCTTTTTGAAAGGACGAAAGTATGAACGATATCCAGGGCTATCAGAATGGCCCCATCGAGACCGGCACAAGCCGTGCCAAGGAGATGTCGCCGCGCGCGTACAACCTTGTCATGTCTGCTCTGATCTTTTTGGGCTTTTGCGCCATGGGCGCCGGTGCTTACTTTACGAGCACCATGTCATTTGCGCGCATGATGATGAGCGGCGCCGCTTTGCCGCTGGTCTTTGGCTCATTTATTTTGACCATCGTTGGCATGGTCATGATGTCGGCTGCTGCCAGCAAACAGTCCGTGGGCCTGTCGCTCGTGGGCTACGTGGTCTTTGCGAGCACCTTTGGCCTGACGGCGTCGTTTGGTCTTGCCAACTACGACCTGCCTACCATTAACACCGCCTTTATCGCCACGGCCGCCATCACCTTTGTCTTTGGTGCGCTGGGCGTGACCTTCCCCAAGTTCTTCCAGCGTGTGTATGGCATTGGTTTTGGCATCTTGCTTGCCACGATTCTGGTCGAGATCGTGCTGATGTTCATGGGCGTTTCGCAGTCCATCACCGACCTGATCGTGATTGTGGTGTTTGCCGGCTTTATTGGCTACGACACCTATGTGGCCACGACGGTGCCGCCTACGCTGCCCAATGCGGTGCTCATGGCGTCCAATCTGTTCGTGGACATTATCAACGTGTTCCTACGCATCCTGAACATCCTCGGCCGTCGCGATTAAAACGCGGCATTGCGATGCTTCCTGCCGGACACGGTAAAACGATGCGAAAGGCGGTCCTTCGGGGCCGTCTTTTTTGTGCGCGGCGGGGTATCATGGATGGGAAAAGCCGATAGCGGCAGCGACAGGAAAGGTGGCCATGTATGGCAGACGTCGACAACAGGAACCGTAACCGCAGGTCCAACCGAGCGGGTCAGCCCAATCCCAAGCGCGAGGCCCGTGCCAAGGCCGCCGAGCGCCATGTGATGACTGTGTCCGAGGCCTGCGCCAAGGATATCGAGCGTTCGCTTGCTGGTGTTCGCGAGTTTGACGGCATGCCCGCCGGCTTTGTCGCGGCGATGAAGGCCAAGGTTCAGACTGCTGTGGCCCCCGAAGAGCAGGTCGCCGAGGACGTCGAGAACGCGGAGACTGCCGAGGTCGAGGCGGCGCCCGAGACCGAGGCGGCGCCCGAGCCCGTCGAGGAGCCTGCCGAGGAAATCGCCGAAGCTGAGTCCGCGCCTGCTGAGGAGCCCGCTCCGGTCCTGCCCGAGGTCACTGTGCTTGATGCCTCCGCCACGCAGGCAATCCTCGATAACGGTCGCGGCTATGCGCAGTTCTGCGACATGGCCGTGCTCGCCTTTGCCTCGTTTACCAATCCGGGCGGTGGATATATTCAGGGTTATCTGGGCCAGGAGGCCACGCTGTGCGCCGATTCGTATCTGTACAACGTCCTCGATAAGCAGCGTAAATGGTACGGTGAGAACCGTCGCCGCAACATCAACTGTGAGCTGTACCGCAACCGTGCGCTGGTGGTGCCCGCGGTGCGCTTCGAGCGCAAGCATGTGCACGCCTATGCCGACGTGATCGTCGCCGCTGCACCCAACGCCAAGCGTGCTCGCCAGGAGTACCGCGTGAGCGACGATGCCTTGCTTGACGCCCTGCGCGACCGCATTCGCTTTGTGCTTGCTATCTGCGATGAGCTTGGCCGCGAGAAGCTCGTACTGGGTGCTTGGGGCTGCGAGAACAACGGCTTTGACGCAGAGGCCGTGGCCGAGCTCTTCCGCAAGGAGCTCGCATCGGGCGACTTCAAGGTCAAGCAGGTCTTCTTTGCCGTGCCTTCTACGCGCTGGGATGAGGATTTTGCCAAGTTCGAGCACGTGCTGGCAAACTTCCCCGAGCGCAACGAGGAGCCCTATGCCCAGGTTGCCGCCCGCGCCGCAGCCGCCCGTGCCGCCGAGCAGGCTCAGACCGCTGCCGAGGATGACGAGGATGACGACGACTGGCGCAAGTACCTGTAAACGGTGCTCGTGATGCGATATACCGAGCCGACGGGAGAGGCTGCTCCTGTCGGCTTTTTATTGAGTGGGGAGCTTACGATGAAAAACGTTCTGTGCTTTGGTGACAGCAACACCTATGGTTACGATCCGGCGGGCATGCGCGACGGTACCGCGGTGCGCTATGCGCAGGATGTGCGCTGGTGTGGCGTGGTCCAACGTGACTTAGGCGAGGGCTGGCATGTAATTGAAGAAGGCCTCAACGGCCGCACGACGGTACGCGACGACATGTGCCATCTGGACACTAACCTCAACGGCATTCGCGCGCTTCCGATGCTGCTCGAGGCTCATAAGCCGCTGGACGCCATTGTGATCATGCTGGGCACCAACGACTGTAAGACGGTCTTTAACGTGACAGCTTCCGATATCGCCCGTGGCGCCATGGCGCTGATTCGCGCCGTCCGCGCGTTTCCGTGGACCGACGCTGCGCCTTGCCCGCGCATCCTGCTGATGGCTCCTATCAAGATCAAGCCGCAGATCGCCGATGTATATATGACCGATTTTGACGAGCGTTCCGTCGAGGCATCTGAACATTTTGGCGAGTACTATGCGCACGTGGCCGAGCAGTTTGGCTGCGACTTTTTGAATGCCGCCGAGTTTGCCGAGCCGGGCGATATCGACTATCTGCATATGATGCCCGAAAGCCACGAGAGCTTGGGACATGCCGTGGCAGCCAAGCTCCAAGAGATGCTCGGTGAGTAGCGCGACCCCAAGCCACCGCAAAGGGGGCAGGCACCTTTGTGGTGGTTTTGCCCGGGTAAACGAACGGATTGGCTGCCATATGGGCATGGACGAGCTCATCGACCTCTTTGCCGAGGGCGATGAGCTCGTCTCCAATACCGCTTTTGAGGATTTGGATCTTGCCTGCGACGTGGCGAACGGCGCGACCTTCGATGGCGTCGTGTTCCGATCTTGCGAGTTCGATAGCGTTGACTGGAGCGGCTCGACGTTTCGCGACGTGGTGTTTCGCGGTTGCCGCTTTATCCGCTGCAACATGGAAGGCTGCTGGCTCAACCGCTGCGACTTCGTTGACTGCTCGGCGCCGGGGCTCAACTTGCTCAGGGCGCGTCTGTCGAGCGTGTCGTTTACATCGTGCGATTTGAGCTATGCGAACCTTTCGGAGGGACGCATTGGCCCCATGGCTGCGCATGACACGCGTTTGACCGAGGCCGCACTCCAGGGGGCAAAGCTGGGGCAATTGCGCTTGGACGGCTGCGACCTGACGCGAATCGATGTGTTCAAGACGCCGCTTTCCGGCGTGGATGTATCGCGATGCGCGTTCGCGGCCCCTGTCATCTCGGGCGACTACCGTGAGCTGCGGGGCCTGACGGTCAATGCCGAGCAGGCACTTGCGCTCTCGGGTTTGTTGGGAATTCAACTCGCCGACGACTAGACGTCAAAAAGGGAAAACCGCCGCAAAGGTGCCTGTCCCCTTTGCGGCGGTTTTGGGCTGCGAATCTTAATATTGCCACATGTGGTTGACGGGGCCAGAGCCTTTGCCCATGTTCAGGCCGGCGGCCAGAGCGCCTGTCAGGTATGCCTTGCCGGCGTTGACGGCGTCGGCAAGATCCATGCCCTGCGCCAATGCGCAGGCGATGGCGGATGAAAGCGTGCAGCCGGTGCCATGCGTGTTGCCGGTCTCGATGCGCTTGTGGCGGAACCACGTGGTGAGCGGATCGCCCATATGGTTGCCTTCGTTATCGAGTGGCGCGGGTTCGGCCAATACATCGTTGGCCTCGTTGACAAGATGCCCACCCTTAACGAGGGATGCGCAACCAAAGCGGCGGGTGAGGAGCATGGCGGCGTTTTGCTGCGTGCGCTCGGAATCGACCTCGTAGTCGAGCAGCGCCATGGCCTCGGGAATATTGGGCGTGATAACGGTCGCCAACGGGAACAGGCAGTGGGTGAGCGCCTCGGCAGCATCCTCGGCGATGAGGCGAGCGCCCGAGGTGGCAACCATGACGGGGTCGACGACGATATTCTGCGCATCCCAGGCGCTCAAGCGCTCGGCGATAACCTCGATAATCTCGGCAGAGGAGACCATGCCGATTTTGACGGCGTTGGGGCGGATATCGTCAAAGACGGCATCGATCTGCGCCGCGACAATATCGGGGGAGATGTCCTGCACGGCGGTGACGCCCAGGGTGTTCTGTGCGGTGATGGCCGTGATGGCCGTCTCGGCATACAGACGGTGCGCCGTGATAGTCTTGATATCGGCCTGAATGCCGGCGCCGCCGCTGGAATCGGATCCTGCGATGGACAGGACGGCAGGTACCTTGCTGCGATCCATGTTCGCTCCCTTGTTCGGTCGGATTCAAATGGGTCTTCAATCCGCATTATAAAGATGCCCGGGCCGGCTGTATGCCGATCCCGGGCGGGCGGTGCAATCTTTACGTAAATATAAGCAAATGTTCACACGTCAACAATTGACGAGCACCTTGTGTTCGATTGCGGCTCCGATGACGCGTTAGTCCTCCATGCCGAGGTCGATTGTCGTGCCTTCGAACACCTTGTTGACGGTGCGAACGGCGCACATCTTGCCGCACATGGTGCAGGTGCCCTCGGTGGCGGCGGGGGATTCCTCGTAGCGCTTCTTACCGGTGACCGGATCGAGAGCACACTTCCACATGGCATCCCAGTCGAGCTTGCGGCGTGCCTGGCCCATCTTGTCGTCCATGTCGCGGGCGTGCGGCACCTTCTTGGCGATATCGGCGGCGTGCGCGGCAATCTTGGTGGCCATGAGGCCATCGAGCACGTCCTGGGCGTTGGGCAGGCACAGGTGCTCGGCCGGCGTCACGTAGCACAGGAAGTCGGCGCCGGAGCTGGCGGAGATGGCGCCGCCGATGGCAGCGGTGATGTGGTCGTAGCCCACGCCGATATCGGTCACCAGCGGCCCGAGCACATAGAACGGGGCGTTGTGGCACAGACGCTTCTGCAGTTTCATGTTGGCGGCAATCTCGTCGAGCGCCATGTGACCCGGGCCCTCGACCATGACCTGGACGCCGGCAGCCCAAGCGCGCTTGCACAACTTGCCCAGCTCGATCATCTCGGCAGTCTCGGTGGCGTCGTTGGAGTCGTAGAGGCAGCCCGGGCGGCAGGAGTCGCCGAGCGAAATCGTCACGTCGTACTCGTGGCAGATCTCGAGTAGCTCGTCAAAGTACTCGTAGAAGGGGTTTTCGTTGCCGGTGACCTCCATCCAGCCAAACAGCAGCGAGCCGCCGCGGCTGACGATGTTCATCAGGCGGCCGGTCTCCTTAAAGGTCTTGGTGACCGACTTGTTGATGCCGCAGTGAATGGTCATAAAGTCCACGCCGTCCTCGGCATGCGCGCGCACGACTTCGAACAGGTCGTCCTTGGTGAGCTTGACCAGCGGCTTTTCCATGTAGCCGATGGCGTCGTACATGGGGACGGTGCCTACCATGAGCGGCGTCTCGTCGATGAGCTGCTGGCGGAACTGGCGCGTCTTGCCCGAGTTGGAGAGGTCCATGATGGCGTCGGCGCCAAAGTCCTCGGCGATCTTGACCTTCTTCCATTCCTCGGCGGCATCGGCCTTGTCGCCCGAGATGCCCAAGTTCACGTTGACCTTGGTGGACAAGCCCTCACCGACGCCAAAGGCGCGCATGCCCTTTTTGATGTGCACGATGTTGGCGGGAATGGCGATGCGGCCGTCGGCCACGCGCTCGCGGATGTACTCGGGGTCGCGATGCTCGCGCTCGGCGACCTCCTTCATCTGCGGTGTGATCTGCCCGGCGCGGGCGAAGTCGATTTGCGTGACGAGCTTGGGCTCGGTCTGTGTGCTCATTGGCACGGCTCCCTTCGTTGGCATTACCCATATCAGGTTTGCGGGTCAGGGCGGGCGCGCCCAGTCTCAGCCTGCCGTCTTGTCCTGCAAGCTCCCCGTTTATGTGGTGGGCTCAAGTATAGCCTGAATGGGTACGATTGGGCCAACAAGCGTGCCTGTGGGGAGGCGAACATGGAAGACAAGCATCTATATCGAGAGACACAATGGGATGTATCGGCCGAGGAAAGCCGTGCGCACCATGGCCTTGTCGCGATTGGTTTTGCGGTGCTTGCCGTGTTGGTGATTGCCTTTTGTATTTGGACGTTCGGCGGTCGTGGCGGCGTCACCTGGGGGTTTGAAGCCGACGATGCCCTGCCGATTATGACCATGAAAGTTTCTGGTGGCAACACGGTTGCCGCACCGGGCGACTATTGGTATCCGCGCGACGAGTTTGTGCAGCTGCAGTTGAGCGGCGGGTCTATTCCGGGCGAAGAAATCGAACGCGTGACGTTTGATGAGGCACTCAAAACACTCATGGTGAAGCTCAAAGATCAGGGCGATGTGCCCACGACCATGGATATCGCTCTGACGGAGTGGCGTCTGGAACCTCCGTCGGGCGTTACGGTATCCGACGTAGAGCACGTTAAGATTACCTACCAAGATGGCTCGACGAGCGAGATTGCAAAGGCCGATGGCTTGGCGGAGTAACGGGGTGTTTGGAAACGGCGGGCCTATAGTGCCTGCGCGTTCATGAAAACCAGGGTGTTTTTGTCTGAAAGCTCGGGGATGTGCCGATAGCCGATATTGAATGCGGTAAGTTCGCTTGCATCCTCGAGCTTGTTTTCTGCCATCCACCGCACCATGGAGCCGCGTGCCTTTTTGCTGGCGGTCGACTGTTGGATGGGCCTCCCGTTGCGGATGCCCTCGCCAAAGAGGCATGTGACGGCTGTGGCGTCGCCCGCGAGGTGGGGCAGAACGGCTTTGGCATACTCTACGCTGGCGAGGTTGACGATCGTGGTGTTTGAGCCTGCCGGGGCGATAGCCCGCGCGAGCTTATCGCTCCAAAATGCGTAGAGGTCTCGGGCACCGTCGACGACAAGCTTCGCGCCCATCTCCAGCCGATACGGTTCGACGGCATGAAAGGGACGAACGCACCCGTAGAGGCCGGAGAGGATCCACAGATGGTCTTGCAGCCATGCGAGCTGTGCGGAATCCATCACCTCGGGTGCCATGCTCTGGTATTGAATGCCGTGATAGGACATGACGGCAGGGGAGAGGTGACGGGCGAGTGCGGGATTGTCGAGATCGCCGCTTTTCAGGATGGGCCCGAACTCATGCAGTGTGTTGAGGCAAGGTCCCAGCAGTTTGTCACTCACGTTCCACAGCGCCTGCAGGCCGCCGCTGCCTTCATTCCGCTCGATATCTAGCAGTGCGCGGTGGAGGCGAGCCGTCTCGCGCACAAAGGGTGGGATGCCCAGGACTTCAAAAGCATCTTGTGCCGCGCGCATTTGCTTGGCGGGCGAAATGATGACCTGCAGCATGGACTCTCCTCTGCCAAAAAAAGAAGTTGCGGTGGAATACGGTCTGTTTGGTCTATTGAAAGACCAAATCAATCCGTATTCCACCGCAAGTTATGGGTGGGGTGGATTAGGCGCGCTCGAGGAAGGCTTTGTAGCCGCGGTAGGCCTCGTAGATATCGGCCTTGTTGGCGACCTCCCACAGGGCGTGCATGGACAGGACGGCAACGCCGGAGTCGATGACGTTCATGCCGTACTTGGCCATGATGTAGGCGATGGTGCCGCCGCCACCAGCGTTGACGCGGCCGAGCTCGCAGGTCTGGAAGTCCACGCCGGCCTCGTCCATGATGTCGCGGACGAGGGCCACATACTCGGCGTCGGCGTCGTTAGAGCCGCCCTTGCCGCGGCTGCCCGTGTACTTGTTAAAGCACAGGCCGCGACCCATGAAGGCGGCGTTCTTGGTCTCGAACTTGCCGGCATAGCCCGGGTCGAAGCCGGCGGACACGTCGGAGGAGAGCATACGGCTGCGGGCGAGCGCGCGGCGCAGAGCCAGCGGGCTGTCCTCGCCGGCGAGCATCATGATCTCGGCGACGGTGTTCTCGAAGAAGCGACTCGTCATGCCGGTGGCACCCACGGAACCGATCTCCTCCTTGTCGACGATGAGCGTGATGCTCGTGCGCTCCACGTTGGTGACGTTGATCTGGGCGAGCATGGAGGGGTAGGCACAGACGCGGTCGTCATGGCCATAGCCCAGAATCATGGAGCGGTCGAGGCCCATGTCGCGGGCGGGGCCGGCGGGCACGACCTCGATCTCGGCGGAGAGGAAGTCCTCCTCCTCGACGTCGTACTGCTCCTTGAGGATATCCAGGAACATCTGCTTGACGGGCTCCTTGGGGGCGTCCTTGTCGTCCTCATCGAACTTGACGGGACGGCCGCCCACGATCACGTCGAGGATCTCGGCGTCGACGGCGTCTTTGGCAGGCTTAGACATCTGCTCGCTCGAGAGATGGATCAGCAGGTCGGAGATGGTAAAGACCGGATCGTCCGCCTTGTCGCCGATATTGATGTCGACGGTGGTACCGTCCTTTTTGCAGATGACGCCCACGAGTGCGAGCGGGGAGGCTACCCAGTGGTAGCTCTTGACGCCGCCGTAGTAGTGCGTGTCGAGATAAGCCATGTCGCCGGCCTCGAAGGCGGGGTTCTGCTTAAGGTCCAGGCGCGGCGAGTCCACGTGCGCGCCCAGGATGTTAAAGCCCTGCTCGAGCGGGGCGGTGCCCAGATTGACGAGCATAAGGTCCTTGCCGTGGTTAGCGGCATACACCTTGTCGCCTGCCTTAAGCTCGCGGCCTGCGGCGATTACGGTCTCCAGGTCGACGTATCCCGCCTCCTTGGCCATCTTGATGCCGGCCTTGACGCACAGGCGCTCGGTCTTGTTCTCACTCAAAAACTGCTTATAGCCGCGGCAAAGCTCCTCGAGCTCCTCGATTTGCTGTGGCGTGTACTTTTTCCATGCGCAGGGACGCTCCATGACGCAGGCTCCTTTCGGATCGATCGTGCTGGTTGATGTACCGTGAGCCATCGTATCACGCGCGGGCTCACGGTGGCGGGGGAGCTTGATGTGAGGTGGCCGCGGGGCGGGGAGCGTGTAAACTGGAGTGAGCAAACCGTGCCCAGCCCAAAGCGAGGTATTCAATATGTCTGACAAGCGCCGCACCTTTGCCGTTATCGACGGCAACTCGCTCATGCATCGCGCCTTCCACGCCGTGCCGCCGACCATGAACGCGCCGGACGGTCGCCCCACCAACGCGATCTTTGGCTTTCTGAACATGTTTCTCAAGATGATCGATGCCTTTAACCCCGACGGCGTCGTCGTGGCGTTTGACAAGGGTAAACCGCGCGTGCGCATGGAGATGCTGCCGCAGTATAAGGCGCAACGCCCGCCCATGGACCCCGATCTGCATGCGCAGTTCCCTATGATTAAGGAGCTGCTCGCCGCGCTCAACGTGCCGATTCTGCAGTCCGAGGGCTGGGAAGGCGATGACATCCTGGGAACCATGGCGCGCCTGGGTGAAGAGGCCGGCTGCGACATGCTACTGGTGACCGGCGACCGCGACATGTATCAACTCGTGACCGAGCACGTCAACGTGGTCTCGACCCGCAAGGGCCTGTCCGACGTGGCGATTATGACGCCCGAGAGCGTGGACGACCTGTATCACGGCATTACGCCGGCGCTCGTGCCCGATTTTTACGGTCTAAAGGGCGATACGTCCGACAACATCCCCGGTGTACCGGGCATCGGTCCCAAAAAGGCGAGTGCGCTCATTGCGAAGTACGGTAGCCTGGACGAAGTCATCGCGCATGCCGATGAGGTCAAGGGCAAGATGGGCGAGAACCTGCGTGCACACATCGATGACGCACTACTGAGCCGCAAGGTTGCGACAATTCGCACCGATGCGCCCGTCGAGCTCGACTTTGAGGCGACGTCCTTCCCGGCGTTTTCTGCCGACGAAGTGTCCGCGGCGCTGGGTACGCTTGGTATCACCGCCATGCAGAACCGTTTCTTGGCGCTGATCGGCGGCGAGGGCGGGACTGCTGCCTCCAGTGTGTTTGAGATACCTGCTATGGTTCGCGCAGCCGCCGGCGATGCCGACGCGCTTGGTGCCGTTGCGGCTGAGGTCTCCCGCGCGATTGATGCCGGCGAGTGGGTCGCCGCCGTGGTGGACGACGACAAGGAAGAGGGCGCGCTCTTTGGGCTGACGCGCACGCTGTGGTTGGCGACGTCCAAGGGCCTGTTCGCGCTCGAGGAGGGCGACAGCTGTGCGGCGGCTGAGGTTGAGGGCTTCAACTTCGCTCACGGTGTGATCGCCGGCGTGCTTGCGCGCCTGTTTATGGAGGGCCGCGTGGCGAGCCCGGATACGAAAGCGCTGCTGCACGAGCTTTCGCCCATCGATTCTTCTGAGCCCGAGCTCATGGATCCGCTCGCTGCCGATTCCACGCGTATCTTCGATACCGTGGTCGCTGCCTATCTGCTGGATTCCGATCGCTCCGAGTTCGATGAGGCATATCTGGCCGATACCTATCTGCAGATGGCGTTGCCTGCGGCGCGCGGTGCAGAGGGTGCTGGTGAGGACGCTCCGGCGCCTGCCGCCCGTACTGCGGCTCTGACGCTGGCGCTCGTGGCGCCGTTGCGCGAGTGCATGGCCCGTGAGAACGCCGCCAACGTGTTCGATGGCATCGAGATGCCGCTCGTTCCGGTACTTGCCAAGATGGAGCGCGCGGGCATGCTCGTGGACCCCGACCGCCTGCACAGTCTGTCCGAGGGTCTGGCGACCCAGATCACCGAGGTCGAACGAAGCATTCGCGACCTTGCCGGTGACGAGACCTTTAACATCGGCAGCCCCATGCAACTTTCGCATGTGCTCTTTGATGTGATGGGCCTTCCGACCAAGGGTCTCAAAAAGACCAAGCGCGGTTACTATTCGACCAATGCCAAGGTACTGAGTGATCTTGCCCGTGACCACGAGATTGTTCGTTTGATCTTAGACTGGCGCGAGAAGTCCAAGATCAAGTCAACCTATCTGGACACGTTGGGCCCGCTGCGCCGCGGTGACGGTCGTGTGCACACCACGTACAACCAGACCATCACCGCGACGGGGCGTCTGTCTTCGAGCGACCCTAATCTGCAAAACATTCCGACGCGCTCGGAGCTGGGGCGTACCGTCAAGACGGCGTTTTCGGCAGGCGAGGGAAGCGTCTTTTTGGCGGTGGACTACTCGCAGATCGAGCTGCGTCTGCTGGCACATCTCTCGGGTGACGAGCACTTGGTGCGCGCCTTTAACGAGGGCGAGGACTTCCATGCCGAGACGGCGGCGCGCGTGTTTGGTGTGCCGGTGTCCGAGGTAACGCCCGACCTGCGCAGTCGCGCCAAGGCCGTGAACTTTGGCATCGTGTATGGCCAGCAGGCCTACGGCCTGTCGCAGTCGCTGCATATCTCGATGGCCGAGGCGCGCGACATGATCGACCGCTACTACGAGGCCTACCCGGGCGTGCGTACGTTCCTCGACAACGTGGTGGCGCGCGCCAAGCAGACGGGCTACGCCGAGACCATGTATGGCCGCAGACGCCATATTCCCGAGCTCAAGGCCAAAAACCCGCAACTCCGCGGCTTTGGCGAGCGCACGGCCATGAACCATCCCATGCAGGGCACCGCAGCAGACATCATCAAGATCGCCATGGCCCGCGTAAGTCGTCGCCTGGAAGAAGAAGGCTTTGCCGCCCACATGATCCTGCAAGTGCACGACGAACTGGACTTTGAGTGCCCCATCGACGAAGTCGAGCGCCTAACCACCATGGTCCGCGACGTCATGGAGCACGTAGTGGACCTCCGCGTTCCCCTAATCGCCGAAGCCAGCACCGGCATAACCTGGGCCGATGCCAAGTAAAGACATACCAACAACCCCAAAGTAACCAAAACAGAAGGGGGCTCCTTGCCAACAAGGAGCCCCCTTCATTCCAAACTATCAGCCAAGTATCCAGACGCCAAGACGCCATCCATGCGGCAAGCAAGTCACCGCAGGACCTGGCCGGGCGACGCGGGTAAGTTTTTCGTAGATTCCGCACGAGCCGAAGGCCACTTAATGTGGCCTTCGAGCGAGCCCAGGACCTGACCGAACGAAAAACTTACCCGCGTCGCCCGGCCAGGTCCGACAGGTTGCGTTAACGAGCCGCCAAGATGGCGTCGATGAGCGTCAGTACGCCCCCGTCGTTGTTGCTCGGAATGCGCCACTTGGCATGCGCGTTCATGTGCTCCTCGGCGTTGTCCACGATAAAGCTGTGACCGACGCGCTCGAGCATGGGGATGTCGTTGTAGGTGTCGCCCACGGCGGCGGCGTCGGCAATATCGATGCCCAGGTGCTCGCACAGGTGAGCGATGCCGGCGCCCTTGTCGACGCCCAGGTTCATAAAGTCGATCCACTCGCGCCCAGCGTTGGTGACGTAGAGCTTGTCCGAGAACTCGGGGCTATAGGTCTCGCGGAAAGCGGGCTCGGCGTCGTAGCCGGGGAAGAAGACCGAAATCTTGTTGGACTCGAAATCAATGCCCTCAAAGCTGTCGACGTAGTTGATTGTGTTGTAGTAGACGCTGATCTCGTCGTGGTATTGATGGTCGCGGGCAAGCACGTAGAACTCGTCGAAGCAGCACAGGACGGGGACAGCGCGAGGATCCTCCGAGGCACGGTTCAAGACCTGCTGATACAGCTCCACGTCAATATTGCTCTTATAGATATAGCCGCCGCGATAGATCACGCAAGCTCCGTTGTCGGGACAAAAGGCGAGGCGGTTCTTGATGCCCTCGAACATCTCCTCGAGCTTGGGGGCGGGACGTCCGCTGGCGGGGCAGAATACGATGCCGGCGTCGGCGAGCTTGTCCAGGCGCTCATCAAGACCCTGGGGCAGCACACGCTCGTCGGTCAGCAGCGTCTTGTCCATATCGACGGCGAGAATCTTAATGTTGCCGATGTTGGCGTCCGATTCGTAAGTTTGCATAAAAATGCGCCTTTCGTTTCGAGATTGTTTCAGACGTTATAACCATCAACTAGTAGTCGAGCGTATTTTCGCAGGAATGGTGCGTATTTGCACCACGCTTCACAAAGTAATGAAAAAACTTTTCAGAAATTTGAATTTGTCGCTTGTGCTGCGGGCACTTTAGCGTAATATAGCGACCATCGAAAACGGAGACGGAAAAACAACCGCTTACCGAGGAAAAGGTACCGTTTACGATATTAGAATTGCGCCCGGCGATAGGTGAAAGGAGAGGCAGATGCAGTTCGTAACGATCATCACCACTGCAGACAATGCCATCCGACGCCAGCGCGCAATTTCCCGACGACGATAACAATCGTCTCTGTCCGCATGGGGCGAATTGCCTCAACAGAGTCATTTTGAGGTCGTTGGGTTTTAGCACGACATTGCTGCATGTTTCTAGGGCATGTATGTGCTGATTTTTGCTATTTAACCTGATATTGCACGGTTTTTGACCTCAAGGTGACTTGCAGCTGACCGATGTTCTAACTAGCTACCAAGGGCGAAAGGAAACAGCCATGAGCAAGGAAAAAGTCGTTCTCGCATATTCCGGTGGTCTTGATACATCCGTATGTGTCAAATGGCTCCAGGACGAGAAGAATCTCGATGTCGTTTGTGTCTGCGGCAACGTGGGCCAGGAAGAGACCGGACTGGATGCCAAGAAGCAGAAGGCGCTCGACCTGGGCGTTCTCGATTGCCAGGTGCTCGACCTGCGCGACGAGTTCTCTGATGAGTTCCTGACTAAGGCCATCGCAGCAAACTCCATGTACGAGAACAAGTATCCGCTGCTCTCCGCCCTGTCTCGCCCGCTGCTTGCCAAGAAGCTTGTTGAGGTCGCCCACGAGTTTGGCGCTACCTACGTCGCCCACGGCTGCACCGGCAAGGGTAACGACCAGGTCCGTTTTGAGGCCGCCGTAAAGGCCCTCGACCCCGAGCTCAAGGTTATCGCCCCGGTTCGCGAGTGGGACCTGAAGTGCCGTCCCGACGAGGTCGCCTATGCCCACGCCCACAACGTGCCGGTTCCCGAGGGTGCCAACGACAACCCCTACTCCATCGACGACAACCTGTGGGGTCGTGCCATTGAGTGCGGCCACCTGGAGGATCCCTGGAACGAGCCGCTCGATGACGCTTGGGTTATGACTAAGAACCCCGAGGACACGCCGGACACCCCGACCTACACTGAGATTGAGTTTGAGGCCGGCAAGCCCGTCGCCGTCGACGGCAAGAAGATGAAGCTCTCCGAGATTGTCATCTCCCTCAACAAGATCTCCGGCGACAATGGCTTTGGCCGTCTCGATCTGGTCGAGGATCGCCTGGTGGGCCTTAAGAGCCGCGAGTGCTACGAGGTTCCCGGCGCCCTGACGCTCATCACCGCCCACAAGGCGCTCGAGGACATTTGCGTCGAGGGCGACCTGCTCAAGACCAAGATCAAGCTCGAGCAGGATTGGGCCACCGCCGTGTACAACGGCCAGTGGTACAGCCCGCTCAAAAACGCGCTCGACGCCTTTATGGCCGACACCCAGAAGTTCGTGACCGGCACCGTCCGTCTGAAGTTCTTTAAGGGCAACTGCCATGTCGTCGGCCGCAAGAGCCCGTTTAGCCTGTATGACTACGGTCTGGCTACCTACGACCGCGACACTACGTTTGACGAGAAGGCCAGCGCCGGCTTTATCGAGATCGATACGCTGTCACTCAAGACGTGGGCAAAGGTCCAGGGCCCCAGCTCTGCTGCCGCCCAGGCCTAGCGCCTCCTTCCCTTGGTATCCGCGCGGCCCATCCGCGTGATACATAACGGGCGCACGGGGTCCCTACCTTTCGTTATGCTTGCTGACACTTCTTAACATCGGTGGCCCCTACGTTCCGCCCGCATATATGATGCCGCGACTGTGGCTGAGTCCGAGCCCCGCCGGGGTTGTCCGGCGGGGCTCCTTCTATCAATTTGGCGGCTCTGCGCCTATATATATGAGGAGTATCCATTATGTTCAATGCTATCGCGCATGCTTTACTTGCCCTCGCGCCCGAGTTCGATGCTGCAAGGGTCGAGGACGTCCCTATGAGCCTGAAGGCCTGGATCGATGGTTCGCAGGGCAACATCCGGAGGGAGACGTTGGGCGCCAAGTGCATGGCGCGTCACTTCTTTGCAAATTAGCTACATGGCTCCGCACACGGTGGGGAATGTGTAAAACTAGCGGTTGAAAAATCGCTTTAGCGATATGGCGCATTGCTTTGGGCGCTTGTTTTGGTATTTGGAGAAAGGGGACGGTACCATGGCTCTTTGGGGCGGTCGTTTTGAGGCAGGCGTGGCCGAGGTCACGCAGGAGTTTGGCGCGTCGCTGCCGGCCGACAAACATCTCTATAAGCAGGATATCGCAGGCTCTAATGCGCATGCCAAAATGCTGGCGGCCCAGGGCATCATCAGTGCCGAGGACGAGCAGGCGATTGCCAAGGGCCTGACCGGAATCGAACAGGATATCGATGCCGGCAACTTCACCTTCGACATCAACGACGAAGACATTCATATGTCCATCGAGAGCGAGCTGACGCGTCGCATCGGCGAGGCCGGTAAGCGCTTGCATACCGGACGTTCGCGCAACGACCAGGTGGCGACCGACACGCGCCTGGGCGTCAAGGCGCTGGCCAAGGAGCTCATGGAGGCCAATCTTGAGCTGCGCCATGTGCTGGTGGATGCGGCCAAGAAGTACGACAAGGTGATTCTGCCGGGCTACACGCATATGCAGCACGCTCAGCCCGTGCTGCTCTCGCATCATCTGCTGGCGTATTTCTGGATGTTCGCGCGCGACTTTACGCGCCTGAAGGCCGCCTTTGATGCCGCCGACAACTGCCCGCTTGGTGCTGCCGCGCTTGCCGGTACGAGCTATCCGCTCGATCGCCAGATGACGGCTGCCGAACTTGGCTTTGCGGGCGTGATCCCCAACTCGCTCGATGCGGTTTCCGACCGTGATTTCCTGCTCGATCTGCATTACGCCGGATCCGTCATGGCGATGCACCTGTCGCGTCTTTCCGAGGAGATCGTGCTGTGGTCGAGCTCCGAATTTGGCTTTATCACGCTTTCAGACTCCTACTCCACCGGCTCGTCTATCATGCCGCAGAAGAAGAACCCCGACTTTGCCGAGCTTATCCGCGGCAAGAGCGGTCGCGTGTACGGCAACCTGGTGCAGCTGCTGGTAACCATGAAGGGCTTGCCGCTTGCTTATAACAAGGACTTGCAGGAGGACAAGGAGGGCGCGCTCGATACCGCCCATACGCTCATGCAGTGCCTGTCCGTTATGGCCGGAATGATTTCGACTTGGACCGTCAACGAGGATGCCATGGCGCGCGAGTGCGGCGTGGGGCACCTTGCCGCCACCGATGTTGCCGATTACCTGGCCAAGCGTGGCCTGCCGTTCCGCGAGGCACATGCCGTGGTGGGCCATCTGGTCCTGATGTGCGAGAAGCGCGGCTGCAATCTTGAGGACCTGCCGTTTGAGGTGTTCCAGGAGGCAAGCCCGCTCTTTGAGCGCGACATTACCGAGGCGCTCGACATCCCGTCGATTGTCGCCGCGCGCACGACCGAGGGCGGCACCGCCCCTGCCGCCGTTGCCGTGCAGCTGCAGCGTGCCGAGGCGCAGCTCGTGGTCGACGAGGGTGTGTTTGGGTCACTGACTAAGGTCGTCGAGATGGGCCACGGGGTAAAGTAGGGATTTGGCTGAAGCCGTTTTGGCCATTTATTGATAAATCGTTTTCACTTTACGGGCGCCTGCTGATGTGGGCGCCCGTATTTTGTTGCTATGGGGGAGGGGCTTGTCGAGAACTTCTGTAGGACCTTTGGGCAGGTTGTGAAGGGGTTACGTTCGCGGGCGGCAACCGACCGCCTGCTCTGTTCGATGCGGTTGATGGGCGGTCGGATGGTACTCTAATCGGGCTTCGAAACAGAAGTGACACATATGGAGCGCTTTAATAAATTGCAACGTTTCAATAAACAGCTTTTTGTTTAACTGCAGCTAAAACTCTGTTACGATGCAGTCCAGGCGGGTGCCGGAATGGGACTTGGGCACGCGCGAACCTACTTGAAAGGCTACTTTTATGGCTATCGAGAAGACCTTCATCATGATTAAGCCCGACGCCGTGCGCGACCGCAAGATCGGCGAGATCGTTGCTCGCATTGAGCGCAGCGGCCTTGTCATCGAGCGCATGGAGATGACCACGCTCGAGCGCGCTACCGTCGAGGAGCACTACGCCCATCTGGCCGACAAGCCCTTCTTTGGCGGTCTCTGCGACTTTATGACGAGCGGTCCGGTCGTCAAGATGGTCGTTTCCGGTCTCTCCGCTGTTGCTAAGATGCGCACCCTCATGGGCGCTACCAACCCGCTTGAGGCTGCTCCTGGTACCATCCGCGGCGACTTTGCCGTCGATGTCAACGCCAACGTGATCCACGGCTCCGACTGCCTGGAGAATGCCGAGATCGAGATCAAGCGCTTCTTTGGCTAAACCAGCTTTGACTCCTTAAAGCTGTTAGCGTGTGGCTTGGGCGCCGCGGAACTCCATCCGCGGCGCCCTTTTATTCCAAAATCTATGCAGGGGCCCGCTCGGATATGTGTTCCGAGCGGGCCCCTGCTGTTAGCTTGTGGCACTGAATAGTTTAGGCTTCGTCGACGATCTTAAGGCCGCGCGTGTGATCGATCTCGTTGAGGAGGTTAACGCGACGCTCGTGACGACCACCCTCAAACTCGGCGTCGAGCCACTCGTCGACAATCATCTTGGCGAGCTCGGAGCCCACGACGCGGGCGCCAAAGGCGAGCACGTTGGTGTTGTTGTGCATGCGGGAGAGCTTGGCGCTGAAGGGCTCGGAGCATACGACGGCGCGAACACCTTCGACCTTGTTGGCGGCCAGGCTGATGCCGACGCCGGTACCGCAGATCAGGATACCCAGGTCGACGTCACCGTTGGCCACGGCCTTACCCACCTTGTAGCCGGCGATGGGGTAATCGAAGCTCTCGGAGGTGTCGGTGCCAAAGTTCACGACCTCGCAGCCGCGCTCCTTCAGGTGCTCGGAGATGATGTTCTTGAGCTCGACGGCGGCGTGGTCGTTACCGATACCAATCTTCATGAGTGGTTCCTCTCTGGTCCGTGCGGCGGAATTGCTAAAGGTTTTACCGCGTTCGACTGCATGATAGCGCGACTTTTGTGGAAACGCTCGGGCGTTTTTTGGTCAAACGCTTTAGCATGCAACAAGACTAGCTTTTCATGTATTAATGCCGTCAGTTTGCGCTTGAACGCCGTCCGCCGGAACTTGGGTTGCGGTTTTTGATGCATTGTTATCAAATAAAAGAGCTAATTATTTTCGAGAGCCCTGTCCGTTATACAAGTAGGAGATACCTATGCCTGCCGATTCTCTTCGCGATGCCGCGTTTTGCGATGTTTTGAACCGCGAGCTTGTCTGTGCACTCGGCTGCACCGAGCCCATTGCCGTTGCCTATGCAGCGGCGTTGGCGAGCCAGACGCTTGGTTGCGAACCCGATCATATGGATGTTGCCTGCTCGGGCAACATCATCAAGAACGTCAAGAGCGTGACCGTGCCCAACTCGGGTGGTATGCACGGTATTGAGGCCGCGGCCGTGCTGGGTGCCGTGGGCGGCGACGCCAAGAGCGCGCTCGAGGTGCTCGAGAGCGTTAACGATGAAGACCGTGCACGCGTGGTCGAGCTCCTCGCCGACGCCGACTACTGCGATGTGTCGCTTGTCGAGGGCGTGCCCAACCTCTACATCAAGGTGACTGCGACGGCCGGGGGCCATACCGCGGTCGTCGAGATTACCGATCACCACACCAATGTCACGTGCCATACGCTCGACGGTATTCCGGTGTGCGGCAAGTCGGCGGGGGAGTGTGCCGCCTGCGCCGAGCGCGTGGTGGCCGAGCGTGCGGCGGATAAGGCCGACACGCCCATGTCGATTGAGTCCATCATTGACTTTATCGAGGACGGCGACATTGAGGACGCCCGCGCTGCCGTTGAGCGTCAGATTGAGCTGAATGGCGCGATCAGTGCCGAGGGCCTTGCGCACGCTTGGGGCGCCGAGGTGGGTCGTACGCTGCTGGGTGCTCGTGCCGATGACGTCGCCTGCCGTGCCCGTGCCCGTGCGGCCGCCGGGTCCGACGCCCGCATGAACGGCTGCGCGCTGCCGGTCGCCATTGTGTGCGGCTCGGGCAATCAGGGCATTACCTGCGCATTGCCCGTCATGGAGTATGCCGAGTACCTGCGTTGCGACCACGAGCGCCTGGTGCGCGCCGTGATGCTGTCCGATCTGATCGCCGTGCATATCAAGAGCTATATTGGTGCGCTCTCGGCGTTTTGCGGTGCTATTTGCGCCGCGTGCGGCGCCGGCGCTGCGATTACCTGGCTGTGCGGTGGCACGCGCGAGCAGATTGGCGCGACGGTCTCGAATACGCTCGGTAACGTGGGCGGCATCGTGTGCGACGGCGCCAAGGCGAGCTGTGCCGCCAAGATCTCGGCTGCCGTCGATGCGGCGATTCTGGGCCATGATATGGCCATGCAGGGTCGCGGCTTCCGCGCCGGCGAGGGCCTGATCCAAGATACCGTTGAGCAGACAATCGCTAGCATGGGCTACGTAGGCCGTGTGGGTATGAAGGACACCGACGTCGAGATCCTCAACATCATGATCGGCAAAACCCAGGTGTGCTAGTTACGCGGTTTTACCAAACCGCGTAACCAGTCGACGCTGCAAACGCCCCTAAGCGGCAATCTGCCTTTCAATCGTCGGGCATGGCCAGAAGGCCTATGCCCTCCTCTTTCAAGGCACATTGCTCGCTTAGGGGCATTTTCGCTGACTTGTGCTCAACCTGCGGCGATATTTGGTTTGGAGCGAGGGGTCCTACGACAGTTCGTGGGCTACTTGGTGCTCGTAGAAGGCCTCGATTACGGCGTTAAAGTCGCGGGCGAAGTCTTCCATGGTTCCGCGCCAGGTGGCTCGGCTGGGCTTGCCTTGGCCCACAAAGGCGGTTTGGATGCCGCAATCGGGGGACGGGAAGTCGCGTTTGGGATCGTTGCCCACCATAAGGACCTCGTGTGGCTCGAGCCCCATCACCTGAAGCTGCTCTAGATAGTAGGTAGCATCGGGCTTGCAGCGGGTGGTGTTTCCCATGTGCGTCACGAGTTCAAAGGGGGCGTCGGCCAGGTCGCCCCAGCCCATGCGGCACTCGATGGCCCCCTGGGGAAAGCTGGGGTTGGTAAAGAGCGCGCAACGCAGTCCAGCGTCCTGTACGGCCTGGAGCGCGGCGTGCGCGCCCGGCATAGCGTGGGCGTTAATGACATCGTCGTTCTTGTACGGAAGAACTTCGCGGTCATAGTAGGTAAACGCCTCGTAGATGAGGGGATCGGAGAGGCAGATCCCGCATCGGCGCTCGACCTCTTCTTGGTAAAACTCAAGATTGGTGCGGTTGTCCGTGCCGCTGCGGCGATTGGCGTTGAGGTCGACCAGGATGGTGCCGAGGCGTGCCATCGTGCCACCGCGGCTGCGGCGCCCGATATCCGCGAGCATCGAAGAGACATCCTTAAAATAGCGAAGGATGAACGCGTTGAGGTTGATGCTAAGAAGCGTTTCGTCCATATCGAAAACGACTGCTTTGAGCACGCGGGCACCTTTCTCGAAAAATCGATCTAGAATCGTTGGCTCCGGATACTTTACCCCAAAGCCGAATGCTTGGCTGGTTATCGTCAAGTTGCGGAGACGTGTGTTCATAAGATTACGAAAAAGTCTCCACACGAGTAAAAAATCGCAGTTCACGCTTGAAATCGAACTCATTTCCCCGTAACCTATACGAACGTGATTGCATAAGCGTCACATTAGTATCTGTCGGCTCCCGAGTGTTCCTAAACGTTGTGTGCTTGTCGCACCCTTCTGTAGGTCCTAGCAATCGGGGCCCCGTAGTTCGAAAGGGGTCCACCTTTGAGTGAGATTCAGAACTCGTCCATTTTCTCTCTTGACGATGTCAATGAGGAGGAGATGAACAACCTCATCGACGGTACGATTACCGACTTTGATGAGGGCGATCTCGTTAACGGCACTGTCGTTAAGATCGAGCATGACGAGGTGCTCGTTGACATCGGATTCAAGTCCGAGGGCGTTATCCCGGTCCGCGAGCTGTCCATCCGCAAGGACGCTAACCCTGCAGACATCGTTGCACTCGGTGATCCCATCGAGGCTCTGGTTCTCCAGAAGGAGGACAAGGACGGTCGTCTGGTCCTGTCCAAGAAGCGTGCCGAGTACGAGCGTGCTTGGAACCGCATCGAGGAGAAGTTCAACTCCGGCGAGAACGTCGAGGGCGAGGTTATCGAGGTTGTCAAGGGCGGCCTGATCCTCGACATCGGCCTGCGTGGCTTCCTGCCCGCTTCCCTCGTCGACCTCCGTCGTGTCAAGGACCTCACCTCCTACATGGGCACCCGCATCGAGGCTCGCGTCATCGAGATGGACCGCAACCGCAACAACGTCGTCCTCTCCCGTCGCGTCGTGCTCGAGGAGTCCCGTAAGGCCGAGCGCTCCGAGATCCTGTCCAAGCTCAAGTCTGGCATGCGTCTCCAGGGCACCGTTTCCTCCATCGTCGACTTCGGCGCCTTCGTCGACCTCGGCGGTATCGACGGCCTCATCCACATCTCCGAGCTCTCCTGGAACCACGTCAACCATCCTTCCGAGGTTGTCAAGGTCGGCCAGGAGGTCGAGGTCGAGGTTCTCGACGTCGACCTCAACCGCGAGCGCATCTCCCTGGGTCTCAAGCAGACCACCGAGGATCCGTGGCGCGCACTGGTCAAGAAGTACCCCGTCGGCGCTATCGTCGAGGGCACTGTGACCAAGCTTGTCCCGTTCGGCGCTTTCGTCGACCTGGGCGAGGGCATCGAGGGCTTGGTGCACATCTCCGAGATGGCCAACAAGCACGTCGATCAGCCTTCTCAGGTCACCCACGTGGGCGACAAGGTTCAGGTCAAGGTCATGGAGATCGACCTCGACCGTCGTCGTATCTCCCTGTCCATGAAGTCCGCTGCTGAGACTCTGGGTGTCGAGATCGAGGTTACCCCGCTGCCTTCCGAGAAGAAGGACGAGGAGACCGACGCCGAGTAAATCGGTTTGACGATCACTTGTTTTAAGGGACCCGTCCGCAATGGACGGGTCCCTTTTTGCATTTGGTGCCGAGATGCATGATGCTGCCCATGCTATCCACAAGCTATTTGGTTGTCGGTGCATGAAAAAATGCCGACATCCCGCCTCGGGGAGGAGACGGGAACACACCGAGTAGACGGAGGGGTGTGGAGCGCGGTCGCGTCTCGACTGACGACGTTGCCCATCGACAGGACCATTGTAGCGCATGGCGGTTCTTGGTTTATCGTGTCGAGCGTTTGCGTTGTGCCATTGCCTGCGGCAACGGTGTGTTACACTCTTGCACTGCTGAGTGGGCCAGACGGTCGCGCGATGTGCTGCTTGCAGTACGCGTGAGGAAAGTCCGGGCTCCAGAGGGCGGGATGCCGGCTAACGGCCGGGCGGAGTGATCCGACGGAAAGCGCCGCAGAAAAGAAGACTCCCACCTGCGCCGCAAGGCGTAAAGGGAAAAGCTGAAACGGTGGTGTAAGAGACCACCAGCGTCGTGGCAACACGGCGGCTTGGCAAGCCCCATCCGGAGCAAGCGCGAATAGGAACGCTATGGGCCGGCCCGGTCCGCGTTCGGGTAGCGTGCGTGGAGCTGCACGGTAACGTGCAGACAAGATAAATGACCGTTCACGACAGAACCCGGCTTATAGGCCCACTTGGCAACTATGTTGACGCTGCGAACCCGTCAGCGCGGCAATCTGCCTTACAAGCCTTCGGGCATGCCCATAAGGTCAATGCCCTCGTCTTTCAAGGCACCTTGCTCGCGCTGACGGGTTCTCGCCTTCGACGGCGTCAGCTGGCCGATTTGGCGCTCATTCGTCGGTCGCCGCCATAAGGCGTGCTCCCTCCTCTTTCGGGCCAAATCGACTCAGCTGACGCCGTCTCGCTGTCTTTGGTTGGTCATTGGCGTTGCCGTTCTATTTATCGGGGTTAACGGTACGGACTTTGCCGTATTATTGAGGCTGTTTGTTGCTTTGCTTGTTGTTGAGGGGCTTTGTTGGACAGCTATTTTACTCTGCAATCGAATATTGAGGCTTCGGGCGAGTTTGTGGACCGCAAGAGCCGTTTTATTGCCCAACTGGTCCATATTGAGTCCGAGGATGAGGCGAATGCCTTTATCGAGATGGTTCGCAAGCGTCATTACGACGCTCGACACAATGTTCCCGCGTGGATTTTAGTCGATGGACGCGAGCGCCAGAGCGATGATGGTGAGCCGAGCCGCACGAGCGGTATGCCGACGCTCGAGGTGTTGCGTGGCGCGGAACTCAAAAATGTTTGCTGCGTAGTGACGCGCTATTTTGGTGGCACGCTGTTAGGGCCCGGTGGCTTGGTGCGCGCCTATACCGCGGCGACGCAGGCGGCGGTGGCCGCGGCTCAGGAGGCCGGACAGATCGTTGAGATGACGAGCGTTGTGCCCGTTGATGTTCATGTGGCCTATCCGCAATACGAACAGGTGCTTCGCCTGGCGCAGGATTCGGGCGCCAAGGTTTCGGATACCGATTACGCGGATGCCGTGACGATTCATTTGGTGTTTAAGGCGGGGGAGCAGGAGCCGTTTTGCGCTAAGATGCGCGAGCTTATGGCGGGGCGCGAGGAGATTGAGGTCGGCGCCCCCGAATTTGCCGAGTTCTAACGGCGACGGCCAGCGTACTTTTGGATGGATCCCAAGCGCACGCCGGCCTTTGTTTTTCCGTTGCTGCCGTTTACTCGGCGAGCTGCTTTAGCACATCGCAGGCGATCGCGACGGCATCGTCGATGCAGCCAGGGCAGCTGCGGAGCGGACCCTTGTCCGATCCGATGCCCTTGAGCGTGCCGCAGACGGTCGTCGTGTTCTTCTCGCCAAATCGCTTGGCAATCTCGCGCGACAGCTTGTAGGTCTGGCCCTTGGTCTTGGGGTTTTCCATGCCGTCGCTCATCACAAAGCCCATGATGGCCACGGCGCCCGAGATGGCACCGCAGGTTTCGGTCATGCCGCCCATGCCGGCGCCAAAGCCCTCGGTGAGGGTAAAGGCGGTCTGGGGGTCGAGCCCGACGGCAGGTGCGAGCGTGCAGGCGACGGCCTGGGCGCAGTTAAAGCCACGGGCGTGGTATTCGGCAGCCTGAGCCTGACAGGCGGTGATGTCGAGCTGGGCCGTATCGATTTGCTTCATCGTTGTCTCCTTGGTCACGGTGTACCTGCCTATGGTACCCGTGACGGGGCATGCAATCATCGAGAGCTTCATGTATGCCTCGTTTTTATCTATCGAACAAATGCCCAAGGCTTGAGATAAATACCCCTGATCAATTTGTCCCTTAACCTACCTTGGGGATGGGTTGAGAGGGGTGCAGGGTAGCGGTATTGTGAACCGAATAAAACGTAACCCAGGCAAGGGAGCTAGATATGAGCGAGCAGACCATCGGTACTACATGTGTCCAGGGCGGCTATCACCCGGGAGATGCCGAGCCGCGCCAGGTGCCCATCTACCAGTCCACCACGTGGAAATACGACACGTCCGAGCACATGGGCAAGCTGTTTGACCTAGAGGAGTCGGGCTACTTCTACAGCCGTCTGCAGAACCCCACGTGCGATCTGGTTGCCGCCAAGATCTGCGAGATGGAGGGAGGCACTGCCGCGATGCTCACGAGCTCGGGCATGGCTGCGAATTTCCTCGCGATCTTTAACGTGGCCGGTGCCGGCGATCATGTGGTCGCGAGTTCTGCCATTTACGGCGGTACGTATAACCTGCTCGCCCACACCATGGGCCGCATGGGCGTGACCTGCACGTTCGTCGCCCCCGACTGCACTGATGAGGAGCTCGAGGCAGCCTTTGAGCCCAATACCAAGCTCGTCTTTGGCGAGACGATCGCCAATCCCGCCCTCGCCGTGCTCGATATTGAGCGCTTTGCCAAGGCCGCGCACGACCACGGCGTGCCGCTGATGGTCGACAACACCTTCCCGACGCCCGTGATGTGCCGTCCCTTTGAGTGGGGCGCCGACATCGTTACGCACTCCACCACCAAGTACATGGATGGACATGCTGCCTACCTGGGTGGCGTGATCGTTGACCACGGCCAGTTTGACTGGATGGCCCATGCGGATAAGTTCCCGGGTCTCACCACGCCCGACGAGAGCTACCACGGCGTGACGTATGCCAAGAAGTTCGGTCGCGAGGGCGCCTTCATTACCAAGGCCACCGCGCAGCTCATGCGCGACCTCGGCCCCATGCAGAACCCGCAGGCGGCCTTCTTCCTGAACAGCTCGCTCGAGAGCCTGCATGTGCGCATGCCGCGTCATTGTGAGAACGGCCTGGCCGTTGCCAAGTTCCTGCAGAGTCATCCCAAGGTACGCTTCGTGAGCTATCCGGGCCTAGAGGGCGATAAGTACTATGACATCGCTCAGAAGTACATGCCCAACGGTACCTGCGGCGTTGTGAGCTTTGGCTTTAACGGTGGTCGCGCGGCAGCCGAGACCTTTATGAAGAGCCTCAAGCTCGCCCAGATCGCCACGCACGTGGCCGACGCCCGCACTTGCTGCCTGCATCCCGCTAACGCCACGCACCGCCAGATGAACGATGAGGAGCTCATCGCCTGTGGCATCTCCGCCGATATGGTACGCCTGTCGTGCGGCCTCGAGGACACGGCCGACTTGATTGCCGACCTTGAGCAGGCACTCGAGCAGTGCTAGGCTAGCGTTCGCATAAGGCGCCGATGCTGGCAGAAAGCTTCGGCGACCTTTCGTTCCGATTCCGTAGGCGGGGCCCCAATCGCGGCTGTTTGCTGGCGATTGGGGCCCCGTTTTTGCCTTGCGCCACTCGAAAGGATGGATATGGAGAAAACCGCAGAGCAGCTGCGCCGCGAGCACATTGCCCTTGAGGGCGACACCCATGGCAAGAACAAATGGGCGATTCTGTTTACCGTGCTCATCATGACGTTTATGTCGTGTCTGGATTCGACCGTCGTGACCGTGGCGTTGCCCGTGATGCAAAAGGAGCTGGGCGTGGGCCTCGACCGCATCCAGCTGGTGAGCTCGGTGTACCTGCTTGCGACATGCGTGGCTATGCTGCCGTTTGGCCGCTTGGGCGACGTGCGCGGCAAGGTGGGCGTATTCCAGCTGGGCGTAATCGTTTTTACGGCCGGCTCGCTGCTTTGTGGCCTTTCGGGTTCGCTCGAGGTTCTTATCCTGGCACGCATTGTTCAGGGCGTCGGTTGCGCGGCGGCCATGGCTAACAACATGGGCATCATCACCGAGTCGTTTCCGGCGCGCGAGCGCGGTCGTGCCATGGGTATTCTCGCGACCTTTGTGGCCCTCGGCATGATGTGTGGCCCCGTGCTCGGCGGCATGCTGGTGGCAAGCTTTCCCTGGGAGAGTATCTTCCTCATCAACCTGCCTATTGGCGTGATCTCGTTTATCGTGGGGCTCTACACACTGCCGCATGTTTGGCCAGAGGTCGGCGAACGCCCCATGCCCCTTGCCGAGGCCGCTCGTCGCTGCTTTGCAAATTCGGCCTTCACCATCAACCTTGCCTGCATGCTCATTGTGTTCGTTGGTATTGGCGCATCCGAGTTTATCCTGCCGTTCTATTTTCAGGACGCCCACGGCTTTGGTTCCGACATTTCCGGATTGCTCTTTTTGGCGCTGCCGATGGTGAATGCCTTTATCGGTCCGCTATCGGGTACGGTTTCGGACCGTGTTGGATGCGAGGGCCCCACGGCGGTCGGCCTGGGCGTGTACGTGTGCGGTCTTTTTGCGGTAAGCACGCTCGACGAGCACTCTTCTATCCCCGTGATCGTGTGCTGCGTCGCGTTTATGTCGTGCGGTACGTCGATTTTCCAGAGCCCCAACAACTCGTTGTATATGGGCTCGGCCCCGCGCGAAGCACTCGGCTTTGCGGGCAGCTTGGGCAGTTTGGCACGCTATGCCGGCATGGCACTCGGCATTACGGTGGCGTCGAATATCCTGTATGGGCAGATGAGCGTGGCGATGGGCGAGGCCGTGACCAGTTTTGTTGCAGGCCGTCCGGATGTATTCCTATTCGGCTTTCGCTCGGTGTTCTACGTGCTCATGGTTGTGGCCGCCGTGGGCTTTGCGCTTGCCATGGTGCGTTTGGTGAAGATGCGCGCCCGCCATTAGCGTGTTGGGAGGCTGCCTGCCACGATTCGCGCCGTCCCAAAAAGACTGGTTTGTGGTGCGATGCGGCTTGTGGGGCGGGCGGGGGTCGGTCCGTGGTAGACTATCGAACAACGTTTATTAATCGCGCGGTATCGTTGCCGCGAGAAGGGGTTGCGCCATGCAGGAGCTTGAGGATCGTATTCGCCATGACGGCATCGTAAAGGCCGGTAACGTCCTTAAGGTCGATGCCTTCCTCAACCACCAATGCGACGTTGAGCTGTTCGACCACATGGGCGCCGAGTGGGCCCGTCTGTTCGAGGGTGTCGAGATCAACAAGATCCTGACGATCGAGGCTTCGGGCATTGGCATGGCTTGCATTGCAGCCCAGCATTTTGGCGGCGTGCCGGTGGTCTTTGCCAAGAAGGCGCAGTCCATCAACCTCGACGGCGAGCAGTATGCCACGACCATCTACTCCTTTACCAAGCAGAAGGAGTACCCGGTCATCGTCGGCAAGCGTTTCCTGTCCGAGGGCGACAAGGTCCTGATCATCGACGACTTTTTGGCCAACGGCTGCGCGCTCGAGGGTCTTATCAAGATCTGCGAGGCTGCAGGTGCCGAGGTATCCGGCATTGGCATTGCGGTGGAGAAGGGCTTCCAGGGCGGTGGCGATAAGCTCCGCGAGCGTGGCTTCCGCGTTGAAAGCCTAGCCCGTATCGCCGATATGGACTGCGATACCGGCGAGATCACCTTCGCCTAAGCGCGCAACACAAGCGATTGGTATGCGATGTGACAAAGGGACTTTCCCTTTGTCACATTTTTTATGAGGGGAGGTGTTGATATGGATGAGAACAAGATGGGATGGCACGAGTATGCGCGCAATGCCGAGATGTCGGTCGAGGAGTTGGCGCGCGATTGCGAGGTGCAGGTGTTTCGCGCGACAGGTCCGGGCGGACAGGGCGTGAACACGACGGACTCGGCGGTGCGCATGAAACATGGGCCCACGGGGATTGTCGTGACGGCGCGTGAGAGCCGCAGCCAGTTTCAGAATCGCGCGAGCTGCCTGCGTAAGCTGCGCGCTGAGCTTGAGCGTCGCGGGCGTCCACCGCGTCGACGCGTAAAGACCAAGGTGCCTCAGCGCTCTCGCCAGCGCAGGCTTAATGACAAGCACTTCAACGCCATTAAAAAGGCCAACCGTCGCAAACCGGGCAGCGACGAATAGCCTCCTCATAAGTTGCGGTGAAATAGGGACTGTTTTGCGGCTTTTGCTGCATAAGGGGGTGCGGACGATTTCTTGGACCGCGCCTAGGCGTATCCAAGCTTCCTGCG